>JBDTQH010000036.1:0-61550 GCA_039932335.1 Chloroflexota bacterium
TTCCCCCTCTTCTTTCTTTGATTTCTTCCCATCGCTTACCCCCTCCCTCTATTCCCTCTTGTCATGCAAGGGTGAATGGGCCGGAAGGGTAGCTTTGGAAGATCAGGTTTTCAAGCACAATACAGCAGATTTGTGGTTCAATCATCACACATCGGCGATCGTCGTTAGAAACTGAGTTCCCATCGTTTGTAATTGTTGCAAGCTATTTTCACTCCTTTGTAAAGCAGAGGGGATTTGTTCCGTGATATGAGCGTACTGGACCCACCCAGCCCCTTCCCGAACCTGGAAGTGAAACAGTACAGCGCCGATGGTACTACAGCCGCAAGGTTGTGGGAGAGTAGGCCATTGCGGGGCGATCCTCTCTCTTTTATTTAACCTCCTTTTTGTGTCTGCAATTTTCACTCGGCTGTAACGATCGTTTACCTGCCGGTTAATCTCCGTGCGCCATAATAGGTACAAGTAGGACTTCGCCTACGCACCTTCGAACACAAATACACCGGTCGGGACTGATAAAGCTATAGCATCCAATTAGAGAACCGTGCCGATTCTTTAGTGATGCCCTCCACAGTCACACATGCGTCGTCCACCCAGCCGCAGCAAGCGCCGGCGAAGTCAAATATGCGGAACTCAGGAGACTTCAATGATTACCCTGAATAACAACTCGCGTAAAGCATTTGCATTCGTATTGCTGATGGCGCTTTTGGTGGTTTCGACCTTCGCTTATGCCACCACCGCATCTGCGGCCGTTCCGAGATCCGGTGCACGGTTGATCAAGATCCAGGTCGTGGACAACTCATGGAAAGAACCCGTGCCAATGGTCGGTGCGGTCATTACCGTAAGGGATGGTAGTAACGTACTCTTCAAAGGCGTCACTGACAAGCATGGCATAGTCGAAGTGAAACTGATGGAAGGTATTTACAAGGTGGAAGTGTACGCCGCAAACTTTATACCTGAAGGCGCGCTACTCGACGTTGTACCGTACGGCCGCGATCAAGTGATTATCAAGCTACACAAGCCGATATTCGGAAATTAGCGGACAAACAGGACCCACTAGGCTAAGGCTAGAGCGGCCTCTATACCACAAATAAGAAGACGAGCGACCTTTCACGGTCGCTCGTCTTTTTTATTACCTGTTACCCTATTGTGATCGGCATACTAGCGGGTGGTTCGGCCCTTTAGCCTAAGTGTTACGCCCGCCAGCGTAGCAACTGCGGCTAAAAGCAGTATCACTATTACCGCAGCAGGCAAGCCATCACCCGCGCCCGTGCTTGGCATACCTGGCGGGTTGACCGTGCTAGGCGGAGGCAGCACTATTGTTGGGAGAGCAGTTGGCTGCTCTATCACCGTAGTAGGCACAGCGGTGGCGGCCTCCAGGGTGGGCAGCACCGGAGCGACCGTTGCCGTTTCTGTTGCCCCGGTTACAGGCGTGGTCGTGCCCGTTTCGGCTGTCGGGGATCCCGCGCCTGATGTTGGCTGAGCCACAGGCCCTGCTGCACCAACCGGCAACGGCAATCCGCTCACGCCAACATCAATGCGGGCTAAAGAGCCGCCCACGCCGGGAGCAGCAGGGGCGTTTGCTCCGCGCTCAATATCGAAGTTGCTGGCGTACAGCGCGTTGCCTGAGAAGGCTGGGCTTGCCGGGAACTCCAGGGGGCCATTGTTGTCGTTCTTCATCACTTCTGTCACAACACCTGCCTGCGACACCTTGACGATGGCGTTCCGCTCGTTCGCCGCCACGTAGAGATCGCCGTTGGAGGCGAATGTGATACCGTCAGCCCCCAGCAGTAGCGGATCTGTCACCCAGCGCTGCACAGTTCCGGCCGTTCCATCGGTGTTCACCGCGATGCGGTCAATTGCCCCGGTCCCTGTGTTCGAGGAGTAGAGCATGCCGTCGGTCCAGAACGCAAGACCGTTTGTGCTGATTTGCTGGTCAGCACGCTCCGAGGTGAAGCCCGTCGCCCAGGTCTTGGTTACACCATCACTGGCTACCAGGTAGATATTTCCTGTTGCACCGCCCGACACGTAGAGGTTGCCCGTGCCGTCAAATGCCAGGCCGTTCGCGCCTGTGACACCGGCGGCAAAAGTCTGCACCGTGTCGCTCGTTACGGATGTGCCGCTCAATGTTGTCGCCGGTATCTTCAAGATGACATCGCTGCTCGCCATGTAGAGGTTGCCATCTTTATCGAACGCCATGCCCGAGGCGGGTCTGGGGAGTTCGCCAAGCGTCTCCAACGCGTTCGAGGAGGGCGTGTATCGCCAGAGCCGGCGCGACGCTGTATCGGAGGTGTATAGTCGGCCGGCCGAATCTGACACCAGCCCCTCAATACGAATGCCCGTTGCCGAGTTAGGGTCCAGGTCCACCGCGACAGTTGTCGTAGTCTGCGCACGGGCAATAGTTGCACTCATAGCAACCAGCAAAACAGCGACGATGCCCAATCCTAAATGTACACGCTTCATATGATATGTTGCCTCCTGATGTAGGTAGTTGTGGGAGGACTCGGTCCGGAGCCGCCGAACCGCCGGTACACCGCAGCCACCCTCACCGTGAGGGATCGCGCCCGGTACTCATTTCCCACCGCAACATATGTGCCAGCAGTCAGGTCGCGACTCATAGAAGCTGCAGTATCGGTACGCATAAATCGACCATTCTGCTATAATCAGTGCGTGATAACGCCACAGACCGACGCCCATAATCTCACCCCTGAAGATAAGGTTGGCCCCGTATACGACAACCTCGCCGCTTACTATGGCGATCTTGAATGGCGGCCCAGCACCGACCCGCTTTCGGAACTTATCCTCACTATTCTTTCGCAGCACACCTCCGACCTCAACCGCGACCGCGCTTTCAAGGCTATGCGCGCCCGTTTCCCTACCTGGGAAGAGGTACGCGACGCCCCTACCGACGAGTTGGCCGATTCTATCAGGTCGGGCGGCCTCTCCAACGTCAAGGCACCGCGTATACAGCAGGTGTTGCGTGACATCTCGGATGAGCGCACAGAGCTAAACCTCGATTTCCTCATGGAGACGCCTGTCGAGGACGCCAAAAAGTGGCTGGCACGCTTTAAGGGCGTCGGCCCCAAGACTGCTGCCTGTGTGCTGATGTTCGCCTGCGGTATGCCCGTCTTGCCCGTCGATACGCATGTCTACAGGGTGTCGCAGCGTATCGGCCTGATCGGCCCTCGTACGAATGCTGACCGCGCTCACACCGAACTGGAAGCCATCGTTGAGCCGGACAAGCGATACAGCTTCCACATCTATCTCATTACACACGGCCGCCAGATCTGCAAGGCACCGCGCCCCTTGTGTGAAAAATGCGTAGTCAGCCGCTGGTGCAACTATTACGCAGAGACCAGCGGCCAACGTCTACTGCCGCCCAACGCGCCCGGAGAGGCATCATAACGCAGCAGCGCGCCCGCTAGTTGTACCGAGAACGCTGCTTACAACGATCCTCCACTACCCCATTGACGAGGAAGCGGGTGACTAGGACGGAGCCTGCGTCATGGCAGCGAGGGTATGCCTGGTACGCCCGGAATGCCCGGTATACCAGGCATTACCTGTATGGCCTGCATTATGGCGTAATATTGCTGGAACTCGGGTGGAAGCATCGACAGAACCACAGGTACATAGCCACTGAGCCAGTGAGCCACCTGCGAAGTCGCCACAGCGTCGGAGAAGCCCGGCACCGGAAACACGGTAGCTACCACTAGCGTTGACATAGTCACCGTTATCGCCATCAGGAAGCCGAGCAAGCCGCCCAGCAGGCGATCCAGCCAGCCCAGGAACAACACCTTGAGCACGGCTCGCAGCATAGACCCTAGCAGACCCAGCACCACACTGAACACGATCATGATGCCGACGAAAGCGATTATTCGGGCCCAGTTCGCATCTGCCACCAGTCCCCTTCCGTCAGAGCCGTGCAGGAAGGTGGCGACGGTCTCATAGAACCGTCCCGCGATCATCACGCCGCCTGCCAGGCCAAAGAAGGCAATCGCCTGCCTTATGAGGCCGAGGAAGAACCCCGCAGAGGTGCCGGCGGCAATAGATGTTAGAATTGTTATGTCAACCCAGTTCATGCTTACTTAAGTATAGCATGAACTGGGCGATTTTGAACGGTTTATCGACCGGCCAGACGTGCAAGCAGCCACTCCACCCTGTCACGATGGGCTGCCTCTATCTCCATGTTGTGGCCAATATCGTACCATTCGATGCGCTTCGGTCCCTTTGCTGCCTCGTAGAACTCCAGCGCCTTTTCCTCGGGGACATACGGGTCGGTGCGCCCGAACTGGAAGAGGAAGGCCGCGCCTTCTGCCCTGCCGATTTGCTCCTGCGGGTCAATCGCGGATAGCTCCTCGACATACCGCACCTGCTCGTCTTCGGGCATGGGCGGGCCGAACAGATACCAATCGCTGAACAACGGGGTGGCCGCCAGGATCACATATGAGGCTGGTCTGTTGTCCACCCCTGCAAGCACGGCGCCGAACATACCGCCAAAGTCGTGGCCGACAAAAGCTACCCGCGATAGCTCTACGCCAGGCTGGGCAAGCAGCACATCCAGAGCGCGCCTGAACTCTACCGTCTGCGCCACACTGGCATTGAAGTCGTCCTTACGGTCGCGCTCGTTGAACCATTCCATGCGCGACCACATTGTCTCGACGAGTAGCGAAACAACGCCATGCTCGGCAAGCAGCACCGCTTCGTCTACAAACTGGCTGCGATTGGAATTGCTAGCCTCGGTCTCGTACCAGTGCGCGAACACGATGCCCGCGAACGGCCCATCACCCTCCGGCGTCACAAGATAAGCTGCAATACGCTTGTCACCCTCCGGCCCGGCAAAGGTGATGTCGCTCACCTTGATGCTGCCTCTCTGCTGGGTCTCCCCCACCTTGATGTCAAGTGGTGCCTCACTGTTATATTCGAACACCGCCATACTCCTTCTGGGTGCATCAGAACGGAAGCCGACAAGCCCATTTGCTTGTCTGCGCGCCGCTCGCTGTCAACTGCTCGCATCTTCTTTAGCGCGTGATCTTCGCCGCCGCTTGGCTCGCATCCAGACGCGAATCGGCCCGTCATACTTTCGGTAGTGCTCGAGCGTGTAGGTCGGAATTACCGCGCCCACCGCGTGCCCTGCAGTCCATTCGTATCTCAGCGGGCTGAATATGTCCTCGGCGGGAAGCCGCATGAGGTGTCGAACAATCTGTTCAAACGCCCATCGCGATTCGTCCATCAGCTCGCTTACCGACTTAGCAAGGCTGTGCTCCTCCGCGTCAACGTCCTCCTGCCCTTGTGCGGCGGCTGCTTCGCTTGCCTCAATGGCAGCCAGACGCAGTTGACTCGCCGCCCACTTCTCCTGCCTGACAACGTCTGCAAGTATGTCGCGCACCGACAGCTGGCCGTCAACGCCCGGAACGGTCATGCGGTCGCCGTCCACCTGCACTAACAGCATGTCCCAGCGCGCCCGCTCAATCCGCATCGTTTCTAACAGCCTGTTCTTGTCTCGTCTGGCGTCCATATTGAACCTCGATTGGTACATGTAAGTGAGTAAGATTGCCCGCCGGCTGTTCAATGGCCGAAACAACCGGGCTATTGACAGAAGATCCGTAACCGTCTATACTCAACTAAGTGGTTACATTATACTCAGGCGATTGTAACCTGTCAATAGGCAAATACAGGTTACGTGGAAGCAAAGCAGGATACAGATATGGATGAAGTTTCGTCTCTAACAAATAAAGAGGATAGCCCAAAGTGGGTTTGCATTGACTTCGTCGACACAGTTGAGTGGCGTGCCAGCGACAATCCCACCGACAGGCTAACAGACTACGCACGCCTCCTTCTCTGGAGCGAGCGCAATTCCGTATTAAGCTCGGCAGTAGCGAACCGGCTGCGTGAGAAAGCAGCCGCCTACCCCACCGAGGCAAGCGCAGCATTCGACGACGCAATAGCATTACGCGAAGCTATCTACCGGATATTTTTCGCTGTGGCCAACAACCTAACTCGCCATAAAGCCGACATCGAATTACTCAATCGGGTTCACAGAGAGGCCATGACGCACAAGAGGCTGAACGAAACAGGCGGGGCATTCTCATGGCACTGGAGCGGCGAAGATGAAAGCCTGCACTCCCCGATCTGGCGCATAGCTGAATCGGCGGCCAACCTTCTCACTGCCCCGGAAATCAAAATGATGAAGACATGCCCGGGCGAAGGCTGCGCGTGGCTCTTCCTCGACACCAGCCGCAACCACAGCCGCCGCTGGTGCGAAATGCAACTCTGTGGGAATCGTACCAAAGTGCGGAAACACCGAAGCTCTGCATCTCTGCGCTGAGTTCCACAAGAACCATTAACCTCTACGCAAAACGCAGTACGCAGTACGCCCTACCCCAAACGACCCGACACCGCATCCACCGCGCCCCATTTTCGAACTTCGACAATGGCTGGAGGGGCTGTCAGATATTCGTACGCCGCTGGCGACGTCAGGGGCCGTGCAAAATAATAGCCTTGACCCCACGAGCAGCCTAGCTCGCGAAGCTGCGCCAGTTGCTCTGCCGTTTCGATTCCCTCGGCTATCACTTTGAGGTTGAGTGTGCGCGCAAATGCGATGACGGCATGTATGATAGCCGTATCTTCGAGGTTGTTGCCAAGCCCACTGATAAATGAGCGGTCCAGCTTGAGGCTGTCAATCGGGTAGTGCTTGAGATAGCTCAAGGCTGAATAGCCCGTGCCGAAATCGTCGATTGCGATCTGTATCCCTTCGGCCTTCAATTCGTGCAAGGTCCTGATGGTCGAATCGCTGTTGTCCAGGCCCGCACTCTCGGTAATTTCCAGCTTCAAATGGCGAGCGGCCAACCCTGTCTCGGCCAGGGCGCGCTTAATATCTTCCACCAGGCGCGGGTGCCTGAACTGGCGCGGCGACAGATTAACGCTAACAATCAGTTCGCTTGCGCCTTCCACCTCAAGCTGCCAGGTGCGCACCTGCTTGCAAGCTGCTTTGAGAACCCACTGGCCCAACGGCAAGATCAACCCTGTTTCCTCGGCCAGAGGGATAAAATCGGACGGAGGCAGCAGGCCTTGAACTCTGTGCTGCCAGCGTACCAGAGCCTCAACCTCTACTACAGCCCCTGTGTGCAACTGCACCACAGGCTGGTAATGCAGCACCAATTCGTCTGCCTCGAGAGCGTGGCGCAGTTCCATCTCGCTCTGTAGCCGCTCCCAGACTCTGCGGTTCAGCGCAGGCTCATACACAGCGTATCGGGCCTTGCCGCTGTTTTTGGCGCTGTACATTGCGAGATCGGCGTTCCGCAGGATGTCGTCGGGCCGCTCGCCACCGCTGCTCACGGCGATCCCAATGCTAGTATTGACGAACACATCACGCCCATCTAGATTGAATGGCGCAACGAGCACATCGGCTATTCTATGTGCCAGGGCGATCGCATCGTCCACAGAGCACACATTCTCAATCAAGAGTGTGAACTCGTCGCCGCCGAGCCGCGCTACCGTATCTGCTGCACGCACACAACCCAGCAGGCGCTTGCCCATCGACACCAGCAGATAGTCGCCTACTTTGTGGCCCAGACTATCGTTCACTACCTTAAAGTTGTCGAGGTCGAGGAAGAGCACGGCCACACTTTCATGTGCCCGAGTTGCGCGTGCCAGGGCCTGCCCCAATCTATCCATGAATAGGGCCCGGTTTGGCAACCCCGTGAGACCGTCGTGAAATGCCTGATACGTTAGCTCCTGCTCAAGCAGTTTTCTCTCCGTGATGTCGATTACCGTGCCTTCGAGCAGCGTCACGCCCTGCTCGGCGCTCTCCACCAATCCGATGTTCTCCAGCACCCACAATGCCGAGCCATCCTTGCGCAAATAGCAAATCTCAATGTTAGTAAGAGAGCCGTTTTCGAGCAACCTGCTGAGAAGCGCATGGCGCTGCGAAGGCTCCGCAAAGAAGTCGGCTGGCGCCATCTCGAGCAACTCGTCGCGCGACGAATAGCCGAGCATCTTTACCAGGGCTTCGTTGCAATCGAGTATCGCGCCATCGAAGGTAGTCCTGTACACACCCGCAAGATTGTGCTCGAAGAGATGCCTGTATCGGCTCTCGGAGTTGCGCAACGCCTCTTCCGAACGCTTCCGTTCGGTAATATCGCGGCAAATCGCCTGGATGCGGCGGTCGCTCAACATCTTGGTGCTTATTTCGCAATCAAATAAGCTGCCATCCTTTCTCCGCAACTGGCTCTCGAACAGAAGAACCTTTCCCGAGTATAGCTCGCTGAAACGCGACCGGAGCATTGAGACGTCATGCTGCGAAAGAATATCTCGCACGTTAAGATCGACAAACTCTTCAGGCTCGTAGCCGACAGACAGGCACGCCCGGGAGTTCACTTCAACGAAATTACCCCGCATATCGAAGATGACAATGCCATCGGATGCCTGCTCCATCAAGGCACGGTGCCTGCGCTCGCTCTGAGCAAGGGCAATCTCTGCCTGTTTCCGTAATGTTATGTCGAACATCGAGCCTATCATCCGCACGGGTACCCCTGCCTCATTTCGGATGAGATAACCGCGGTCAAGAATGTGGGCATATGTGCCGTCCTGCCGCCTGAACCTGTACTCCTCCGACCAAAATTCGCGCCCGTCACGGATGGCAGCTTGCAGGCTCTCGCGTATGTAATCACGCTCGGTTGGGTACACCTGTTCGGTCCACCACGCCATGTCTGGGCTGCACTCGCCTGCTTTATACCCAAGCTGCGTCTGAAGCCCTTCGTTCCACCATATCTGTCCGGTTGTTATATCATAGTCGTAGACAACATCGTTGGTGGCGCGCGCAACCTTCTGGAAGCGGTCTTCGCTCTCTCTGAGCGCCTCCTCGGTCCGCTTGCGCTGGGTAATTTCTATCATCGTGCCTTCGAGCACAACAGGCACGCCGTCAGCCGCTTCTAGAATACTGGAGCTTTCCAGCACCCATATAGCACTACCGTCCCTGTGCCTCAGGCAAAGCTCTTTGTTGATAAGCCCGCTTTTCTCTCTAAGCTCTTGCAGCAGATTCTTTCTCGTGGCGGGATCGAAATAGAAATCCTCCGCCGAGCAGCCCAGTAGCTCTTCACGACTTTCACAGCCCAGGATGTGGGCAAGTGCGTCGTTACACTCAAGTATGCGGCCCGCCGCGTCTGATCGATATAGTCCGACGAGGTTACGCTCAAAAAGCTCTCGATAGCGGCCTTCCGAAGCCTCGAGGGCCTGCTCTGAACGCCGCCACTCGGTTATGTCACGGGCCACGCAAATAAACCCAGTCGGTTTCCCATCGGCGTTGATGATAAGCGACCCTCTTACCTGCGCGGGAAAAGAAGTGCCGTCATAGCGGTGTACATCGCACTCGATACTCCTGGCGGTGCCTGTTTCCAGCAGGACACGGGCCGCGTTCGTAACAAGTTCGGCATGCTCAGGTGCGAGAATAGTGAGGGCATCCCGCCCAACAAGCGCCGCTGGGTTTTCACTCCCATACAGCCGGGCCGCAGGCATATTGCAAGTAACAATGCGCATGTCCATACCGGCCACGACTATAGCGTCGGGCGATAGGTCGGCAAAAGCGAGAAATAAGTCGTTGCTTCCAACGAGAGTGGCAGCATCGCCATTCGCCGAGCTTGCAGATTGGACCGGCGGTTGCCCGCCCTGGTAGGATTGAACCAACAAATGCTCCGAGCCTAACCCACGGCATATAGCAGGTAATAAAGCCTGGAGAACCCTGCATAGCCATACCTATTCCTAAGACAAACAGATGCCTCCACGACATCATAGAGGGTTCTCCACATCTACATTACAGGCACACCATATTGCAAGCAAGTGCCATTTGGTCCTAATTGCAATAGGACTTTGTTCCATGCTCGCCGTAAGTGTTCATGCTAGGGGTGCAGGGGCGCAGCCCATGACGGGGGTATGGGGGTGTCCCCCATTCTTCTCTTCTTTTTAGACTCCCCTCCCAAGTGTGGGAGGGGTTGGGGGTGGGTCTTGGCTTACCTGGATGTAAGATTGCTCCACCCCTAATCTGAACACTTACTGCTCGCCCTCTCATTGACTGCCTCATTGGCACATGCTATTATTTCGTGTAGGACGCGCGTTTCGCCACATCCCTAGCTCCCATCGAGGCAACTCAATTTTCGGCTAGAATTAGCGCTGCTATCACACGCTTATCTATCCGAACCACGCGCATTATTATCACGCCTTTACAAGAAGGTGGCTCGCCTTATTGCCCTGGGGCCGCCTTGCCGCATACATGCAGACTCCATGGAGGAAATAAGTAATGGAAGAGGCTCATAGCGGAGCAACGGAGCAGAGCCGGCAACCCGGCACCCAATCGGGTATGCCTGCAGGTGCACCGGGCGCAAAGACGGTAACAGCCAGGAAGAAGACAAGTAAGGCCGAGTGGTTCAGGCGATATGTCGCCGTCATGATAGCCATCGTTACGCTCGCCGGTTCGATCATCGCGTGGAGGGCCAACCTGGCAGGCTCCGACTCGGGCGATCTTGATTCGGCGGGCCTCCTTGCCGTACAGAACAGCGAAGAGTCCAACACTCTCAGCTATATCACCGCTGACCGCCACCTTATCTCCTACATAGATTACGTGCGCAATTTGAGCCTGGCAGATGCTACCTTCTACGACTACTCCGACATCAGCAAGATTCCGCCCGAGGAGTACAACCAGATGGTGCAATGGTGGGATCTGGCAACCACCGCGAAGCGTGATGGATTCTTCTCCGGCCGCTACCTGGGGCAGGACGATCATTACGACTTCTTCCGGGAGGTGCATGAACTGCAGGCCGAAGACGAGCGCGCCAAAGACCTCCACCCGGAGAAGAGTTTTCTCGATGCGGACCTGCTTAACTCCAAAGTGCTCGGTCTGCTTTCCATGCTCGTTATCATGGCAGTGTCACTCTGGCTATTCGCCCTCGCTGAGACGCTAAGCCACCCGGTGAAGTTTGTTCTCGCGCTCGGTGGCACTATCTTCCTGATACTGGGCTCAATAGGCGCATTTCTGATAGATACGGGCCGTGCCGGCATTGACGATACGATGTCGCTCAGTTGGACGATCTCGCTGGTTTCAGGCGCTTTGTTGGCTCTGGCTGCCATTGCAGTGATGGTCGTGGTTCTTGTGCGCGGCAGGCGCGGCACTCCCATACTCGCAACTGCACAGACGGGAACATTGCCGGGCTATACGACCACCAACCCGTCGAACCCCGTACCCGTCTACACTCCAGCGAACGCGCAGCCTCAACCCGCCCAGCAGCAGACTGCCCCGGCCAAAACGGAAAAGGAAGAGGACGAGGAAGACGACAATGCAGGAAACAGGTTCAAGCAGTTTGTCACCGTGCTCATTACCACGGTGGCACTCATAGCAGCGATCCTGGCGTATGTGCAAAGCGATGCCTCTTCTCGCGCAAACAACGCGAACCGCAACGTGCAGCAATTCTCGCTCAACGCGCTCGGCAAGAACACCTATGGCGCGGCTGAGATGAGTTTCCACTACGGAGCGGCGGCCTGGGCATGGAAGCAGCTTGATGTGCTGGCGAAATCCGCTGATGCCTTGAACAACCCCACAATGTCAGCGCGCTACAGGAGCGCCCGCGACGACATCGCCAAATACAGTACAAGCAACATCTTCAAGAAAGAGTATTTCGACCCCGATACACAGGAAGTGCCCGACCAGTATAGTTTCGCGGCCGACATCTATCTCACCGAGGCCACAGGCTTGACAGAGCGCGCCAGCGAGGAGTTGATCGTCAACAATAGCTGGAGTGCGAAAGCCAACGCCTACATCACCCACCTGACGCTGCTCGCGGTAGCCCTGGCTCTCTTTGGCCTTGCACTCGCCGCCACCAGTTGGACGCGCTATCTCTTTGTCGGGGTTGGTGTGGCCCTTGTAATTGGAACCGCTGTAGCCGCCACAGTCACATACAGTCAGGGGGTCAAGAGCATAAACACCGACGCGATTACCGCTTATGCCGACGGCCGTGGTCTCGATTATGCCGCAAAATATGATGACGCAATCAAGAAGTACGACGAAGCACTCACCATCGAGCCCGGTTACGCCAACGCCCTCTACTGGCGAGGCAGCGCGAAGATTGCCCAGAAGAAATACGACGACGCAATCAAGGACTTTGAGGCCGCACTGGCCGCAGGCCGCGCCGACACTAATGTGTACTGGAGTCTTGGCTGGAGCTATTACCTGTTGGGCAAGTTTGATGATGCAATCAGAGTCGACCGTATCGCACTGCAAAACGACCCCACCGTAGTCGGCATGCGCCTGAACCTGGGACTGGCATTACTGGCGCAAGGCAAGATCGATGACGCCAACCTGGAATACAACACGGCAATGGCACGCGTGAGCGATCAGGTAGCCGCAGCCCGCGACGCAGGCAAAGAAGTGCCCTCGTCGCTCTGGTACTATCTCGATGCAGGCGTTACCGACCTCGACAACCTGCTCTACAGGATGGAGGACAAAGAATACTACTGGACCGAAGCGCCGCCAAAGGAGACCATCGTAACCCCCGACGACGTTTACCAGGAAGCCCTCGACATTATCGTGAGGCTCAAGACGCGCACAGTAGGATTCGAGTACCTCGGCAAGCCACCGGAGGGCGAGGTAACAGCTGAAATCAGCGATTTCCAGTTTGAGTCTGTGGCGACCGACAGCATCTCAGCAAGCGTAGGCTATAACTTCCCTTATGGTACAAAGCAGGTAGGCACGTTCTATGATTACAAGGGCCTCAAGAAAGACGACATTCTCTTCAAAGTATACATCAACTCATACGAATACCCCGAGTATCGCCAGGACATCACCTGGGACAAGGACGAGCAGGGAAGCGATTCAATGTACTTCGCCGATCTGCTGGCAGTCAGCAAGCTCTACACACTCGATTCCGGCCAGTACATAATCGAGATGTACGTAAACCACCATCTAGTGCAGCGTGGAGCCTTCAATATCGATGACCCGCCGCCCGCAGACTCCGGAACCACACCATGAGGGCCGACCGAGTTGTCAGTTGTCAGTTGTCAGTTGTCAGTACCGTGCTAACAAAGAAGTGGCAGGTAAGCGCGCTCTCATTGCAGTGTCATTCTGAGTACCATACTAACTAAGATGTGCCATATACGAGCGCCCCACTTGCCACTGTCATTCTGAGCGAAGCGAAGAATCTCGCAAACCAGGACTAAGTTCCCTTTATGGGCAATCCCAGGATAAAAGAAGGGTACGAGATTCTTCACTTCGTTCAGAATGACAATAGGGAGGGGAGGCGGCGGCACTGACATTATTTTGTTAGCGACGGAGTCAGTTGTCGGTTGTCAGTTATAACTGCTGGTCGCTCCGACAGGGGATTGACTGGGAGCGGCTTGGTCGGGGTGCGGGTTCTCTCTTTACAACCAGGCTAGGCCCAGCTGTTCACTCGGCCCATAACTGCAATAGCAAATACCAGGCAAAGGCGAAGTACGCATGTTCTTTGATGCGCTAATCACTCCCGGCAGCCTGCGCGAAGCAGGCACCATCGCTGAGCAGGCCGAGCAAATCGGCTTCGACGCGATATGGACCACCGAAACGGCCCACGATCCCTTCCTGCCCCTTGTGCCCGCCGCCATTGCGACCACCACTCTCAAAATGGGTACAGCCGTCGCCATCGCCTTCCCGCGCAGCCCCACCCTGATAGCCCACACTTCCTGGGACCTTGCTCGCGAGAGCAGCGGTCGCTTCATTCTCGGCCTCGGCACACAGGTAAAGGCCCACATAGAGCGCCGCTTTGCCACAAGCTGGGATGCACCCGTAGAGCGTCTGCGCGACTATATCGGTGCAGTGCGCGCTGTCTGGCATTCGTGGCAAACAGGCGAGCGGCTGCGCTACGAAAGCGAGCACTACACCCTCAAGCTAATGACCCCGTTCTTCAGCCCGGAACCGCTACCAGATCCTGCCTATCTGCCGCCCATCTTCATAGCTGGAGTAAATCGCCGCCTCTGCCGCCTGGCCGGTGAAGTGTGCGACGGCTTCCATGTCCACCCCTTCCACACAGCCCGCTATTTGCGCGAAGCGGTTTTGCCATGGATAGAAGGAGGTCTGCGAGCAGCGGGCCGGAGCCGTGCAGACATCCAGGTAAGCGCGAGTGTTTTTCTCATAACAGGCCAGGGAACGGAGCGAGATAACATGCGCGAGGAAGTGCGCCGCCAGGTAGCCTTCTACGCCTCCACGCCAAGCTACCGCACTCTCCTCACCATGCACGGCTGGGACGCCGCAGGAGAAGAGCTAACCCGCCTCGCCGGGCGCGGACGCTGGCAGCAAATGGGCGACCTAATCACCGACGAAATGCTGGCCGAATTCGCTGTAGAGGCACCCTCACTGCCCGAGGCCGCCCTCCTTCTGCGCAACCGCTACAACGGCCTGCTAGACCGCACAGCCTTCTACCTCCCATTCGTCTCCGGCCACCGCGACGACGAATGGCGCTCCGCCATACTCGCGTTGATGGGTTGACAAGTGCCTCTTTGTCGGGGGTTTGGGCGATGGGTGCTGGTCTTACAACAGAGCCGTGCTCCAAATCAATTGACATCCATGATGGCTAATCGGTATAGTTACCTCGTAGGGCACGCTTTTGACAGCACCCTCCAACAAACCAGTATAAAGCCGTGATTCAGGCGCACACAATCCCGGCTGATTAACAGTAATAGCGCGAAATACGAGGAACAAAGTGGCGGTAAGGATTGACGTAACCGGTTTGACCCCCAGTACACGTCGCGAGCTAGACACATTTGCCGTTAAATCGTACGCCCCACTGGGCCGTGTAATTGAGCTTATTGTTGAGCGCATCTATGAAGATGTGAAGCGCGATACATCCTACAGGCCGATGACACCCCACGGTCGCCCGGCCAACTTCTACAACATTCACTGCCGGTAGCTCCACACGCCCGCTCAGGCCAAGGGTCCCTCCACAGGGCACAGGTCCGGCACAGCGGCACAACAGCAAACTGAAGAAGAGATCAAAAGACAGCAGAAATAATGGCTGATCTTGTACGCATGCTCCTTCCTACGATCCAGCAAGCTCAGGCCGAAGGTCCGAGAGGCATAGGAAATGACAAACGGCAATCCAGGCTCCATTTCTTCTATCCATCACATCACAATAATCTGCTCAGACGCACAGCGCACCATCGATTTCTACACAGGCGTCCTTGGTCTGCGCCTCTTGAAAAAGACCGTCAACTTCGACGATCCGAGCAGCTACCACCTCTATTTCGGCAACGAGCATGGCGACCCCGGCTCGGTGATAACTTACTTCGAGTGGCCGCACGGGCCACAAGGACACTGGGGTATAGGCGGAACCCATCACTACGCCCTGCAGGTAGCGGATTATAGCGGCCTGCTTAAGTGGAAGCGGCGGCTCAACGATTTCGGCCTGCCGATCGACGGTCCCCTCGACCGCCACTACTTTCAGTCCATTTACTTCACCGACCCCGACGGCACAATCATCGAAATCGCCACCGTCGGCCCAGGGTGGACTATGGACGAAGCCGCTGACGCCATTGGCACAGAATACCGTGAGCCACCCCCTGAAATGCTCGTGAACAATCGCGACACTGAGCGTATTATCGCGACTACATGGCCTGAGCCTGTGCCCGCCGTTACCCCCGACATGGCACTGAGCCAGGGCTTTCACCATATAACGGCCATTAGCTCCGACATCGAGCGTACGCACGATTTCTTTGCCGGTGTACTCGGTATGCGCCGCGTCAAAATGACCTCGAACTTCGACGATCCGACCTCAGCGCACTGGTACTGGGGCGTTGGAGACGGCCACCCCGGCACCGTGATAACCTACTTTGGGCGTGATGCACGCCGCGAGCGCCGTATGAGCATGGGCACAGGCCAGACCCACCACTTCGCACTTACCGTGCCTGACGAAGACACTCAGCTTGCTTTTCGGGAGCGGCTAATTGAAGCGGGCCACCGCGTAACCGGACCGCGCGACAGGGTCTATTTCAAGAGCATCTACACAAACGACCCGGATGGGCATATCGTTGAGCTAGCCACCGCCGGGCCGGGCTTCGCGGTCGATGAGGAGATGAGCAGCCTCGGCACGGGCCTCATGCTTCCACACTGGCTGGAGAAGGACCGAGCGCGCATCGAGCAAGGGTTGAGGCCCATAGGCGTGTCGTTCTCGCAGCCCCAGGAGGCAAAATAAGATGGCCGCCGAAATCCCAGGCCCGCACAGCGGCGCACAGGTACTACACACCGGGCAACCCCTTGAGCAAGCCGGGGCGGTCATGATAATGGTTCACGGGCGCGGGGCCACAGCCGAGAGCATACTGTCGCTGTCCGAGAGCCTGCCGCATCCCGCCTTCGCTTACCTTGCCCCGCAAGCCAATGGCAATCAGTGGTATCCAAACAGCTTTCTCGCGCCGATAAACAGCAACGAGCCATGTCTATCGTCGTCCTTCGCCGTTATCGAAGCTGTGCTGGCCTATGTAGAGGAAGCGGGCATATCATCAGAGCGCATTTTCCTGCTCGGCTTCTCGCAGGGCGCATGCCTCACGCTGGAGTTTGTGGCTCGCCATGCTCGGCGCTATGGAGGCGTCGCGGGCTTGAGCGGCGGCCTCATCGGCCCCGAAGGAACGCCCCGCAACTATCCCGGCAACCTGGAAGGCACACCCGTCTTCCTCGGTTGCAGCGACATCGACTTCCACATTCCCAAAGCCCGCGTAATCGAAACCGACCACATATTGACCACCGTGGGCGGCAGTGTAACCACCCGCATCTACCCCAAAATGGGCCACACAATAAACGACGACGAAATTGAGTTCGTGCGCAGTATGATGGGGGAGATGGCGGCGAACGTATAGTTGTCATTTGCCAGTTGTCAGTTGTCAGTTATGACCGCCGACCGCGGACGGCAGACCGCCGTACAACTGGCAACTGGCAACTGACAACTGACCACCCACCATGACCGAGCTTTTCACAATGCAAGCCGCCGTTGCCCGCTATGTGCGCGATGGTATGACCCTGGCTATCGAGGGCTTCACCGCGTTTAGCTGCTTTGCGGCTGCTCATGAGGTTATCCGGCAGCGCAGACGCGGGCTGACTCTTGCCCGGCTCACGCCCGACCTGATCTACGACCAGATGATCGCGGCGGGTGTGGCAAGCAGGCTCATCTTCAGCTATATGGGCAATCCCGGCGTGGGCGCGCTACATTGCATAAGGCGGGCCGTTGAGAAAGGTTACCCTGTGCCTCTAGAGCTGGAAGAGTATTCGCACTACGGCATGGTCGGTCGCTATATCGCCGGGGCATCCCGCCTTCCCTTCTTCCCCCTTCGCAGCTATGCAGGCTCAGATATGCCGCAGGTAAACAGCAAAATAAAGACAGTAGACAGCCCTTACGGCGACGGCCCTATCGCTGTTGTCCCGCCGCTCAACCCTGACGTGGCGATCATCCACGCTCAGCGTTGCGATACGTCGGGCAACACACATCTCTGGGGGCTGGTGGGCGTGCAAAAAGAAGTTGCTTTCGCGGCCGACAAAGTGATTGTCGTTGTAGAGGAATTGGTTTCGGAGGACGTTATACGTGCCGACCCTAACCGCACTCTCATCCCCGGTCTGATAGTTGATGCCATCGTGGTTGAGCCATACGGCGCTCATCCTTCGTATGTACAGGGCTACTATGACCGCGATAACGCCTTCTACCTGGAGTGGGACTCCCTTTCTCGCGACGTGAACCAGACCGAAGCCTGGCTGAACGAATGGGTATATGGTCTCGAAAATCACGCCGCATATCGCGATAAGCTTGGTCCCGACCGCATCGCGAGCCTCAAGCCCGGTCCCGCGCCCGCAGGCACAATCGACTACGGGTCGTACCGTTGAGCGGCATGTCAAGCGAGTCCTACACGGCTGCTGAGATGATGGTAACTGCCGCGGCGCGTTCACTTGCCGGGACACGTACGGTGTTCGTGGGTGTTGGACTGCCGAACGTGGCCTGCAACCTGGCCCAGCGCACCGTCGCGCCCGGTCTCCAGCTTATCTATGAATCGGGCGTCTATGGAGCGCGACCGGAACGCCTGCCGCTATCTATAGGTGATCCCACGCTCATCACCGGGGCTATTTCAGTTGTATCTATGGCCGACCTGTTCGGCTTTTATCTGCAGGGCGGCCTTGTCGATGTGGCACTGCTCGGTGGCGCGCAGGTTGATCGCTTCGGCAATCTCAATACCAGCGTGATTGGCAATTACAGCACGCCGGATGTGCGTCTGCCCGGCAGCGGCGGGGCATGCGAGATCGCCACCAATGCAAACAGGCTTTTCTACATTATGCGCCTATCTCCGCGCAGCTTTGTGAACAGGCTGGATTTCCAGACCAGCCCCGGCCACCTCACAGGCGGCGATGCTCGAGTCCGCCTTGGCCTGCCGGGCAGCGGTCCCCAGCTTGTAGTGACCGACAAAGCTATGTTCAACTTCGACAACAGTGACCACGAGATGCAGCTAACCCACCTCTACCCCGGCACCACGCCGGATGAAGTGCGCGCTGCGGTCGGATGGCCCCTGCGCATCGCGACCAACCTGGACGAAATAACTCCTCCAACAGACGAAGAGCTCCACATCATAAGGGTAGTGCGGGCCTCGCCCAGGCTGTAAAGGACGCCACTTTGGAAACTGCAACCACACCAATAAATCCGGACGAACTGTCACCCCGCGATGCCTACCGCCTGCTGGTCAGTATTGTCGTGCCGAGGCCCATCGCATGGGTCTCCTCGCTCGGAGTCGACGGCACGCCAAACCTCGCCCCCTTCTCATTTTTCAACGTGGCCGGAGAAAGCCCTCCAACAATCCTATTCTCAATTGGTGAGAAGCATGGCGAGCAAAAAGATACGCTGCGCAACGTAAAGGAAACGGGCGAGTTCGTTGTGAACATAGTGGGCGCCGAGCTTGCAGAGCTAATGAACATTACCTCAGGAGAATGGCCCTACAGTACAGACGAAGCAGCACTTGCCGGACTTGAGATGGCCGACTCCCTTGTGGTCAAGCCGAAACGTGTAGCCGCCGCGCCCGTCGCCATGGAAGCCATAGTCACGCAGATAATCCCGGTGCAGGACACAACCTCCACCCTCGTGCTGGGCCGGGTGCTGCGCTACCACATCAGGGATGGCCTGCTAACACCCACAGGGCTGGTAGACCCCACAGCCATGCGTCCATTAGCCCGCATGGGCGGCAACGCCTACACCACCGTGGATCACGTCTTCGACATGCTAAGGCCGAGGGTGTGACGGGGAGGGGCTTCGTACCGCGTACTGCGTACTCCGTAGGGGTCAGATGTCAGCCGTCGTCAACCGACAACTGACATCTGACAACTGACAACGGACAACGCGGTCCCGACCCCTACTCACCACCCGAGCGTATGATCGGCCAGCCGCGTAGGGTGGCTTCGGCTGCTAGTTCTTCGTCGGGGTCTACCGCGTGTGGGTGGCCAAACAGGTTGAGCAAAGGGATGTCGTTACCTGTGTCGCCGTAGGCATAGCTGGCAGCCAAATCATACCCTTCCTGCTTGCATATAGAACGAGCGCGAGCCGCCTTTCCTTCTCCCTGGCAAGCAGGGCCATCCAGCTTCGCGAGATAGCGCCCGCCCCACTTCACATAGCGTGTACCCTCACCACGCCCGCCCAGTTCATCGCCGAGCCGCGTAATCAATTCGTGCGGGCCTCCGCTCATCAGCACAAGGGGCAGACCATTGCTTTGATGAGCCTTCAGACGTGCCAGGCTGCCCGGTTTGATGCGCGACAACACCTCCGGCAGCACAGCCTCCACAAGCCGATGCACGTCCGGCTCTCGCTGCCCGGCCATGGCCCGCGTGACACTCGCGAGACGCATCCTCGTACTGAGTTTGCCCGGAAGCACCTTGCCAAGCAAGGCCAGCATGCCGAGTTGCGCCACCTGCCAGCGGGAGAAATAACCCATCTTCCGCCCCAGCGACACCGACAAGCGAGGCAGATTAGCATCCACCAGCGTGCCTTCCACGTCCGAGAAAACCGCTCCCGGCATAGATTAGCTCCTTCTCAACCGCAGCATGAGGCAGCGCACAGCGAGCTATAAACTACCAAGCGCTGCCGCACTTACAGCCCTACAGGACCGCTTCCGCTAATAGTTCGACTTGTTCGATAGAGGCAATGGTCGGATCGAAAAGGATCTCATCATACCCCGCGTCCTCGAAGCTCCTGGCGATAGCTCGCAGAGCGTCGGGAGTGCGCGGGGTAGCGTCTATAAACATCTGCACCATCGGTCCAAGAAAGGCATAGTAGTCTCCGATGTATGCTGCTATGCCTTCAGCGGCGTTCGGGCCCAGGGCGAAGTAGTTGAGCGCGACCAGGCGCGGCGCACCCGGCTTACCCGCAGCCTTCCAGGCAGCTTGCAACTGCTCGACAAATGGCGCTGCCCGCTCCGGCCCACCGCTCCCCGTCCAACCTGTGCCGTAGCGAATTATCCTCTCTATGGCAGCCGCTGAAGTGCCGCCCATTAGCAGGGGCACGCTCTCGCCATTGGTAGGGCGAGGGCCGATGGGCTGTGTGCTCCCCTCAATAAGCTCGCCGCGCCATGCCCGGTGCATTAGCTCAAGCGCGGCATCCCAACGCTTGCCGCGGTCGCTGAAGTCCAGGCCGACCAGGTCGAAATCGTCTTTGCGCCCGCCCACAGCGCTGCCGAGTGTGAACCTGCCGCCCGAAAGCCGGTCGAGCGATGCGGCCTCTTTTGCCAGCAGCACAGGGTTGCGGGTTGGCCCAAGTAGCACGTTAGTGAGCAATCCGATACGTTCGGTCGCCCCGGCAGCCGCTGCCAGCACCGTCATAGACTCATAGCTGGGATATGCGATTCTGTCTATAGTCGCCAGCGAGGAGAAGCCAAGCTCCTCCGCGCGGCGTGCCCATTCAACAATAGTCCTTCCGTCCGTATTCGGTATGGGGTTAGGTAAACCTATGCCAATCTTCACTGGATGCTCCTTATCGCGGCCGACAAGCGTCACAGCCGCGGACCGGTCGAGTACAGCGGGGATCGTTCTGCGATGCGCCGGTCATATGCCACATTATATATGATTGACGAGCAACAATTTTGGCGCCGTAGCCTACATCTGGCGCGGTCTGGAGCGCACTATCACGCGTGAACCCAGCGCGAACAGCCATCAAAAAGTGAATAAAGTATTGCAAAACGTCGATAGGGAGGCTATAGTATTGGTGCGACACCATCAAGCCCCGCATATATGCATGGGACTGAAGCCTGATTGTTCACAGCCATCCCTTTGAGGATTGTCCCGAAATTGCTGCTTATGGTTCGCATGGATATGAAACGCTCCCGCCTTGCGGTTCTGTTTGCGTCTCACCCTGTCGTCCACCTTGCCTTTGCACCACTGCCTCACAAACCGCACTACATTCGCGCAGCATGCGTGAGAACACTGCCGGCGATTTGGCGCTCCCTGGTCAGCTATCCAGCCCGCCATCTGAATAAAGCACTCTAAGAAGCAACTTTTCAGACGCATATTTCGTAACTGTACTAGCGACTATGCCAAATCGCAGCACATAACTTCTTATACCGCGCAGGTGGCACGTTCCGGTCCAGGGCCGGAGTGCGCAAGCATCGGAGGAATATGATGGAACGCGAAGCTATGCCAGTGGGCACAACTGTCATGCCTGGCGGTACTCGTCATGCAGACGGGCGCCCGCAGATGCCCGGTCCACCAACACTGCCCGGTGCCGGATGGTACGCTTATGCGCTGCCTCGGCTGAAAGATCCTGTTCTCACTTTGCTCGAGCTACAGGCCAAATATGGAGATATAGTGTCGCTTGGCCGCAATAAAGCTGCACCCATCCTGGTGTTCGGACCTGAAAATAATCACACTATCATGAGCAATCCCGACCTGTTCTACTGTCTCGACACAAGCAGCAAGGACTCGCCTATCAGGATGCCTGAAGGCTCAACTCCCGCGAGACTGCTGGCCGGGGTGACAGGGATGAACGGCCCCAAACATCTGCAGCACCGCAGGTTGCTCATGCCCGCATTCCACAAAAAGCGGGTAGAAGCCCTGCGCGACGTAATAGTAGCGCGCGTGCAGGAGCATATGACGCACTGGCGGCCCGGAATGCAGATTAACCTCGCCCACGAAATGCTCGACCTCAGCCTTTCTCTCGCCATCAGCAGTCTGCTCGGTCTCGACCCCACGCAGGAAGGCAAAAGAGTGCGCTACCTGCTGGAGCAGTGGTCCACACGAGGTCTTTCCCCGCAAGTGGCCCTTCTCCCCTATAATGTGCCGGGGCTTCCCTACCGCCGCTTCCTCCATCTGTCCGATGAGTTGCAGACCGAGTTCAAGCGGATTATCGCCAAAAAGAGGCAGTTCGGAACGCAATCGGGCGATGCCCTTTCACTGTTGCTCGACGCACAGGACGAAGATGGCGGCACACTCACCGAAGACGATCTGCTCGGCCACCTCAGCACGCTCTTCACAGCAGGGCACGAAACCACAGCAAGTTCTCTCACATGGACATTCTTTCTCCTCGCCCAGCACCCACAAGTGATGCAAGCTTTGATGGAAGAGATGGATAGCAAGCTGGCGGGCAGCGCGCCTACAATGGAGCAGATGTATGGCGATTTGCCGGTGCTTGATGGTGTGGTCAATGAAAGCCTGAGAATGTTCCCTCCCGGCATGTGGATTATCCGCACCAGCACCGCCCCATTCCAGCTTGGCCCTTACCACTTACCGAAAGGCACCCACATCATACTCAGCCCTGCCGCCACGCACTATCGAGCCGGTATATACAGGGAGCCGCACAGGTTCATGCCGGAACGCTGGCGCGACATCGAACCCAACACGTACGAATATATGCCCTTTGGCGGCGGTCCGCGCCGCTGCCTTGGAGCTACTTTTGCCCAGGCCGAGCTAAAGCTGGCTATCCCTATGATCCTCCAGCAGTTTCGCATCGAGGTTCCAGAGGGGGCGCGCGTAGACAGGGGTGGCACTATCCTGTCCTTTCCCAAAGGCGGCCTGGACGTAGTTCTGCGCGAGCAAGACCGTCAATTCGAGACCGTTACCGTGAGAGGCAACATCCACGATCTGGTCAACCTGAACTAGAGCCTGCCTAGTGCATGCTCATGGGAGATATTGGGGAGCGGGAGAGAGTTGTGGGGACACCCCACACCCCGGCAGGGGAGTTCCCCTGCACCCCCTTCTTGCACACCTTCTTTCATGACTGTGCACTAGTCCACCATCCTGAGCTTGGCGGGGGTTGGGTCTACCGACACAAGCAGAGGGCGGGCCATGTGGGTGAAGGAAACTATCGCCTGGCCAGGGGCGAGCGCCGCCACATGCCGCCATTGGCTCTCGTCGATGCCCGGCACTGTGCGCTGTAATCGGGAGATCACCGACGCATCGGTAATCTTATGGATTATGTAGTTGTTGAGCAAACCGAACACCTGTGACGGCAAATGTTGAGGAAGCTGCGTCACAAAGACCAGCCCAAGCCACCTCTTGCGGCCCCTCTTGGCGATCCGCGCCACCTGTCCAAACAACACAGGCATCTTTCCGATCCGCTCCTCCGACAGGAACTCGTGCGCTTCCTCGATGATAATAAGCACCCTCGGCAAGGGTCTGCCGCCCGCAACCGCTGCCTGGTATAGCTCGTCCTGATCGTCCTGAACGCCTCTTAGTAGGTCGGCTATCACCATGTTGTTGAGTATGGCCGAGTCGGTATCCGAAAGATCGAGGATGCTAACTCGGCCCGGCTTCACCATATCCCTGTACATCATCGGCTGCACGCCCTCACGCTGCGAGTCGAACACGTTTATTCGCTTGAGCTGCCACAACTTGTTAGAGAGAGCGCGCCAGCTAACAGCATTATCGGCCCGCTGCTGCTGAATGCGGCCCATTATCACAGCAGGATTGGCGCGAAATACGTTGTCGTAAAAGTCGGGCGTCCCAGGCTGCTTGGATACCTCGTGTACAAAGCCCTTCACGATGTCGAGCATATGTGAGAGCGTCATTCGTGGGTAGCCGCGCTCCATTTCATCTAAAGTGAGGGCCATCTGCTCCTGTTTATGGTCGCCTTTCTTCGGAAAAATCTCCAGGTCGCGCAACACTTGCTTGGCAACGTCATAAGCCATCTCAAAGCGCATCGCCTGTGCCTCTGATAGGTCGAGCAACTCCTCCACGGCATAAGGGGAGAGACGAGCGAATTGCAAATAGAATTCTTTTCTCATGGGGTGATCGGGATTAGCCGTTTCCCTCCCCACCAGGTGGTACAAAGCGGTACTCGGCACGCCACCGGCTGGAAGCCCACGCGCCGACAGGGCAGACAGCATTTTCTTATCAGAGGTGGGCTCGTTTATCTGCGTATATTCGCCCTCAACGTCCAGCACGATCACGGCATAGCCGTTCGCCTGCGCCTCAGCGATCAGGCGTGCCACCGTAGTCGATTTGCCGCCGCCCGTTGTGCCCATGATGCCGGTATGCCTGGGCAGCACGCTCTTGTCGTCTTTCGGCACCCGCACCACGATGTTGTCGTAGCCCACAACCAACCCTATCCGAAGATCGCCAGCCACCTTCATCACAGCAGCGGTCTCTTCAGGACCAAGCAAGAACACAGGGCTATTCGGCAGCGGGCGGAACCTGGGAGGCACAAGGCCACCTTCCAGTTCCTCACCGAGTATCTCGACCTGCACTCGTCCGTGATAGGGCGGCGTCAACACACCGCCGCGCGCCGCCGTGGTAATAATCACAGGTGCATCGCCGCGCAGGCCATCAGGCTCGGCAAACGGCCCGGACACCACAACGGCGAGGTAGTCGCGCCTGATAGCGGTCACGGGCTGGGCGACACGTCCCGGCGACGGCTCGGAAGGGATTATCCCACTCTTGATGCGCACTATTGCCTGTGAGCCGAGCGTCCCCTGTGCGACGTGCTCTTTGGCGAGCACAACGGTTATGAGGTTGTCCTCGCTGGAAGGAAGGTCGAAAGTCGTGCGTCCGACAGCCCCGGCGAACTCGGCGCTCTCCTGCCATATGCCGCCCACGGCCTCGATTGCCGACTCAATCCCAAGCAGGGCCGCCTCCGGCACAGGCCGCGAGCCTTCCGCTAAGTTGCTCTGAACGTCACCAGGCACAGCTTCCATGCACCAGACTCCTTACTGCCACTTCCTCGTGGCTCTCTCCGGAAGATACTCGAACGGCACTCCCTGGCCCGCGTATGACACTTCCATTTGCGTAGCCAGTGAATGAGCGCCAAATGTCGCGGCACAAATGCGGTCGGCAAGGTCGATCAGCATAGGGAAGCCGCGGTGCTCATGCATGGTGCCGTCAGCTATTGCGATCAATGCCGCCTCATGTGCGTAGTCGGCATGAGCATAGAATATATAGGGCGGGGCCATGCGGGAGGCCCTGTATACGCCCCGCACGATTTTCGGTCCAACTTCGCGCACAAACTCGCCCACCATAGTCTCATAGCGCCTGTCATACGACCCGGCGTCCGTTATTCGCCTCATACTGCTCGTAGCAGTTTCAACGATGGCATATTCCAGCGGCTCAAGCGCTTGCCCTATGGTCAGCAGCACACGGTCGTTCGGCTCGCTGGGTACGAACAGCCACCGCTTGTGGCCTATCAGCAGGTCGTGCAGCACATCAAGGCTGCGGGTAAGCAGTTCCATGCTACCGGAACCTGTCAGCAGCTCATAGGGAGTCGGGTTGCCGTGCCCCATGCGCCAGGGAGCAGTGCACTTTTGCAGCAAAACGGCCCGCTCCGCATAAGCCATGATGCCGCGGCGGGCGAGCCTGCTCAGGTCGCCGCCTTCGTTCTCCGAGCCGCTGTTGCTCCTCTGCATCCGCCTGTCCATAAGCTCAATAAGGCGGTCCAGATCGTCCACGACACCTGCTCGCAAGTCGCGGCGGTACAGGCGGTGCATATAAGTGCCCTGGTCGCCGGAATAGGAGATGGTGCAAACGCCGATCTGGTTTACGGTGAGCGGTATCGTTTCGTGGGCAAAGTGAGTGCCGTCGGCGGCCTCCACAGCGCCTGTGAACAGCAGACCTTTATGTGTACGCTCCACCTGGGCACGTGTTGCCGCATAGACGCCTGCGCCAGGCGCTGCCTCTTTCCGGCCGGCGAATCGGCTGAAGATATGTTTGCGTATGAAGGGCTTCGCGCTGGCCTCGAACTTCAACGCCTCAACGACCTGCTCATCGCCTATGCGCGAATAGAGATCTTCAAGGTTAATGCCGGATGTCCACGTAGATAGATCGAGGGCATTGCTCAGCGACTCTCCATAGACCTCCTCAAACTCAGTGCTATCCACGGATAGAGGCGTGCTCAGTGCGGCATCGTCTTTGTCGTTGCTGCCTGTGTTGTCGTTGAAGGTCATAGCGCTCCTTTGCGCTGCATGCGTTGCGTACTTCGTGTTGCGTGTTGTGGCTTCTACCTACTAGCCCATCCATTCGCTAAAGCCAGGCTTTATGCCTGCTTTCTTCAGCAGCCAGCTTGCGTAGCCCCTGGCCTCTCCATCGGGGAGACCAAACTGCTCTTTCAACAGCATTGTGGCGCGCGAGCGCAAAGCCTGGTAGCGGAGATCCTCTGCTCCGGGCAGCGACAACAGAGCAGCCCATACATCTTCTGCCGGGGCCAAAAGCTCAATCGCGAGGCGGTCGGCGCGCACCTCTGCGTCAAGTGTTGCCTTTGAGGTATACTCTCCCGCACGTCCTTCCGCACGATCAAATAGCTCAACGTGCAGACCGAGGGGCACAGCGCTCAAGATGGCGTGCAGGCGTTCCTGCTGTGAAGGATTACGCTCACCATCGAGCACAGGCAGGATCTCCTCGCCCAGCGCCTCTATCGCTCGTATGCGCGGCTCACGGTAGTCCACCAGAAAGTGCGCTATCTCATGCGCCGCCGTAAACCGCTGCTCGTCTGGCGAATCCTCACCATCCAGCAGCACGAATCCGTGCCCTCTGTAAGCAATCAAACAGCCTCTGAGCCGTCTATCCTTATTGCTTAGCTGAAGGGATATGTCGTAGCGTCTAAGCCGGGTTTGCGCGGACGACACTGTAAGATCAGGCAGCAGATGAACCGAAAGCGGCAGAGCAAGCATGGCCGCCCCAACAATGTCAAGAGCCAGGCCTCCCTGCCTGCCTGCTAGTTCCCAGAACTCAGCGGCCTGCCTCGTCAACCCTGCTTCGAGCCACAACACCCTTGCTCCTTCGTCTGTCAGCCGCCACCCCGGTCGTCTTCCGTATCACCATTAGTGGATTCCGTGTTGTACCCCTCCGGCTGTTCGCACAACACCGACGGCACGTCGTCATGATCGCGCGCTGCCTTGAGCATACCACCGGGCGTGGAAGAAAAAGGGGGGTTAACCCTCAGATCCTGGAAGACAGCCAGTATATCGACCTCGCGCACGATGCCCGCGAGCATAGAAGGATCCAGCCCGAACCGATCCGCGATGCGCCGTACATCCAGTGCGAACGCCGACGGATCGGGATCGGGGCGACCGCATAGGCGTAGCCGGTTCAACGTATCCTGGTCGCAGTGGAGGCGCGCACAGAGGGCAGGGTCGCTTAGGCTGTTGGCTTTGGCATAGCGCGCAAGCTGGCTCGCGAACAAATGCTCTTTCGAGGCGGCCTGTTGGGCTGCTCTCGCCAGCTTTTCGCTCTGCATGCGACGCTCACTATCCACGGATATGGTCTCCCAGGCGCGTCAGCCGTTTGCTTAGCCGGTCCTTGCACCGCTTCACAATCGCCTTCTGCTCCGTCTCCGGCCTATAACTCACCCCTAACACATCGGCAAAGGCAGCGGTGGTGCGCTCACCCGTGAGCATCAATACGAGAACTTGCCTGTCCAGTGGCTCGGTTATCTCCAGCATAACTTTCTCCCACAGCGCCCCCGCATCAATCCTCTCTAATGCGCTCTCCTCAAGATTCTTCCCATCGGAGACGAATAGTTCGACAGCATCGAGCGAACTAGCTTTTGCACTCTCGGTTTTCTCGCGGCTCAATGCGTTGAGGAGATCACCTCGCGCCGACAACTGCATGTACGTGCCCAGTCCTGAACGCTCAGGGTTGTACTTGTATGGCGCCGCTGTGTAGTTGAAGATAGCCTCAAGGGCAGCCGCTTCGATCATCTGGGGATCTCGCCGGTAGACAGGCGCGTAGTTGGCGTTCAGGTGGCGCTCAAGAATCGGCTGCCAGAAAACAACGCAGTCGTAGCTGGCCGTAGGGTCGCCGGCAAGCAATCGTAAGTGTATGGCCTGTGCTTCTGTGTTGTCTATCAATACTTTGGGCAGGCAAGAACGAGGACGGTCTAATCCCATCTATATCGAATACTATTCTACCCGTGCTCGCAAATCGGCGCAAGTATATTTTCGGGCTATATCAGGGCTGATGCAAAGTCGGTTTGGGGCGTGCCCACCCGCTATTGTCATTCTGAACGAAGTGAAGAATCAACCTCCATAGCAATCTGCCAGGGGCAGTGATTCTTCGCTGCGGCTCAGAATGACAAACTCTGGGTGGTAGCCGATTCACGAGCATTTCCGTCTTTACGTCAGCCCTGCGGGCTATATCTATCCATACTACTTATAGGCCGGGGCACGAACGCAAGAGAGGTATGAAAGAGATGTTGTTCTCCCTCATACCCCTTACTGTCGATAGCCTGTCTATATCACGCGCTGACGCCCAAGTCTTCCAGCGCACGCCGGAGGCTTTCCGGCGCTTTTACCGGCACTTCCATGCCAATAATCTTGCCGTCCTCATCAATAACATACTGGCCTCGCTGAATGTAGTTGCGGGTTGTGCCGTCATCGTTCGTGTGAGTACGAACGCTATCCCATGCCTTTGCAACCGCGAAATCCGGGTCCGCCAGCAGCGTGAAAGGCAGTCCATGAGCCTCGCGGAACTTGCGGTGACTCTCGACGCCGTCCGGGCTAACACCTAACACTACAGAGTTCGCATCCGTGATCTGCGGGTATGCATCACGAAACTTGCAGGCCTGCAATTCGCAGCCTGCTGTAAAATCAGCCGGATAGAAATATAGGACCACTTTCTTCCCGCGGTAATCCGACAACTTCACCTTATTCCCCTGGTCGTCCAACAACTCAAAGTCAGGCGCCATCTCCCCTATTGCAGGCATATTATCTCTCTCCTTATCAGCAAAGCATAAGCTCTGCTCAATACTGACCGCCGACGGCCTACCGCCGACCGCCATAATACTGACAACTGACAACTCGGTACTCGCTACTCCCCTACGCCGCCTGCGCTGCTTCCACGGTGGGCTTCGAGGTTGGCTTCTGCCGCAGCCAGGGGAGCCATGCTATCACGAGGGCCACTGAGATGCCCGACATTAGCGCGCCGAACATGAAGGTGGCGGGCGAGCTTGCCACGCTCCATAGCCAGCCGCCGATCACGTTGGCGGGCAGCGCGGCAAACCCTATCATGCCATTAAACCAGCCCATGGCCGTGCCACGCGCTTCCCTCGGCACAAGGTCGGTTACATACGCTTTGGCGACGCCTTCATTGGCGGCGGCGTATATGCCGTAAACAACGAACAGCACCCAGGCGTTCCAGCCCTGGGTCGCATATGCCCAGCCGATATAAACCAGGCCGAAAGAGATATAACCGACCATAAGTACAGGCAACCTGCCAAACCTATCGCTCAGAACCCCCAGTGGAGTAGCAAGCACCGCATACACAAGATTGTAAAGGAAGTAAATGAGGGGTACAGCGACAACCGAAGTTTCAAGGTCGGCTGTCTTGAGGAAAATAAAGGCATCAGACGAGTTACCAATGGCGAAGATTGTCGAGATTACAGTGAACATCCAGAAGCGGGTGCCAAGCTGCGAGGCCTTGAAGCTCGGCCTCGGTGCCTCTTCTTTTTCGGCAACAACAGGCTCAACAGGTACGGGCGCAGCCCCGGCAACCGGCCTGGGTTTCTTTTCGCGCAGGAAGAAGATAATAACCAGTATTCCCAATACACCGGGCACGGCTGTCCAACCGAACACAGCGCGCAAATCGCCGTTGGTGAGTACGAGAATAAGATAGGTCAGGAGCGGTCCGACCGCGGCGCCAAGCGTGTCCATGCTCCGGTGAAAGCCGAACGCCTTGCCCATGTACTGGCGCGGCGTCGAGTCAGCCATCATGGCATCACGCGGGCTGCCGCGCACGCCCTTACCCACTCTATCAAGAAAGATGAAGAAAAGGGCAATTGGCCACGTGCTCACAATCGCGAGGAAAGGCTTTATGCCATTGGAGAGACCATAGCCCGCCAGGATGAGCGGCTTGCGGCTGCTTGGCCGGTCGGACATCCTGCCCGCCACAATCTTGAGCAGGCTGGATGTGCTTTCCGCGACGCCTTCGATAAGACCGGCGATAGGCAGGGGCGTCCGCAAAATCAGCACCAGAAAGAGGATGCGTATCGGAACGATCATTTCGCTGCTGACATCGGTGAAGAAACTCACCACGCCGAGTACAACAACGTTGCGCGATATGCCTGCCCTGAACTTTGCGAACGGTCCTTTTAGCGCGACCGGCCCCTCTTGGTCCGGAGTAACCGAAGTACCGGCCTCTTTTTCTTCCGTCACTGCCCCTCCTCGCTAGTCCTTCTCAACCTCGCCTGATTGCGTTTCGGGAACTGCGCGAGCAGCCCAGTACAGGGAGTCGACTGTGCCGTCCTTCCCAAAACGCTGTATAACGCGGTGCTGCCAGTCGGCCACGTAAAGCCGGCCCTGGCTGTCCAGTGCCATGCCGCCCATTGCTTTGAATTGCCCCGGCCAGAAGCCTTGCGATCCTATCGCGCCTGTGATTTTATTGGTCTTCGCATCAACCCTCAACACCTGGTTGCTGCCCCAATCGCTAACCAGTATGTCGCCGCTTTTCTCAACAACCAGCGCCTGGTAAGGTATCTGTAGCTGGCCGGGAGGAGCAGGTAACGTGGTAGTCAGCACGGTGCCCGTACTTAGCTCAATCTTGTTGAGCATGTTGGGTCCCGTTATAAGTAGCTCGCCTGTGCCATTGGTCGCAAGACCAAGCGGCTGGTAGGCCAGCGTGACCTCCTGCTGCACTTTGCCCGCGTGGCTCATCACATAGACCTTGCCGTAGCGCGACGCAAGGAATATGTGATCATCATCAACCGCCAGGCAACCCTTTGTTGGCCCATAGCCGGTCGGCACGGGCAGGCGCTGGTTTATCATGCCTTCGTGATCGAAGCGCAGGATTTTCGGCCCTGTAGGGTCGATGCTATCCACAGTGTAGAGGTTTCGGGACGAATCGACAGCGATGCCGCAGAAGTCAAATACAAACGCGAGCGTACCGGTCGTAACGGGCGAGGCTGCATTCAGGCTGACATTCTTCAGGTTCATCTCTTCCGCCAACCCTGTCGGAAGGATACCGGGACCGGGCGTGCCGACCGCCGGCGTATGGTTGGTTCTGATTGTGCCCTGCGGTACGCCTGAACTATCGAACACCCAGATCAGGTCACCGCTCGCATCGGTGGCGTAGAGTGTGTCATTGCTGTCAATAGCGAGCCAGTAGGGCGTGAAGTTGGTTACGGGGATAAAGACATTCCAGCCGAAAAGGGCCGCTCCTGTAGCGGGACCGCCCCAAAGCGCGAGGACGAGGATTGTCGGCACTATCACAGCAACAAGTGCGCGGCTGAACCAGCGCGGAGGCCGCATCAGGAAGGCCCACGAAAAGCCAACCAGCAGCACCAGCAAGATCCGCAATGGCCAGATCGCCACCAGCGGCACGCTAAGCTGTGTCGGCTGAGTAATGGCCTCAACAGCGATTGTTACAAGCAATAACGCCACGCCTGTATAGAGAACAGCGGGGCGTAGCATGATGGTGCCCACCCAGAGCACAGCCAAACCCAGCGCAGTAGCGATAGCGGTCTCTAAGAGGTGGGGTTCAAACCGGATGTGTATGGGATCAATGAACGCAAGAATTATGGCTGCTGCGGATAGAAAGAGCGATGGTATTATGTAATCGCCGCGTTCTGCATTAGACTCGGTAGCGGCGATCTCTGTTTGGGGGATCTCAGTAGCGTGGTCTAGGGACATAATATAAACTCGCGAAGATGGGCTTGCGCCCGGCTATGCTGTCGTGGAAATGGCAATCCGGCAGCCATGATGAGAACGGGCATAGAACTGAGTATAATGAATCTTCCTTCCTTGCGCAAGAAAAAGGAGCAGTAGGCTGGGCTGTTACAGCTCCCGTGCAGTGCCGCCGCCGCCATGATTTTGCTGGCCTACCGCTCTTCTTTTCCCTGCCATTCATCCCATTCGGCGTCGTGGCGGGAGCGTCCTTCGTCGGTTAGCTTCCACATACCCCGGCCGCTCAGCTCGCTCTGTCCCGCTACTTGCAATGCGCGTTGGGCCACAGACACACGCTGGCCGAATTCGGCAGGGATCGGCTGGGGCACTTCGGGGAACCATCGCGCCACAAGCGTGATCGCATCGGAGCGACTCAACTCGCCGCCGGATTGCACAAACGCGTGCAGCAGAGGTATTTGCAGCCGAGTCGCGCCCGGCAAACCGAGCTTGCGGCGCGTGCCCGTAGTTGCGGGCGGTATATTGGTGGGCACGAATACATTTACGGGTGCAGAGCCGGGCGGCGTGACGGTTACCGCACCTTCCTGCGAAACCAGGTAGACCGACACTCGTGTAGAAGCCAGAAACCAGCGAAGACGCTGCATATAGCGGATATAGCTTGCCATCGCAGGGAGCGCGAGACTCAGCTCCACATCGGGCGAGGCCCCACGTCCCAGCGCAAGGTCGAGCACCGACTGCGCGATCCAGCCGCGCGCAGTCACTTCAGGCCGCGTCGAGCGCGATTGACCCTGCAACGGCCCCCGCTTGTAGATCAGGCTGGGCCAGCCGCGCACGGTAACAAGCCTCTGCACAGAATAACCGTCCAATGTGCGCTCGGCCACAATCTCAAGCCCCTGTTCGGCCCCCACAGGGTGACCGGGACTGAGGATAGTAAAACCTTCCTCTTCTCGCATATATTCGATAACTCGTTCCTGGATGTTTCCCTCCCAGAACCAGTCCTGTTCCCGACTCTTATCGCCATCCATTCAGGCGTACCCTCCCGTATCGACTCTTCACTGCCAGCGAAAACCTTCCCGCGGTTCCGCCTTCGATATGCCCTTCCATAATATTCTGAGGCGCAGATACCAGGTGTCGGCTTTGCACCGCTATGTTCTGAGATGTAGAAGAATATAATTCCACTTAAATAGTATATTTGTTGCCCAAAACGGGTCGCAATATTGGGTCATGTACCTATTGACAGGCGTAAGAAGCTATGGTAAGTTGGTTGCAGGTAAGAGAAAGCTCCTTCTCAAATCCTTTCTTGCTACAATAAGTCGGAGGTCGGGCCGGCTTATTGTATTTAAGCAGACTTTTGTTTTAGTGCCATTCCAAAGGTGCTAAACCCGCCGGGAAGTTGGTAACTTTGGCCTCATGCCTATGAGCATAACAGCTAAGCAGCAGTCACTCCCCGGTTAACCACATCTCCGCCGAGTCACTATCGTCAAAGATACGGAAGTCGCCTCCCTTACTCTCTTCCAGTACCATCTCCCCGAACATCGTGCTCTGTTTTACTGCGTCGGGAGACGCTACGATTGCTATTCTTATATGATAGTTCCTCAGCTTTTGCAGGATAGCTCCCGCATCACCCGAGCTAAGGTCGAAGAAACGATCGGTAAGGTTCTCGGCGTACAGGAGAAGAGAGTTACTCCTGTGCTCAAAGTAGGTGCCGATGACGTCTACAATATCGTCCGGTGAGCGGAGCAACTGAGTGCCCGGCCTGCCTTCGATAACCTTATGATCACCTCTTGTCACTATCTGCAGATCCAAGTTCACATCCCTTCATGCTTCCTCTGCTTGTCTCCAGGGGACCGTTTGAAGCAGCTATAGCGCACTTTTATGCGTAGTTTACCAGTTTTCACTGATTGCGTTGCTTATTTACCCTAGTGCTGCTCCGAGTTGGCCCACCCTCGGTGCCCCGAAGCCCGCCGCACACAGTATGCATAAAGCGCATCGAACACCGGCAACATGCGCTCCACCATCTCGGCGTCGCTGTGCACCAGTGCGTTTACACCCTTGGCGATAGCGCGCAAGCCTTCCCCTTCTTCGACCGAGCCAAGTTCCTTGGTCTCGGCGCTGTGCACGATTTCGCCCATCAGCGCGAGGGCATCATTCTGTTCGTCAAGCCTGTACTCGGCCAGCAATTCCTGGAAACTGGTTCGCTCGCGAGTTCCCGGCTCCTCGGATACCGTGTTGTGGAAAGGTAGCGCCCCCTCCTCGATAGCATCGGGCAGCGCATCCGCATTCACATATATGATCTCAGCCGCGTGGTCGATATGCCGCTGGATCAGCCAGGCACAGGCCGTTCTATCGAGCCGGACCCCTTTGCGTGTCACCCACTTCATAGTTAACTCTCCTCTCTTTGCCGAAAGAATACCCCGTATTTCCGATCCTACATTCTTTTTGTGCCCTACGCGCCCCATGAATAATATTCTACACGCCGTTAGAATATACATTCTAACAAGCAGAACTCGGAAGTATATTATTGTACTTAATTTCCTTTAGTTATGCATTAAGATTATAGCATAAAATAGTCGAATTTGTTACTTTCTATTGACTAAGCCTTAACTCGCTGCTATAATAGCCCTGCGCTTGAGTTATGCAGCGTCAGTCGGCAAGGCGTCTTATAAGGGCGTCCCACTCTCAGCTTAACGTCAAGACGCTTCAACCCTACCAGAAGGGAACATTCTACGCAATGTACCGAATCAAGGCTTCCCGCCGCATTCTTTATTCCCTCGTTATCTCTTCTCTCATACTCGCGGGCTGTGATAGTGCACCCGCCTCTACTCCGACAGCCATACAGCCCACTCCCGCCGCTGCAGCAACAACAGAAACGCCGTCTGATGCCGCGACCGAACCCGCAAATACGCCAACAGCAGCCGCTGCCAATCTCTCAGGCGAGTTGAGTTTTCTGGTGTTCGGAGAGCCTGCTGAAGCGAAGGCGTTCGTTGATGTAGCAAAAGGCTTTCAGGAAGCTAACCCACAGGTGAAAATAAACACAGACGCAGTGCCTTCGCAGCCCAACCATCTGCTCAAGCTCGCCACTGCTTTTGCCGCCGGCGATCCTCCTGATGTCTGGGTGATAGATTACCGGCGCTTTGGCCTCTTGCAGAACGCGGGAGTGGTCGAGCCTGCCGAGCCTTACCTGGAGCAGAGCACAGTAATATCGGCCACCGACTTCTATACCAAGCCGCTGCAGCCTTTCACTGTGGACGGGCAGCTACAGTGCGTGCCCATGAACATGTCCAGTCTCGAAGTTTATTACAACAAAGACCTCTTTGATCGCGCCAAAGTGCCCTACCCCACAGCCGATTGGACATGGGACGACTTCCTCCGGGATGCGAAGGCGATCACCGCACTCAGCACGCCCGACGAGAAGATCTACGGCGTTGGCATTGACCCGCAACTGATCCGCCTTGCGCCCTTTGTGTGGCAGAACGGTGGCGACATAGTGGACGACCTACAGCACCCCACCCGCCTCACACTCGACACACCGGAAGCGAAAGAAGCGTTCCAGTGGTTTGTTGATCTCGAAATGAAGCATCATGTGGTGGCCACACAGGAAGAGAATGTCTCGGAGAAAGACCAGACCCGCTTCATGTTCAACACACTCGGCATGTGGTTGCTCAGCCGCCGCGTCGTCCCGGCCCTTCGTACAACGAGCGGCTTCACCTGGGATGTAGCACCGCTGCCTATGGGCAAGGAAAAGGCAGGCATCCTGCACAGCGACGCCTACTGCATTTCCAGGGCGTCGAAAAACAAAGAACTGGCGTGGAAGTTCGTTGAATACGCAAACGGCCCGGTCGGCCAGGTGATCGCCGCAAAAACGGGCCGCACCGTCCCATCGCTCAAGAGCATCGCCCTGTCGCCCACTTACCTCGAATCGGATAAGCCCCCTGCAAGCAGCAATGTGTTCCTTGAAATGGGGCCGTACCTGCGCGCCACCCCGCAAATCGGCACATGGCCTGATATCGAGCTAATCGCCAACGCAGCCATCGAGCAGGCTTTCTACGGCCACATGACCGTTGACGAAGCTATCAAAGAGATCGAAACCGCTACCGCGAACGACTTCAAACAAGAGAGTTTCCCGAAGACCATCATTGTTCCCACGCCCGTGCCGGGCAGACACGGCGAGGACGACTAACCTGAATGCGTAGTGCGCCTGTATGCGGTAGCTGAGAGATTCGTGTGATACACACGCTTTCCCATGCCATGTCATCCGGGACCAGGAAAGGTGCACCGGCAGAATCGTAAGGCAATATTGCGAGGAGGACTTCTAATGCGGAAATTCATAATCATGGGCATGGTGGCGCTGTTGGCCTTATCTTTTGGGCCGGCCACGCACGTCACGGCCCAGGGCAAGGTGGTGCGCCTTACCCTTATCGACGAGAACGGCTCCGGCGAGGACGGCTCGGCGCAGATTACCGATCTCGGGAACGGCACAAGCAAAGTGGAGCTAATCATGCTCAACGCGCCTGATGGAGCCGAGCAGCCTGCCCATATCCACAAGGGTACATGCGCCAATCTTGACACGAACCCGGCGTTTCCGCTGGAGACCGTCAAGAACAGCAAGTCGACAACAATCGTACAGGCATCACTGGCCGATCTCACCAAAGAGAAATACGCGATCAACGTGCACAAGTCGGCTGCCGAGATCAGCGTATATATCTCTTGCGGCAATCTTCCATCGGCTGCCGTTGTAAGCGGGCAGCCCATGACAATGGACCAGGTGCTGACAACCCTCCTCGATAACGCCAACGAATTGCTGGGCACAATCAAGAAGCAGGAAGTAGACGGCTCACAGAATGCATATGACGCCTACCACGCCACCTTTGCCGCCCACGAAGACGAGATCAAGGCAAAGTCGGCAGACACTCAGGCCAAGCTGGAAGATGCGATGCACGGTGTGAGCGACGCTCTAAAGGCGGGCAAGTGGGACGATGCTGAGAAAGCCGCCGAGGAACTCGTTAATGAGGTAAAGGCGGCCCAGACCACACTGGCTGGATCGAGCCTGACAGACGCCTTCCAGAAGCTGCAGACCGAAACAGCCGATATCGTGCGCGAGACGACGAACAAGGACAAGGACGGCTCGCAGGCGGCCTACGATGCCTTCCACGAGACCTTCGCGGCCAATGAGGAGGCCATCAAGGCTAAGGACGCCCCCAGCCAGGCCGAAATCGAAGACGCCATGCACGGCGTACGTGATGCGCTAGCTGCAAGCGATTGGGAAGAAGCAGCGGGTGCGGCCAAAGAGCTACAGACAGCCGTCAAGGAAGCCGCCGATAAGCTGGGTGGCGCAACAACCACAACCGGCGCTACAGGCGGCACAGGCATGAGCAGCACGACGGCCACGGACACCCTGGCAGCAGCCGGTGTGACCATGCTGAGCCAGGCGAACGATCTTGTTCGCGAGACCGCCAACAAAGACAAAGATGGCGCCCTGGCAGCCTATGACGCCTTCCATACCACCTTTGCGGCCAACGAGGACGCCATCAAGGCAAAGAACGCGGCCGCCCAGGCAAACATCGAAGAAGCCATGCATGGCGTGCGCGATGCGTTGCAGGCAAGTGATTGGACCAAGGCATCAGCAGCCTCTAAAGAGCTTGTCGACACGGTCACCGAAGCTAACGCCATGGTCGCGGGCGGCAGCGGTGGCAGCAGCCTGCCCACCAGCGGCGACAGCTTTGTGCCTACGAGCGTTGCGCTCGCCGCGCTCGCGCTCGGACTTGTGGCGGTAGGCGCTGCTTCACGAAGGCGTGCCGCTCGCTAATTTTGTGGTTCGCGGAGGCTCGGGACAGCGAGTCTCCAAAGCCAGATTGGGGCGCAGGCTCAAACCTGTGCCCCTTCCCACGCGGGATAGGTTCTCTACCCGCATAGAAAAGATCCTTTATGAATATTCTTTACACGCTTTCACGATGGACAGGTACGTGTGAGATATTCGTCTAAGGGAAGAGGCAAAACAGGAATATTTTTTCAGGAGGAACAAAGTGGCGAATAACAAAAAGCGGTGGTTATCGGTTCTGGCTCTACTTACCCTGACGCTGTCGGTGCTGCCTGCGGCAGCGCCCTCAGCCGCGCAGGGCGACTCGCGAACGTTCACAGAAACGGGCAAGACGGTTAAAGGCAAGTTCCTTGATTACTGGACAAACCACGGCGGCCTGGCACAGCAGGGCCTGCCCATTTCCGATGAAGTGCAAGACATATCAGACCTGAACGGCAAGACCTACACGATGCAATATTTTGAACGGGCCGTGTTCGAGCTCCACCCCGAGAACCAGGCTCCTTACGATGTACTTCTCTCGCTGGCCGGGCTCTTCAGGTTCAACCAGCTTTATCCACAGGGCGCTCCCACCCCGAAAGTCAGCACGGACAATGCTGTAACCTTCAAGGAAACAGGCATGACCCTGGGCGGCAAGTTCCGCGCTTACTGGGAAAGCCACGGCGGAGTCGCACAGCAGGGTTTCCCCATCTCCAATGAGTTCCAGGAGAAATCCGAGCTTGACGGCAAGACATACACAGTCCAGTACTTCGAGCGGGCAGTGTTCGAGCTTCACCCTGAGAACAGCACACCCAACGATGTGCTGCTGTCGCAGCTTGGCACATTCCAGTACAAGTACAAGACCGACACCTCGTTTGTAGACTGGACAGGTACCAAGCGAACCCTTGCGAAGCGCCCCACGAGGATTGTCTGCCTGACGGGCTTCTGCGAAGACACCCTCTTCCAGCTTGGCCTGGAGCCTGTGGCCGTAAACGACACGCTCTACAAGCAGCCGCAGTTCTGGGGACCCAACAAGACCATCACCGCTATCGGCGGCGGCTTCGGTGCTCCCAACCTGGAAGACATAGCGAAGGCACAGCCCGACCTCATAATTGGCTTCCAGAACATCATTGGCCAGCGCGAAGCGATAGAGAAGATCGCGCCTCTCTTTATCATCAATCCGGGCAAGTTCGAGGACACAATCGACAACGTGCGTATCGTGGGCCGCCTGACCGGAAAGTCCTACCTGGCCGAGCAGGCTATCAAGAAGTTCTACTCCAAGCTGAACGGTTACAGGGCCAAATCGCCGAACAACAAGGTGCCCTTGCTCCTCTTTGGGAACAGCGTCAGCTTTAGCGTCTTTACACAGCCCTCGATGCCGGGTAGTATATTGACTGCAGCAACTTATTATCCGTGGCCGGCAGAAGGCGGACCGCTTGCCCCCGACCGCGAGCCCGGGTCGCTGCAATACTCTCTCGAGAAGATACTAGACAAAGACCCTGATGTGCTGCTTGTCATCACACAAGGCTCCGGCGCGACCGGTACACTAACACAGATACTTTCGGCCAACCCTATCTGGAGCCAACTCAAGGCTGTCAAGAATAAGCAAGTGTACGATGTAAGTTTCACTAATTATGTGACGGGTCGCGGCCTTGTGTCGCTGGGCCTTGCACTCGATGATGCTATGATGAAGATATATCCCGAAACATTCCCCAAGGCACTACCGTAGCCTGAACCATGCTATGCGGACTACGAATGGGAATTAGCTTCCGATTCGTAGTCCGCATTTCGTGATTCCTGATTCCCGACCATGTCCACCGTCTCCCAAACCCAATCTCGAACTTTATACCGCTCCCCGCGCCTTGGCCGCTTCGCCATGATACTCGTGTGCCTGCTAGTGACTCTCCTGGGGCTGATGCTCGTGGGGCTGATGCTTGGCATCCCGCAGCTAACCATACCCGACCTGCTCACCGTGGCGAACGGAGGTGGAAGCCGCCTTGCGCGCATCATCGTGCCTGAGCTGCGGCTGCCCCGCGTGCTGCTCGGCGCGCTGGCGGGAGGTATGCTGGCGCTTGCCGGCACATTGTTTCAGAACTCCATGCGTAACGCCCTGGCCGGGCCCGAGCTGCTCGGAGTGTCCAACGGCGCATCGCTGGTAATGGCTGCCGTTGTCATATTTCACCTGCCTCTGCCCTGGCCCCTCTACCCGATTGCCGCGCTTGCAGGTGGGATGCTTGCGGGCATGATCGCACTGAGCTCCATGCGAAGCCTGAATGACCCGATACGCCTGGTGCTGATGGGAGTGTCAGTTAGCGTGCTGCTCTATGCGGCGATCATCGCCATTATCAGCCTGGGCGAGCAAAACGACATTGGCCTGCTCTATTTGTACCTGCTGGGCAGCCTCGCCAACCGCACCTGGGATTATGTCAATCTGGTATGGCCATGGGCGCTAGTTTGCATACCCTTGGCCCTCGTCATGGCGCGCCCACTCAACCTGCTCCAATTGGGCGACGAGGTGGCCGAAGGGCTGGGCCTGCACATCATCAGATGGAGGTTAGCTATCATGGCTGTAGGAGCGATGATGGTAGCGGTTGTTGTCTCTGTCGCCGGGCCGATAGGTTATGTCGCCCTGGCAAGCCCTCATATTGCCCGGCGGCTGCTCGGAACGACAGATGCGCGCCAGGTTCTGCCAACAGCTATGCTCATAGGGGCCGCACTGCTTGTGGGCGCTGACCTGCTGGCGAAGAATCTCTTCAGCCCGCTCGAATTGCCCGTGGGTCTCTGGACAACCATAATTGGTGGGCCGCTCCTGGTGATTCTGTTGCGTAAGCAGTTGGCCGGAGCCAGGTCACTGAGATGACAGGCAGTAGCCCCGTCGCCACCCAACGCAGAACAGCCGCGGAAGTGGGAGCCGCGATTGCCGCAGGCCGTCCATTTCTGGTGCGCTATTTCCCTCTCGTCGTAGCACTTGGAATTGTGCTTACTCTGGTTCTGGTGGTGGCCCACGTAAGCATAGGTACGGCCAATATATCAGTTGAGGATGTGGTGAAAGTGCTCACCGGGCAGCAGGTTGACTCCACGACCCACACAATCGTATACGAGTTGCGCCTGCCTCGCGCACTTGTGGCTGTGCTGGCGGGCGCAATGCTTGCACTCGCGGGCGCGATCATGCAGACAGTCACCCGCAACCCGCTCGCCGAGCCTGACCTTACGGGGGAATCGGCGGGCGCGGTCTTCTTTGCTGTGCTATGGCTCTCCCGCGACCTTATCTATCGCAACGTATCGCCACCCAACATCGGAGTGCCCATAGTTGCAATGGCAGGCAGCGTCCTCACCGGGGGGCTTGTCTATGTCCTCAGCCGGGGCCGCGACAGGCAATCCAACAACGTGCGTATGGTGCTGACAGGCATTATGATAAGCGCGATCTTTAGGTCGCTCACCTCGCTCGTGCTGCTTGTAAACCAGAACGCCGCCAACGGCATCCTCATGTGGATCATAGGCTCGCTCAACGGCGTCACCTGGAGCCACTGGAACACCATCTGGCCCTGGGCTGTGCTCACCATCCCACTTGGTATGGCCTGCGCGGGGGCTGCTAACACCTTGCACCTGGGCGACGACATTGCCGCCGGCCTGGGGATGAAAGTCGAGCGCGCTCGCTTATTGCTTCTGTTCGTGGCGGTATTGCTCACAGCGGCCTCTGTGTCGGTAGTTGGCTCGCTCGCCTTCCTCGGCCTGATCGCCCCTCACATCGCACGCCGCCTTGTGGGCAACGATGCAAGACGTCTCTTCCCCTTGAGTGTCATCCTTGGGGCCATAATACTGGTGATGGCTGATGTGGTCGCCAGGGGATTGACAAGGGTGCTCGACCTCCCTGTCGGCGCGGTAATGGCGATAATCGGCGCACCCTTCCTGATTTACCTCCTCAGGCGAACAGGCAGGTGAACATGAGAAATGAGAAGTAAAACGTAAAGCGTAAGCCTATAAAACCATGGCGACTTAGCGTCTTGGCGTTTCAAACCCGTCCTTACGCTTTACGTTTTACGCCAACTGAAGGACCATTATGACGGAAATAAGCACACATGAACATAGAAACGGTTATGCCTTGCATGGAGATAATGTGCGCGTGGGGTACAACGACCGCACCGTAATTGAGGGCCTCTCGCTCATGATACACCGCGGCGAGATCACGGCGCTGGTGGGGCCGAACGGGTCGGGGAAGTCTACTCTGCTCAAGGCGCTGGCTCGTCTGCTGAAGCCGACCGCGGGCGCGGTTTATCTCGATGGCAAAGTAATAACCCGCATGCCTACCTCAGAGGTGGCCCGCGAGATAGCCATCCTGCCGCAAGGTCCTGTCGCGCCCGAAGGCCTGACGGTGGGCGAGCTGGTCGAGCAGGGCCGCTACCCGCACGCGGGCGCACTTAAGATGCTGCGCCGGCAGGACCACGATCAGATCGGGGAGGCGCTTGCCCTAACCGGCATGGAAGAGTTCGCCCATCGAGCACTTGATAGCCTGTCGGGCGGCGAGCGCCAGCGTGCCTGGATCGCCCTCGCCCTTGCCCAGGCCACGCCCGTTCTCCTGCTTGACGAGCCAACCACCTTCCTCGACATAGGCCACCAGTTGGAGGTGCTCGAGCTGGTGAAGAAGCTGAACACAGAACGGCAGATGACCATCATCCTCGTGCTGCACGACCTCAACCAGGCCGCCCGCTACGCCGACCGCATGGTGGCCCTCGACAAAGGCAAGATCGTCACCGACGGCACTCCCATCGATGTGCTAACCCCTGCCCTCCTTGCGGGGCTATTCAAAGTCCACGCCCACATTATCCGCGATCCCGAACGCGGCACACCCGTTTGCCTGCCGTATGCGGTGGTGGGAGACGGGCGTGAGGCGTGAAACGTGAAACGTGAGGTACTGCGTATTGCGTACTGCGTATAACCGTCGACGGCGGACCGCCGACCGCCATAATACAGACAACTGACAACTCGGTACTCGGTACTCGGTACTCGGTACTGACAACGCGGTCTGCCGTCGGCGGTCGGCGGTCATAACGGACAACCAATAACTACCATTGAAAGGAAGAACCAACATATGAAATGGGTAACACGCAAGGGAGTGCGCTTCGATAGAACGGCTTGCGCATGGTTTATCAAGCGGTTTCTCGATCCGGAGGCCGAGTTCGGCTTCCTGACGGCCGAGGAGATGCCCGCCGCCATCGAAGCGGGCGCTACGCCTTTCCACAACTACGCCTGGACCGGGCGCAGAGAAGACCTGCCTGCGGACAGGGTGAACTTCCCCATCCTGATGGCCAATTACGGCTACGACAAGAAAGACCCCGCCCTACCGATCATGGCTGACGCCGTGAGGCAGGCCGAGCGCTCCGGCTTCGCGAAGGACGGCACAGAGAACTACAGCCTCTGGGCGGTCGCCAACGGTATCTCGGTTATGGTGAATGGCGATGACGCCGCCGTGACCGAAAAAATGATGCCTGTCTATGACGCCCTTTACGCCTACTGCCAACTTCGCGCTGAGGGCATCTCAGGCTGGACCACAGGCTAGGCGGTACCGGCACGCGTGCTCTGTCGGGTATGGCAACTGGCATATTATTTGCTGGAAAGTAAGTCGGGTCCAGTCCCTACGTCTTAGTTCCAGCGAATCAGGAGGTCCACATCATGAATAAGAGCAATGCAGGTCTGACCAATCGGACCGATGAAATCATAACCAACACCAGCCAAACTCTCGATAAACTCATTGAGCAGATCAGGGACAATATCGATCAGGTGCAGGAGCCGAAAGCTCAGGCCCTCTTCGAGACAACCGCCGAAGTGCTGATCGGCTTGAGAAAAGCTTATACGGATTATCAGGGCGGCAGCGAGAAAGCCTGGCAATAAGACAAAATTAGCCAAATAACAAGGGGCAAGCAGCGTCACATCGCGTTGCTTGCCCCTTGTTATTTGGCATGAAGAATATATTAGCTGCCGCTTTTCCACATGAGAATATTTATTCGCATTGTACATATCTTCCAGAATATTATAACAACATATCTTTGACTTCTGTACATAACGTCTGTTAAGATGTTGTCGCTATCCCCTGTTGCCGCTCATCAGTCCGGGGGTCAGCACGGCTACCTTGTCCTATCCGGGCAAGGGACAAGCGCTGCCCTGTGCCTTTGGCCTGGTAAGCAGCGCGCCAACATTGTGACGGACTGGAGCAGTCATACAGGAGGTCGAAAGTGTACAGAAGGAAGCGCGTCACGGCAGGACTTGCCTTACTCAGCCTGTCAACGCTATTTTCGGGCATGGCAACGGCAGAGCCCGCTATGCAGGCCGAACCGTTCGCAGACACGGAATTCGGCAGCACATGGGAACGCACCGACAAACCCGTCAAAGACGGCACAGTCTCACGCACATGGTTCTGGGGGCCGACCCCCAACAGCGCGGCGCTCAAAGAGCCTAACAAAGAGTCGCCAGGCGGAAGCCGCACCGTCCAATACTTCGACAAGAGCCGCATGGAGGTAAACGATCCCAACGGCAAAAAAGAAGACCCCTTCTACGTCACCAACGGCCTGCTTACCATAGAGCTTGTCTCAGGCAACATGCAGGTGGGCGCGTCAAGCTACGAGCAGAGATACGCGGCCTGCATCAACATAACGGGCGATCCGGGAGACCCCAACGCGCCCACATACGCCGCCATGCAGCGTGTGAGCAACACCACCCTGGGCGACCACCCGGCTGCCAGCAGCGTGGGTCAGAGCACAACGGCAACCATAAACGCCAGGGGCGATGTTGGCGCCGACCAGTCGAAGGCGAGCATCGCGGCTGGCAAGATCGCTTACTACGATGATGTTACAAAGCACAACGTTCCCGCCGCCTTCTGGACCTTCCTCAACTCCACGGGTCCGGTTTACGAGAACGGCAAGGTAGGCAATGCCCAGTTAAGCAACCCCTGGTTCTACACGAGCGGCAAACCGATAAGCGAGCCGTATTGGACGAACGCTACAATTCGCGGACAGACTACCTCGGTGATGGTGCAGCTTTTTGAGCGCCGCGCACTCACCTATGTAGCCGGTAACCCCGCGGGCTTCCAGGTGGAGATGGCGAACATCGGCCAGCACTATTACGACTGGCGCTACAAGAATGCAGGCCGCTGCACACCGCCCGTCTCAGGCACTGTCAACTTCCAGGCATTCGGCGATCCCGCCGAGCTTGCGGTGTTCCAGCAAGTGATTGCCGGATACGCGACAGCCAACCCTAGCGTCAAAGTAAATCTCATCCAGGTTCCCGCACAGGGCGACCACCTCAGCAAGCTGGCTACCTCGTTCGCAGCCGGAAACCCGCCTGATGTCTTCCTCATCAACTACCGCCGCTACGGCCAGTTCGCCAACCAGAACGTGCTTGAGCCGCTCGGCGATTACCTTGACAAGAGCGTCACGCTAAGGGCTTCCGATTACTACACCCAATCGCTTGAAGCCTTCACCTACCAGAATACCCTCCAGTGCATCCCGCAGAACATCTCAAGCCTGAGCATCTACTACAACAAGTATCTCTTCCAGAAGTACAACGTGCCGCTGCCAAAGGACGGCTGGACCTGGCAGGATATGGTCAGCGCATCCAAAGCACTCACCAAAGATACTGACGGCGACGGCAAGAACGATATCTACGGCTTCGGCGTGGACACTCAGTTGATCAGGCTCGCGCCCTTCATCTGGTCCAACGGCGGCGAGATTGTGGACGATTATGAGAACCCCACAAAGCTGACCATCGACACACCGGCCGCGAAGGAAGCGTTCCAGGCATTCGTGAACCTCAGCCTTATTGATAAGGTTGTGCCCACACAGGCCGAGGCAAAGGCCCAGTCAGGCGATGCACGCTTCCTCAATGGTGGTCTTGGTATGTGGGTTGCCAGCCGCGCAGACACGCCCACCTTCCGCACAATCAAGAACTTTACGTGGGACGTAGCATCGTTGCCTGTCCTCAAGACGAAGGCAACCATCCTGCACAGCGATGCCTACTGCATGGCGGCCCAGTCGAAGAACAAAGAAGCCACCTGGGACTTTATCCAGTACGCGCTTGGCCCGCAGGGAGAGACAATCGCATCCAAGCTAGGGCGCATTGTGCCCTCGCTCAAGACCGTTGCCAATTCTCCGGCATACCTCGATCCCACGCAACCCCCGGCCAATAGCAAGCTCTACCTTGATGCCATCCCCACAATACGGCGAGTGCCCATAAGCCCGGTCTGGGGAAGCATCGAAACCATCGTGAACGCGGAAATCGACCGCGCATTCTACGGCGGCGCTACTGTGGACCAGGCCATACAGGCCGCCACACAGAAGGCCAACGCAGAGTTCGCCAAAGTAAAATAGCTGCCTGGTAGGCCAGGACGGCACGTACGGGAAGGGAGCGTAAAACGTAATGCGTAAAACGTAAGGACGGTATTGAAACGCCAAGTCGCCAAGTCGCCAAGGTATCACGGTCTTACGTTTTACGCTCTACTTCCCATTTCTCCGCTATAATAACAGTTGGACCTCGCAGCATATTCGTGCCGGGGTCTCTCTCTTGAGCTTATGCGCTATCGTACCCAGCTACTAATTATGCTGGCCCCCTTTCTGGCGGGCCTGATTATCCTCGTGATCGTCCCGGCTACGGGTAGCCTGGCGGTCGCTTTCTTCGACTATTCACCGCTTCGCCCAACGGAGTTCACACCGGCGGGCTTCACCCAGTTCGAGCTGCTGCGCGAAGACCCACTTTTCTGGACCGCACTCGGCAATTCGCTTCTCTATACTGGGCTGTCTGTGCCGCTACGAATGGTCGGCATCCTCGCGATGGCCCTCTTCCTGGAGCGGCGGCGCAGGGGTATTGGCGCTTTCAGGGCGGCTGCCTACATGCCCACTATTATCCCTGACGTAGCGTATGCTATCGCCTGGCTCTGGCTGGTCAACCCCCTCTTCGGGCCGATCAACCAGATCCTGCACGCACTCCACCTTCCCGAACAGACCTGGCTTATCGACACGGCCGGAGCGCGCGGCATCGTTGTGGGCATGAGCGTGTGGCAGATCGGCGAGGGCATCGTTATTATGCTTGCCGCCCTCCGCGATGTGCCGCAGGACCTTTACGACGTCTCGGTGATGGACGGTGCGGGCTTCTGGACGCGCCTGCGGACGCTCGTGCTGCCGCTCATCGCGCCCACCTTCCTGCTGCTGCTATTCCGCACCACTGTGGTCAGCTTGCAGGATAACTTCGCGCCCTCCTACCTCGTGACGCAGGGCAACCCCTACTATGCCACATATTTTCTACCGCTTAAGATCTACACAGACGCATTCCAGAACTTCCACTTCAGTTATGGCGCGGCGATGATCTGGGTGATGTACGCGGTGACTGCCTTCATCGTATTCATGCAGTACATAACCACCCGCCGCTGGAGCGAGGCCGCATATGACTAGCAAGCCTCCGGTCACACAGCGCAGGCGCTTCCGATTGCGCATAGCGGTCTGGTATGTTGCCGCTGTCATTATCAGCGCGATCTTCCTCATTCCGCTGGCATCCATGATCGTGGGGTCGCTCCGGCTGCCCGGTCTGCCTCCTCCCAGAGGGATCGAGTGGATACCAAAGCCTCTGTCGTGGGGTAATTTCCCGCAGGTGTTCCAGGTGGTGGACCTGGGCCGCTATATGCTCAACACCCTCACAGTAGAGGCGCTGGCGGTGCCTGTTACGCTACTTGTATCGTCATGGGCCGGATTCGCTCTGTCGCAGCTGCGAAACCGCTTCTCTCAAACGGTCATCGCGGGCGTGTTCCTGCTCTTTTTCCTGCCTGAGACCGCTCTCTGGGTGAGCAGGTTCATTCTGTATAAGCTAGCCAACATAATCGACACGCCGTTCGCGCTGGCAGCACCCAGCCTTTTTGGCACCAGCGCGCTATACATGCTAATCTTCTACTGGACTTTCCGCCGCGTTCCCGACGAGATATGGGAGGCTGCCCGCATGGATGGCGCGGGGGCTTTCCGCGCATGGTGGGCGCTCGGAGTGCCTGCCGCCCGCGCCGCCTACGCTGCTGTCGGCGTCCTCTCGTTCTTCTACTACTGGCGCGAGTTCAACGAGCCTCTCCTCTATATCCAGACCATTGAGAAATATACCCTGTCGGTGGGTCTCGCTTATCTGGAACAGTTGGACCCCACCAATTGGCCGCTCCTGCTCGCAGGCTCGGTTATTGTGACCGCACCCCTGGTTGTAGTATTCTTGATTGCACAGCCCTTCTTCATGGAGCCGCTGGAGCGAACAGGGGCACGGGTTGGAAATGAGCGTGAAACGTGATGCGTGAGAGAAGTGAGAAATTAGGTAAATGATCTGGTGCTGTCTTACTTCTCATGTCTTACGTTTTACGCTTTACGTTTTACTTCCCATTTCTCATACGCCTGGAGGATTAGTCTCGTGATATTTGAAGCAGGACAGAAGATACTATTCATTGGTGATAGCATAACGGACGCCGGAAGGCGCGATACTGCGCCGCCTTTTGGCGATGGTTACGTTAGCATGGTGCGCAACGTTATCCTGGCGCGCTATCCTGAGTTGAGATTGACGTTTGTCAACAGGGGAGTGTCGGGTGACACAACACGCCACATGGCATCGCGGTGGGAAAAGGATGTGATCGCGGAACAGCCCGATTGGCTCTCTGTGAAGATCGGCATTAACGATGTGTGGCGCGACTTCGGGCCAAACAAGCAGGAGGCAGTGCCCCTGGCCGAGTATGTGGCGACACTGCGCTCATTGCTGGACAGGACACGACAGGCTACCAACGCGCGCCTGATTCTCATGAAACCGTACATGATCGATGCCGATTGCTCGAATCCGATGCGGGCGCAGATGGATCTGTATGGAGCAGAAGTAGGCCGCCTGGCAGAAGAGTACGGCGCGATACAGGTTTCGACACAGGCCGCCTTCGACGATGTGCTGGCACGTACTCCCACCAGGCCCGCGCCTGCTGCATGGGCAGACGACTTTATCCACCCCAACGGTCCCGGCCATGCTGTAATCGCGTTGGCCTTCCTCAGGGCTGTTGGCTTTCGCCTGTAGAACGAGTAAGTGTTCAGAATAAGGGTAGCGGGGTGCAGGGGCGAAGCCCATGACGGGGGTATGGGGTGTCCCCACTCTCCCCTTCTATTGAGACTCCCCTCCCACAAGTGGGAGGGGTATGAGCGAAGCGGGGGGCGGTGGGTCTTGGCTTACCTGGATGTCTGATTGCTCCACCCTAAATCTGAACATTTACTAGAACGATGCGGGTGGCTTAGTAGCGTATCAATGTAACGATGTTGTAACCATCAAGATATTCGCGCGCACCTAGCTCGGTAAGCTCAATGAGGAAGGCCAGGGCAACAATCTCGCCACCAAGCTGCTCAACAAGCTGGATGGTTGCGCGAGTAGTACCGCCTGTGGCTAGCAGATCATCTACAATCACCACGTTCTCGCCCGCCTTTATGGCATCACGGTGCATCTCGACTGTGTTGGTGCCGTATTCAAGATCATACTCGGCGTTAATAGTGTCGGCAGGTAGCTTGCCAAGCTTACGAACCGGGATAAAACCGACCTTCAGCCTGTCGGCAATAGGTGCACCGAAGATAAACCCGCGGCTCTCGATTGCCACTACTTTATCTACATTCAACTCTTTGAGCTTATTGCAAAGCTGATCGATCACCTGCGAAAATGCCGGACCTGACTTCAAAAGCGTGGTGATGTCGCGGAAAAGTATTCCCGGCACGGGAAAATCGGGCACATCCCTGATCAACTCGGTCAAGTTCATGTCCATGGCTCGCTCCTTCTGTATCTGGTGATTTCTAAGCCCTGGTCGTGTAATACGCTGCTAAGTGACACAACGGTTTGCGCTCGGTGGCCGCTGCATTTTACCAAAGTGAGAGCCAGACCGCACTACGACCTGGCTCTCCTCATTGAAACTCAAGTATGTCCCATTATAACCGAGAAATGAGAAGTGAGCGACGAGAAATGAGAAATGAGCTAATCAGGTTCGGCCTGCGACAGCAAATCTGACTTCTCATTTCTCATTTCTTACGTCCTACACCCGCCTGTAACTTCGACCTCGCAGATAACGCGCCACCAGGGTGACCAGTACCAGCAGCAGCGCGAGCACGATTGGGAATGAGCCGCCCGTCTGAGGCACAGGCGCTGTGGGCTTCTTCGCCGGGGGCGATTGCTGCCCTGACCCGGAAGGAGATGCTGGCTTGGTCTGAGGCTGACTTGCTGCCGGCGGTTGCTGAGGCTGCGACGCGGGTGGGTTACTGGGAGGGGCCTGTGGGGGTGTCTGCGGCTGGCTGTTCTGCGGAGCGGCGGGGGCCGAGGCAGGAGTCGCCTGGGGCTCGGTCTGAGGTTGCGATGCTGGGGGTGCTGCCGGTTGCGAACCCGAGGGCCCGGCGAGTGGCGCCGCCACCTGCGCTATATATGCGTTCGAGTTTACCGGGGCAGCCGCGCCGTCATACTGGGCTGTTGCCTGGTTGCTCAGGTTATTGCCCGCATTGTTGCCGACGCTCACAGGTATCTCGACTACAGCCTTCACATTTGGCGCGAGATCGCCTATCTGCACTGTTACATTGTTACCCTCAACGGCGATGCTGCCGTGAGTGCTCTTTGTTGTGGACGAGTCGACTGTCACCCCGGCGGGCAACTTGTCTGTGACAACCACGCCCGACGCTGTGCCGCTGCCTGTGTTCGTCACTTCAATCTTGTAGACCATGCTCTCGCCCTGCCCGATCTCGGCGCGATCAGCCGACAGGTCGAGTTGCAGGGAAGGCTGGGCTGGGCTTTCAGGCTCAGGCGCGCCCGTTGGGTCCTGTGCCTGCGGATCGACCGGTGTGGTCACCACTGCCACGGGAGGGGTTGTGGCTGATGGCTCGGCGGTCGGTTGAGCAGCCGGTTCAGCGGTTGGGTTCTGGGGCGAGCCGCCGATACCAAGCTCCGGCGCGGCGGTTGGTTGGGCCTGGCCCACTGCTCCGGCTTTGCCAACTATGAAGCTAAAGCGCGACTGGCTCTGTCCATAACCCACGACGGCGTCGCGAACCTGCACGACCGCATCGTATGTGCCTTCAGCGAGCGCGCCGTCCGCCAATGGGAACTCTGTGCTCATGCCGAGGCTGCCGCTATCTACCACTGCCTTCTCGGGCTTGCCCTGGGCATATATGAAGAGGCGGTAGGTCTCGCCTGAGCGGCGCGATTTCCATTGTAAGCTGCTTGGCAGCGTGATTTGTGAGCCGGGAGGCAGTAGAAGCTGTACATCGCTCATCTCGACAGTCGGCACCGTGAAATCGCTGCCCGATAGGTAGATGATCGGGAAAGAATACCAGTTCGCTAGCGTACCGGAGCCGCCCGACAGCTTAACGTAGTAGAAAGCGTCGTTCGGGGCGCTTGGCTGCTTCGGGAAGTGGTAGTTGCCGTTGCTGTCGGTGGTGGCGGTGGCGAGCACTTTGTCATCGCCGCCGTTCGAGCGTTGGCGCAGCTCAACAGTAATGTTGCCTGCGTTGCCACCCGTCACCGTAACCGCTCCCATGATGTCGCCAGGGGTGCTCTGGCGCAAGCCCGCGCCAAGGGCAGGAGACGATAGCGTAAGGCCCAGCGCCAGAGCCACCGCGATAGCCAGCAGGAAGAACACATCCCTGACCGATCTCTTCTCCGACTCGATTGATTTGTAACTTCTCATTGTTTCCTCCAGCTTGCTTATCGTACCTGTTATTAGCTCCATGAGCAGTTGTTTGCCCGTGTCAGGCTCGCAACCGCTTTATTGCCTACTGCTGCCCTGTGCTGCCTTGCTGGGCCTGTTCGTCCAGAGTCGCGACAACGATCAGGCGCTGCGTGTCGATGCCGATGGGCGTGCAAGTTATTAGCGTGACGCGCTTATCGGGCGTGGGGTCCATCACCTCTATGTGGTCGGGCGCAATCACGTAGCTGTCACGCACTATGTACCGATATTCCCCGGTACTGTTGCTCACAAATATCTCGTCGCCCGGTTGGAGGCGATCAAGGTCACGGAAGAGCGCCGAGTTGATATCTCTGTGCCCCGCGAGCACCACATTGCCGGTTTCACCGGGGTTGGCAGTCCCCTCATGGTGGCCTATATCCATCGGCGACACTTCCCACTGGCCCATATTGACGGTTACCTCATGGACCGGGCTATCGAGAAACATCGCCGGTATTCGCAACCGGTTCGGCAAAAGCAGCACCGGGTCCACAGTCGCGGTTGGGCTTGCGGTAGCCGTAGCAGTGGCAGTAGGAGCGGGTGGCGTTCCTGGCCCGCCGGTCCCATCATCCGGCCCTCCGGTCAGCGGCGGCAGCACCTCAACAAATGGCGTGGCGGTCTCTTTTGCCCGCAAGATGGCAGTGGGCGAAACTACACCGCCCGATCCGACCGTGGGTGCCGACGAGGCTACGGTGGCGCGTGGGGTAGCCGAGTCGTAAACAGAGGGGGTCACCCTGCGCGGGGCTGTATCAAAGTACACCGTGTAAACGTACTGAAACGCCAGCCACGCTACCACGAGCGCGCCCGCGATCTCCAGGCCCAGCAGCACTTTATCGAAAACACTCATAGGACCGGATTTTGTCCTGCCGGTAGCAGCCTTGTCCTGTTTCTTTTCGCCAGGTCCGGGGCGGCGTAGTGCAGCCACACCTGTGCCCGACTTCCCCTCGATCTGGCTTAGTCTCGAAGCCTTGAAGCGGTCGAACTCGACCTCTCCATCATGCGCCGCATCATCTCCTGGCTGTGGCAATGGCGCAGGGGTTGATACAGCCCGCTCGCCCCGGCTCGCTTCTCGTGTGGAGTGATTGCGGTTGCTTGGGCGAAAGGGAGACTTGCGCTCCAGGTCTGCGGAACGCCCAAGCACCGTATCTTTTAGCCCCACCTGGGGAGTTTGCATGGTGGCTCCGGTTGATGAAGAACTACCGACAAGTAATACAAGACGATCCAGCACCCAGGATCCGTTGCAAGTATAGACTGGTCATATGTATGGAAGGCGCTCAATCCACAGCCGACAGACACGAGTTATCCACATTTTTCGCGTGACTGGAAGTGCCACGCAGCAATATGGTTGAGAGCACGTCGATTTCTTAATTTACAGATTGACCGCAGAGGCGCAGAGAGCGCTGAGGTTCGCCGAGATTCTTAAGGTTTGCAGTGTACTGCGCAAAGTGAGTAAGTGGCACAGGCGGTCAACTGACAACTGACAACTGACAACGTGGTATGCCGTCTGCCGTCTGCCGTCGGCGGTCGTCAACTGACCCCCTGACTCCGAATCCTTGACATCGCTGCCTGGCGTAGTTATATTAGCTTTGCCGCTTACTTATGTCCCGCAACGGTCACCTTATGTCTACTGCTGCTTCACGGCACAAACCTGCTCGTAGCACGCCTATTATGCTTGGCGTGCTTATTCTGCTTGTGGCTGCCCTCGTTGCAATTGCCATCTATATGGAGTTCCTGGGGCGCAACGCATTCGGGAATATTGACCACGCTACAAATCTGCTGCTAAACGAGCGAATCGTATATAGCAAGCTTGTTGATATGGAGACCGGCGTACGCGGCTACACTATCACAGGCGACTCCCAATTCCTTCAGCCCTACACTGATGCGCGAAGCGAGCTTACCGGCATCTGGTCGCAGATTGGCGATGAGATCGCCCTGATGGACGCCCAGAATACCCGAGACCGCGATGAGTTGGAGGCCCTCTTCGATGTAACGCGCAAAGATGCCGACGCCTGGGAATCGGGGTGGGCCGAGAAGCAGATCGAACTGCGGGGAAGCGGTCAAATCAGTAACGCTATGTCAGCAACCGCCAGCAGCGAGGGCAAACGTCTTTTTGACCAATTTCGCCTGTCAAGCCAGAAGTTTAGCGACCGGCTGAACGAGCGGCTTCGAGAATACAGCACCGATCAGAACAATATTCGCGAGACAGAGCTTTTACTGCTAGGTGGCCTGGGGCTTGTGACGCTGATAAGCGGCGTACTCACCTTTCGTACCTCGCGCAGAGAAGATCAGCTTCAAAACGAGATCACAGATCAGGTTGAAGCGGAGCGAGCGCGCTTGCAGGCGGTGATAGAGAACCTCCCGGTCGGTGTGAGGCTAGTCGCTACTCCAGGCAGCCAGATTATCCTTCAGAACTTGCTGGCAGAGGAGTTATTCCCACCCGATATCTGGAATAGCCTGACCCGGCAGGAGAGGATCGAGTATTTCAGGCTGTCGAAGCCGGACGGCACATTGCTGGAACCTGAGGACACGCCCGCACGACGCGTGGTGGCAGAGAAGAAACCCGTCAGCGAAATCGAGTTTACAATGTCGATGCCGGGCGGTAAATTCAGGCACCTGCTGGCTGGGGGTGCACCCATCTTCGACAAGAGTGGAGAAGTGGGGGCGGTTGTCGTTGTGCTGCAAGACGTAACAAGGATGAGAGAGCTTGACCAGCGCAAGGACGAGTTTATCGCCACAGCAGCGCACGAGCTACGCAACCCACTCGCCGCCATGTCGGGATATAACCAGCTTATCCAGCGGCTGATGTCCAAGGGCACCATCAACCAGGCGACGTTAGAACGCAACCTCGGAGAGATGGGCAAGCAAATCACGCGGCTCAATGATCTGGTAGAGCGCCTGCTCGATGCATCGCGCATACAGCTTGGACGGCTCATTCTCGACAAGTCGCAGCAAGATGTTGTAAAGATTGCAGAGGCTGTGTTGGCCGACATCAAGGCGGCGGATACAGGCACACATATCATAACGCTCAACGCGCCCGACAAGCTAAAGGGGTGCTGGGACCCTGTGCGAATTGAGCAGGTGATTACAAATCTGGTGAGCAACGCGCTACGCCACACACCGGCCAACAGCCTGATTGAGCTAAAGATTGTGGCCCAGGACGATGGTGTGCTGGTGCAGGTGATAGACGAGGGGCCAGGCATCCCCGCCGAGCAGCGCCCTCTGCTGTTCGACCGCTACTATCAGACAGGACTGCTGCAAAGCGGTATCCTTGGAGAGCCCCCGGACCCGGATGCTGACGGCGAAAACGCAGGAGCGCCACGCAGCCCGCGCAAGAAGCAGGGCCTCGGCCTGGGCCTCTATATAAGCAGCGAGATTGTTCTGGCGCACAAAGGCCGCATAGGCGTCGACCCGAATCCCGAAGGCGGGTGTATCTTCTGGTTTACCGTGCCATACGGGGAGTGCTAGGGGCCGTACTGCGTACTGCGTATTGCGTATTCCGTAGGTGTCAGTTGGTTGTCAGTAGACAGTTCGCGTCGCATACGCTCTTACCATAGGGCGTGTTATGAGAGCGTATTATGGACTCCTTGTTAGACTGGGGCATGGAAAAGCAGGCACGCCGAGCATACCCGGCGATATGAGCGATCACAAGCGGGCGCTCGTTGCTCCTTACCTAACGCTGTCAGGGAAGAGTTGGTATTGAAGGGAACTCGGGATGTTCGAAGTAATAGCGATTGACGCGCAGATTGTCGCTGATTGGCAGGGCTTTTTCGCTATGGCAGCGGGGACGTCTGCCGGGCTTGCGGGGCTTGTATTCGTGGCGCTGTCGATGCATCAAAAGGGGATTCGGGCCTATCCGCCCTACCTTTACCGCGCCCGCAGCAGTTTGGCATCGCTGATGGGCGTTTTTGCTCTATCCAGTCTGGTAATGTTCCCCAGGCAGCCGAGCGAATGGTTAGGTCTGGAGGAAGTGGCGATAATCGGTGCCGATGCTGCATTCTTGATCTGGAGTTTCCTGCGGGCACGCCGAGCTGTGGCTACACAGCCCATGGGTCTCGCGCTCCTGAGGCCGTATCAGATAAGGACCATACTGGCTGTGGCGGTGTGCCTGTTCGGGATGGTTGGGGGCACTCTGGTGTGGGCGGGCCTGGAAGTCGGGTTCTATGTTCTGGGGGCGTTCAGCATTGCAACGATGGTGTGGGTGGTGATCAACACCTGGGCCCTGGTGATAGGAATCACAGAGGAAGATGGAAGCAACGGAAGCTTTGGCGCGAAGTAAAGGCGTAGTCCGGCCCCGGCCCTGTATGGGCAGACAATGGAGTCCGATATCTGTGCCATACCGGCACTTACTAGCACGCTCTAAACCTTAAGAACCTCGGCGTAACTCGGCGCGCTCTGCGCCTCTGCGGTGAACCCGTAATACCCTGACCCCTCGCTCCAACGTAAGTGTTCACACTTGGGGTAGCGGGGTGCAGGGGCGCAGCCCATGACGGGGGATGAGCGAAGCGGGGGGCGGGGTGTCCCCCACTCTTCCCTCCTTCTTAGACTCCCCTCCCACGCGTGGGAGGGGCATGAGCATAGCGGGGGGCGGTGGGTCTTCTATTACCTGGATGCCGGGTTGTTCCACCCTAAATCTGAACATTTTCGCCCCAACACCCGGTTGCCAATACTGCGCCTTTGCGGTATCATGCCTCATACTAGCGCAGCCACAACAGACCGGGAGGTTTCACCGTGCATATCGTGGAGATTGAAGACATTAACGCGTATGAAATACTTGACTCGCGAGGTAACCCCACGCTTGAGGTCGAGGTACGCCTGCTGGACGGGGCCACGGGACGCGCAGCCGTTCCATCAGGAGCGTCTACGGGCGCTTATGAAGCAGTCGAGTTGCGAGACGGAGATAAATCACGCTACGGTGGCAAAGGCGTGCTGCGGGCCGTCGAGAACGTGAACGTCGAGATTGCCGAGCAGATTATTGGATCAGACGCTATTGACCAGGTTGGGCTTGACAGGCAACTTAATCTGCTCGATGGCACTCCAAACAAGGGCAAACTGGGCGCGAACGCCATCCTTGGGGTTTCGCTTGCCACCGCGCACGCTGCGGCTGCCCACTTTCATATGTCCCTCTATCGTTACCTGGGCGGCATGGTCGGCCGCTCGCTGCCTGTGCCGATGTTCAACATATTGAACGGCGGCAAGCATGCAGCCGACTCGACGGATTTCCAGGAGTTCATGGTCATGCCCACAGGCGCGCCCAACTTCCGAGAAGCGCTACGCTGGGGTGTCGAGATTTACCAATCGCTCAAGAGCTACCTGCACGACAAGGGGTACAACACCAGTATTGGCGACGAGGGAGGCTTCGCACCCTCGCTCAAGAGCAACGCCGACGCTATTGAGGTGATCCTCAAGGCCATAGAGAAAGCAGGTTACCGCCCCGGCGAAGACGTCTTTATTGCCCTCGATCCTGCCGCTACCGAGCTTTACGACAACGGCGTATACACTCTCGCCAAAGAAGGACGCAAGCTCAACAGCGGGGAAATGGTAGACTTCTGGGAGGATTGGATCAACAAATACCCCATCATCTCGCTCGAAGACGGCCTTGCTGAAGACGACTGGGAGGGCTGGCATACTCTCAACAAGCGAGTTGGCAATCGGGTGCAGTTGGTTGGTGACGACCTGTTGGTGACCAACACCGAACGGGTAAAGCGAGGCATTAGCGAGCAATCCTGCAACTCCCTGCTCACCAAAGTGAACCAGATCGGCACGCTGACCGAAGCCATCCAGGCCGTGCGTGATGCCCAGCAGGCGGGTTGGACGGCAGTCATGTCGCACCGCTCCGGCGAGACCGAAGACACGACCATCTCCGATCTTGCGGTTGCGCTCAACTGCGGCCAGATCAAAACGGGCGCACCGGCACGCGGCGAGCGCACAGCCAAGTACAACCGCCTCCTTCGCATCGAAAACGAGCTTGGCGACAGCGCGGTATATCCCGGGCTGGGAGCGTTCTACAACATTCACCGTAAGTAGGCACGGTTAGTAACGCGAAGATCGACCTGCAACAGGGACGAACCGAGCGAACGTCGACATCATGAAGTAAGCAGCGCCATTGGACACCCTAACAGGAAAACGACTCGGCAAATACCAACTGGAGTCCCTCATAGGCAGGGGAGGCATGGCGTCGGTCTATCGCGCCCACGACACCGCTCTTAATCGCTCTGTCGCCATCAAAGTGCTTGACCCGGCCCTCGCTGTGGACCCCAAGGCTGTTGAGCGCTTCCGACGGGAAGCCGTAACGTCAGCTAACCTCGAGCACCCCTCGATTGTGCGCGTTTATGATGTTGAGCAGTCCGGTACTCTGCACTTTATCGCCATGCGGTATGTGCAGGGTACCACGCTGCGCGACATCCTTCGTGACAACGGCGCGCTTCCTCTGGATGCGATTGTCAACATCGTAACGCCAATTGCATCGGCGCTGCACTACGCACACCAGCACGGCGTTATCCACCGCGATGTGAAGCCGGGCAATATCCTGGTCGAGCCGGATGGCACGGTGCTGCTGACCGACTTTGGCATCGCGAGAGCCGCCGATAATGCTCAATCTGCCCTCACGGCACAAGGTCATGTCATGGGCACGGCTGACTATCTCGCGCCGGAGCAGATCAGCGGCCGCCCGGCCACCGCTGCCTCGGATGTCTATTCACTCGGCGTTGTGCTCTATGAGATGCTGACCGGGGTTACTCCCTTCGCGGGCGAGAATACAGCCTCGGTGCTGTATCGACAGGTGCACGACAGCCCATCGCCTCTTCGCTCGATCAACCCGCGGTTGCCTTCGGAGTTGCAACCCGTCATAGATCGCGCGCTTGCCAAGAACCCGGCAACACGCTACGCCGATCCGCTCGACCTTGCACGCGACCTTGCCGAAACTGTACAGTGGCTGCCGCCGGGATCGCCATGGCTTGGCCGCAAAGGCGTGGCGGCAGGCGCGACAGTGCTGGGTGGCCAGAATGGGCAAGCGCTCCAGAGAAGCCGCAACGATGGGGCCGTCGCCACAGCCACAGGGCAGAACCAGCGCCCCCGCACACAACCCCAACCTCAACCTCAACCCAACGTGTCTGAAGAGTATTTGACGCGAACAGCCGAACGCCAGCGCGAAGTCATAGCGCCTCCCAGGGCGGGCAACCGTTTTGTGGCCCTTGTGATTGCGCTCGTGCTGCTGGTCGTAGGGGTAACGGTGCTGCTCGCGGCAATGGGCGTGCTGCCCCTGAAGACCAACATAGGGGGCGCGGCACGCTTTCAGCCGCCCGGTCCCCTCCAGTATGCGGGCCCGCTCCGTGACGACAACGGCCCCAACATCAGCATCCCGATGGCCCTAACGCCGCCGACCATCGACGGCAACCTGTCAGACTGGACAGGAGCAGCGCCGGGACCATTCCAGGCCCCCTATGTCACGTACCAGAAGGGGCGCACCTGGGGCGGTCCTGACAATCTCAGCACCTCATTCAACTTTGCCTGGGACGACAATAACTTCTATGTGGCGGCCATCGTCACAGACAACATGCATATCCAGAACCTCAAGACGCGGGGATATGACCTCTATTATGGCGACGACATAGAGATATGGTTCGATACCGCGCTGGCCGACGACTTCGCGTCCCGCGAGGGGAATGCGGACGATTTCCAGCTTGGCCTCTCTCCCGGCGACTTCGCGGGCCTCTCGCCTGAGGCTGTTTTCTGGAAGCCCGACCGCATGGACAGCCGCAACAAGATGGTGACAGTAGGCGCACTCCCCCGCGTGGAGGGCAAGGGCTACACCATAGAGGCGGCCGTTCCGTGGGCTGTGTTCGGCGCATTCAGGCCGAAGCCCGGCAGCGCGATCGGCTTTGCCGCCTCCGCAGGCGACAGCGACCGCACCAGCAACCCCTTCCAGGAAATCATGATCTCCACCGCCCCCACCCTCCAGTGGAACTCCCCGCTAACCTTTGGCAATCTCTTCTTTTAAGGGTGTAATTGTCGGATGCCAGATATGATTGCACTGGCTTCGGCGTAGAGGTACTTCGCTACCCCTTTCTGTCCCTTGAGTGGGCAACAATGCAGAAGGGAATAGGACAATACCGTGTTTTGGTAAAGGTTGTTTGGAATCAGTAAGCAGGGGTTTGTGACGGCAGTAAGGATGTAATATGAACGAAGACCAAACTTTATCAGATTTGTTATCTCGTTCAATGAGAGCGGCCAAAACTGGGCTTAATCGCTTGTCTGAACTAGAGTTAGAGGATGTCGTAAACAGGCTAAAATCAGGTGATCAAAACCAGGTGAAACTTATACGCATCCTTGGTTACTCAGGAAACGCGACTTATAGAGAAGTACTTGAACCATTCCTTACTAGTCCAAATCCCACTGTAGTAACGTCTGCATTATGGGTACTTTGCGAGTACTGGCTATTGACTCCCAGATACAGTGACAAAATCATCAGTATCATCACGGGAGCATACCCGGACGAATCTGGAATAGCTCGCCCATTCGCCATGAAGATTGCAGCCAATTATCTAAGCGATAATGAGTGCCCCAAGATGCTAATAGCAATTCTAGAGGTATATGCATCGCCTGACACCCTAGCAGATGCGCGTGTCGAAGCATATCATGCACTGGAACAAATAGCTCAATATCCAGACTTAGCAGGAAAAGAATTGGTCACAACGCTTCGACAACGCTTCTTGGATAAGACGTAATACATAAGCATGAACTTCGCGCTGGTTACTTGCCCCCAACCCCTGACACACAACCCCCACTGTCCTTGACATCGTCCGCGTCAAATCCTATACTGGCACTATAGGCTACAGCCCAACCTGCGCTCAACGGAGCGCATTTTTTGAGTACACAATCCGCAGATTATTCTGTAATTCCCGGCACGTTACCTGTAGATCGAAGACCCAACTATGGCCCCACAGCACCTGATACGCAACTTCTGCATAATCGCGCATATTGACCACGGTAAGTCCACGCTGGCCGACCGCCTGCTGGAAGTCACGGGTACTGTGAATAAGCGCGACATGGTCGAACAACTACTTGACTCGATGGAGCTTGAGCGGGAAAAGGGCATCACCATCAAGGCTCGTGCTGTCCGCATGACTTATAAGGCCGACGACGGCGAGACTTACGAGCTAAACCTCATCGACACCCCCGGCCATGTTGACTTCACATACGAAGTGAGCCGCTCGCTCGCGGCGTGTGAAGGCGCTCTTCTCGTGGTGGATGCTTCGCAGGGCATCGAGGCCCAGACCCTCGCCAACACATACCTCGCCCTTGAGCACGATCTCGCAATCGTGCCTGTGGTCAACAAAATCGACCTCCAATCGGCGCAGCCCGATGTGGTCGCGCTGGAGATCGAGAAGGTGATCGGCCTCCCCGCCGACGATGTAATCTTCGCCTCCGCTAAAGAAGGCATAGGCGTAAAAGAGATACTCGAATCGATCGTCAAGAACGTCCCGCCCCCTTCCGGCCACCCCGACCAACCGTTGCGCGCTCTCGTCTTTGACAGCCACTATGACGCCTATAAGGGAGTTATCGCCTATGTGCGCGTGGTTGATGGAGAGGTCAAGACCAACGACCCGCTGTTGGTGATGTCAACCAATGTCTCGACTGAAGCGCAAGAGCTTGGCGCGTTCGCCCCGGTGATGACTCCTACAAAGCAGCTTTCGACAGGCGAGGTGGGGTATATTGCCACCGGACTCAAGATTGTGCGCGATTGCCAGGTAGGCGACACAATCACGGCGCTCCGCAACCCCGCTGCCGAGCAACTTCCGGGCTACAGGACCGTCAAGCCGATGGTCTTCGCAGGTATCTTTCCGGTCGAGAGCGACGAATACGGCGATCTGCGCCAGGCTCTTGAGCGCCTGCACCTCAACGATGCCTCGCTGATCTACGAGCCTGAGACCTCGGTCGCGCTCGGCTTCGGGTTCCGCTGCGGCTTCCTCGGTCTGCTCC
>JBDTQH010000037.1:0-61247 GCA_039932335.1 Chloroflexota bacterium
CCGTTTCGGGAGAATGTGACTTGCTTCATTGTCCTGCACATGGGGTGCAGTCCACCTGCGCGCCTTGAACTTTGGCGCTTATGCTTGCAACGCACTTCTATATGGATTACTCTGCTTACGTCCACGCTCATCCTTGCGGGTTGTAACTTAGCCAGTAGCACGAATGTCACAACTAGCGAGGATAAGCCTACACCTAAACCGCAGGTGCACGCCTCCTGGCTAATGCAGTTCGAAACGGCCCAAAAAGAAGCCGCCAAGATTGACCAAACTGCCGTCATACATTGGGTTTCAACCGCTTTTACAGATGCTCAACTGCACAGTGATAGCGATATATCCCTGCGAACGGACTTTATTTTCATACGCCCCAACGGTGTGCGTTTAGAGGTGGGAGTGGAGGACACTTCGCCACCTAGGGTACTCTGGGTGGACCCGGAAGTGGACACTTGGACTAATAAGCCTTCCCCAGAGGATTTGGAGCGATATGCTTCCTTGTTTTCCAATGTCAAAATAGGGCCAAGGGAAATAGCAAGGAAAATATTCGACAAGAACATGAACTCCGTAGCCTTCGTAAGTGTAAGCATGGGGCTCAACTGGGACCACCAGAAGGAGGTGGGAGTAGTCAATCCGTGGGTGGTTGGCTATGCTGACCCTGGCATGGATACCTCAACGCGTTTATTGGCCTCACCGGATACGGGAGAAATACTCAAACGAGATACTTATACACTCGCCCCATAGAACTGAGCCAAGAAACGGCAAAATCTAAGTGAGGGTAGAACCCCATATAGTGAGCTCACCCTGCTTTTGATCACTCGGTGATGTTTTGATAATGGTCCGCTCCGGCGCGACCGGCGACTCAGTAGGCGAAGGCTGGCACAACCCAGGCGAGAAAGGGATGGTGTAGTAGAGGCTCTCAAATAAGGGGCTGTGTCCTTCGCTTGTCTGTTTTGTTGGGGATTCCCAAATGGAAAATAATATGCCTAACCAACTGCACATGGACATGGATGTGCTTCCGAATCCTTATTTCGACCCTGCTTCACCTAATGGCGAAACATGGGGACGGCTCAGGGTCCATATAGTCACGGAGAACGAGGATATCTTGCTTCTAGATAAAGAATGGAACCTGGATGAGCCAATTGAGTGGTTCGTCAGCCACCGCAGCGATCTCTGTCATGAACTGCCTCCACGATTTGAGGGTATCCAAGCGCCAACTCCTGCCGAAAGCATTGCCCGATATTTGGATCGGTGCTGGGCCACCGGGGCAGAATTAGAAGGCCAAGCCCTCGAGGTTTGGATGGATGAATTCCGGGAGCCAATTCGGCTGTATAGGGAACGCCATGCTTTGAGTCGTGCGATGAAAGGGTCAGGAGTGCCAACCATAACTATCGGTTGTAATCATGGCATGGGGGAGATCTCACTTAGCCCCGACGAGGAAGATCTTGGCAGCAAGCAGCCCTGGACGTTGAGGCATACAGGTGATTGGTCGTACTCATTCCACATGTGGGACTTTTGGGATCGCTTCTACAAAGACGCGAAAACGTATCTTCGTGAGTGGTTACAAAGTAGCACAGACCCTCCAACACAGAATACTGCGCGTCGGTTGCTGTTACTCCTGTCCCGCTCGGTAGACGAAACGAGTTGCTGTAACTCAGAGGAACTGTAAGAAGTCCCGCAAGAACTACACCTAGAGCACTTGATCCCGCTAAGCCTGAGACGGCACTGCAGTAACTAACGGTAGGGGGCAGCGCGTACATATCTCGCTGCTCTACACACCATCCCTGCCTGTGGCGGCGGTCGTGTGCGGTTCACTGTGTTATAATGAGAGGTACTGCGACCAAAAAGCGCGGTGCGAAGTACCGATGATGTTACTCCATAGAATGTGAGGATAATACAGTGGCGGCGGACCAGAATCAGAGAGATGCTTATATTATAGAGGCCCTGCGCACCCCTGTCGGACGCTACGGAGGCGCGCTCAAAGACGTCCGGCCCGACGACCTCGCGGCTCTTGTCATCAAGGAGCTTGTGGCTCGCACGGGTGTGGACCCGCTTCGCATCGAGGACGTAATACTCGGCTGCGCTAACCAGGCAGGCGAGGACAATCGCAACGTGGCGCGAATGGCGCTCCTGCTTGCGGGCCTCCCGGTTGAGGTCGCCGGCTGCACCGTAAATCGTCTCTGCGGGTCGGGCCTACAGGCCGTCAACGACGCCGCACGCGCCATCCGCTCAGGCGAAGGCGATGTCTTTATTGCGGGTGGCGTAGAGAGTATGACCCGCGCACCCTTCGTCATGGGCAAGCCGAGCGAGGCCTACCCACGTGGCGACCTCAAGATGTACGACACCACTATCGGCTGGCGCTTCACCAACCCTGCTCTCGCTGAGATGTATTTTCCCTTCAGCATGGGCGAGACTGCCGAGAACGTGGCTGAGGGCTGGCACATCTCCCGCGAAGACCAGGACGCCTTCTCTGCAGAGAGCCAGAGGCGTGCAGGACAGGCCATTGCGGAAGGCCGCTTCAACGAAGAGATCGTACCCGTCACCATTCCGCAGCGCAAAGGCGATCCCATAGTCGTAGACACCGACGAGCACCCTCGCCCCGATAGCAGCGTAGAGAAACTGGCAAAGCTGGGCGCGGCCTTCAAAAAGGGCGGCAGCGTCACAGCGGGCAACTCATCGGGCATCAACGATGGCGCATCGGCCGTACTGATAACGAGCAGGCAGGCAGCCGCCGAAATGGGCCTTAAGCCAATCGCACGCATAGTTACATCTGCTGTGGCGGGCGTCAGTCCGGATTGCATGGGTGTTGGTCCGGTCCCTGCTACACGTAAAGCGCTGGAGCGCGCCGGCCTCACGGTCGATGATCTCGACCTGATTGAGCTAAACGAAGCATTCGCCGCACAATCGCTGGCCTGTATCCGCGACCTCCATCTCGATCCTGCGAAGGTGAACGTCAACGGTGGAGCGATCGCGCTTGGCCATGCGCTCGGCAACAGTGGCTCCCGCCTGGTCACCACGCTCGTCCACGAGCTACGACGCAGAGGCGGCAAATACGGCCTCGCCACCATGTGCATAGGCGTGGGCCAGGGAATTGCTACTATTATAGAAATAGTCTAAGCGGGCAATAAATAAGCACGCAAAACTCAACGAGGAGTACCAATACAACATGGCAGACACGCAAACTCAAGTACAGGACGCAACTACACGCACAAACTGGAAACTATTCATCAACGGCCAACAGGTCGATGCCGCATCAGGCGAGACATTTGACGTCATCAACCCGGCAACCAACGAGAAGCTGGCAACAGTAGCCAAGGCCGGCAAAGCCGACGTTGACGCCGCTGTACAGGCCGCACGCGACGCTTTCGACAAAGGCAAGTGGGTACGCATGGGAGCGGCCCGTCGCGCCACGGCACTCTATAAAGTCGCCCAGATCATGCGCGACCGCCAGAAAGAAATCGCCCGGCTGGAAGTGTTGAACAACGGCAAGGCGATCTCGCAGGCCAATGCGGAGCTGACTCAGGCCATCGAAGATTTCGAGTTCTTCGCGGGGGCGGCCACCAAAATCACCGGCAGCACAATCCCCGTACCGGGCGCGTTCCTCAACTACACCGTGCGCGAGCCAATCGGCGTCTGCGCCCAGATAGTGCCCTGGAACTATCCAATCATGATGGCAGCCTGGAAGCTGGCCCCGGCCCTCGCCGCAGGCAACACGGTTATCCTCAAGCCCGCCAGCGCCACACCACTCACCGCGCTGCTTCTCGGCGAAATATGCCTTGAGGCGGGTATCCCGGCGGGCGTGGTGAACATCCTCCCCGGCCCCGGTGCTGAGATTGGTGTCTACCTTGCAGAGCACTCCGGCGTCGATAAGATTGCGTTCACGGGCGAAACAGAGACCGGGCGCGACATCATGCGGAGGGCGGCAGGCACGCTCAAACGCATCTCGCTCGAGCTTGGCGGCAAATCGCCCAACCTTGTGTTCGATGATGCTGATCTAGATCATGCGGTCAACGGCTCCCTCTTCGCTATCTACTACAGTGCTGGCCAATCGTGCGAAGCGCGCTCTCGCCTCTTTGTCCAGGACAGCATCTACGACCGCTTTGTAGATCAGTTCGTGGCCAAAGCGGAAATGCTGAAGATCGGAGACCCCTTCGACCCTACCACGCAGATCGGCTCCCTTATCTCCCCCAAGCATCTCGATAAAGTGCATAGTTATGTCAACATAGGCATAGAAGAAGGGGCCGAAGTGCTCACAGGTGGTGGTAAGCCTGGCAACGGCCTCGACAAAGGCAACTTCTACAAGCCCACCGTGCTTGCAGGCGTGACGAACAGCGCCCGAGTTGCCCAGGAGGAGATCTTCGGCCCTGTCGTGACCGTCATGCGCTTCTCATCGGAAAGCGAAGCGATACAGCTAGCCAACGATGTTGTATACGGGCTGGCAGGCACAATCTGGACCAGAGACGTGGGCCGCGCACACAGGGTAGCAGGGGCCATACGGTCGGGCGTGGTAACGATCAACACACCATTCACCGCGTTCCCCGGCCTCCCCTTCGGCGGCTACAAGCAATCCGGCTTCGGCCGCGAGCTAAGCATGGAAAGCCTCGACATGTACACCGAGCTAAAAAGCGTACTGATATACACAGGCGAAAAGCCGATGAACCCGTTTGGGGTATAGGTCGTACTGCGTACTCCGTATTGCTAATGAGGAAGCCGTACTGACCTGTGCTCCCCACCGCATACGGAGTACGCAGTACGCAGTAGAACTGAGCAAACTATGTCCAACATGAACATTCGTATAACCAAGCTTTACCAGGGCGCACCGCACAGTTCGCTTGAGGTGGCGTTCAACTCCGCACCGGAAGGCGACGCGATGATCGAGGAGATATGCCAGGCAACTGGCCTGTCGTTTGCCCGCCCTGTTGCCAACCGTTTTGCCATGCGCGAACTGCACATAGCAGAGGTAGGCGGAGAGGAAGCGCTGGAGGCCGCCTTCGTGGCCGCGTGTGACATTGCCGAGAAGTATGACGAAGTGCACGACTCTCAGAAGAACATGAAAGGCCCGGGAGAAGTCACTCCCAACGAGCTTGGGAAGGCGATGAAGCACTAGCACGGTGCATCACCCCGGCAACGCGTAGAGCTAACAATCGTTTCAGCAGAGGAACCAATGGCTTACATAGTCTCCATCGACCAGTCGCGCTGCATCGGCGCGGGCAACTGTGTCCACATCGCGCCCAGAGCCTTCCAACTTGACGAGGAAAACATAGCATATCTTGTAGACCCCGCCTCAGTTGACGATGAGACCTTGCTCGACGCCGCCAAATCGTGCCCCACAGACGCCATCTACCTGGACTCGCAGGAAGGCGAGGCGATCTATCCATAGCAGCGCGCCCGACCCTGTAAGTGTTTAGGGTTGGTATAGCGGGGTGCAGGGGCGAAGCCCATGTTGGGGTTTAGGAGCTGTGTTCTATCTGTCCAGCCTTTCCGCCCAGGCAAAAGGGTTGACCGGGCGCTCCCTGTCGCAGGCGTGGGAGGCTTTCAGGCATAGGTTACTGAAAACGGGGTGGAGGGGCGAAGCCCATGACGGGGGTATGGGGGTGTCCCCCATTCTCCCCTTCTATTGAGACTCCCCTCCCACGTGTGGGAGGGATTGGGGGTGGGTCTTCCTTTAGTCACATGTCAGGGTGCTCTAGAGTGGGTTTCAACACCGAAAGCACCAGCAGGTTTTGCGGTGGCCCCACCCAAACTGGTATAATCGCCAGTAGTCTTTATGCCGTTTTCTACCGACCTCCCAATCCTATGAGCCAAATAGAGTCCATTATTTTATGAGTCGCCGTGAATTCACAGTCGCTGACGAATACAATTATGACCGCCGCTCGCCGGCACGCTGGATAGCTTCACATGTCCTGCGCTATCCCATACTCCCGGTAATCTTCCTCATAACCGTGCTTGCTATGGCAGGCACCCAGAGCCTGGCCGCAGTGCTTGTTGGCCGGGGTTTCGACACGGCCGTGAGCGGCGCGGGACCGGGCGACCTCGCCATTGCAGCGCTCCTCGTGGCCGGTGCCTATCTCGTTTACAGCGCGTCCGACATCGCGAACACCATATCAAGCCGCGTGCTGGCCCAACGAGTCGAGCGCGACGCGCGCGACGAGGTCTATCTTAGCCTGCTGGGCAAGAGCCAGACCTTCCACGGCCGCCAGCGCGTGGGCGATCTCATGGCGCGCGTCACCAACGACGTGCAGCAAACAGGCCAGATGGTGAGCCCCGCCACCGGGTACATTATCGAGTCCGTTGTCAGCTTGATTGTGCCGCTGATAGCCATCAGCACGCTCTCGTTCGATCTGCTGCTTGTACCTACCATCTTTCTAGTATGCGTGGCTTTCGCACTCCGAAAATACAACAGAGAGCTAAGGCCCGTGGCGGGGGCGCTTCGCCGTCGCTTCGGCATAATGAACACCAGCCTTGCGGAAGCCGTGTCCGGCATCGAGGTAGTCAAGGGCTTCGCGCAGGAGAAGGCAGAGGAAGGACGTTTCAGCCGGGATGCAGGCGCTTACCGCGACGCGTTTGTACGAGAAGGTGAAGTTGAGGCACGCTCGTTTCCGCTGCTGGTCTACGGCATCGCGGTCGGGTTGGCGCTGGGACATGCCCTCTTCCTGTATCTTGACAACCGCCTCTCGGTCGGGCAGGTTATCACATTTATGGCGCTCATGGGCAACCTGCGCTTCCCGACGATGTTCTCCTTGCAGATGTTCTCCATAGCGCAGCAAAGCATAGCCAGCGCGCGCCGTATCCTCGCGCTCATCACTGCCGAAACCGAGCTGGACGAGAATGCGGGCGGCGTGTCCCAGGCAATTGAAGGCGACATTATATTCAACAATGTGTCGTTTGGCTATGATGCCATCAGCAGCGAGCCTGACCACGACAGCATGGGCGCGGCACTGGCGGCCACAAGCATGGTGGTCAAGAATATTAGCTTCCATGCGCGGCCCGGAGAGACGGTCGCCATAGTCGGCCAGACGGGTGCGGGCAAGACTACCCTTACGAGGCTGGTAAACCGCACATTCGATGCGGCAGAGGGCGAAGTGCTGATCGACGGGGTCGATGTGCGCGATTGGAGCCTCGACAGCCTGAGATCGCAAATCGCCACAATCGAACAGGATATTGTCTTGTTCTCTCGCACCATCGCTGAGAACATCGCGTTCGGCGCGCAGGGTGAGGTCACGCAGGAGCAGATCGAAGAAGCAGCCCGGCTTGCCAAGGCGCACGACTTCATCCTGGCGTTCCCTGACGGTTATGATACGGTCGTAGGCGAACGTGGCGTAACCCTCTCCGGAGGCCAGCGCCAGCGTATCGCCATAGCTCGCGCCTTTCTAAGCAACCCGCGCATCCTGATCCTCGACGACTCAACAAGCGCCATCGACAGCAACACCGAAGACCAGATACAGCGCGCAATGCGGCGCATACTAAAGGGTCGTACAACCCTCTTGATTACGCACAGACTCGTGCAGATCAGCCGTGCCGACCGCATCCTGGTGCTCAAGAACGGCGAACTCATCGCACAGGGCACGCACGACGAGTTGATGGCGACCAGCGCGCTCTATCGCCGGATCTTCGTGCCCGACACCGAAATCCATGGCGTCAGGCCGGTTCACGAAGCTCTGCCTCAAGCCGGGCAATAGCAAGGAGCTACTATGTCATCCATATTCGGCGGATTGGATGCCGAGGCATACGACCGATCATACAGCGATACACAACTCATCCGGCGCAGTGCTGCTTATTTCAGGCCTCATGCCCGCACTGTCGCTATCGTAGCGCTGGCGGTTGCCCTCACCTCGCTTGGGGCCACAGCTATACCCATTATCATCTCACGCGGCATCGACATGCTCACCGGCAATACCGGGCTGCAAATACTCCTCGCGCTGGCCGGGTTAGTAACCGTGCTGGGTGCGGTGGGCTGGACGTTCAATTTTGTGCGGCTGCGGCTCTCTGCCCGAGCGGTGGGTGATGTGGTGCTCAAATTGCGCGAAGATGCTTTCCGAGCCACGATGCGGCACGACCTTTCTTTCTACGACCAGTATGCGTCAGGGCGCATAGTCAGCCGTGTGACTTCCGACACACAGGATTTCGCTACGGTTATCACCCTCACCATCGACCTGCTCAGCCAACTCGTGCTGATAGGTGTCATCTCCGTCGTGATGCTAACGACCAACTGGCGGCTGGCGCTTATCACATTGGCTGTTGGCCCTGTAGTGGTGCTTGTCGCGATGATATTCCGCGGCCTCGCTCGCCGCGCCATGCAGCGTGCTCAGCGCGCTCAGGCCATGCTAAACGCGATAATCCACGAGACTATCAGCGGCATCGCTGTTGCCAAGAACTTCCGCCAGGAGGCGTCGGTCTATGCCGATTTCCGCGAGACGAACCACCTTGCTTACAAGGTACAGGTCAAGCGCGCCAACGTATTCGGCACCATCCACCCTGTCATGCACGCGGTATCCGGCATCGCGAGCGGAGTAGTGATCTACAGCGGCGGCCTGCTGGTGCTCGACCACACCGTGTCCGTCGGCGACTGGTATCTTTTCGTGCAGAGCCTGGCTATTTTCCTGCAGCCGGTTGTGCTTGTCGCGTCGTTCTGGGGGCAATTTCAGCAGGGGCTTGCCGCCAGCGAGCGCGTCTTCGCACTGATTGATGCGGAGCCTGCTGTGGCTCAGATTGCCAATGAGCAGGTGGGGCCGTTGCGCGGGCGCATTACTTTTGATCACGTTATGTTTCGCTACGGCCGCCTTGACGACGAGCAACCTACGGCTTCAGGCGCTCAGGCGGAAGAAGTGCTTATAGCGGACGCAATCTCAAACAGCGGGCTTGATGCACTGCCAACAACCCCTACACCAATCGAAGGAGGTCTGCCCAGGCCGACGGGACTAGCCAACGGGGTGTCTGACACGATTTCAGCAACAACAGGGGTGCAGCTGAACGAGGCGAGCGCCCTTGCGACAAGAGAGCAGGAGGCAGGTTGGGTACTGGCCGACTTTTCGCTGGACATCCGTGCGGGCGAGACAGTAGCTATAGTAGGACACACAGGCGCGGGCAAATCGAGCCTTATAAAGCTAATTATGCGCTTCTACGAGTTCCAGGGCGGCCGCCTGTTGATTGACGATCAGGACATCCGCCGTCTCAACCTTGAGCAATATCGCCGCCAGCTTGGGCTTGTGCCGCAGGCTCCGTTCCTTTTCTCCGGCACTGTGGCCGACAACATCCGCTACGGGCGTGCCGAGGCGAACGACTTTGAGGTGGAGGCAGCGGCGCGGCAACTGGGAGATGGTAGCTGGATAGAGGCGCTGCCTGCGGGTCTGCAAACCGATGTGGGTGAGCGCGGCTCTCGGCTGTCGTTCGGCCAGCGGCAATTGGTCGCGCTTGCGCGGGTGCTGCTGCAAGACCCTGCCATCCTTTTGCTGGATGAGGCGACGGCCAGCATCGACCCGTTCACCGAGGCACAGGTGCAGGCAGGCCTCGCGGCTGTGATGCGCGGGCGAACCAGTGTGGTAGTTGCCCACCGCCTTTCAACCGTGCGCACAGCCGACCGCATTATTGTGCTGCGCAATGGCAAGATCATAGAGGAAGGCAACCACGAAGGTCTCCTCGAACAGGGCGGGCACTACGCCGAGCTATATACAACCTACTTCCGCCACCAGACCCTCACATACCGCCCCTGGGAGGACGCCGACGAAGCAGGCGAGCCAATCCAGGTAAGCGGACTTGCCACCCCAGCCTAGCCCAGACACTCGCAGAATCTGTGGTGATCTCTGGCCGTGCCCCATCGGTGTCGTGTCGCCACCCCCTCTCTCCCTTGTCATTCTGAACGAAGTGAAGAATCTCGTCCCCTTCTTTTCTCCTGGGATTGGATAGAAGCAACATCATCCTGCTTTGCGAGATTCTTCACTCTGTTCAGAATGACACCTCCATGTGGGTCGCGAGAACGCAGGCTCTCTGCTACTTCCAACAAGCATAGCGAGGCAACCTCGGCATGGCAGCACAACTTTGTTCGTGAGCCTGCTACGTCGAAAGTAGTGCTCGGGCTCAGCTTTTTGCCCGATGAGTATGGGCATCCCCGTCGGGTATCCTTCGCACATACAGAGTTCGTTCCATAAACGGTTTAGAATCAGTGTGCAAAAGGATAACAAGCAAAATATGAAGAACAGCTATAAATCCAGATCTGTCCGTATGCTCGGCGCGGTGGCCGCGATTCTCCCCCTGCTTCTGACTGCGGCTTGCAATCAGACCGCCGATGTGCCCGTCTCGCAGTCGACCTCGGCTCTGCTTTTGTCGCAGCCAACTTCCACGGCGCGGCCATCGGCAACGAAGACGCCCTCAACCCAGGCGGCGCTCACAGGCAAGCTTGATAACTCGTTTGATGTGGACGGCAGGACAACCACCGACGTTGGCAGCACAAACGATGAGGCGCGCGATGTCGTGGTGCAGCCTGACGGCAAGATCGTAGTCATGGGAGAGACATGGACGGGGCCATACAACCGCCCTCGGTTCGCCCTGACGCGCTACAAACCAAACGGTAAGCTCGACCAGAGCTTCGGCGATGGCGGAATGATAATAGAAAACATCAGCGGCAGCGAGTACGATACAGGCAACCCCTGCGCTCTCCTGCTTCAGCCGGACGGCAAGCTGCTGATAGCAGGCACCACCCTGGATCCGGTGCTACACCAGTGGGTCTTTGCCTTGCTCCGTTACAACGCCGACGGCACACTGGACGCGAAGTTCGGTGACAGAGGTAAGACGCTGACCCCTATCGACCAGAAGCAATACTCGCAGTCCGAGGACGAGATTCATAGTATCGCGCTTGCACCGGACGGCAAGATTGTGGCAGCCGGCATCACCGGACGCTACCCGCACAACTTCGCTGCGACCCGATACAACAAGGATGGCAGCCTCGATGAGACGTTTGGCAATGAAGGACGAGTAATTACCGCCTTCCCATCCGATGCCAATGCGCGTGCAGTCGCCGTGCAGCCTGACGGCAAAGTGGTGGTCGCCGGGTACGCCTCGCTGGAGGGCGGCAAGGAACACCAGGACTATACCATGGTGCGCTACAACATCGATGGCAGCCTTGACGAGGCATTTGGCGACCAGGGCATTGTTATGACCGACTTCGCGAACAAACAGGATTGGGCCTACTCAATGGTGCTGCGGCCCGACGGCAAGATCGTGCTGGCTGGCCCCGTAGAGATCGATGCCCGGCTGTGCGGGGCTTATATATGCTCTGTGTTCGGCTACGGTTTCGCGCAGTACAACACCGACGGCAGCCTCGATGACGACTTCGGAGACAGCGGCACGATATCATACAAGTACGGCGGCAGTGATGGCAACTACGACCTGCTGCGCCTACCCGACGGCAAGCTACTCGCAGCAGGCCATGTCAGCAATAACGACTTCGGCTTGGCTCTTCTCAACGAAGACGGAACGCCGGTAAAGAGCTTCGGCACAAAAGGCTGGGCCACAGCCTCTTTCGGCCCCTACACCGACCGAGCGAACGCGATCGCCATGCAACCCGACGGCAAAATAGTAGCCGTAGGTTCCGGTGTGGTAGACAAGAAAGACATTCTCAACGACGATTTCGCAATAGCGAGATTCAAGTAGAACGTAAAACGTAAGACGCAAGGTGTGAAAAGGGGCTCTCACTATATTACGCTTCACGTTTTACGTTTTACGTTTCCGGCCCTATTTGGCCCGCTCCCCAGCCTGCATCCGCCGCCGAACTACCAGTCCGGAGGCCAGTGCAACGCCGCCTGCCAGGGTCGCCCACATTGCGAAATCTTGTCCGTCGGGGCCGCCGGTGTTGGGCATTCCGACCATCATGCCCATGTTACCGGTAACGTCAGCGTCTGTGCGAACCACCGGGCAATTTACCACAATGCCCGGGTGGATTATCTCGTAGCCCGATTGCTCGGCATCCGCTGCGGAGGTGATCGAATTAGCCTTGTAGCCAGCGGGCACTTTCACCAGGCGAACGTCCCAGAACGCGCTGTAGCCGGGTGTGCCGGGGATTACATCGATAATGTTGTGCTGTCCCTCGACGAACTGAGGCATACCCTGTGCGTCCATGCCGGTGATGAATGCGTAGATAGGCAGCGTGTGGTCGGGGCTGGGACCGAAGTCGAAGTAGTGTACTTCGCGTCCCTTATACCAACCCTTTGTTGGCTCCATACTGTTGGTGGCCGGGCTTGGCTCGTCCAGCCGGGAGTTCAACGGCACAACAGGACAGTTCACCAGCAGGCCGGGCACTTTCACGTCATAGCCTGAAGCCTTCACATCGGCGGCCGATTTGATCGTGTTCGCCACGTAACCCTGCGGCACTACAACGAGATTCACCTGCCACAGGTCTGAATAACCGGGATCGCCGGGTACAACATCGATAATATTACGCTGATCCGGCACAAACTGTGGGTCGCCATTGGCAGCAAAGCCTGTCACGAGAACAAATATGGGCGCGGCCACTACCCTGCTTGCATCCTTCGAGACCGGTGAGTTGGACCCAAAATCGAAGTAGTGAGTCAGGCGGTGTTGGAACCAACCTGTCACCAGTGGATAATTCTTTGCAGGCTCGGTAAATACGCTGCCTGTCTGAGCGAACGCGGCTGGAGCCAGCATCGCGGATACCGCTACTATAGGTGCGAGCGTCAAAGCGAATTTCTTGAATGATAACTTCATCTAATCTAAGCCTTTCCTGGGCCATACCGCCCAGAGTGTGAGTGGGTGTTGTCTACCTCAGATAATCCATCTTACTCATGCCGGCTTACCGGCAGGTAACGCTCCTTACAGAAGTGTTACAGCCCTCGAACACATTGTGAGGTAAGAGTTCAGATTTAGGGTATAACCGAAGTGGGCCGGGTGCACCCTAACTTGGCCATATGTCTTATCAGCGTTATGGGGTTGACAGGGCACCTCTGTCCGCGGGTTTGGTAGTGTCCCCATCTTCCCTCTTTCTTTTAGACTTCCATCCCAGTCATGGGAGAGCATGAGCGAAGCGGGGGCGGTGGGTCTTCCCTTACCTAGATGTAAGATTGCTATACCTTTAGTCTGAACACCTACAACCCACCAAGAAAGTTGCGCCTGGCAGCCGATTCTTGTATAATTGTCTGCTAAGATAGAAAGGGCAGGTTAAGCGCATGGCTGATACACAGGACAACAAGAACTATTTTATCTGGACAGTGGGCTGCCAGATGAACGTAGCCGACAGCAACTATGTCGCCGCCGCGTTGCAGAAGCGCGGCTACTCTGAGGTTGAAGAGCTGGAGGCCGCCGATATTGTCGTGCTAAACTCTTGCGTGGTGCGCCAGCAGGCGGAAGATCGCATTGTCGGCAAGCTCGGCGAAGTAGCCCAGCTAAAGAAGAAAAAGCCGGGCGTATTCCTCGCGCTAACGGGCTGTATGGTTCCTGACGACCAGACCACCCTGCGGCGCAGATTCCCTATGGTGGATCTTTTCTTCAAGCCATCGGCAGTGAACGATTTCCTGGTTGGCCTGCCGGATAATGCCTCGCCTGACCTCGGTGAGTACGGCGTGGCCCTGGCGCTCGAAGGCATTCTCCCTACAGCACAGGCAGGTGGCATAGCAGCCTACATCCCCATTATTTACGGCTGCAACAAGACCTGCACATACTGCATTGTGCCCTTCCGCCGAGGCAAAGAACGCTCACGCACAATCGGAGAAATCGCGGTAGAGGTAGAGCACCTGACCGCACAGGGAGTGCGTGAAGTCACACTGCTGGGCCAGAACGTCGATACTTACGGCCATGACCTCGCGAACCCGACCGATCTTGCCGCGCTGCTCACGCGCCTGAACGAGGTAGAAAACCTCTGGCGCATCAGGTTCCTCACATCGCACCCGAAGGATATGTCGCAGAACCTCATCGAGGCTGTCGCTAATCTTCCCAAAGCGATGGAGCATATCAACCTACCCGTCCAGGCGGGCGACGATGAGGTAATCAAGCGGATGAAGCGCCGCTACACGCTTCGCTACTATCGAGACCTGGTGCGCCGTATCCGCGAGACCATTCCCGGCGTGTCCATGGCAACCGACATAATAGTGGGCTTCCCCGGCGAGACGCACGACCAGTTCATGCGCACCCTCGACTTGCTTGAAGAGATAAAATTTGATAAAGTACACGTCGCTGCCTACTCCCCTCGCCCTGGGACAGTAGCCGCAGAGTGGCCTGACGATGTGCCACACGACGAAAAGATGATGCGCTTGCACGCCGTTGAAAAGCTGCAGGAGCAGATAGGACGAGATTTGAACAGCCGCCACGTCGGCGAAGAACTGGAACTGCTGGTCGAAGGGTCGGAACGCGGGAGATGGATGGGCCGCACCAGCACTAACAAGATAGTCTTCTTCCCGGTAGACGATCCCAAGGCCGACCGCACAGGGCAGCTAGTGACGGTTCGAGTTGATGAGGTAGGCCCCTGGTCGATGCAGGGGCAGTTGATAAGGGTTATTCAAGACAGCCCGGAGGCGTTGACAAAGCTCTTGCAGGCCAAAACACAACGCTTTACTTTCCCACTGACCCCAATTGCGCCGGTACTTTCATAAATTAACCCAAACGTACCCCCCGCAACTATCAACTAAATCGTATCCTATAGCGTATATATAGTACATCACTGAGCACGCATAAATTGCGTGAACGTGAGTCTGCGGATTGGCACGCTCTTTGCATTGCTTATGCAGACCACTTCGGTGGTACTATAGATAGGTTTCTGTGTATAAAGCTGTTCATAAAGCTATTGACCAATTGAACCATTACAGAGGATTATACGTTACATATCATACAGATAGAATGCAATGGCCGGTGGAAGAAATCGCCGGGAGCAATTTTCTACCGTCAGAGCAGGAATAACGGGCAACCATCGGTAAGAATATGTGACTGCGGCCCTACAGTCAAACAGATGGTTGTTCGAAAGAGAGGCACAAAGAAATGATGCAAAATCAGGCAGAAGATAGAATAAGACTGCGCCGAGTACTACCGGAGCGAGCAATCGCCCTGGCGATGGAGAATCGCTGGTCGGAAGCAGCAGATGTTAATAGAAAGATTATTGAGCTTTACCCGAATGACGCGGACGCATATAACAGGCTGGGTAAGGCACTACTTGAAATGGGCCGCTATCGCGATGCTCTCGCCACATACAAGCGAGCCGTCGAACTCGACCCAAATAACATAATAGCCAAGAAGAACGTTGATCGCCTCGCACATCTGGCCGACAAGGCTCCTGAGCCTGCGCGCATAACACCGAGCACCACCCAGGTACCGGAGCGCGAGCCTGCCCGCATCAATCCTACGATGTTCATCGAGGAAACGGGCAAGACCGGCGTAACCAACCTTATCAACCTTGGCCCGGCCGAGCTGCTAATAAAGGTAACCGCCGGCGATCATGTCGAGCTTCGGGCGAACGAGAACAAGCTCGAAGTTTACGATGAGAACGGCCAGTATGTCGGCCAGATCGAAACCAAGCTGGCGAAGAGGCTGATGGGCCTTATCGAGGGAGGCAACCGCTATACGGCGGCTGTCACCACGGCAAGCGAATCCGGAATCGCCATCATCATCCGCGAAACTTACCAGCATCCGTCGCAGCGCAGCAAGCTTTCCTTCCCACCAAAGGCCCTGCCTACCGGCGCATATCGCCCCTACATGCGAGAAGGCGCTCTGCGCTACGGCATGGAAGACGACGAGGACTCGATGTTCGACTACGACGCTGACGGTGACGACACCGACGCGGAAGAGAACGAAGAAGAGGCCGATTACGACGAGGAAGAGCAGGAAGAGGAAGAGGAAGTATAGCCTCCAACGCCTGAACTGAAGAGAGCAAGCAAAAGAAGGGTCGCCCTATAGAGCGACCCTTCTTTTGCTGTATATAAATCTGTTACTTGATCACAAAGGCGAGAACAATAAGGACCGCGAAGCAGAGCACCGTGAGAAAGATAAGGTTACGCACGTCTTCGCGCACGTAGCGCATCTCATCGTCAATGGTCATAACGTTAGCAGCTGCACGCCCACGGGCGGCCCGAGTGGCGGCGAGAGCGCGGCGCTGGTTTGCAACTGTGGTGGCTGCATTTGTTGTGGTTGTGCGTGCCGCCGCCGAGGTTGCAGCCGTGCGAGTGGCAGCAGCCGACATGGCTACGTTTGCGGGCATCTGGCGCATATCCGCCTGCGTGTAGCCCGTATCCTCACTATCAAGTTCAACTTCGTCAATGACATCCGGGCGCGCACCGCCAAGAGTGGGTGTGGTAGCGCGGGTCTGTGATGCTACTCGCCTGCGCCACTGATCTTCTTTTGTGCGCTGCTGCGAGACTGCCCTGGTGGTCTTCTTTGCCATATCCTGAACTTCTCCTATTCCATCGGCTCTACGCTGAGGCCCAGCTTTTAATCCCTGGGACGAACAACTTTGTATTCGCCTTCAATTGTCTCATCGTCCGGCGACATACGCCGTGTCTTCTGCCCGTTATTACTGCCTGTGCCGGCGGACGTATCAACGTCGTAACCCAGAGCGATCCGGTGCTCGTCTACCACATGGTTGGGAGCAAACCTGATTATTAAGCTCATGCCTATCAAAACAACTCCCAGGTCATCAATCTGGCCGAGACCAAGAATGAAATCGGGAATCAAATCGACCGGCGATATAAGATATATAGCGACCAGGAGCGGTATGCCGATTTTAAGCCAGCTTGGAACACGGTTGTCGTTTAGCAAACGCCAGACCAACCGCCCCCTGACCATTAGCTCATTGAATGTTCCCATGCGATCAGACATATCTCTCCGACGAAGGTGGTGTGCTTAGTTTGTCGCTACAACCGCAAAACGGACTACACCATTATAACGGAGCAGGCCGCCTTTTGCAAACTTGTCACCCAGGCGTGCTTATGTTACAATATCGCCGTAAGGCACCGTGGCCAAGTGGCAAGGCAGAGCTCTGCAAAAGCTCGACCAGCGGTTCGAATCCGCTCGGTGCCTCCCCTCTCTTCTTATCTCAGTGCATTCTATCCGTATGCAGACGGCAGGGTATTATTGCCGCATTGAGATCCACTGTCAGAGGAAACCCTGACAGCATTCACAGCCAAAGCACCAATGATTGTCGGCACAGCCCGCATAACGCTATATCTGCCTGAGAACTACTCGCTTAAGGATAAGCGGCAGGATCTCAAGTCGATACTGGCGCGCGTTATCAACCAGTTCCATATAGCCGCGGCCGAGGTCGCCGACCACGACAACTGGCAGCGCGCTACTATTGGAGTGGCCTGCGTCAGCTCAGACAGCCGCCATGCAAACGAGATACTCTCCAAAGTGGTCAACTTTATAGAGAACAACCTCCCCCAGGGCGGCCTCGAGGATTACGACATCGAAATCCTGCATCTCTCCTGAAGAGGTCTCATAGTCCTTGAGGGGAAGGTAGATGCGTCTGCCGTCCCCTTTTCTTATGCCCGCCATATCCGTCGCCTAAGTTAGCGTTTACATGTCACCCAACCGCCCTCTGCTCGCAGTGGATGACTGGTCACAAGTGGTGGCGTCCTCACTACCACGCCCTTGTCATTCTTCGCTTCGCTGACAACGAAGTGGCAGGCAAGAGCACCTCACCATGCAGTGTCATTCTGGGCGTAGCGAAGAATCCGTTAGGGAAGCGATTAGTATTGAGGTTGATTCTTCACTGCGTTCAGAATGACACCGTCAAGAGGGCACGCTTACCTGACATCTCTTTGTTAGCGATGCATTCAGAATGACAATGCATGGTAGGGTGCTCTTACTTGCACCTGGGCGACAGCGCTTAGTGAAGGCAATCGTACTACCTTGCGGCGCACACCGCATTATATGACGTAGCCAACGGACATCGTAACCGAGGGCACTGTGCCTACGAAGCCACCCGAATTGACCGGAGCCTGTTTCCACAATATACTCAGCCTCAGACGCGCAGTGGTTTCGTTCTGACCGGAGGCTTCTCTAATGCTTTCTTCGGGACTTCAACGTGGCGTGGAAAATCGCCACGGCAATCCCAGGTATCTTGCTCGACCTATATTCCTCGTATCGGTTCTTATTCTCATCTCTGTAGCACTCCTGCCGTCGGGCGCATCAGGCGCACCCGCCGCATCCCGCCAGCCGACAGGCTCCGGCACTTCCTCGTCAATGCCTCTTGTCACCGGTAGCAACTTCACAATGAGGGGCACGATGTTCCAGAGCGACGGCCAGGGAACAAAAGAGAGGTCGCTCAAAGACAACCTGACTATCCCCGCAGGCTCCATGAAAGCCACCTTCCTTTCCGATCCCACCCGCGCCTCAATGGACTTCAGCGATGTCGCGCCTCACTGGTGGGTCGATCAGCCTGACAATACCGAGGTGCTGGTAGAGTTGCGTACCGGGCCGGACGGCATAGCCTGGTCGGATTGGCAGGCTGCCGATGAAGAAGATATCATCATGGCCGAGGACAGCATCACACTGACCTACGCCAGCTTGATTTCGGTAGGCCAGGATGTCCGCACCAACCGCTATGTGCAAAGCCGTATGACCCTGCACACCTCTGCAATGGGCATAACCCCCACCTTTCACGAGCTAACCTACACATTCATCAATGCGGGCATAACGCCCAACCCGCCAAAAGCCCAGCTTATGCAGCAGGGCACACCCGCCGACATCCCGAAACCGCAAATGGTGTCGAGGGAAAGCTGGGGTTCGCCGCAGGGCAAGAGTAGCCCGAAGTGGACACCCACCTATAAGCGCGTCACTCATATCGTCGTCCACCACACCGCCACGTCCAATAAGGACACAGATTTTGCCGCCAGGGTGCGCGCCATCTGGTTCTATCATGCCAACACGCGCGGTTGGGGCGACATAGGCTATAACTTCCTGGTGGACCCCAACGGTGTTATCTACGAAGGCAGGGCAGGCGGTGACGACGTTGAAGCGGGCCATGCCTACCCCTTCAACAAGGGCACTATGGGCATCGGCATGATCGGCAATTTTATGACGGTCGCGCCCACCGCTGCTGCACAGGCCGCTCTTATCAACCTGATTTCGTGGAAGGCATCGCAGCGCGGCATCGACCCGAAGGCTGTGCTGCCCATCACAGGTTACAGCAACTGCGGCGGCAAAGTAATCTACAACCGCCCGACGATAGCCGGCCACCGTGACTACGCGGGCAGCGCCTGCGGCAAGAAGTTCAACACATCGACCTGTCCAGGCGACCGCTTGTGGGATATGCTCCCTCAAATACGTGACGCCGTGGTGTCGGAGCAACCGCCCCTCAGGGCCAACTTCATACAGCACGACACGCCGGGCAACATCGAGCCAGGCGCGACAGTGGACGTGCGTATGCTCGTACATAACAGCGGCTCGCTCACATGGACCTCCAAGGGACAGGGCGCTGTGATGGTCGGTTACCGCTGGATGTCCCCTGACAATCAGCCCGTCCGAGATGGTTGGCAGGATATCAAGACTACACTGCCGCAGGACGTCGCCTTTGCTGACACCCTCACCATCACCGCCAAACTGAACGCGCCGAACGTCTCGGGCCACTACGCGCTCGTGTGGGACATGTACAGGGACGGCCAGGGCTGGTTCAGCGACTCCGGCTCGCAGCCCCTGCGCGTCGATGTGGTTGTGGGCAAGGACCTTACCGATAAGACTCCTCCGGCCTCCGAGGTGCTGCCGCTGCCTGTCTACAGCAACGACCCTGAGCTTGCTATCAGGTGGGCGGGCGAAGACAACCCGCAAGGCTCAGGTCTTGCCTCCTTCGACATCCAGTACAGGATCATGCCCAACGGCCCCTGGACCGACTGGAAAACAGGCACCAACCAGACCCAGGCGACATATGATGGAGAAGACAGTTATACTTATGAGTTCCGCTCACGCGCCCGCGACGCCGCAGGCAACGTAGAAGAGTGGCCCGAGAAGGCCGACACCTACACAACGGTAGATACACGCCCACCGCCCCTGATTATCGAAGACCCCACCGGCGGAGATCATGTTATGCCTGGTGATGTGGTGGTCAGAGGAAGGACCGAACCCGGCACGTTTGTAGCTGTGAACGACAAGCGGGCGGAAGAGAACAACGGGGTCTTTACGTCGACAGTGAAGGCCGAGGGGCGCGACTTCCTGATACATGTCAGCGCGTCCGATCCATCGGGCAACGTGTCAAGGCTTGAAGTAACTGTGCAGGCCGCACCTCGATACAACGACGTACCGCTGGATTCTCCCGCCTCCAGAGCGATAGAGTATCTGAGTGACGCCGGTATTCTCAACGGCTACAGCGACGGCTCGTTCAGGCCGGATACGCCGGTAACGCGCGCACAGCTTGCCAAGATGCTCGTTGTAACAATGCACTGGGGCCTGATCAAGCCTGTTGAGCCGCGCTTCACAGATGTTCCTGCCGACAGCCCGATGTTCCCCTACATCGAGACTGTGGCAGCAAGAGGCGCAATGAGCGGCTACATGGACGGTACGTTCGAGCCAAATCTGCCTGTATCAAGGCGCAATGCGGTAAGCTCGGTGCTTCTTGCGGCGGGCAAAACGCAGGTCAACAGCGGAACGCTTCTCACCAACCTGCCTCCCGGCCATTGGGCCGCTGTCTGCGATGTAAACCCTGGCGCGAGAGGCAACGCAAAGGGCGACGACTCGGTAACCCCCTGCGGCACGCTCCCAACAACCAGGGCCGACATAAGCCTGCTGGTTTACAACCTGAGGATAGCACTTGAGAAGAGCGAAAGCACTACGCCATCTGACGACAACGGACAGTAGGCTCAAAGCCGGACAAGCAAAAGGACCACCTCCCGTGGGGGAGTGGTCCTTTTGCTTGTCCGCTAGATTTAGAAACCGCGGTAGGCTTGCTGCAATATCCTCTGCAGGAATGCAATAAGAAGCCATGCCACGATGGGCGAAAAGTCGATAGGGATTGGGAGCAAACGCGCCAGTAACATACGGATGGGTGCGAGTATAGGCTCTGTCACATCCACCAGTAGCTTCGTCAAGGGATCCTTCCCGACCGGGTAGAACCATGATAAGAGCGATCGTACAAAGATCGCGAGGATCATTAAGCTAAGAAGTAAGTTGATCAGGTTGAAAAGAGTGCCTGCCATATATTTTGTTTCTCCAGTGAGGTTGCTAATTTATATACGCCGGAAGCAGGACAAAAGTTGCGTCCCACCCCGTTGGGCCGCAGCGGCGCCCTATGGACGCCTGGCGGCACATATGGCAAAGAGGCTGCCACGCTTGCGACAACCTCCCTGCGATACCGGCTGTAGGCGAGATTAGCTCTCGTCTTCCGATGTTCCGGCTTCGGCTTCGGCTTCGGCGGCCTCTGCGGCCTCTTCGCGCTCGGCCTCGGCAGCCTCTTCCTCTGCGACCTCTTCCGCAGTAATGCGCAGTTCGTTGACCCTGGCGATCAAATCGTCCTCTGGTGTAAGCAGAGTGACGTTCTCAGGCAGCTTGAGATCGGATACATGGATCGACTTGCCTATTTCGTCCAGCACGCTTATGTCAACTTCAATCGAAGGTGGGATGTCTGTGGGCAGCGCCTTGATCTGGATATACTCGGTCTGGTGAATGAGCACGCCCTCATTATTCTGAACAACAGGCGACTCACCGACGAGCACTACAGGCACACTGGCTGTCATCTCTTCGCGCAGGTTCACGACAAGGAAATCAACGTGCGTGAGATCATGGCTCACTGCTGTGCGCTGTACGTCGTGGATGAATACCTTGCGCGCAGGCTCGCCGTCGCCCACCTTCAGGTCAACCAACGTGTTGCTTCCGGCTCGCAGATAGACCTGCTCAAACTCTTTCTTCGGGACTTGTAAACTCTGCGAGGTCACGTTGTGACCATAGACCACAGCCGGCAACATGCCTGCGCGGCGCACTTTGCGCGAAGCCTTGCCCGTAATTTCCCTGGGCTCGGCTACCAACTCATATGTCTTTGTCTCATTTGCCATTTCTGAACAGTCCTCCTAAACTTGTACCGTGGGCCCGAGCGGCTTTTACACTGCACGCTGCCACCCTGCTTTACGGGGCGTACCCCGCCTGATCCACTGCTATTTTCAGCACGAAATGGGCCATTCGTTTCGCCTATCTTCGTGCCTGCTAACACTCACCGATAGGGGCAGGTGGTGAAACCTGCCCCTATAAGTCAAGCAAGATTGGTTGATACCGCCTGAGCGGTCAGCTAAGCGTGCTGCAGCACCTTAGACTTGTCGATAAGAGACTGCTGGGTCTCAGGATCAAATGCATGCATGTTATCCATATTGAAGGCAGTCTCAAGTATATAGTTCGGCTGAACTTCCGTGCGAGCATCTACGCGGGATACGAACGAGGTCTGCCCCATGAGCAGATAGAGATAAACCTCACTGCCCATCGGCTCAACCACGTCAACGCGGCTGCGCACCGGGCTTAGATCCTCAGGACTTTCGTCTTCGTCAAGCATACCCTGGGCGAAGCGAGCATCATGGATGTCCTGCGGCCTCAAGCCGAAGACAACCTGCTTGCCGGTATACGGTGCCAGGAACTCTTTGAACCTGCTCGGCACTTTGAGACGCAAACCCGCGTCTTGTCCGGTGGCTGCGTTCGTCAAATAGAGATTGCCGTCAGCTGCTTCCACGTTCATGTTAATAAGGTTCATAGCAGGAGAGCCGATGAAGCCCGCGACAAACATATTCACTGGATTGGTGAAGAGTGTGTGCGGCGTATCAACCTGCTGCAACAACCCGTCCTTCATGACCGCGATGCGATCGCCCATCGTCATAGCTTCCACCTGGTCGTGGGTAACATAGACGGTGGTGGTCTGGAGGCGCTGGTGAAGCTTGTTTAGCTCCGCTCGGGTCTGCACGCGCATCTTGGCGTCAAGGTTGGAGAGCGGCTCGTCCATAAGGAACACCTGAGGCTCGCGCACGATGGCTCGGCCAAGTGCGACGCGCTGCCTCTGGCCGCCGGATAGCTGCCTCGGCTTGCGGGCCAGCAGATGCTTGATACCGATTGAGTCAGCGACTGCTTCAACGCGGGTCTTGATCTGGTCTTTCGGCATCCGGCGCAGCTTGAGAGCAAACGCCATGTTGTCGAACACGTTCATATGGGGATAAAGAGCGTAGTTCTGGAACACCATAGCGATGTCGCGGTCTTTTGGAGCAACATTGTTCACAACGCGCCCGCCGATTGAAACGGTGCCGCCCGAAATCTCTTCGAGACCTGCTATCATGCGCAATGCCGTAGATTTACCACAACCTGACGGGCCTACGAGCACCATGAATTCTTTGTCTCGGACCTCGAAGCTCAGGTCGGTTATGGCTGTGACGTTACCATATCGCTTATAAACGCTGTCGAACACCACATTTGCCATTTGTCGCCTCCAATCAATAAATTGCAGCTTGCGAATTGCAGGTTGCTGAGGATGGGATCTTAACCGACCAAAGTAACCAACCTTACAGGCTGCTTACTACCCCGCACTCTGCAATAATCATGCCCACCGCTAGTCGTCTGATAGAGAGTCCTTAAGAACCTCCAGGTTCTCGAGTGCCATGCCTGTACCAATTGCCACACATGCCAGCGGGTTGTCGGCAACAAAGCACGGAATACCGGTTACCTGGGTCAGCAACTCATCTATATGACGCAGTAGAGCGCCTCCACCTGTCATGACCATGCCCCGGTCAATAATATCAGATGCCAGCTCCGGAGGTGTCCTTTCAAGGACGTTCCTTACCGCGCCTACAATCTGTTCCAGTGGCTCGGAAATAGCCTCAACAACCTCGTTGGTCCGCACCTCAATGGTGCGAGGCAGCCCAGCCACTTGATCACGGCCACGCACTTCCATTGTCAGCTCTTCCGTTGGGTCGAGCGGCAGTGCGCTCCCCAACTGGATCTTTAATTGTTCGGCCGTGCGGTCCCCGATTAGCAAATTATACTTGCGCTTGATATAAGATGCAATAGCTTGATCAAGTTTATCGCCACCAACTCTGATGGAATTGCTCACAACGATGCCATTGAGGGCGATAACAGCCACTTCTGTGGTCCCACCCCCGATATCGACTACCATGCTGCCTGTGGGCGAATCCACCGGGATGCGTGCGCCGATTGCTGCTGCGAGCGGCTCTCCAATCAGATAAGCTTCCTGCGCGCCTGCCTGCATTGCGGCATCTCGCACCGCACGCCGCTCTACGCTGGTGACACCGGCAGGAATGCAGATCATCACCTTTGGCTTGAACATGCTGAAGCGGCCTGTCGATTTGGCGATAAACGCCTTTAGCATCGCCTCTGTTACAAGGTAATCGGAGATAACGCCGTTCTGGAGAGGGCGGACAACTTCGACCGTATCGGGGGTGCGGCCAAGCATATCATAGGCAGCGCGGCCCACTGCTTTGACACGACCATCTTTTGTTGAGATTGCCACCACCGACGGCTCATTCAGGACAATTCCTCGGCCCTTCACAAACACCAGTACATTAGCCGTGCCGAGGTCTATACCTACGGAGCGTTGGAACAACTATCCCTCCTCGCGGCGCATCCGCCTTCGCCTGTTACCAACTCGCAAGCGGAGTGAGGCAAGACGTAAGGCAGCCTCCGCGGCGGAGGCATCACTAATTTCGTCGCGGTTCGCCAGCGACTGCTCGGCTCGCGCGCGAGCCTGCTCCGCTGCCGCTATATCTATCTCTTCCGAGCGCTCTGCGGCGTCCGCAAGTATGGTCACCTTATCGTTCAGCACTTCCATAAAGCCGCCCGCGATGACTATGCTCTGCTCGTCCGCACCCTTCTTCACCCGAAGCTCACCGATCTGGAGCACCGTGATAAGGGGTGCATGATGCGGCAGTATGCCAACTTCCCCGTCAACCGAAGGGGCAACGACCATATCAACATTATCATCCGCCAGCACCTGTCGCTCAGCGGTCACTATCTCTAATGTCAGTGGCATGGAAACCTCTATGTATTACTTAGTGCTCTCAGCACTCTCGGCTTTTCACAAGCTGAGTGCACCTTAAGCATAGTTAGGACCCTACATTATATCAGAAAACGATCAACCCTGCCGCACTGTAGAGAAGAGGGGCGTATATGTTCAGATTTAGGGTGGAGCAGCCTGACATCTCGGTTAGCCAAGACCCACCCCCAACCCCTCCCACATGTGGGAGGGGAGTCTAAAAGTAGGGAGGAGAGTTAGGGGACACCCCTAAAACCCCGGACAGGGAGTGCCCTGTCAACTCCTGCTCGTCGGGTAGAGAAGAGGACACCTTGTCCCCCGCTTACTGATCCCCGTCAGGGGAACGCCCCCGCACCCACCTACTCTAACTGAACATTTACCAGAAGAGGGGCTGAGCCGATTGAACGACCTCAGCCCCTCCTTCTCGCTACATTGTTGCCGTTGCAGGCATAAGCTATGCCGACTGCATCTTCTGGGCGTTCTCCATGGCTTCTTCGATTGTGCCTACCATGTAGAATGCCTGCTCCGGTAGCGCATCGTACTTGCCATCGAGGATTTCCTTGAAGGCACGCACTGTGTCGCCAATAGGAACATACTTACCCGGCACGCCGGTGAACGCCTCGGCGGTGAACATCGGCTGTGTGAGGAACCTCTGGATGCGGCGAGCGCGTCCGACGGTCAGCTTGTCGTCTTCGGAAAGCTCTTCGATACCCAGGATGGCGATGATGTCCTGAAGGTCTTTGTACCTCTGTAGCACCCTTTGTACGGCGCGGGCCGTATCATAGTGGTCCTGGCCCACGATCAATGGACTAAGAATGCGGGAGGTAGATGCCAACGGATCCACGGCCGGGAAGAGAGCCTGCGCGGCCAACGCGCGCTCCAGGTTGATAGTCGCGTCGAGGTGGGCGAATGTAGTGGCCGGGGCGGGGTCGGTATAGTCGTCGGCGGGTACGTACACGGCCTGCACCGAAGTGATAGAGCCACGCTTGGTAGAGGTAATACGCTCCTGAAGCTGGCCCATTTCGGTGGCGAGCGTCGGCTGGTAACCTACAGCGGAAGGCATACGGCCCAGCAGAGCCGACACCTCGGAACCTGCCTGCACAAAGCGGAAGATGTTATCAATGAAGACCAGCAGGTCGGCACCCGTAGTGTCGCGGAAGTACTCGGCCATAGTCAGGCCGGTAAGGCCCACGCGCAGTCGCGCTCCGGGCGGCTCGTTCATCTGGCCGAACACCATAACGGTCTTGTCGATAACGCCCGCATCACTCATTTCCTTGTAGAGCGATGTGCCCTCTCGGGTGCGCTCGCCCACGCCGCAGAACACCGACGAACCGCCGTGCTGCTTGGCGACGTTATTGATGAGCTCAGTGATGATAACGGTCTTACCCACACCTGCGCCGCCGAATACGCCGATCTTACCGCCCTTCGCGAACGGGGCAATCAGGTCGATAACCTTGATACCTGTTTCGAACATCTGGGCTTCGGTGGCCTGCTCCTCGAAGGAGGGCGCGGGCCTGTGGATTGGATAGTAGGTGTCGGCTTCTACAGGGCCGCGCTCATCAATAGGCTCGCCGATCACGTTGAAGATACGGCCAAGCGTGGCGTTGCCAACAGGCACCGTTATCGGTCGGCCCGTATCGGTGGCGTCCATGCCGCGGCGCAGACCGTCTGTACTGGTCATAGCCACTGCGCGCACCCAGTCGTTGCCGAGGTGCTGCTGCACTTCGAGCACTATGCGAGAGGTGCCACCCGCGCCGCCGGTGGCCAGTGTGCCTACGGTGCTGATTTCGACCGCGTTGTAAATCTCAGGCAACTGGTCAGGCGGAAACTCGAGGTCTACTACCGGACCTGTTATCTGCACTACTTTTCCTACTGCTGGCATTTGTTTCTCCTCTAGTTTCGCCGGCTACCGACGACGGACGACCGTTGCGGGCCGTTGTTCTTATTTTACCGTTTTGGCGCATCGGGCCTGCCGGACCAGTAGCCCAGCGCCGCTCCGCCTAACACACTTGCGATAAAGAATGCTATCTGATTTATCATGCCGGATATCGATGGCTTGATCGCGTTCAGGAAGATGAAGAAAAGCGTCAGCCAGATGAATGCTCCATATATTGCCCCTCCGGCCCAGAGCGGTATATTGAACCGCCTGAATAGAGGCTTATAGCTTGTAAATCCCATCCCTACCAGGGCGAAAACCACCAGCAGGATCAAAGTGCCTATAACGAACGCCGCGCCAACTGCCGCTACGTTCGCCTCAGCCGTTCCGTATACCACTGAGCCAAGCAGGCTAAGTGTATACCACCAGCTGCCGTTCCTGAGCACAGCGTCTAATATAATCATCACCAGGGCCACCACGACCCCGCCTACTAGCCCCGCGGCAGCCCCCTCGATCATCTTGGTCGAGGTCTTCTTCGGGTGATAAATCTGAGCCATCCTGTTTTTCTCCTATTGCTTACTGCTTTTTGCTAAAGGTTGACCGCTTCTGAAAAAGCAAATGTTATGCCGTTGCAGCAAGCAGCAAGCAATAGGCGCTGGATGAGCTATCCTGTCAGTGCCGCCGCACCACTCGACACCTCGATAATCTCGCGTGTAATGTTGGCCTGGCGCAACTTGTTATATGCCAGAGTCAACTCGGAGATCATCTCCTTGGCGTTCTCGGTGGCGTTTCTCATGGCAACCATCTGGGCGCTCTGGTACGAAGCGATGTGCTCCAGCAGTGCCTGGTATATCCGCACCTCAATATAGCGAGGTACAAGCGCTTCCAGCACACCGCGGGTGCTCGGCTCGAAGATATACTCAGTATTTGAACCGCCCTCGACAACATCAGGGTTATTGTCGCCCGGCAGTGAGCCTTCCTCGCCGACATGACTTACATCCACGGGTAAGAGGCGATAAACTGTCGGCTTCTGGGTAAGGGTGTTCACGAAGTCTGTGTAAATCAGATACACAGCATCAGTGCGTCCGCTCAGGTATTCCTCGCTGGCAACTCTCGCTATGGGATATATATCCCGCACCGTTGGCCTGTCGCTTACCCCGATAAACTCGGCGATAACAGGACGTCCGGAGCGGAGCATGAAATCGCGGCCCTTCTTGCCAACCGCCACCACATTTACGGGTACTTCCGCCTCAGCCGTGATGAAGCGCAGCGCCCTACGGATGACGTTCGTGTTGAGCGCGCCAGCCAAACCACGGTCGCCACTGATAAGGATAACAGTGATATTCTTTATGGGGCGGGCCAGAAGCAACGGCGGAACCGTTTCGTCCTGCGAGGCGGCAATACGCGCTGCAAGGTTCTGTATCACATCAGCGATCTTGGTGGCGTAAGGTCGTCCCGCCACCACCGCCAACTGTGCGCGCCTCATGCGCGAGGCCGCCACCATCTCCATCGCCCGAGTAATCTGCGATACATTCTTGGCGGAGCCGATACGGCGTCGTATTTCTCTGGTGCTTGGCATGTCTGTCCTTACGTTGTAAAGCGTAAAACGTAATTGCGTTCCCGTACTTACGTTTTACGCTTTACGTCTAGAAACTAACCGTCTTCTTGAACGACCCAATGGCGTTCTTCAAGGCTTCAATCGTCTCGTCGCTTAGCCTCTTCTCGGTCACGATGGTCTGGAGAATTTCGGGGTGGGCGTTCTTCATGTAATCCTGGAATTGAACTTCCCACGAGCGAACATTCTCGATCTTCACATCGTCCATAAGGCCGTTGGTTACGGCGTAAAGTATGGCAACCTGCAGGGCTACCGGCACCGGGCTGTACTGCGGCTGCTTGAGCACTTCCTGAATGCGGAGACCGCGGTCAAGCTGCGCTCTGGTCTGCTTATCAAGGTCGGAGCCGAACTGCGCGAAGGCCGCGAGGTCGCGGAACTGCGCCATGTCCAACTTGAGGCGTCCTGCCACCTGGCGCATAGCCTTGATCTGGGCATCGCCACCCACACGGCTAACCGACACACCGACGTTGACGGCAGGGCGGATACCGGCGTAGAAGAGGTCAGGCTCAAGGAAGATCTGGCCGTCCGTGATGGAGATAACGTTGGTCGGGATGTAGGCGGACACGTCATTTGCCTGCGTCTCGATAATAGGAAGCGCGGTAAGCGATCCGCCCCCTTCAGCCTCGCTCATGCGTGCGGCGCGCTCAAGCAACCGCGAGTGGAGGTAGAAGACATCACCGGGATATGCTTCGCGTCCCGGTGGGCGGCGCAGCAAAAGCGACATCTGGCGGTATGCCCACGCATGCTTGCTCAGGTCATCGTAAACGATGAGGGCATCGCGGCCCTGCTCCATGAACTCTTCACCCATGGCGCAACCGGCGAAAGGAGCGAGATACTGGAGCGCCGCTGGATCGGCTGCGGTGGCAGCCACCACAATGGTGTGCTCCATCGCGCCATACTGAGTCAGGGTGCTCACGATCTGGGCGACCTGTGACGATTTCTGGCCGATAGCGACATATATGCAGACCATGTCGCCGCCCTTCTGGTTGATGATTGTGTCGATGGCGATGGTGCTCTTGCCCGTCTGGCGGTCGCCGATGATAAGCTCGCGCTGTCCGCGGCCAACCGGGATCATGGCGTCGATGGCCTTGATACCAGTCTGCACCGGCGTGTCCACGTTCTGGCGGTACACCACGCCGGGAGCTATGCGCTCAACAGGGCGGGTCTTGGTGCCGGAAGGCAGGTCGCCTTTGCCGTCGATAGGCTGGCCCAGGCCGTTCACAACGCGCCCAAGCAGAGCATCTCCGACGGGGACTTCGACGATGCGGCCCGTAGTGCGTACCGTGTCGCCCTCTTCGATGTCTGTGTAAGGGCCGAGAATAACCACACCAACCGATTCTTCTTCAAGGTTGAGGGCCATACCCATTACGGTGCCCGCACCCTCTCTTGTCTCATATTCGAACTCTACCAGCTCGGAGGACATGACGTTGGACAGGCCGTGCACGCGGGCGATACCGTCGCCGATCTCCACCACCGAACCGACATTGACAGCACGCACCGGCTGGCCGAAGTTCTTTATCTCGTCCTGTATGATAGAACTGATTTCTTCTGCTCTTAGAGCCATAACTTTCTCCTGTTCTGTTCCTGATGCATCGTCCGCGACGCGAAACGTGTGAATATGGCGCGTTACTTATTGCTACCCGTTTGTATTACGCCAGCCGCCCGGCCAGCTCTGCCAGCCGGCCTGCTACACTTGCGTCTATCAGTTCGTCGCCTATGCGTGTTATTATGCCGCCGAGGATTTGCGGATCGGTATGCATGCGCAGCTCGACTTTCTTGCCCGTCATCTCCGATAGCTTATCGGCTACCTGCTTCTGATGGGCGGCGTCGAGGGTTACAGCCGTGGTTACGTCGGCAATAACGATCCCTTTCTCGCGGTTGTACATCTCGCCGAAGATCTCAACAATCCTCGGCATCAATGAAAGGCGGCTGCGCTGTACCAGCAGGTTCACGAAGTTGCCCACCAGTGGATCAACCTGCACCTTCACAAGTATGTCGTCTACGACCTTGCGCTGGGCAACATGAGTGATCTTGGGGTCTTCCAGCATGGTTACCGCGTTCTGGCTACCGAAGATGCTGTTGAGCGTCTTCAAATCGGCCAGCCAGCGGTCCAGCGTGCCTTCTTCTTTAGCTAAATCGAACACGGCCTGCGCGTACCTGCGCGCCGCTGCTCCACGTAATGCCACGTGTTACTCCTGGATCGTACGTAAAACGTAAACTAGTCACTCCAAAACATAAGACGCATATTGCAACTTGACCTTCGCAGTTCCTTACGTTTCACGTTTTACGTCACGCCTTGCGCTGCAAACCGCCTGCCTCGGCAAGCGCCTGGTCAACAAGCCTGTAGTGATCGGCTGTGTCGAGCGACTTACCAACCACCTTGCTGGCAGCCATAATCGCAAGCCTTGCAACTTCGCGCTGCAGTTCTTCTTTTGCGCGCGTTGTGTCGGCCTGTATCTGTGAGTGCGCATCGGCCAGCAATTGCTCGCGCTGCTGGCGGGCCTCAGACTGAGCCGCAGCGATGGTGCGCTGGCTCTGCTGGTTCGCCAGGGTGAGCATTTCGCGCACCTGCGCCTGGGCCTCACCGATGATCTGCTCGGCACGCTTCGCAGCCTCTGCATTGTCGCGCTTGATCTGCTCGGCCTGATCCATGCTCTCACGTATGCGGTTAGCGCGATCGTCCAACATCTTCACGATGGGGCCGAATGCAAACTTCCTGAGAAGTAGGAGCAGCACCAGAAAGGCAAGAAACTGCCAGATGAGGTTGCCCCACAATACACCTAATGCATCAAACATGGACTCTTATCCTTCCGGCTCTGTAGTTCCCCAACTTCCATAATACTGCTTACTGCGCGCCGCGCCCCGGTCTATGCCGTTCGCATGGCACGCAGTGAGCAGTGGAGGTACAGGTTTAGCCTACGAAGATTAGGACCAGAGCCACGACCAGGGCGTAGATAGCCACGGCTTCGGCAAAACCGAGACCCAGGATCATGGCTGTACGGATCGGGCCTTCAGCGTCGGGGTTGCGGCCGATGGCCTGTGTGGCGCCCCATGTGCCGATGCCGAGGCCGAGGCCCGGGCCAAGACCGCCAAGACCGATGGCAAGTCCTGCCGCGATCAAGCGAGCCGCCTGTGGGGAGAGTGCGTTACCCGTATCGGTCGCCTGGGCCAATATGTTCATAAGAACTGGATTCACCTGTTTTTCCTCCTAATATAGTCGTCAATTGTCCACCCCACTCGCGTGGGTCAGCCACTTGGCTCCATTTTGAGCCGGAAGGCAATCGTACCTTCCAATTCTCACATTTCTTGAGGCGTTCAACGCATCATGCGCACTACGCCAGGTTATCATCCGCCGACGTGCGTCTCAGTCCCGCCATGAGTATCCGTACCCGGAACCTGAGGGCCGGAACGCGGCGCGCCACCCTGGCCCGTAATCTTATGGGCAATTTCCTGGCCCAGCGCTTCCACAGAGCCAGGCTCGGCATGGACAACATCGTGCCCGGCCTCATGGCTGCCGTGGCCTGCTACGGCCGTCGCGATAAAGACCAGCGTCAGTATAGAGAAGATCAGCGCCTGGATCAGGCCGAAGAGCAATTCCATTCCAAGGAAGATGAATGCCCCGAAGCCGATAAAGATGCCGCCCAGCAGCGCGTACATAACAGTGACGAGCACTTCGCCGCCGAAGATGTTGCCGAAGAGACGGAAGCTGAGGGAGATTACGCGGGAGATTTCGCCGACAATATGGATCGGCGTGAGATACCATGGCGTCGCCAACTCTTTGAGGTAGCCGCCAAAACCGTGTGCCGCGATACCTGCGACCTGCACAACGCCCACAGCCAGCAAGGCCATGGCAAGCGTCATATTCAGGTCGGCGTTAGGAGCACGGAAGTAAGGAACGAATTCGGTCTTTTCACCAGTGCAGTAGCCTGCTTGCTCAGGAGTGGGAAGGCCGCCCGACTCGGCTGCCTTCTCTTGAAGGGCTGGAGCCGCTGTCTTGACGTTTACCACAAGGGCGTGCTCGCCTCCTGGTGTGGTGGTCTCGTGAGGGGCGATACAGTGGCCGATTGTGCCAACGCCCGGCAAAAGACCGGAATAGTTCGCCACAAGAATGAAGATGAAGAGTGTGGCGATAAGGGGGAAGATACGCCTACCGACCCTCCTGCCCGCTGTGCCCTCGGTAATACCCAGCAGTAGCTCCACAATAGCTTCGCCGACATTCTGGACGCCCTTAGGAATCAGGTTCATCTTGCGCGTGGCCAGGAAAAAGAAGAGGGCTATGCCAAGCACCACTAAGGCAGTCTGAAGCATCGAGTTCGTAAAGGCGACACTGCCCCAGGGAAGCGGGATTTCAAACAGCGTCTCTGCCTTGATACTAATCGGAGGAAGTACCGTTGGAGGCATTCGTTATCCTTCTCTCTTTTGGTTTCTTGTGTAGTGCGGCGACCGCTGCCCTGCCCGAAATATAGTCAGCGCCTGCGGTTAGTGTCCGTTGCTCTTCCACTTATCAGCACGTGGCGTACCCACATCTTTTACTTTGTCTTTGCCCTGCTGCTCCACTTTATAGGGAGCGTTATCCTCGCCGGGATCTTTGCGCTTGCGAACCGGCAGGGTAGCTATCTGGTAGAACAGCCCACCTGAGATCAGCACACCGAGCACAATACCCGCGAACAACAGCCATGGGCTCCAACCGAGCTTGTTATCGAGCCAGGCCCCGCCGCCAATGAAAAATACCATCGGGCAGGCAATCGCGAAGCCCAATTGGGCGGCCATTGCCATTGCTCTAGCCAATCCGCTGTCCCGCATAATGCGCCTGCCAATCTTTCGTGCTTATTAGTTACACACCTTTTTCGAGGCACAGTGGCGCATTATATCATACGTTCCGCTGCCCGGCAAGCAAATATGGCGCTAATATTTCTTGCCACTTCCCTGCCTTTTGTCGGAGCGTTCAGTACCGGCTTTTCGACCATATTATACCAGCGAAAGCAGACTTTGTCAACTTTTTCACAAACTTTTCCAACCCGAGCCTGGTACACCATAAACCGCTATTCAATGCAGCCCATAGCATGGTTCGTGCCCCGCCCGCCGACCGCCGACGGCAGACCGCGACAATACTGACAACGCGGTATTCCGCCGCACAAAGCGAAGGACCAGTTTCCTACTACTATTGTCCGGGAGACTGATCCTTCGCTTTCAATGATAATTGTTTAGCCGGTGGCAGGGCGCTAGCCGAGGCTAGGGAGCCGGAGTGCCGACCGGTGTGTTCCTTTCGGTCGCGGGTGCGGTGGTGGGCGTCACCCCGGTAGCCGTACCCGTCTGGGTGCCTGTTGTATCCGTAGCCAGCGTGCTTGCGCCCGGTGTCGCTTCACCCGCGCCAGGGGTAGGGGTCTCCGCCGGTGGGGGCGTTGGCTCTACGAGCGGTGGTGTGGTAGGCGTGGGCTGCTGCTGGGCGAATACCGGCGTGATTGTAGACGCGGCCTTTGCCTTCAGGAACCAGTCATCGTACAGCTTTGTCTTCGCCGCGTCGATCTCTTCCTGAGTCAGAGGTCGCTTAGGGTCGCGCTCCAGCACCTTGATTATGTGGTAACCGAACTGCGAGTAAACCGGCTGGCTATACTTGCCCGTCTCGGTCGCGAACGCGCCTTCGACAAATTCCTTCACGAGGCTTGAGCCTTCTCTCGGGAACCAACCGACGTCGCCGCCGTTTTGCTTGGCCGAGGTGTCGGACGACATATCAACTGCAAGCTGTGTAAAGTCTGCCCCATTATCGAGCATCTGGCGGATCTTCAGCGCACCTTCCTTGGTATCAGTCAGAATGTGCTGCGCGTGTATCTGCTCGACCTCAGTTACTATGCCTGTGGCTGCCAACTTCTCGGTCACCTGGTCCTTGCGAACACGAGGCTCGATGATGACATTCAGGTAGTCCGACTCGCTAAGACCGGGGCAACCATAGCTGCAGATGTTATCTGCTCGCGGGTCAGGTCCGTTCTTGATAGCCGCGATGTAGCCTGTATAGACAGCCTCGGCGGTCTGCTGAGCGCCCGGTACAGGAGGCAACGTGGCTGTAGGTGTGGGCGTGAGTGTGGGCGAACCACGGGTAGGGGTAGCAGTAGCGGTCGGTGTGAGGGTGGCTGTTGGTGTAATACCCAATGTGCTCGTAACAATTGCAGTTGGCGTCAGGACAGCTTCAACAGTGGGTGTCTCACTCGAAGGAGGAGGCGTGGGCTGAGGAAGGAAATCCTTATAGGCCAGGGCCTTCAAATCATCTGCTGTGGGGTTGATCTGCAGCTCGGCTTGCGACTTCTGCCGCAGCACTTCGGAATCAACGAGCGTCTGGACAGTTTGCTGGTCCAGAAGCGACTCGCTGTCAACGTTCTTCAGTTGCTGCATAAGCGTCGTAAGCGTGTCGTTGGTCACACCTGTAGTGCCGCCTTGCTGCTGTATCTGCTGGTTGAAGGCTTCCTGCTGTATCTGCTGGTAAAGACTCCAGTTACGCAGCTTGTTATAAGTAGCGCGGCTGATCTTTGTACCGTTGACGCTGGCAACCTCTTGATTAGGTCTAATAATGAACGTGGAGATGACTGCGAAAGCCAGCAGGAGAAGCAGGACAGCCGCCAGGGCTATACCTGCTGTATAGAGATTACGAACCTGTTGCTGCTCGCGCTGTGCCCTTGAAAGCTGGCCTCGTGTCATTGGCACCGGGGCCGTAGATTCTAGCTTTTTCTTCTTTGCCATAGCGTGATTAAGAATACGGAGTGCGGGATACGAAATACAGAATGTTTATGATTCGTAGGCAGAACAGATTTGTAAGAACAAACCACGTTCCTTATCTAACATAAACGTTCTCTATTGCGCATCCCGTACCCTGCATTCCCGTTTCTCTCCTTACTAGCGAGAATGGGGGCCGACGAAGGGCAAAAGGGCCATGTGGCGAGCGCGCTTGAGGGCTACGCTGAGGGCGCGCTGGTGTCGGGCGCATGTGCCGGTCTTGCGGCGCGGCTCAATCTTTGCGCGTTCCGAGAGATACTTGCGCAACCGTGCGACGTCCTTGTAGTCAATCGTTTCTACTTTGTCTACGCAGAAGGCGCATACTTTGCGGCGCGGTACGTAACGGTCGCGAGAGCGCGGGCGACCAGGGCCGCCGAAGCGTCCGCCGCTGCCTCCACTGCCACCGCCGCCGGGGCGATAACCACCGCCGCCGCCACCGCCGCCGGGACGATAGCCGCCACCGCCACCGCCTGGACGATAACCACCGCCACCGCCACCTGGACGATAGCCGCCTCCACCGCCGGGAGCGCCGTCTGGACGCGGACCGCCACCGGGAGCGCCACCCCCGGCCGGACCCTGTCCACCTTCGGGAGCTTGAGGAGCGCCTGCTCCTTCATTATTTACTGCATCATTCTGATCTGCCATTTTTCCGTCCTTGTTTTTTGCTCACGGGTCTGTCGGGCTATCCGTCGCCGGATATCCATACTGGACCCATTATCTATTCTGATTGAAAAGGGTGAGCTACCTACCGGGCACTAGAAGGGGATATCGTCCACATCCATGTCGGTATCGTCATAGCTCTGGCTGCCGGAAGCTGCCGGTGAGGGCGAGCTACCCTGGCGCTGAGGTGCGGGCCGGTCGTTGCGATAACCACCGCCTCCGCCTCCACCGCCTTCGTCGTAGCCGCTTTGCTGGCGAGAGTCGAGCATTTGCATGTCTGAAGCAATAACCTCGGTAATCTGCTTCTCCTGGCCGTCCTGCGCTGTCCACTTGCGGGTCTTCAGGCGACCTTCGATGTACACCTTGCTACCCTTGCGAAGATACTCATTGCAGGTCTCGGCGAGACGCTCCCAGGCAACAACCCTGAACCACTCAGTCTCTTCAGACTGCTGCCCATCGGGCGATTTCCAGCTGCGGCTGACCGCCACTGAAAAGGTAGTTATCGGCTTGCCGTCCTGGTTGTATTTCATCTCCGGGTCTTTGCCCAGGTTACCAATGATCATTACTTTGTTTAAGCCCCGTGCCATTTGCTGCCTCCTCTAAACTATCTAATTACTCAAACTAATCTCTATTACGCTAACAGCAATGACCGGGCGCAATACGCTCGGTCCCTCTTTACACTATTAAGATATGACGAATAACATCCTCGGAAATCCGAAGTTGCTCTTCCAGGTCGTGCGAACGAGCGCCATCAAGTTGGAGTTTGGAGACGATGTAGTAGCCGTCCTCATGCTTATCGATGGGATAGGCCAGGCGTCGCTTGCCCCACGGGTTCTTCTCGGTCACTGTGCCACCGAGATTGGTGATAATATTATCAACCTTTTCGGTCGCGCCGGTCAGTTCATCATCGGCGACAGTAGGGCGGATGATATACATCAGTTCGTAGTCACGCATTGCCATATTGACACACCTCCTTTCTATGGGCTTACGGCACACTTAAGCGTGAGTTCCGAGGAGGTGTGAATCCCTCGGCCAAGTGTGGCGCAGAAAGGTAAAATATCTGTGCAAACCCAGGCGTCATGCGCCCGCTCTTTTTTGCACTAGCAGGCATTATAACACAAGCAAAGCGGGATAGCAAAGTGCGGTGGAAACGCGTGCTACTGCGTACTGCGTAGGTGTCAGATGTCTGGCACCTTACGTTTTACGTTTTACGTTTTACGGTATGTTTCACGCATTCCGTCCCAACACCGCCACCGTCTCCAGATGATATGTCTGAGGGAACATGTCTATCATGCGGGCTGAGGTTAGCGTGTAGTTGGGGGCGAGCAGCTTAATGTCGCGGGCCAGTGTGCTGGGGTCGCAGGAGACGTAGATTATCTGTGGTACCTTGCGCCGCGCTATCTCGTTCAGCAGATTGGGGTGGCAGCCCGCGCGTGGTGGATCGAGGATCACAGCGTCGGGCGTTTCGGCCTCCGACAGGGTGCGGATCAACGCTTCGGCTTTACCCTGGCGGAACTCGATGTTCTCAGCGTTGTGGGCATGGGCGGTCCAACGCGCACTGCTCACAGCGCCGCTGTCCATCTCAAAGCCGATTATGCGCTTCGCCCGCTTCGCGAACGCAAGAGCAAACGTGCCGACCCCCGCATGTGCGTCCACCAGCATGCCCACCTTCTCAGGCAGATGCGCGGCAACCTCAGCAAGAAGAAGCTCGGCGGCAGGCGTATTCACTTGGAAGAACGACTCAGGGCCAACCCAGTAAGTAAATCCGCCCAGCCGCTCTATCCACGCACCCAGCGGCGCGCCTCCCGCCCCTGTCGACCGTGCAAGGCTGCCCGCAAGCGATACGCCCGACAACGTGTCGGCGATGGCTTCGCTTGCCGCGGACGAAGACGAACGAGTCTCACCCAGGCGGTTCACAGTACCATCGTCCATTACCTCAACCACGAGCAGCGGAATAGGCTCACCGCTCGCAGGCCGGGAAAGAGCACCGATTGCATGCCGCACGTTGCGCCGCGACAGGACGACCACAGGGTTAGCATCAGGCTGTGCGTCCATGTCAGGCCCAATATCAGGCCGCTGGACAGGGTGGTAGTTCTGCCGCCTGGCACCCCTGCCGGGCCTCGGCTCCGAGCGTCCGCCTGCCTTCGAGTGGAACACCACGACAGTTTGCCCTGTTGTCTCGCTGGTGCGTATCGACACTTTCCAGACGCGCATCGCGCCGCGTGTTTCAGCCACCAGCACGGCAGGGTCAAGCGCATCGGCCAGCATACTGTTCACCGCCGGTATCGCCTGGTTGATACCTGCAGCCGAAATGGGGCACTCCAACACGGGAATGACCTCATGGCTGTCGCGCCTGAAATAGCCAAGCGACTTTGTAACAGGGTCTATCGAGAAGTGCGAAGTGTTGCGGTAGTTGTAACTGTTGGGCGAACCAAGCGGCGGCCGCAGCACCGCGTCTGGGTCAGCGATGCCTGCCGACCTTTGCAACTGTGAGCGCAATATATTGTGCTTGAACTCAACCTGCGCTTCATAGGAAATATGCTGCCACTGGCAACCGCCACACGAGCCGAAATATGGGCAGGGTGGCGTGGTTCTGCTGGGCGACAGAGTATGAAGCTCGGTGACAACGCCGCGCAAGAGGTTCTTGCCCCGCTGGGTGATGCTCACTGTGGCGTCTTCGCCTGTTATGCCGGGCCACGCAAAAACAGCGACGCCACTCTCAGGGTCGCGCCCTACAGCGTCGCCGCCGTATGCCATGTCGGTAAAGACCAGGCGTTTGTGTTGTTCGTCCAAGGTCATGCCTGTCTAGCTGTATTAAAGGAAAAGCAAATCAAAGGGGCGCGCATCGAGGTACCTGCCTTGTGGAGACGAGATCTGACTCGCCGGATTGAGGGATGGGGTGCAGCAATAAAAGAACGAGGCAAAGCCCACCTCTGACTCGCAGGGCCGCGACAAATGGCGGGCGCGAAGCCGCCTTTACAGGTGGAAATAACCTTCTAGGGGCAGCACGAAGACAGCGCCGCGCCCGCTGCCCTGGCCCTCAGGCACAGGAGGTGCGAGGGCTGCTGCTTTGCGGGAGGCGGCAGTTTGCACACCGCTGCGCAGAATCGCAAGCACCGGCTCGATATCCTCGTCTTCGACACCCATCATAATGGTAGTGTTGCCCTCACGACGAAAGCCGCCCGTAGAAGCGAGCCGGGTCGCGCGGAAGCCCGCAGCCAGTAGAGCATCTGTTATGCTCTCGGACGACTGGGTAGAAACAACCGCCAGTACCAACTTCATGTTATGACGCACCCCCTAGATGCTGGTTATCTTACCATCTCACGTGTGATTGCTGCAACCAGACAGCAATCGGCCGACAACACACAGCAATCTATTCCCACCAACGCTAAGATGCCCGCCGGAGCATACTAATCTATGTGGGGCCGTGTGTCAACTTTCATCGGATACAGGCCATTGACCACAAGAGTACCGGCGCGTACAATCACCGTAGGTTGAGGAGCAATTGGGCTCCTTGCGCGACCATCAGACGAGGAGGCTGCAATAGTATGAGGAGGGAACCAATGAGTTCGAGACGTCTTAAGCTCTCATGTCTATTCATTATTGTTATTTGCCTGTTCTTACTACCCGCTGCTGCCGGGGCTGCGCCGAGCGGCGGCCCTACCGCTGCTGGAGCCGCATCGCCTGAGGCAGCGGTGACCGCCCTGGTAACTCCGTTCTATGATCCCACCGCAGGTAATAACGCCTGCAATGCCGTTACTGGACAGTTACAGGATTGTCCTGTCTCAGACCGGCTGCGGCAACTCCTGCAGAACCCCGTTCCCGCCCTGGGCAGCGGCAATCTTGTAGGGCGCAACCAGAACCCTCCCGGCAACGTCTCGGTTGGCCTTATGGACAACGACGGCCAGACCGCCCATGTTAACACCACATGGCAGTACGGCGCGAATGCATATAACATTGTCTTTGTAGTTATCAACCAGCCCGATGGGTGGGTAGTCGATGATACTTATTGTGGCGGCCTGCCTAGCGAGCAAGCCCAGGCCACAAGCATCTACAACTCGCCTGTAGGACCATGCCAGGTAATCAACATAGGCTCCGGAGGTGTCAATCCAGGCATGCCCAGCACAGGCAACGCCGGTTCTTCCACCAACGTATTGTTAGCGGCACTGGCCGCCCTACTCTTACTAGCAGGCTCGGCGTGGCGGATCGCAGGCAAATCTGCCCGCAGTCGCAAATAGGCCGGACCCACACAACCCGCGCTACTTGTTCGTGAGCAAGGAAGGTCCGGCACGTAGGAGAACCACATGGCAGTGTCATTCCGGCTAATGCAACAAAGATATCTGAGATAAACGCGCCCGCATGGAGGTGTCATTCCGAACGCAGTGAAGAATCAGTCTGCCGGGCACATTGCCAGGGAGGTTGATTCTTCACTCTGTTCAGAATGACAAAGGGAAAGGGGAGGCAACCACTCGGACATTATTTTGTTAGCTCGGTATTTAGAGTAACACTGCCGTGTTGGCACTCTTTCTTCATTTGTTGGTATGCGTTATACTTGTTTCCGTCAGTGGACCCTCTGTTGCTGGGTCCATTCTGTTGTCCGGCTCTATGCAACCGCAAGCCTGGCCGTTTTGCCCATGGCATTATCAGATAGATCGTGGTTAGTTAGGCATACAATTAGCAAGCGTGAATCAGCGGCAGCGACTGCTTGACACTCACAGGCACAGTTGGTATAATTAGAGGCTGTGACCCAAACAATTAGCGGAGGAAAAACGGTGTACGCAATTATCCGAACCGGAGGCCACCAGTATAAGGTAGCTCCCGGCGATGTAATAGAAGTCGAAAGGCTCGAAGCCGAGCCGGGCAGCCAGGTTGAACTTGGCGAAGTATTGATGGTAAGCGGCGACAATGGGGTGCAAGTCGGCACACCGGTTGTCAGCGGCGCCAGAGTAATCGCCAAAGTGCTGAGCCAGGGTAAGGGTGAGAAGCTTGTAGTCTTCAAGTACAAGCCAAAGAAGCGTTACCGCCGCAAGACCGGTCACCGCCAGAACCTCACTATGATGTCCATTAAAGAAATCAGCATCTAACGAGTTATTAGTCTTCAGTGGCGTAGGCACAGGCATTCAAGCCGACTGCCGGCTACTGTCCTCTAAACCCACCGAAGGGAGAAAACGATGGCACATAAAAAAGGCGTGGGATCGTCGCGCAACGGTCGCGACAGCAACCCTAAGATGCTCGGCGTCAAGTGCGGCGATGGACAGGCAGTTCGCTCGGGGACCATTATCGTTCGACAGCGCGGCACCAAGATCCACCCCGGCACCAATGTCGGAGTAGGCAAGGACCACACCCTCTTTTCCATGATCGATGGCGAAGTCAAGTTTGAGCACGCCACTCAGGAACGTAAGCGGGTAAGCGTCTATGCATTCGCAGAAAATGCGTAATGCGTAGCAGGTAGTGTGAGAGACACTACACAGTTATTTAAACGAACCAAAAGATACAGGGATACGTAGTACGGAATGGTGTTACGTAGGACCGAAGGGAAAGTATAGGAAATGAAAACAGGTATTCACCCAAAGTACGTTCTGGCAACCGTCACATGCGCGTGCGGTCATAGCTGGCAGACAATGTCTACCCAGGAAGTACTGAAGACCGACCTTTGCAGCAATTGTCACCCGTTCTTCACGGGCGAGCAGCGCATCGTTGACACAGCGGGCCAGGTTGAGCGCTTCATGCGCCGCATGGGCAACCGCACGCAGGCTCCCCAGCCTGTCGCAGCGGTAGCCGCCAAGCGCACTTCGAAGAACAAGGCCAACATCGCCCCTCCCCCGCAGGAGCGACGCCCCCGCCCAGTGGCGGCTGAGGGCGAGGCTGAGACGGAAACAGCTGACGCTGAGACCGAGACTGCTGAAGTCTAATCCAGCAATAAAGGGTTAAGCAATATGGGGACCGGGCCTTCAGGGTCCGGTTTTCGTTTGCCTGCCGGCGAGAGCACAATCCAAACTACAGGTATGCGTATGCCAGGAGGTATAATTAACGTACAGGTGGTGAAGAAGGTATCAGCATAGCCCGGCACCGCCAAAATACCCTTCCGCTACAGCACTCATTGTGCAGAACCGGCGCCCGTAAGCTGCGTCTTAATCTAACAGAACAGGCTTTCCACATTATAATTGGTCACATCTTACACATGCCGCCGCTGGACATATGTCCATGTTTGTGTTGAGTTATCGAGATGAGCGTCCCGCAGCGGCACACCAGAGGTGACCCAACATGGGAGATTACGTGCAACGTTTTATGCAAGATCAGGGGCCGCTCGGCCCGCACCCCAAGCACTACGCGGGCGGCTGGATCGAGGTTGTTTGCGGGAGCATGTTCTCAGGCAAGACCGAGGAGCTAATTCGCCGTGTCAAACGTGCCCAGATAGCCCGCCAGAAAGTGCAGGTATTCAAACCGCAAATCGACATCCGCTACTCCAGCGGGCAGGTGGCATCGCACAACGGTGCGCTCTACTCTGCTGTACCGGTCGAAAGCTCGGCAGAGATTGAGCCGCTGCTCAAGCCCGATACCACAGTAGTGGCCATTGATGAAGGGCAGTTCTTTGATGATGGAATAGTGGATCTTGCTCGGAAGCTGGCGAAGAACGGCGTAAGGGTAATTGTCGCGGGCCTCGACACCGACTTCCGCGGAGAGCCGTTCGGCCCCATGCCCACGCTCATGGCCGAAGCCGAGATGGTAGACAAGTTGCAGGCTATTTGCGTGGTCTGTGGCGCACCCGCCAGCCGCACCCAGCGCATGATCGACGGTCGACCCGCCGATTACGACGACCCCACGATCCTGGTGGGCGCTCAAGAGAACTATGAGGCGCGGTGTAGACATTGTCACGAAGTACCGCGCGCTGCGGCAACCGACAAGCACACTACGTCACCTCAGTTGCAACTTATGGAAAACGGCAACGGGAACGGCCACGGCAAAGTCGAGCCAAAGATGGCCCGCCTCTAAAGAAGGATCGCAGCACAACCGCGCATGACCACAATACCCACCGCTGAGACGCAGGTTCAGACTTTCACATACAACCCCTCTGAGTTTTCGCTCGACCATACGCTTGCTTCCGGCCAGGCTTTTCGCTGGAAGCGGCGTGCTGATGGTTGGTGGATAGGTGTTGTCGGCCATTCGATAGTTGGCATCAGGCAGGATGGCGATCTCTTTTCGTGGTGGACCTACACGGAGCCGGGCAACGAGCGCCTTATCCGCGATTTCTTCCAGCTAGATGTTGACATGGGCGAGATAGTCCGGCGCGTCTCGGAAGCCGACCCCGCAGCAGGAGAAGCCGCTGCTCGTTGGTCGGGACTGCGGCTGCTAAGACAGGATCCCGAGGAGGCAATCCTCTCCTTTGTCTGCTCCACGGCCAACAGCGTGCCCCGCATCGCGCACTCTATAGCCGCGTTCAGCAAAGAATTCGGAACGCCCCTTGGCGAGTGGGAGGGCGCAGAACACTATGCCTTTCCTCCGGCTATCACGCTGGCGGAGGTTGATCCCGACCACCTGACCAGGATTTCATCGCTCGGCTTTCGCGGCCGCAACGTGGTGAAAGTTGCGAGACAGATCACGGAGCGTGGGCCCGGCTGGGCGATGTCGCTGCGCGATATGCCATATAGAGAAGCCCATACCGAGCTTGTAAAGCTGAACGGTATCGGTGCGAAGATAGCAGATTGCGTCTGCCTCTTCGCGCTTGATAAGACTGAGGCGGTCCCGGTGGACACTCATGTGTGGCAGTTGGCGAAGGATCTCTACTTCCCCGAGTGGGCCGAACGAAAGAGCCTCACGGAGTCGGCATACAACCAGGTAGGCAGCGTGTTCCGTGAGCGCTTCGGCGAATTGGCTGGTTACGCACAAAATTTCCTCTTTTACGACCACTTTTCCAACCATTGGGGCGGCACAAGCCCACTACTGAAAGCCAAGTAGCCAAATAACCAGGCACGAAATGCTCCAGATCCGCCGCTACAGGGCCGAAGACCACGATGAAGTGTGGAATCTGCACAACGCCGCCCTCTGGAAAGTCGGCGCGCACGCGGGTAACGGCTCCTGGGACGACGACCTCCACAGGATAGAAGAGGTCTATCTCGACAACGGTGGCGAGTTTCTGGTGGGACTGCTTGACGGCCGAGTTATCGCGATGGGCGCTATAAAGCGAAGTTCACCTGAGCGGGCAGAAGTGAAGCGGATGAGAGTTCATCCTGACCATCAACGTAAGGGCCTGGGCCAGCAAATCTTGAGCGCCCTGCAAGCCCGCGCCATTGAGCTAGGCTATACAACCCTTCACCTGGACACTGCCGTTATCCAGACAGCCGCCCAGCAACTCTACCTCAAGAACGGCTTCCACGAGACAGGCCGCACGGTCCTTGCGGGCTTCGACGCCATTCTGTTCGAGAAGACGATAGCGCAGGCATGACCGGCACTGGCCCTGCGCTAATATTGGTGCCGCTGCCTGCGGCTGCGAGGTGTAAGCCTACCCCACCCGCTCACTCACTGCCCAGTGGCCGCGACTTCGCTAGCCCTACCCGCCTGGGGTAACCCGGTGGAGTAGGCTTCACCTTCTTCACCAGCACTATATAGCGAGGATCCTCTTCACCGGGTAGCACAAAGCTCTTTATCGTCGGTTCGCTGCCGCCCAGCACACGGCTGGCCTTCTTCGCGCCTTCCAGCTCAGGGGATATGTCTCCCTTCTTTGGCGCGATCATCCACCCGCCTACTCTCGTCAGCGGCAAGCAATATTCGCAAAGCACAGGCAGCGAGGCCACGGCACGAGCCGTTACCGCGTTGTATTTCTCGCGATGGGCCTTGTTCGCCCCAAGCTCTTCCGCCCGCGCTGTGATAACTTCTACACCATCCAGGCCGAGTGTTGCGGCAAGCTCTTTGAGAAAGGTCGTTTTCTTACCGATGGAGTCAGTAAGCACAACCCTCATATCCGGCCAGACTATCTTGAGCGGCATACCCGGAAAACCTGCACCCGTGCCAATATCAAGCAGGCTGAAGCCGGCGGGTGGCGCTTGCACGCCAAGCACTTCACGGATGGCGGCCCCGACGGTCAGGCTGTCGAGGAAATGGCGCACCTGCACGCCTTCCGGGTCGGTGATAGCGGTCAGGTTGATCCGGCTGTTCCAGTCTACAAGCGTGGTGTAGTAGAGGCCGAACTGCTCGACCTGCCGGGGCGTAAGCTCGAAGCCAAGCTTATGCGCTCCTTCCACCAACAGCGAGAGGTCTATGGGACTTGCTGCGTCTAAGTTAGCACGATCGTCGATCGTCATACCGGCTAGCCTTCCTGTTTCTCTACAAGCTCAAGCCTGTTGCCGAACGGGTCGTGCACATGAAACCGCCTGACACCCGGTATGGCGACATCTTCCGAGGTGCCGTAGCCTGCATCTTCGCAGCGGGCGCGCAGCGCGTCAAGGTCGTCTACAACGAACGCAGGATGGGCTTTGCGAGCAGGCCTGAAGTCATCTTCCAGGCCGACATGCAGCTCTCCCACCCCCAGCGAAAACCACACGCCGCCCCTTGGCCGGAGCGCTTCCGGTTTCTCCAGCTCGCGTAGGCCAAGCACGCCGCTGTAGAATGCCCGCGCCCGCTCCTCCACACCGGGAGTGCGCGGTGCTGCTACTTGCACATGATCCAAACCGAGCACCGTCATGTCTACTTTACCTCCACAAGATTGGGCGTTCCCCGCAACTCCGCGAGGCTAGCCGCACCTATCGAGAACATCGCGATCCTGAGTTGCTCGCGTATCACTTCGCCCAGCGCGACCGTATCTTCAGGCGACATCGCGGCTGCTTTCAGGAACGGCCTTGCCATCCCCGCCAGGTCCGCACTCAGCGCGATTGACCGGGCAACGTCTATGCCGTTTCGCACGCCGCCGCTGGCGAACAGTTTCGCCCCGCCAGACCTGACCGAGTCGCGCACCATCAGCAGACTATCCACTGTAGGAATACCCCACCCCGCGAACGCTTCAGCCACCAGGCGGGCTTGCTCGGTTGGTATGCGGTGAAGTTCGACCTGGCTCCACGATGTACCACCCGCGCCCGCCACGTCAATGGCCGACACGCCCGCATCCCACAACAGCCGGGCAGTATCGCGCGATATTCCCCAGCCAACTTCCTTGGCAATGACAGGTACCCCAACCGCTTTGCACACCTCCGCAATCTTGCGCGCCAACCCCTTGAAATCGGTGTCGCCTTCGGGTTGCACCGCCTCCTGCAAGCTATTCAGATGCAAGATCAGCGCGTCTGCCTCAATCATGTCTACCGCGCGGCGGCACTCGTCCACACTATATGAGTAGTTGAGTTGCACAGCACCGACATTGGCGAAGAGAGCGATGTCAGGCGCGTACTTGCGTACATCATATGTGGGTGCAAGCTCAGGGTGTTCCAGGGCTGCTCGCTGCGAGCCGACGCCCATAGCGAGGCCCAACTCCTGTGCGGCAAGAGCCAGGTTGCGGTTTATCTCCCCGGCTCGCTCGGCCCCACCCGTCATCGAGGAGATCAGCAGCGGCACCTTCAGCCGCCTACCCCACAACTCCAACGACGTATCAACATCGCGCAGACTGATCTCAGGCAACGCCTGGTGAATAAAACGGTAACGGTCGAAGCCCGAAGCTATGCCGCGCCCCGAGACGTCCTCTTCAAGGCAAATGCGTATGTGATCGGCTTTTCGGTGCTCTGTGCTCATAATTTATGCATAGTACAACTTTAGTAGCATAGCAATTTGGACCTTTTACATATTCCGTCATTGCCGTACCGACAATATGATTAACTCAGAGAAAGTTACAGAAGAACGGCATTATACAAGAACCATAAACAGACAGGTAGAACCATGTAAAGAGACCGGGTGCCCCGGATAGCATGAGCGAACACGATCGGCACCCTTATATTATAGGAGATAAACACCAATATGAAGCGCATGTTGCCCCTGATTCCGATTCTGGCATTGCTACTGACGGCCTGTGGAGGCCAACCCACGCCATCACCCGCTGCGCCCACACTGCCCATTCCCACCACCGCAGGCCAGCCAATCGAGCAGCCTCAGCCCACAGGCACCGCTACAACCGCACAGCCCGAAGACACAGCCGACTCGCTGCCGGGTGACAGAGGCAGCGCACTGAGGCCGGGCGTGATCACAGGCAACGTTACGGATGCTCAGGGCAAGCCGCTGGCGGCCGTGAAGGTTATTATCCGAGGCACAACACTTACCGGCTCTAACACCTACTTTGAAACGCAGGTAGACGACAAAGGCCGCTACGCCCAGCAGGTGCCGGACGGCGTTTACGAGATAACAGCATCTGTCAACGCTCTTTACAACGAGCGCACTTATAATCTCTGGCTTCACCCTGTAGACAATGTCAACACACCCAGCCAATCGTCGGTGAACGGGCTGGCGAAGGACTTCGTATGGCGGCTATCCGGTCCAACGCCCAACGCCAGAACACAGCCGAATTCTCCCAGCAGCTACTATGGCGGTACAATAGATCTCGGCAGTGACGAAGAATTCCAGCTAACCTACAACAATAAGATGGTAGAGCGCTACGTATACCCCGCGGGCTCGAAGATCAAGCTGGAGCTCACACCGGACGGGCCGCTGCTGGACGGGAGCAAAGGCGAGATCATCGTGCGAGAAGTGAAGGCTGAGGAGCTTCCAACCGGCGCTGTGCGCGACGTGCCTCTTGGTGATTACAGTGCAAGAGCCAGCCTGGTGGAAGAGAACGGAACTGTTACACCACTTCTCGTAGCGTCCGTAATCCCCGGCCGTCCATTCGGCGAAGCGGTCACGGCAGGCGAAACAGGCGCGGTTCAGTTCGTGCCGAGCAGGATGGGCCAGTACGGAATAGAGCCAATGACGCTATTCGTCGTGCCCAAATAGCCGGCGAGAATTAGTAGCCCCGATCCTTTACAACTTCGAGCACAAACAAAAGCTCCTGCCCCGGTATGATGTAGGCAAGATGCTCTTCGTAAAAGCCAAGGAAGCGATTTATCATCTTCATGGTCAACCTGTTGAAGACTGTCGGCGGCTGCATATCCATACGGCCCACCAGCTTTCGGAAGCGTACAGTTGAGTAATCGTACCGCTCGAATGGCGTTCCGAGGCAGAGATAATCGAAGCTGCGCGATGAAAAGGCGTGGATGTGCGTGGGGTCCGTATTAAAGTTGAGGCTGCTGAAATGCGGCACACGAACCAGCACGCGCCCACCCGGCCGGGTCACACGGTGCAACTCTTCCATAACGGATATGACTTCGCGCAGGTGCTCTATTACATGCTCGCAGACCACCATGTCGAACTCGTCGTCAGCGAATGGATAAGGAAAGTTGTTGAGATCCCACACCACGTCCGGTTCGAGCCGCGGGTTTATATCAAGAGTCACGGCACCCGCGATCTTCTTGCGCCCCGCGCCGATGTGCAGTAGCTTCTGACTCATATGCTCTCAGGTGGTAATAAAGCAAGAAAACCACCCTGGGGTGATCTTCTTGCTTTTGCTATCTGAATGACAAAGCCCACGAGGGCAATACCAAACTAGTCGTTGTGCGCACCTGCGATTAGCTTGCTTGGCGAGGCATCGAACAGATCACTGAAGTGTTTCTTCACCTCACGCACAATGCCCTCTGACGACATATTGAAGCGGTCGCGCCACATCGCCTGCGGGCCGTGATCCACGAACACGTCAGGGAGGGCGATACACCGGATCTTCGGCTGGACAAGGTTATCGTGGGAGTGGAAGAACTCCAGCACCGCGTCACCAAAGCCACCCGGCAGCGAGCCTTCTTCAACCGTCAGGATGCGAGTAAAGTTCGCGCCAAGGTTTGCCATCAGCTCTTCGTCGATGGGCTTAGCGAACCGCGCATTGATAACAGCCGCCTCGATGCCCTGCTCGGCAAGCATATCAGCAGCAGCCAGTGCCGGGTTCACCGGATTGCCGTAGGCGACGATAGCGACGTCACTGCCCTTGCGCACCACCTCGGCCTTGCCAATGGGCAGAGCCTTTAGCTCTTTGTCCATCGTAACGCCGTAACCGTTGCCGCGTGGGTAGCGGAAGGCAATGGGGCCGTTGTGCTGCACAGCGGTGTATACCATGTGCTGCAGTTCGTTCTCGTCCTTGGGGGCCATCAACACCATGTTGGGTATGGGCCGCAGGAACGAGATGTCGAATGCGCCCTGGTGGGTTCTGCCGTCATCGCCCACTACGCCGCCCCTGTCCATCGCGAACACTACGGGCAAGTTCTGTATGCACACATCATGTATCACCTGGTCGTAGGCACGCTGCATGAAGGTGGAATAGATGGCCACAACAGGCTTGATTCCTTCGCAGGCGAGGCCCGCCGCGAACGTCACCGCATGTTGCTCTGCTATGCCAACATCGAAACAGCGGTCCGGGAAGATTTTGGCGAACCTGTTGAGCGAAGTGCCGTCGGGCATAGCGGCCGTAATGGCGACCACGCGCTTGTCTTTCTTCGCAATGTCGGTCAGGGTGTCAGCGAATACGTCCTGGAACTTCGGCGCAGTTGGCTTGGGAGCGCCCGGCTTGCTCGGAGGAGCTACCGCGTGCCACTTAACTGCGTCTTCTTCCGCTACATCATGACCTTTGCCCTTGACCGTTATCACATGAATGAAGACGGGCTTCTTGCACTGCTTGGCCGCTTCGATTACGCTTACAAGCTGGCGAACGTCATGCCCATCAACAGGGCCGAGATAGATGAAGCCAAGCTCTTCCCAGATCATTGTGGGAACCATGAACTCTTTCACAGAGTCCTTGGCATGCTTGCCCCAGTCTATCAGCTTGTCGCCGAACGGGAAGTGCCCGAGCATCTTCTCCATGGCGTCCTTGGCGCTTTCATAGCGTGGGTCGGTGCGTACCCCATACAGGTACGTGGAGAGTGCGCCGACGTTAGGCGCGATAGACATCTCGTTGTCGTTCAGGATGACAATAAAGGGGTGGTCGGTGTTGCCGGCATTGTTCAGGGCTTCGTAGGCCATGCCGCCGGTCATCGCACCGTCACCTATAACGGCCACCACATGGTTGTGCTCACCCTTCAGATCACGGGCGATAGCCATGCCGTATGCCGCTGAAATCGAGGTGGTGGCGTGGCCCGCGCCGAACGCATCGTGTACGCTCTCGTCTCGTGAAAGGAAACCGCTGAGGCCGCCATACTGGCGAATAGTGTGAAATCGATCACGTCGCCCGGTGAGGAGCTTGTGGGGATATGCCTGGTGCCCAACATCCCAAACAATCTTGTCCTGGGGAGATTTCAGGCAATGATGCAGAGCTACTGTCAGTTCTACTGTGCCGAGGTTGGAAGCATAGTGTCCGCCAACCAGATTAATAGTGGAGATGATCTCCTGCCTGACCTCCTGCGATAGTGTCTCCAACTCTTCCATGGAGAGATCGCGAAGGTCGGACGGGCCGTTTATTCTATCTAAAATTCGTGTCATATAATTCCTTCAAGGGTCCGATCTAATATATCAATGAACCGGCTAAATAATTGCAACGAACGCCGTCAAAAGTTATACGCGTGCCGGGGCGTTTCGGTGCTAACCGATGCACTATTTGTACCACGGATGCATCGAACCCATTGTTATAACGCACAGATGGCTGGCTTGTTACCCCCTTGTACCAAACTAAAGTAAATTATATCACAATCTTGGACCCACAGTGAAGCACCTGTGTGCATATGCATGGCTGATGCGAAGTCGGGAATACTGGTGAAGTGGCCAGTACCTAGACTTTGTCATTCTGAGCCGCAGCAAAGAATCACTATCCCTGGCAGATTGCTATGGGGCTGATTCTTCACCTCGTTCAGAATGACACCGCCGAGAGGGTACGCTGCATACCGACTTTGCTTCAGCCCTGGGGCATATGCGGAAATGTTACAGCGCGTATGTGGAGCTATCGAGCGAAAGAGCCTGCACAACACGCGCCGCTGACGGTAGCACAACATGGAACGTCGCGCCTTCGCCCGGAGAGGACATGGCGCTGATTGTGCCGCCGTGAGCTTCAACAATACCCTTGGCTATGGCAAGGCCGAGGCCGGCGTTTGGCCCAGGCTCCTGTTTGTCACGCGTGCGGGCGGGCTGTCCACGATAAAATCTATCAAACACGTGGGGTAGATCGCTGTCAGGTATGCCCTCGCCGCTATCGGCAACTGTTAGTTCAACGCGGTCTGTCGCGCCGCGCACAGTGAGGGTAATTGTACCGTCGGCGGGTGTGTGACGTATGGCGTTCTGTATGAGGTTGTAGAGCACACGCTGCATTCGCGGCGCATCTAGCGGCACACGAGGCGGCGTGCCTTCTACATGCCCCTGCAGGCGCACGTTCTTCTTTTCTGCCTGCGCCCTCATGCTCTCCAGCGCATCCGAAACCATGTCGGCCAGCGAGGTTGGCTCAAGGTGAAGACGAAGCGCGCCCGCGTCAATCTGCGATAGCTCGAAGAGGTCATCTATAAGCGTGGTGAGGTGCTGTGTCTCGCTCTGGATGGTGTGCAGGTAGCGCGAAACGGTTTCGCTATCGGTAACCACCCCATCATTGAGGGCTTCCACCATGGCGCGCATGCTCGCCAGGGGCGTGCGAAGATCATGCGACACAGAAGCGATTAGCTCGCGCCTTGATGCTTCAAGCCGTCCGCGCTGCAACTGCGACGCCTGCAACTGCTCTACCATCGAGTTGAACTCCGCGCCCAGCTTGCCGATTTCATCGCGCGAACCCACTTCCACTCGGGCGGTCAAGTCGCCCTCGGCCACAAGCCTCGAAACGGCCAGCAAGTTGCGCAACCGCGACACCATACTCTGCGCCAGAAAGACCGCGAAGAAGAGCGATATTATCGCCGAGAAGACAAGCAGTATAGTCAACAGCGGAAGATCATGCTCCCTGGAAAGGAACATGTTAGCGGCTGTGTAGAAGACGTTGATGCCTACCACAGCCACGCCCACCAGGTACACCAGCGCCATTGTTATCGCCAGCGACGGCACGCGAGTGCCCAGCCCCAGCCGGAAGCCAACGGCGCCCAGCAGCACCGAAACGCCACCCGACACAAGCAGGAAAAGAGTCAGATTCTGCAAATCTTTGGAGGGAGGACTGAGCATAACCCAGGCGAAAACAAGGGTCACCGCGAGAGCCACCAGCAGTGCGCCCACGGCCCAACCAGCCATGCGGACGGCCGATTGCGTGTTGCGGACTGCTGTTTTCGGGGTTGGAAGGGAAGTCTGCTGCATGTTTTAGCTACTTGCGGAATGATGGGATAGCCGATAGCAACCGCCGAAACAGGAAGCCATCACTAGAGATTACTTCTCGAACTTATAGCCCACTCCCCATACCGTCTTGATATAGCGTGGGCGCATAGGGTCCGGCTCGATCTTCTCCCTGAGGCGGCGCACATGTACGGTCACGGTGGAGGTGTCGCCGTAGTAAGAATAATCCCACACCTGGTCGAGTAGTTGGGTTCGCGTAAAGACCTCCTGCGCGTGACTCGCGAGGAAGTAGAGCAGGTCAAACTCCTTGGCTGTAAGCTCAACTATGCCGCTGTCGGTTTCGACCGAACGAGTACGAGGGTTGACTTTGAGGCCGGAGAACCGCAGAAGTGTGTCCGCACCCGGCTCAGGTGGCGCGGCAATCTGCGAACGCCGCAGCACAGCCTTTATGCGGGCCACAAGCTCGCGCGGGCTGAACGGCTTGGTGAGATAGTCGTCTGCGCCGATGCCGAGTCCAACTAGCTTATCGGTCTCTTCGCCGCGAGCGGTCAGCATAATAATAGGCACGTTAGAGGTAGTGCGCACTCGGCGGCAGACCTCCAGCCCGTCGAATCGCGGCAGCATAACATCCAGCACGATTAGATCAGGATTGTGCTCGGTAAAGCGCCTTAGCGCCTCCTCACCATCGGCTGCTGTGACCACGTTGAAAAGCTCGCGCTTCAGATACGCGCTCACTACCTCGACAATGTTCGGCTCATCATCGACAACCAGAACAGTCAACTCACCCGCGTTCAAGACCTTATCCTCTCGCGCAGCGGTCCAGGGGATTCGGAGCGCGGTCGCTTGCACGATGTTCATTACAGCATTGCCTGTATGTTGCCGGTTCATTATATCACCCTTCTGCGCACTACTATTGGCGTGTCGCAAGTTAAAGGAGTTCAGAAAAGGGGTGCAGGGGCGAAGCCCATGACGGGGGTATGGGGGTGTCCCCCATTCTTCCCTTCTTCTTTTAGACTCCCCTCGCACGTGTGGGAGGGTATGGGGAGGGCCTTTCCTTACCTAGATGAAGGTTGCTTCGCCCCAAATCTGAACATCTATCGCAAGTTGCAGTCTTGCTGTGTTGACGTATGCTGTTTATCCTTTGTGCGTATATATAGCCAAAGTATACGGGAGCGGGCTAACTTGCCGATAAAGGATGTTACAGTTTTATTACAGGCTTAATACCGTGTGAATGGAGTAACGTCCATGACGCCGCCTCCCCTTCCCATTGTCACTCCGAATACCATGCTAACAAGATAACGTTAGTGCTGCTGCCTCCCCTTTGGGGCGTCATTCTGAACTCAGTGAAGAATCAACCTCCATACTAATTGCTACCCAGACGGACTCTTCGCTACGCTCAGAATGACACTGCCTGGTGAGGCGCTTTTAGCTGCCACATCTTTGTTACTCTGTTAGTCAGAATGACACCGCTCTGATGGCACGTTTGGCCATACATCCGTGTTATCGAGGCACTGTAAATTACCCTTGCAGAGTCTGCCCTGTCTCAAGGAAATGGCTAATTGCACCCTCCCACTCGGCGATCATCTCTCTATAGTGACGCTCAGTAAAGTGGGCAATGTGCTTCCGGCCACGGTCGGAGAGAGCGGTAAAGGTGTATGTAACCTCGACATGTGAGCCGCTGCCTGCCTCGCTGACCCGGACTGTTATCTGCCCGACGCGGTCGTTGGCCCGGAACGTGGTGTACTGCACCATGCCCTCTTCGGGCACGAGCCGGGTCATCACCCAAATGGCCTCTTCGCTGTGATATGTCTTGAAGACTGCCCTCTCTTCTGCTGCTATATAGGGTGGATAGACAGGCTCCGGGTTCCAATCCGCTGCCCAGTCGCCTTCGCGGTCCGGCCCGAAAAGCGGGAAAACAACTGAGCGCGTCGCGGCTAGAGTAAATGATGCGCTTCGGCTAACCCTCTGCTGTTCGCGTGATGGCTCCATATACGACTTCCTCCTGTCCCGTTTCTGCGGGGAAATAAATAAGCCCCCGGCTGTAATCGGGGGCTTCAATCGTCTTGTTTTACAAACAGAAAACCCAGACAATCCGTGAGGACCATCCGGGCTTCTGTTTCTCCGATCATTCAAGCGAACCTGTAATCTCGAAGTAGTTTTATCATAAGCGGCAATCGTAATACCGTCAACAGGCAAGGTGCATACTTTTCCACATCCGTCGCAAGTTTGGAAGGATGGTCCTGCACTACCGCTTTGCGAGTCTGCGGGCCACAAACAGTGCGGCGATGCCCAGGCCGATCCTGGCTGCAATATCTGCGGCCTTATATCTTCTGCCCCGCCAACCGCCTGTTGTGCTCGCGGACGAGTCGTTCAGGGTGGTATTGAGGTTGTCATTGCCTCTCGTTGGCTCCGGCTGATCCGTGAGCTGCACGGGGCGGCCAACAGCAGCCATCACCTTATCCAGCACGCCCGGCATGGTGTAGTTGCCCCACGCCATAAACAGGCCGGCAGGACCCGCGAACATCTCGCGCTTCGGGTGCTCGGCGCACTGCACTATGGTCTTCGCCACTTCCGAAGGCGGATAGATGGGCGGGGCGGGCCGTGCGGCGACCCCTTCTTTGCTGCGTGCGTGCTCGAACAGTGGCGTATCAATAGTGGCCGGCATCACCACGCAGAGCTTGATGTTGCTGTTCTTTATTTCCGTTCTGAGAGCGTCATATAGTCCATTCAGGGCAGCCTTTGACGCTGAGTAGAACGACATGAGGGGCAGTGCGCGCTTGGCGGTAACGGACGTGATATTGATGAGGGTTCCGTAACCCTGTTCGCGCATTATAGGTAGCACCGCTTTGCAGCCGTGTACCTCACCCCAGAAATTAATGTCGAACAGGCGGCGTGCTTCATCCAGGTCAGTCTTCTCGAACTCGCCCACGATCAGCACGCCCGCGTTGTTCACCCATGTATCTATGCGGCCGTTTTCTTCGCGTGCCCGCCGGGCCAGGTTCTCCACATCAGTGAGAACAGATACATCAGCAGGTACAGAAGTCGCGTACCCGCCTGCTGATCTTATTTGCTTAACAAGATCATCCAGGGCTTCATCGCTGCGAGCGGACACGACTACTTTTGCTCCCCGGCTCGCCATCATGAGGGCTGTCTCGCGACCAATACCGGAGGACGCTCCTGTGATAACGACGACTTGCTCGTCTAGTGGTCTTACCATTGCTCTTTTCTCGCTTTCACGCCCCGGCTTTTGGGGAGATTAGAACGCAGGGGCGCGACACCATAGCCGCGCCCCCACACTAACACTAACTAATTTCGTGCTACATCGGCTGTGACTGGATTGTATTGCCCTGTGTGTTCATACCCTGGGCACCCATCGCCTTCTGAAGGATCGTCGGCTCGCTCTGCTCGATGAGATTGGCTGTATGCTCTTCCTCCGCGAGGTTCTTCTGGAGGAAGTTCATCACTTCTGTCTGGCCCATCATCTTTGCCCCGGTAATCAGTCCGCGATAGGTGGCTATCTCATAGTGCTCGACTTTGGAAGCCGCGCCGAGTATGGCCGCATCCCTGATCTCAGGCACACTTGAGGTTTCCTTCATGATCATCTGGCCCTCTGTGACGATGCCTTTAGCACCGGCGCAGGTAGTACGCTGGGCTCGCATGCCCATAAGACTGAATATCTGCTCCAGGTTGCGGATGTGTCCTTCTGTTTGCCTCATGTGCGTGTTGATCATCTGCTTGACGTTGGGATCAGTCGCGTTGGCAAGCATTTCTTCCTGCCCTTTGAGGAACTGGTGCTCAGCATCGTAGATATCCTCTAACTCATGCTGATATTTCTCTTGAAGTGTCCTAATCGCCATTTTCTGCCTCCTTGAAGTTGTACTGCAGCGTTGCTAGCCCCGTAATAGGCACCAATAAGGTAGAGCAAACGATGTGCCAGTCAGCCTTTGCTCAAGGCCATGAAGCCGCTTGCCGCAGCGCAGAGCAAGCCTAAACAACCTCTGCGAATCTCAGCGCCCTCTGCGCCTCTGGGGTGAACCTATAAAGCTCCGTTAATGGAATAGTACGCCCTGAGCGCCTTTAGCTTATACTGTGAAGAGGCGGCATAGTAGGTGTGGAGACCATGATGGATGCAACAAAACCGGGCGCGCTTGCCCTGGTCGGCTCAGGCGAATACTTGCCCGTAATGCGCGAAACCGACCTCACATTGCTCAACACGGTGGGTGGGCCGGAAGCGGCGCGCGTAGTTGTGATGCCTACGGCGGCGGGCCACGAGCACCCTACAAGCCCCGCTCGCTGGGCGCGAATGGGCGTTGAGCACTTTACCGGCCTGGGCGCGCCCGTGCAGGCTGCCATGATATTGAGCCGTGCCGACGCCGAGGATCCACGCTGGCTGCCTGTGCTGGAACAAGCCAACTTCTACTACTTCTCAGGCGGCGACCCCCAGCACCTGATTGAAGCGATGGAAGGGACACCCGCCTGGGAGATCATCCTGCGGCGGCATCTCACTGGATCAGTGCTGGCAGGTTGCAGCGCGGGTGCTATGGCTTTCGGCGGCCTCACACCGCACATCGGCGGTCTGCGCTCCGGGCGGATCATTACAATGACCAGGGCGCTCGGATTGCTCCCAGGCCTGATACTGCTTCCTCACTTCGACAAAATGGGCCGCTTCGTGCCCGCCGGTGCTTTCAACATGATGCTGAAATCAGCACCGGAGGGTTTCATTATCGTGGGCGTGGACGAGGATACCGCGTTATTGAGGCTCTCGTCCGCCACAGACGAAAACGGCCTGGCACAGTGGCAGGTCTCCGGCAGGCAAGGCGCAACACTCTTCAGCCCAACCATACAGGGAGGCAAGGCGGTGTATCATGCGGGCCAAACCGTGAACTTGCCGGCGTAGAACTACAACCGCACCATTAGAGTCGCGGTATCCTGCTGTAGCCCTCGCGTATCGAGTATCGTATTGCCACTTGTTCCGCGAGTAGGCAGGAATATGGTGGCCTAACTTCGATGAGGAGGAGCGATATGGACGCTGACAGGCAGAAGGTCGCAAACGAGAACAGCGAGGAGCAGGAAAGCACCATCTTCTACGTTTACGGCGATTTTGAGCAGGATGTACTGGCGCAGGTACGGCGCGAAACCTATGGCGAGGATATCGGCCAGTTTAGCTGGCTCACAGCGGACGAATTCCGCCGATTTTTTGAACGGCTCGACCTGGATGCCGGCTCGGATGTGCTCGACGTGGCCTGTGGCTCCGGCGGACCGGCGATCTTCATGGCCCAAACCACGGGCTGCCGTGTTACCGGCATAGACATTAACGAGGGCGGCGTAAACACAGGCACCCAGATGGCAGAGGCTCGCGGCGTGTCCGATCGCGTCCAGTTCAAGCAGGTAGATGCCAGCCTGCGACTGCCCTTTGAAGATGCCTCTTTTGACGCCATTACGTGCATAGATGCCATCAACCATATGTATAATCGGGCGGAGGTCATGGGCGAATGGTACCGAGTGCTGCGTCCGGGTGGGCGTTTCCTCTTCACAGATGCCGTTGTCGTCACCGGAATGCTACTCCGGGACGAGATAATGGCACGCAGCAGCTCAATGGGCGAATTCATCTTTACTCCGCCGGGCATACACGACCACTTTATTGAAGCCGCCGGATTCATAGACCTACAGGTGGAGGATGTCACCTCCACCATCGCAACCGTTAGCAAGAACTGGCATGATGCGCGTGCCGACCATCGCGACTATCTGCTGGAAATAGAAAGTCAGGCCGCTTTCGAAGACCTCCAGCGTATGTTGGCTGCCACCCACACTCTTTCAAGCGAGCGCCGCCTCTCGCGCTTCGCTTATCGAGCGCGCAAGCCACCTCACCAGTTGCGCGTATCCGCTAACCCATAGCAACCCCCCTTCGCATAACAACGTATACTGAATGTGCGTTGCTCCAATCCCCGGCGCGGCACACACCCTACTTCTTCTCCCCAGGAGAGATATCTTGGTCAATCGCCCACGCTCCAACAGGCGCTCGAGGGCCAACAAAGAAGACCTCAAGAGTCCGCCCGACCGCGCCACGTTAGGCAGGCTGCTCAGGCTCGCGCTGCCTTACAGGAAGCAACTCATCCTCGCGTCCATCTGCCTCGTGATTTCCACGCTGCTCCAGTTGACATTCCCTCTGTTGATCCAGAGGATTGTTGACGGCGCTATCACTTACCACGACGGTGATATTATGACGACCGCCGCTATACAGATGGTCGGCGTCTTTCTGCTGCAGGCTGTGTTCAATTACGGACAGCTATATCTACTCTCGTTCACAGGCGAGCGGTTGGTGGCCGATGTGCGCAAGTCTGTCTTTACGCACCTTCAGCGGCTGCCGCTCGGCTTCTATGATAACCAGCGCGTTGGCGAGCTTACATCTCGACTGAGTAACGATGTTTCGGTTGTGCAATCAGGCCTCACCAACAATCTGATCGGGCCGATTGGGCAGGTGCTAACCCTGGTCGGCGGCGTCGGCATGATTATCTTGATTGACTGGCGGCTCATCCTGCTCGTGCTGCTGGTGATCCCGCCCGTGGCTCTTACAGGCGTATTCTTTGGCAGGCGGTTGCAGGGCGTGTCGGAGCAGGCGCAGTCGGCCCTCGGCACAGCGACAACAGTGCTGGAGGAGACGCTGGCCGCTCCCCGTGTGGTGAAGGCGTTTGGGCGCGAAACCTACGAGGTAGAGCGGTATGGCGGCGCGGTCGAGGAGTCTTTCCGGCTTGGTATGAGGCGCGTGCGGACGCGGGCTGTCTTCATCGCGATTATTACGCTGGTCAGCTTTGTGGCGCTGGCAAGCATCATGTGGTTTGGCGGCATGGAGGTGCTCAACGGCAACCTCTCGCCCGGCCAGCTTTTCTCGCTACCGCTCTATATTCTCCTTGCCACAGGGCCAATCAACGCGCTAACGGGTGTGTACGCGCAATTTCAGGAGGCAAGCGGCGCGGCTCGCAGGCTCTTCGAGATCCTCGACACAGAACCGGAGATTGCGGACGCCCCGGATGCTTTCGCCATGCCCTCCCCCGCACGAGGCGAGGTGGCGCTGCGTAATGTCACCTTCCACTATGGCGGCGGTCCGGACGTTCTGAAGGACCTTTCACTCGAAATAGAAGCGGGTAAAGTAGTTGCATTGGTTGGCCCCAGCGGCGCGGGTAAAACTACGCTGGCGAGCCTCATCCCGCGCTTCTACGATGTGGCGAGCGGTGCTGTGCTCGTAGACGGCTATGACGTGAGGCAGGTCACGGTGCGCAGCCTGCGTGATGCCATCGCAATCGTGCCCCAGGAGCCGCAACTTTTCGGCGGCACCGTCTTCGACAACATACTTTACGGAAGGCTCGACGCTACAGCCGAGGAGGTCTACGAGGCGGCGCGAGGAGCAAACGCGCACAGTTTCATCTCAGAATTGCCCGACGGATACAGCAGCATCGTGGGCGAGCGCGGCGTCAAGCTATCGGGCGGCCAGCGCCAGAGAGTAGCGATTGCACGAGCGATCCTGAGGAATCCACGCATCCTGATACTGGACGAAGCTACATCGTCACTCGACAACGAAAGCGAACGACTGGTAAGGCAGGCGCTGGAAAGGCTCATGCGAGGCCGCACCACGCTGATTATCGCGCACAGGCTCTCGACAGTAGAGCAAGCCGATAAGATCGCCGTGATCGAAAGCGGCAATGTAGCAGAGCTTGGCACGCACGCCGAGCTACTGGCGCAAAACGGCCTCTACCACCGCCTCTACATGAAGAGCGCCGCCGGCCTCCCCCTCGAAGAAATGCAGCCCACCACCGACCTCGAAGAGCTAGCCACTCGCGAAGCTGTAGGGACAAGTTGACCGCGTTGTCAGTTGTCAGTTGTCAGTTGTCAGTTATTTTACGGATTCACCGCAGAGGCGCAGAGAACACTGAGGTTCGCTGAGGTTTGCATTGTGCTATAGGAAGTGACAATGCGGCACTGTGTGGAAGCGGTCTGCGGTCGGTGGTCGGCGGTCGTAACTGACAACTGACAACGCGGTCTGCCGTCTGCCGTCAACGTACTGACCCCTCGCCGTCCCCACTCCTATCTCAGCGGGATAATCAGCACTTGCCCCACGTAAATGAAGGTTGAGCGCAGGCCATTGGCGCGCATTATGGCATCTACTGTGGTGCTGTAGCGGGCGGCAATTCCGGTGAGGGTGTCGCCGAGCCGAACGATATATCTTATCTGGCGGATGGGCGTTTTGGTCGGTTTTGGCTTCGGCGGTACGGGGGTAGACGTTGGCGGCACTGGAGTGTCAGTGGCAGGCGGTGGCGGGACAGGCGTGCTGGTGGGAGGCACGGGTGTATCCGTCGGCACTGGTGTTGGTGTCTCCGTCGGCGTGGAGGTCGGCTCAGGCGTACTGGTGAGAGGAAGGGTGGTAGCGGTTGGCGGTATTCGCGTGGCAGTAGGCGGCACAGCGATAGCGAGTACCGGCGTGGACGACGGGCGCACAGATGTAAGAGTGGGCGTATTTGCCGTGGCGGCAGAGGCTGTCAGGCTGTCGTTGCCCACCTGTCGAGGGCTGGAAGACCTGCCCGCAAGCACCAGAATTAGCAGCACACCAGCCAGAACAAAGTGCAGCGCACTTATTCCGGTCAGCAGCATATCGTTGCGGTTGTCGGGGCTGTCTGTTGGAGACGGTGACGTCTCTGTGGTGGTCTGGGACATAGCGCTATGCGTTACCAAAGGCGAGACTGAACGCATTCCCTGCTCGCCCGAAACGCGTGAAGTCGCTGAAAAACCGGCCTGGTGACTCGGTGTGCTCATTGCCAAACCTTTCACACGGGCATACGGCCATTATAGCGAACTTAACAACACCGCCCAACGAAATCCACGCCCCTATGCCTCCAATTCTAGGCGAGTTACCACCCCTCTGTAACACCCACACCGGGTGAGAAAAGTATTAGCGCGGTCTGGGTTATGCCTGTAATCCTGGTACTAACACCCCCTTCCCCGCCTACATAATCAGTTGTTATAGCACTCCGTTCCCTCGGCCTCCGTCATATGCCGGCATGGTACAGGAGGTGCAAGGGAACCGCCTGCCCTTGAAAGGGTAGATTTACGAGAAGGGGTGCAGGGGCTTCGCCCCTGACGGGGCTGGGGGTGTCCCTGCTCAGTTGCAAAGATAGAAGTAAAGGGTTAGGATCTGGTAT
>JBDTQH010000038.1:0-55646 GCA_039932335.1 Chloroflexota bacterium
CGCCGCGCTCCTGCCTCACCCGGTCAAGGTGTGCGAGAGCCGAAACGATTGCCATCGGCGTCTTGTCGCAACCCTGTATGACGAACGCACCGTGGTATTGCTGGCCCTCCATCTGGTTGGCGACCATCTGCGTGACGGCGTTGCGTGACTGCAGCGAGTACGACATACCGATGTGGCTCTGGGCCGTACCATCACACACCACGGGCACCGCGAAATAGAAAGGCACCCCGCCCATTTCCCAGATGCGCACGGCTGCCCGCAGCGTTGTGTCCCAATCCATGATGTGCGCGGGGTGGTCCGAGGAGCCGCCGATGATCGCGATGCGAGGTGCGTTCTCGTCTAGCCGGTCCACGATGGCCGCGAGCGTACAGTCCGTCTTTACACCGTGAAGCTGCCATGCTCGGTCGAGGAGCGCGGCAACTGTGATAGGCTCGTTTGACTTGCCTTGCACATGGTCGCGGTATGGATTATTGGGGTTCTGGATCTGGATATTCATCACGTACCGATCCGGTCTTCTTTCTCCACGAACTCAAAGCCAGGGGTTGGACTGTAGGCTGTCCAGCCGCCATCCACAATAATTGTCGTGCCAGTAATAAAGCTTGCTTCGTCGGAGGCGAGGAAGAGCACAGCGGCGGCAACATCGCGGGGCCAACCAACCCGGCGCATCGGTATGACGCCTGCCCACTTCTCTTCGTAGTCGGGGTCGTCACTCAGGTTGCGCTCGTTCATGATCGCGCCTGGAGCGACAGCATTTATGGTGATGCCATAGGGCGATAACTCCAGCACGAGGTTCCTGGCGAGCATCTGTATGCCGCCCTTGGTCATTGCGTAAGCCGAGAGATATTGCACCGCCTGGTTGCCGGTAACGGACGATGTGAGGATTATGCGCCCGCCATCGCCTTGCTTTGCCATCTGCCGGGCTGCTGCCTGGGCTGTAAAATATGTGCCCTTCAGGTTAGTGCCCACCACGGCATCGAAGGCTTCTTTCGAATAGTCGAGGAACTTGCCCCAGCTTGTGATGCCTGCGTGACAGCAGGCGATGTCTATGCGGCCGTATTCGCTGACCGCGGCGGCCACAAGTTGGCGGCATTCGTCTACATGGCTGATGTCGGCTTGCACGGCGATGGCCCGCCCGCCCGCCGCCTGTATCTTGCCGACCGCACTCTCGGCCCCTTCACGGTCGTCGTGGTAGTTGGCAACCACTGAAGCGCCCGCCTGAGCAAGCGCCAGCGCAAGCTCATAGCCTATACCCTTGCTCGCCCCTGTGACAAGGGCGACTTTGCCCGTCAGGTCAAACATGCTTTGTATACCTCATGCATATTGAACCACAAAGGCACAAACCATGCAAAGGCTGCCGATGTTCTTCATCCCATGTGCTTCTGCGTGATTTTGCTGACCTGCTGGAATTCCGGCGCGAGCGCGGGGTAAAGCCGGCGGTACACCTCGTAGTAATCGGCGTATATGGAGCGGTTTGGCCCCGGCTCTATCGTGTCTGTTATCTTGATGGTGCTGTCGCAGGCCTCTACAACATTCTTATAGACGCCCGCTCCCGCCCCGGCAAGCAGCGCCGCACCGTATGGCGCACCCTCGGTGACATTGGTCAGCACAATCTCCGCATCGAACACATCAGCCAGGATTTGCCTCCAGAGCCGACTTCTCGCGCCGCCGCCCGAAGCTCGCACCTGCGTTACCTGCAGCCCCATCGAGCGCATTAGCTCAAGCGAGTCGCGCAGCCCGTAGGCAATCCCTTCCAGCACCGCGCGCACCATGTGCTCCTTGCCGTGGCGCAACGTTAGCCCGAAGTAGACGCCGCGCGCGTCAGGGTCGGGGTACGGAGTGCGCTCGCCGCTGAGGTAAGGGAGGAAGATCAACCCCTCTGAGCCTGCCGGGGCGCGGCCTGCCTCCTGCATCAAGAGGTCGTACACATCTGTGCCGTTGGCGATAGAGAGCGCTATCTCTTCCTGGGCGAGCGTGTCGCGGAACCAGCGGAGTGAGCCTGCCGCCGACAACATGACGCCCATAACATGCCACTGCCCGGTTACGGCGTGGCAGAATGCGTGCAAACGTCCCTCAGGCTCAAGCAGGAAACTCTCCGCTGCCGCAAACACCACGCCTGACGTGCCGAGGGTGACAGACGTGATACCCTGCCGCACGATGCCGCTGCCGACCGCACCCGCGGCCTGGTCGCCGCCCCCTCCGACCACAGGTGTGCCCGCCTTCAGTCCTGTTACCTCGGCTGCGTGTGCCGAAATCTGCGTACTCGGCACAGCAGACTCGTGGCAGGCCGGCAGCCAATCGGGAGGGATGTCCAGTGCGGCCAGCATCTCAGCCGACCAGCGCCTGTTGCGCACATCCAGCAGAGCAGTGCCGGAAGCGTCCGATACCTCGGTAGCGTATTCACCTGTGAGCCGGAATCGAATGTAATCTTTCGGCAGAAGAACCTGAGCAGCGCAGGCGTATATCTCCGGCTCATTCTCCCGCACCCACATGATTTTGGGCGCTGTGAAACCGGGCAGCACAGGGTTCGCGATAAGCTCCAGCAGCTTTTTGTCGCCGATCTTAGCGGTTATAGCTGCGCATTGCGGTGCGGTGCGCTGGTCGTTCCACATTATGCATGGGCGTAGCACATTGCCTGTTGCATCGAGCAATACGAGACCGTGCATCTGCCCGGTGAGGCCCACACCCACGACCTGCTCTCCGGTCGCGCCGCTGATTTGCAGCACTTTGCGGATGGCGCGCACGGTGGCCGTCCACCAATCGGCAGGGTCCTGCTCGGCCCAGAGCGGACGGGGCGTAAACATCGGGTAGTCAAAGGTCGCCGAAGCAACGATCGCCCCATGCACGTCGATGAGGAGTGCCTTGCTGCCGGATGTTCCGATGTCGATGCCAAGTAGTAGGTCAGTCATAGCTGTTCCAGAGCCAAACGAGCGAACGGCTTATTTTTCCAGCGCGGGAAGGGGCGATAGTATACTTGCGTCGCGTGCCCTTGCCCTGACAAGGTACGCTTCCAGCCAACCGCGCGCTTTGTCGGGATGCTCGGTGGCATAGATGATCGATTCGTGGCCCATATGGTTGACGCGGTCATTGGCGGCGCGCATGGCGTCCATAGAGATTTGCAGGGCGGTTTCCACCGGCATACGCTCAGGGTTGATGTCGAGGCCAAACCAGCCCTGATAGCCGTACATCTTCATTGCATACAGGGCGGCTTCGGCGGCTTCCGGCGAGATCACACCGACGTTAAGATCCTGGTCATAGTTGCCGAGCGGTTGGCTGTTCCAATGGGTGTGCGCCAGCCTGCCGTATTCCATCACCAGGCCGTAAGCATAGGGCAGGTCTTCATAACCCATCAGCATATGCCCTACCTCCGGGTTGAGGCCCATGAGCGCGTGGCCTTCATCGAGCAAGCGGCGATTCTCCGGGTTCTTGAGCAGACCCTCCACTTTCGATGCGAGCAGCAGACCTTCTGCGGTCGTACCGTACAGGATGTGTCCTCGCGGCTCGTATGGCTTTGGTTCCTCTGCCACCCGTATGCCTGGAACAGCGTCCATCGCCTCAGCGAGACCTTCCGCAAAGCGGTCGCGGGCTGCTCTCAGGTCCGCCCCGAACCCATTCTCATAGCCGTCGATGCCCGGCCACACTACGGCGAACTCGGTGTCAAGCTCTTTGTTCAGCATGAGAGTGCGTTTGGTTCGCTCGATTGCCTCTTGCCTTACCTCCGGTATAGGGTTGGATAGCGAGCCCCACTCAAACTGAGCATCATAAAAGAGCAGCGGAATAACCGTCAGGATCTTGATGCCGGTATCTCGTGAGAACGATTTCCAGAGGTCGATGTTGTCCTCGTTGATCTCGTTGGGGTAGTGCGCCTCCATCCCGCGCAGGCCCTTATCTGCCAGCTTAGCCGCGATTTCGAGCCGTGCTGCAATATCGATTACAGGTGCGTAGCGGTCATGGAAACGGCTGGCTGGCGGGGAGAAGAACCAGATGCCCGCTGAAAACTTCAGGTCAAGTTCAAAGGACTTCAGATGCGTGACAAGTTCGTCGGGTGTTCGTCGTTTGGCCTGGGGCCGTAAGTCGGGCAGGCTCATTTGGTCCCTCCGGTTGTAGGTAGTGAACTCTCCGCGGCGCTGATGCTCACCGGCATCTCTTCCAGCAAATCGCGGCTGGTAGCAAGGCTGGATGTTGGACGCACATAGGACACAACACTGTAGGTGAGCGTGGATAGCAGCAGCAGATAGAAGCCCCAGCGGAACAGTTCGAAGACGAACGGTTGTATCATCATGCCCAGCCCCACGAGTATGCCCACTATCGCCGCTCGCGTTATGAGGCTGATAGCCCGCCTGGGAAGGAAGGTGAATATCCTGTACAGGATCAACGCAAAGGCGAACACCACATAGATATATGTGATGAATTCGGCAAAGGCCGGCAGCAGCAACCCAAGCAAGAGCACAACGATACCGACCACGCCGATCGTGATGACGCTATTTATAGTCCGGCGAACCCTGAGCTGCATAATATTTCTCCTAACACCAGGCGCTGTTTGAGTTTGGAATGGGGAGTTGGGAATGCGGAAATGCTTTGCCGTCTTCCCAACCCAAAGAGCGAGTTAGTATTCTATGTTGACGCGCCGGCCTTCTTGCGACGATTGCAGGATGGCGTCGCAGATCACCGCATTGCGGTAGCCATCCTCGAAGGTCGCACCATATGGAGCAACATCTTTGTTGTTCACAATACAGTCGAGTAGGTGCGCAAGCTCGTGCACGAACGTGTGCTCCCAGCCGATGATGTGTCCGTGCGGCCACCAGTTCGACCAGAATGGGTGAAATGACTCGGTCACGAGCACATCTGTAAAACCCTGTGTCTCGCGTCGGGCGTCGGTCCAGTAGACCTGAAGCTCGTTGAAGCGCTCCAGATTGAACCTGATCGAGCCTTTGGAGCCGTTGATCTCGAAGACCTCGTAGTTCTTGCGTCCGGGGGCGAAGCGCGATGCCTCAAGCGTGCCGACAGCCCCGTTCTCGAACTCCACGATGGCCTCGAAAGCGTCATCCACCTCAACTTTGCCTTTGCCGCTACCGTCAGGCAATGGTCGCTCGGTGATAAAGGTCTTGGTGGTAGCAATCACCGATTTAGGCTCGCCCACAAGGAAGCGGCCCAGGTCTATAATGTGCGCACCAAGGTCGCCAAGCGCGCCGCTGCCCGCCAGCTTCTTATCGAGTCGCCAGATGAGCGGGAAATCGGGATCGGTGATCCACTCCTGCAGGTACACGGCGCGGAAGTGATATATCTCCCCCAGCGCGCCCGATTTGATTAGCTCATATGCCTGTCGAATGGCGGGCACAAAACGGTAGTTGAACGCCGCCATGTGCTTGACGCCTGCCTTCGTGACGGCATCCAGCATTGTGCGCGCTTCTTCCCGCGAGCGGGCCAGAGGCTTCTCGCAGATGACATGCTTGCCGGCCTCGGCCGCCGCAATGGTCGGTTCGGCATGCATAAAGTTCGGGCCGCCGTTATCGAAAAGCTGGACATCAGGGTCCTTGATCATATCTCGGTAGTCCAGATAATATTTCTCGTACCCGTAGCGTGCCGCTGCTTCGCGCACTCCCTCCTCGTTTCGCCCTGCGATAGCGACCAATCTCGGGATGGCGGGCGGAGGGTAAATCATGTAGGGCAGCTTCTTGTAGCCGTTAGTGTGGGCCTTGCCCATGAAGGCATACCCGAACATGCCCACACCCACTACGGGTGCCGCCTCGGTGGCTTTCGCGCCCGCCATTGTCAGGAATCCAACTTCATCACCCATGACATCCTCCTCTACGACTTCGCGAATGCCGCATCGAATGCCACCGACGACGGCGCGAAGTCTGTGCGGCGTACCATCGCCAGCGCGTCCTGTGCGCCCCACTCGCGGTCCATGCCCGAATCTTCCCACTCTATGGAGAGCGGTCCCTGGTAGCCGATGCGATTGAGGGCGCGGAAGAGAGCCTCGAAGTCTACATCTCCATGGCCGGGCGACACGAAATCCCAACCGCGCTCCTTCTCTCCAAAGTTGATATGGGAGCCGAGGATGCTCCTGCGGCCGTTAAGGAGCTTCTTCGAGTCCTTGACGTGCACATGATAGATCCTGTCGGCGAAGTCCTGAACGAACTCGGCGGAATCAAGGAACTGGTGCGCGAAGTGGCTCGGATCGAAGTTGATGCCGAAGCCGGGGCGATTGCCTATTGCGTCCAGAGCTTTGCGCGTGGTGACGAAATCATACGCTATCTCAGTTGGGTGGACTTCGAGGCCGAACTTGACACCTTCCTGGTCAAACACGTCGATGATAGGGCTCCAGCGGTTGGCGAAATCCGCGTAGCCTGCTTCCACTTCAGCCCAATCGTTCGGCGGGAACGAATAGATCATGTGCCACACACTCGAGCCGCTAAAGCCGTTTACCTGCGTCACGCCGAACTTTGCGGCGGCGCGGGCCGTGTCCATCATCTTTTGTGCGGCGCGTTGCCTCACACCCTCGGGGTCACCATCGCCCCATATGTCGGGCGTCAAAGTGCCTTTGTGGCGCTGGTCGATTAGATCACATACGGCCTGCCCAACAAGGTGGTTGCTGATAGCGAAACACTTCAGCCCGTACTTGTCCAGGATGTCGTGCCTGGACTTTATGTAGCCAGGCTCGGAGAGGGCGCGGTCGACTTCAAAATGATCGCCCCAGCAAGCGAGCTCTAACCCGTCAAATCCCCACTGGCTGACCTTTGCTGCCAGTTCTTCGAGCGGTAAGTCGGCCCACTGGCCGGTAAATAACGTAACAGGTCTAGACATCTGATGTAAGTCCTCCTAGTTTGTGTTTGCGAGTTAATGTGACTACTGCTTCAGCGTATGTAGCTCGATCAAATGGCCGTCAGGGTCATAGCAGAACATCTGCATGGGGCCGTCCCCACGCGGGCGTGGACCGAGCACGATCGGTATATTGTGCTCCTCCAGCGTGCGTTTCGCTTCGTCAATATCTTCTACGGCCAGGGCAAAGTGGCGTGATTTCGACCAGTCGCGCTCGCCCTCGGTATTAGTTGGCGGGTCGCCGGGCCGCTGTGTCGAGTCCGGTTCATGCACAAGGTGTATCTCGGCGTTCCCTTTGTGGAACCAGACGGATAGGTGCGTGAACACTTTGGGTGTATCCAACTCTTCCATCCCCAGCACACCGAGATAAAATCGCCGCGAGGCATCAACGTCCTTCGACACAATTGTTACATGGTTCAAATCCAGAATCTTTATCATGTTGGCACCCTACTTTTGCTATCTACTGGCCAATCCGGTAATGCACACCCTACTCTTTGAACCAGGGCTTGCCGCGCTCGTCGGTCAGGATAAGGCCGCGCAACGCTTCGACGCCTTTCTGCAAGCCCTCTCGAAGCGACATCAAGCTGTCTTCATGCTCCATGCTGAGCACGCCATCGTAGCCGACGAGCCGGAGCGCGCTCACAAGATCTTTCCAGAATTTGATGTCGTGCCCGTATCCTACCGTGCGGAATATCCACGAGCGGTGTATCTCGTCAGAGTAAGGCTTGGTGTCGAGCACTCCATTGACGGGCGTGTTGAGCGGATCGATAGATGTATCTTTGGCGTGGACATGGAAGATCGAGTCGCCAAGGGCGCGCACGGCCGTACATGGGTCAATACCCTGCCAGAATAGATGGCTGGGATCGAAGTTGACGCCCACCAGCTCGTTGGTCTCGCTGCGCAGGCGCAGCATGGTCTCCGGGTTGTAGACCACAAAGCCGGGGTGCATCTCAAGTGCGAGCTTGACCTTGCCGTGATCCTCCGCGAATCTCGCCATCTCCTGCCAGTACGGGATGACCTTCTCTCGCCACTGCCAGTTGAGCAAGTCGGAGAAGTCGGTCGGCCAGGGGCACGTGACCCAGTTAGGGAACTTCGCATCGTCGCTATCGCCGGGGCAGCCGGAAAAGGTAACCACCGAGGGCACGCCCAGCCGCTCAGCGAGCAAGATGCTGTCGATAGTGTCCTGGTGGTGATGCTTCGCCACGTCCTTATTGGGGTGGAGCACGTTGCCGTGGCACGACAGCGCGCTTATCTCAAGACCGCGCGACTCGATTGCTTTGCGGAACGCCTCTACCTTGCTGTCGTCCGCAAGAAGCTCGCTCGGTTTGCAATATGGCGTGCCAAGCTCGGCAACATAGCCGCCGGTGCCGATCTCGACCGCTGTGGCACCCACTTCGGCCACCCAGTCCATAGCCTGCTCAAATCCCAGCAGATCCTGAAATACAAAGGAGAACACGCCTACTTTCATATGGCCTCCTCGCCGGCATCACTACCCTGTGCTATGCGCGGTTGATGAACTCACGGTTCTTGATTTCGACCGGAACCCTGGAAAGCTCTGCGATAGCGTCCACAAGGTGATTGGCGTAGAGCGTGAAGGCGGTCTCGCCCTTTTCGGCGGTGGCGCGGAACGGGTTGCCTATGACGCCTGTGTCGCTGAACTCGTGGTGATCCATCGGGAACATGAAGTACTGGTAGCCCTGGAACTCTATATCGGGAGCGCCGTCACCTTTCTGGAACGCTTCCGGCAGCCACGGCGGCTTATGGGTGATCGTCTCGACCGCCCGGTCCATACGCACCAGCTTTGGATTATGGGCTAGCATCTGAGAAGTCTCAAGCTCGCTGGCGTGCCACCCCGGCGTTTCGTTCGGCGGGTTCTCCATAAGCCCCTTGATGAGGCCCATGTAACGCTCGGCATACGGCTTGTAGTAGGCGACCAGCGCGCCCGTCTCATACTTGAGCCTGCGCAATAACGGGTCGATGATCTTGACGTTGGAGCCGTGCCCGGCCACAAAGATGATGCGGTTGAAGCCGTGATGTATCAGGCTGCGAGAGATGTCGTACAGCACATTTATGAATGTCTCGGCCCGCACCGTAATCGTGCCGAACCCCTGGCCCGGTTCGCGCATATGCTGAGGTGAATAGCCCATCCAAACACACGGCGTGTACAACACTTCTGCTTTCTCGCCTGCCCGCCGCGATACCTCTTCCGCCGTCACGGTGTCGGTCGAAATGGGCAGGTGGGGGCCGTGTTGCTCGGTGCTGGCCACTGGAATAAGGATAGTGTCTTTGTGCTTCAGGTACTCCTGAATGTCGGGGTAAGCGAGATCGGCGATATTATAGGAGGCCAGTCTGCTGTCTGATGTCATTGTCTGCTCCAATCCGGTATTTTGTCGTAGGTCGCGCCTTACTTGTCAGCAATCAGGTTCAAGAACTCATCAGCCACTCTGCTGGAGAATGCCGGGTCGTTAATGTTTGCTTCTACCGTTATCACTGGTATGTCGCTCCGCAGGTCAAGCATGAGCGATTGCAGGAAAGCAAGGTCGGCCTCAGGATCCCAGAATACGCCGCCGGGCACATTAGGTATGGATAGCCCGCGCGTCGGCACAACGACCGACAATGGCCCGGTGGCCTTGTTCAGCTTTTGCGCCATTACGCGCCCAACTTCCTGCATCTCGTCGCGGTTGAGTCGTATCAGTGTAAACTCGGGATTATGGAAGTAGGCAGGGCGTCCCTTGAAGCGCACAGGCACTTCATCACGCGGGCCGTGGACCATAAAATCTATGCAACCGGGCACAACCACTTGTGGCAGGCCGAGCGCGCCAACACGTTCCAGCCTTTGCTCGCCACCCTGGTGAAAGCCGCCGAACTGCTGGTCGGATAGCTCGTCGGTGGTGAAGTCAATCACTCCCAGGAACATCCCGGCCTCCGCGACCTCTTCCATGGCGGGCCCACCCACCCCGTTCGAATGGAATATTACCGCCTCTATATCATGTTCAGCTAGGCGATCCTTGATAGCCATCACACCTTTGGTCGTGTTGCCTAGCATGGTGATGGCGACGTACTTCTGTCCCTTCGTGTCGACCATGCCGCCGCTTCCTATCACCTCTGTGCCATTGTTCACCATGCCGACCATTGCCGCCGCCGCATTGTCGAAGATAGCCCGGCTGATAGGGTTGATGCCGAGTATGTCGACAACGGAATGCACCACCATGATGTCGCGCGTGCCCATTACGGTGCCGAAGTGACGCTTGCCCGAAGCGATAGGCGTGATGAGGATTTTCGGCACGCCGATTGGCAGCGCCTTCATAGCTGCCGCGCCCATCACCGCGCCCTCGGCCCCGCCCAGGCACATTATGCCCTGGAGCCTGCCGCGCGCAAATAGATCAACTGCGTATTGCCTCACGCCCTTGGTCATCTCGGCCACTGCTGTACCTCGACTGCCCGCATTGCGCAGCCATTCAATGGTGGAGCCGGCTGCCCGCGCAACCTGGTCGTGCGGAACGTCCGGGGTGATATCGAGAGGCTCACCGATAATGCCCGAGTCGAGCACAAGAGTGTTGATGCCCGCAGCCCTGATTCTATCCCGGACATACGAGATCTCGCGCCCCTTGGTGTCGAGTGTTCCTATTAGTAGTACGGTCTTGCTCATAGTAGTTATCGGTTCGCAGTTCTAACTTTTGTATTTTGCCGCAGGTGCAGCAAGGAAGCTAAAGGACGCTATTTGACTGAAGTGAACTTCCTTGCTGCATCCGGCCCTTGAATAGAGGGATATCCTCCTAGATGCTTGTTTCCGCCACTCCTGCGCTCTTCATGGCGTCGCGTAGGGTGTTGGCCGATACTTCTACGAGCCAGGAATAGAATTCATCGGAAAGCACGCCCGAGCCGTGATCCTCGATGAACTTCAGTTGCTCGGCGGTTAGCTCGGAGTCGGCAGCGCCCACAGCGTTCTTATAAGGGTTAGCCGGGGTGCGGTCGAGCGGCGCCACGAATTCAACTGTGATGGCGTTCTTGTAGCCTGCTTCGTCGAGGGTCTTTACCAGCCTTGGCCAGTCATAGTCGCCCTGTCCGCAAGCCATGCGGTTGTTATCGGCTACGTGGAACGCCACCAGCTTGCCCGCCTTGCCTGTATTCAGGATGGCCTGCCACAGATTTGCCTCTTCGATGTTAATATGGAAGGCATCGAGGCAGACGCCGCAGTTGGGGCCAACTTCTTCTGCGAGCATGATCGCCTGGTCATGCCTGTTGAGGAAGTTGGTTTCAAAGCGGTTCAATGGCTCAAGGCCAATCATGATACCTTCTTTCTCGGAATGGCCGTAGATTTCGCGCAGCCCTTCGACCGCCCACCGCCACTCTGTTTCTGGTGTATCCATGGCCTTTACCTTGCCCACCTCGGAAGGCACAATAGTCATTTCGCGGCCGTCAAGCTCCTTCACCATTGTTATGCAGTCTTTGAGGTACTTGACTGTGCTTTCGCGCACGGCGGAGTCGGCATGGATAAGGTCGCGCCCCGCGAACATGAGGGACACGGAACCCCAGCACCTGATGCCGTTTTCGCGCAGCAGTGCGCCCACCTCTTTGGTGTCATATTTGTCAGGTTCGCCCGCGATTTCGATCGATTCGTAGCCGTACTTTGCCAGCCTCCTGATAGTGACATCAATCGGTTCGGCCCTCATCCAGTTGTGCATCGAGAGAAACATTTGCAACCTCCTTGTTGGTGATGATTCGTGCTGCTAAGTGGCTTGCGCCTAAATCTGTTCGGCCAGAAGTTCGACCAGGTTCACCACAGGCAACCCCTCCGCATATTTCGCCAGTTGCGCGGTGCACTGCGGGTCTTCGGTGACTATGCCCGCTGCACCCGCTCGCTTTGCTTCAGCTATTCTTTCCATGTTCAGCATTTCGACCAATGCAGGCTGGGTAAACTCAAACCCGCCGACAGCGCCCGATGGAGCGGCGGTGTTCCCGCGCCAGAGCATCCTACGCATTGGACCGTCCACCAGTTCGGCCAGCAGGTCGTGGGCACACGCCGCGGCGCGCAACACACGCGGCGTGTGCACCGGATCATGGTATACATATCCCGCAAGAGCCAACTTGCCAGTGCGCAGCTTGCCGGCCCCGATTGCGGCCCACAACCATTCGATGAACTCCACCACATGCACATCTTCGGGCAACTTTACGCCGATCTCTTCATAAATATGCATGAAAGCGTGCGTGTCTTCACGCGACAATGTGATAACCTGCTTGATGCCGTTCCCCTCTATCTCTTCTATGGTTTGTAAGGCGATGGTACGTGCGGTGTCCCACAGGCCAAGCGTGTATGGCAGATAGACACCTGAGCGGCCCGTGCTGATGAGGCTGTGGCTAACGCCTGCTGCGTCCAGTAGCTTAATTGCTGCGTCTACTGTCTCAGCACGGCTCGCGGTGGTAGCTGCCCCAACGAAGAGGCCGATTTCTGCTCCTCCTGACGCAAGATCAGTGAAGGGGTTGTGGAAGGCTTCGCCGTATGGTTGGCCCCACTTCCGCAGATTTTCGTCCACCAGCCGAACCCTATCGGGCGCAAAGCCGCGCTGGGCCACGGTTGCACGCGCAGCCACTATCGCCGCCGGTAGTGGCCGGACCGAGACGCAGTTGGCCTGGCAAAGACCGCAGTCGGCGCACTGGTAGAGGGTGTCTACCGTTTCGGCGTCCCACTGCACTAGACCTCGCCGCTCCGAGGCAACCAGGAGCGCCCAGCCGTGCGGCGATGTTGCCTCGCGCTTCGTGACGCGCTCGACCGGGCAGACGTGCCTGCACATCAGGCAGTACCTGTCTCCTTCGTATATCTCTGTATAGTCGGGTATCTCTGCAGTCATCTTTGCTTACAATCCATTTCTAGATGCTAAAACCAAGCTTGCCGGGGTTCATAATGCCGTTCGGGTCGAGCGTGCGCTTGAGCGAATCGAGGGCAGGCCATGCGCTGCCGTACTGCTCACGCATCAGGCGTCCAAGCTTCAGGCCGATGCCGTGATGTTCGTTGAGCATTCCGCCGTTTGCGAGCGATGTCCGCGCTGCTGTGGTCCAAATGCGGTTGTGCAGTTGCAGGGCTTCGTGAGGATCGGCAGGCGGTTCGTCTATCAGGAAGCGGTCGTACACCATCACACCCCACGGGAACCAGTGCGAGAAGTGGGCGATGTACTGTGCGTTCCATTCAGCGAAGCCGACCTCAATGGCCTCCTTCTTGGCGTAATAGAGCCTCTCGATGTTCTCGAACTTGCAGACTGTCTCTATCGTGCCGTACATCTTCGGCAGCGACAGCCCGAAGGGTGGATAGTAGAAGTCGTAACGGTGCTCCCACCAGTGTTCCGCCGAATCAGGGCCGAGGTCGCGTGCGCCTCTCTCTTCGCAGATTTTCATAGCCCGTGCGGCCTGCGCTTCGGCTATCTCGCGGTAGCCGTCGAACACCAGTATCAAGTATGCGCCCTGCAAATCAAGCTTCAACACGCGCTTGACGAGCGAGGCTGTTGAGGCTTCGTCGTAGAGCCTCATCACGGCAGGCTGCAAGCGCGCCAGCATGATCTCTCTGCCTGCCTCAAGCGCATCATGTATGTTGTCGAACAGCACCGCCCGGAACACCCTCGCTTCAGGCAGCCGCTCGATCTGGAAGGTGGCTTCCGTAATCACCGCCATTGTGCCCTCTGAGCCAATAAGCAGATTCATGAGCATCGGACCGGACGCATGGCTTGGCACAGGGGGCGTCTCTATAATCGTACCATCGGGCAGCACAGCCCCTATAGACAGCACGAGGTCTTCCGCCTTGCCATACTTCGTTGAGATAACACCCGATCCCCGCGCCGCGACATATCCCCCAACAGTTGCAGCGTTAGCGGACGATGGATAGTGCGGGAACGTGAAGCCCCGGTCGTTAAGTGCCATTTCCAGCGCCGAACCGTTGACGCCCGCCTGCGCGGTGACAGTCAGAGAGACCTCATTGATATCGGTGATACGGTCGAGGCGCTTGACGTCCAGCAGTATGCCGCCATAGACAGGTGCGGCCCCACCTTGGGTGCCGGAGCCGCCGCCCCATGGAGTGACGGGTATGCGGTAGGTGTTAGCGATCTTCAGCACGCGCGATATCTCTTCCGCTGAGCCTGGGTGCACTATGAAGTCGGGACTTGGCGGCTCCATGCCGCGATCGAGCCACATTTGCGGCATCCATGACCAGTCGGTAGCATACACAAGCTTGTCGGATTCGCGCGTTGAAACGTGCTCCTCGCCGACTATGTCTGCTAGCTCCGACCGCACCATCTCGTTAGCGAGTGCGGAGCGTGTGCCTCGGTTTGTCGAATGTTCGGTCATGCGTCCTCAAAATACGGGCAACGTCGTGATAGTCTGCTGCCGGGCGACGGCCCCTGTGAAAATCTACATGATAGCCCTGTCGGTCTTCGGGTGGAACAGGTGAATGCGTGCGCGATCCACGTTCAGGCGCACGCGGTCTCCAATGTCCAGCATAACTGTGGGCGCTGTCTTGACACGAATATAGCTGCTGCCAAGCTGCACGTCGTAGATGTTACGGTCGCCAAGCGGCTCAACAGAAAAGACCTCGGCGTCCAGGTCACCACTGCTGCCCTGAGGTCTCAGCGCGATATCTTCTGAGCGCACCCCCAGCACAACGCGGTCAAGCTCGGCTCCCTTGATGGCGTCGCGCACATTGTCCGGTATGGTTAAAGACCAACCGTCGGCTGCAAGCGCGGGCGTACCGTCGTTGGTGAGAGCGCAGTCGAGGAAGTTCATGGTAGGGCTGCCGATAAAGCTGGCAACGAAGCGGTTAGCCGGGTGCTCGTATACATTCTCAGGTGTATCCACCTGCTGCAGCAAGCCATTGTTCAACACAGCAATTCGGTCGGCAAGCGATAGCGCCTCAAGCTGGTCGTTGGTGACATAGAAGAACGTGGTATCCAGGTCGGCGTGCAGGTGTTTCAGTTCTGTGCGCATTTCTACACGCAGCTTAAAGTCGAGGTTGGTCAGCGGCTCGTCCATCAGGAAAACGCGGGGCTGGCGCACCATGGCGCGGCAGAGGGCAACGCGTTGCTGCTCGCCGCCGGAAAGCTGCGCGGGTTTGCGCTCCAGCTTGCTTTCGATATGAAGCTTCTGAGCCACCTCGCGTACCTTGCGGTCAATCTCGTCTTTAGACACCTTACGCGCCATGAGCGGCGATGCGATGTTCTCGTACACGCTCTTGCGCGGGTAGAGCGCATACGACTGGAACACGAAAGCGACATCACGCAGGGCCGGGCTGACCTTGTCGATCGATTCGTCGTCAAAGCGAATATTGCCCTCTTCAGGCGTTTCGAGGCCCGCCACACAGCGCAGTGTAGTGGTTTTGCCCGCACCTGACGGCCCAAGCAGCACCATAAACTCGCGGTCGGCTATATCCAGGCTCATGCCGTCTACTGCCGTCACGCGCCCGAACTTCTTGGTCATGTCGTTGATAGTTACACGCGCCATGTTTTGCCTTTCGTCGGTTGGTGTGCCAGCCGTCGTGCTGTGAGGCACTGCTGGACAACCTGTCAAAATATCGCTTGCTCAGTTTGTGTGTCATAGGCGTGGGCTCGGACCGTATCGAAGCTGACCGCCACTTTATCGCCGTTATTCAGGCGCAGTGTGGGCGGGGCCTTTGCCCTGAATATCTTATCGCCTACCTTCAAATCGTAGATTATCTCGTCGCCGAGCGGCTCACGCAGGAAAACCTCTACGGGCAGATCGCCCGCAGACGGTTCGGGCACTATGTGTATGTCTTCAGCTCTTATGCCGAAGACCAGTTCTGCGCTGCTGTGCGACCCTATGGCCGCTCTTTGCTGGGGTGTGAGCTTGTAGACAAAGCTCTCTTCATCGCGCAGAGTGGGTATGTCACCGTCTACTACTTTGCACCTTACAAAGTTCATCGGTGGGGTGCCGATAAAGCCTGCTACAAAGAGGGTGGCGGGCCGGTTGTAGACGTCAAGGGGCGTTCCCACCTGCTGCAATACGCCCAGGTTCATAATGGCGATGCGCTGCGACATCGAGAGAGCTTCGGTCTGGTCGTGTGTAACGTACACCATCGTGGTGCCGACCTCCCGCTGCAATCTCTTTAGCTCCATCCGCATCTCGGACCGCAGCTTGGCGTCGAGGTTGGTGAGCGGCTCGTCCATCAGATAGACTTGCGGACGGCGTACCATAGCACGGCCAAGGGCCACGCGCTGCTGCTCACCCGCACCCAGCTTGTTTGGACGCTTATTGAGCAAATACTCGATTTTGAGCGTCTTCGCAGCCGTTTTCACTCGTTCGTTGACAGCAGTCTGCTCCATCTTCTGTGCGCGCAAGGGGAACGCGATGTTGTCGTAGGCTGTCAAGTGGGGATACAGCGCATAGAACTGGAAGACCATCGCGATGTCGCGGTCGCCCGCTTTCAGATCGTTCACCACTCGCGGTCCGATCTTGATGTCACCGGAGGTCTGCGTCTCAAGCCCGGCAATGCAGCGCAGCGTAGTGGTCTTGCCGCAGCCCGATGGTCCCAGCAGCGTAATGAACTCGCCATCCCTGATGGTAAGGTCAAGGTTCTTCACTGCTGTGAAATCACCGTACTTCTTTATAAGGTTTTGTATAACTATTTCTGCCATTTTGCTCCCTGAAGGGTGGGGACGAGAAATGAGAAATGAGACTTGAGAAATGAGACTTGAGAAATGAGATATTAGCTTACTTCTATCGTCTTAAGCTAGAGATAGCCAACAAGAGAGAGGGCACGAGCCACATATTGCATGGTCTCATCTCTCATTTCTCACTTCTTGTTTCTCGTCTCCGTCATCTCCTGACCGCGCCGAACGTCACGCCGCGCAACAGATGGTTGCGCACCGCGAATGTGAAAATCACCACAGGCAGCAGGAACACCACCGATGTAGCCGCCATTCGGCCCCACTCGACCTGCCCGTAACCGATGATGGCCAGCAGGAAGGGTGGAACTGTGCTCGCCTCGCCGGGATTGAGCTTCAACACGAAGACAAATTCGTTCCAGGCCGTAATGAGCACAAACACGGCTGTCGCGAGCATAGCGGGAAGGGCTTCCGGCACCACGAACCGCCATATAGCTTCAAGCCGTGAGTAGCCGTCGAGCATAGCCGCCTCTTCGTACTCCTTCGGTATCTCGTCAAAGAAGCCCTTCATCATCCAGACAACGAAGGGAAGCCCCACTGTTGTGTAGAGCAGCATGATGCCAAAATAGCTATCTCTGAAAGTAATCTGGCTGAGACCGTCGAGAAAAGTGCCTTGCAGGAAGCCAAACGGCTTGGTGAACATCAGGAATATCGGTATGAGCACTACCACGGCAGGCAGCATACGAGTGCTCAGGATAAAGAAGAGCAGATCTCCTTCCCCCTTTATCTTGAAGCGCGAGAATGCGTAGGCCGCGAGCGTACCGAGAATTACCGCGAGAAGAGTTGCCCCACCGGCTATGATCACGCTGTTTAGCAAAACCCCGCCGAACGCGCTTGCCTCGGTTGCCCGTTGGTCCTGTGACGAGTTGATCGTGCCAAGCTCGGAGGACTTCGTGAACACCGCCACGTAGTTATCCAGGGTCGGAGTAAAGTCTACGCCCGGCAGGTAACGAGGTGGCTGGGCGGTCACCTCAGAGCGCTGCTTGAACGATGTGGAGACCATAAAAAGCAGCGGGAACATAAAGAACATGAAAGCCACGCCAAGCGTAACCCAGAAGAGGATACTCTTCAAGAGGTTGCCTGTGCGCGCCTGGTTGCGCCGGGCACGAACCTGCTCCGCCTCTACAGCCGACGGCGGCGGGCCTGCTAGCACTTCCTTTGCCTTGGTATCAGTTGCTGCCATACGTCACTCCATTTCTGCCTGATGCAATAATCCGCGTTCCACTCTCTACAAGGCTGATCATCAGGCTTCTTCCGCTTTCAGGTTGTTTAGCACCCTGATCAACATAAATGCCAGGGCTATAATGACAACAAGCATGATATATCCGAGGGCCGAGCTTTTGCCCGTATTGAAATCGCCAAATGCCATCTGGTAGAGGTAGATGGACAGGACCTGGTTTACATCGCCCGATATATTGAGCGCATATGCCTGGTCGAAGATCTTATAGCTGTCCATCACCCGGAAGAGTACGGCAATCAGCAAGAGGGGCGTAACGAGCGGCAGCGTGATGTGCCTGAACTTGAACCAGCCCGATGCCCTGTCGACTTCTGCTGCTTCGTATAGATATTTGGGCACAGCCGACAGCCCGGCCAGCGCGATGAGCATTATGAATGGCGTCCATTGCCAGATATCCACCAGAACCAGCGACCACATAGCCACGCCAATATCAGTGGTCCAGAGCACCCTGTTCATGCCGAGAATATCGTGTATCCAGTAATTTATGACGCCCGAGTCGGGCTGGTACATATAGCGCCAGAAGAGAGCCACCACCAGAGGCGTTAGCATCATGGGGATGAGCATGAGGGTTACGATAAGGCCGCGTGCTTTGAACGCCCTGTTCATGAGCATGGCAAGCCCGAAACCGACCAAAAGCTCGATAAGCACCGCAGGAATGACAAAGCGCGCGGTGGTGGTGAAGCGCAGCCATACGTCCTGGTCACCAAGCAAGCGATTGAAGTTAGCCAGCCCGATCCAGGTTGGCCCATTCTGATCTTTGATAACCGAGTATTTGGTGAAGCTCAGGTAGAGCGACCAGAGCAGCGGGAAGACCGCCACGAGCAGCAGCAGCAGCATAGTGGGCGTCAAGAAAGCGCGCACCAGGGCGCGATCGCTCAACCACGCGAAGCGCGGGCGCACTCCGGGTGTTCGTTGTTTGGCATCTGCTTTCATTGCGGGCATTGTGTTCTTCCTTTTCAGATGTCACGTTGCGGGAAGGTTAGCCAGGCGTCAGAGCTACGAGCAGGTTTGCGGCCCGCCCGTAACTCTGACGCCTGGCTAATTGCGCAGATTGCTACTTCGGCGGGCCGTTCGGATAAGCCTCGTCGAGGATGCTTTGTTGCTTCCTGGCGATCTCATCGAGAGCAGCCTTCGAATCCTTCTGGCCTGTCACAGCCAGGTTGAGTTGTTCCATCTGGGTCTGGAGCATACCGTTATATTCGGGGATGTTCCAGAAGTCCTTTACAAACTGATAGGCCTCAGAAAAAGTGGGGTTATACGGGGCAGCGTTCTTGAACTCATTGCTGGCAAGCACAGACTTGCGAGCGGAGAAGCCGCCGAGCTTTGCCCACTCGATCTGGGTGTCCTTCGATTCAAACCACTTGACGTAGCTGAGTGCGAGGTCTTTGTCCTTGGTATATGAGCTAACGTGTAAGCCCATGCCGCCAAGGCTGATGAAGTGCTTGTCTTCGCCCGGTGCTACCGCATAGGCAAGATTAGCGGAGTTCTTGCAGCCGGTGGTATCGTTGAAGGCAGCGCCAAAGCCGAACCAGATGGTGGTCATGGCTGTTGTGCCTGAACAGAGCGCGTCCACACTCTCGTTGAACTGGAAGTTGCCCTGTCCCTCGGGTCCTGTTTTGAACAGTTCCTTATCGAAGTCAAGTGCCTTCACGCCTATGGCGGAGTTAATGAAACCGTCTACTTTGTAGGTAGCAGGATCCCACAACTCGCCGCCGAACGACCAGAGGATCTGGTTCCAGTGGGTGGCGATCTGGTCGTAGCAAGCGACTGTGCCGCAGTAGAATGTGGTATAGCCGTTCTTCACACCCGCATACTTGTCGGGGTTAGCCTTGAAGAACTTCGCTACGTCAAGTAGCTCAGTCCACTTTGTGGGCACAACGAGGTCTTTGCCTGTAGCCGCTTTGTAATCGGCTTTGGCGGCCTCGAAGGCATCCTTGCGGTAGACGATCATCTGCGTGTCGCCTTCAGCAGCCACACCATAATACTTGCCGCTGCCCGCAGGATATTCTCCATACGCACTGAGCGCGGCAGGCACATAGTCGCTCATCTCGATGTTGGTCTTCATCCAGTCGGTAAGATCGAGAACGTGTCCGCCCGTGACAGCTTCGCCAATGTACTGGCTGTCGAGAATGACCACGTCAGCGCCTTGCTTGGCGGCGAAGTCGGTGAAGATAGAGCTGTGCCACTCGCCGATGGGTACGCAGCGCACGTCCACCTCAGCGTCGGGGAACTTCTTGGACAGGTCGGCCAGCGCCTGGCAGGGTGCCCATGCAAACCAGATGATTTGCATCTTCTTCTTGGCACCTCCTGATGTTCCCCCACCCGCGCTGGTGGTAGCAGTGGGGGCAGTCGTGCCGCCACCTCCTCCCCCGCCGCCTGTCGGTGGACCATTCGGGTATGCCTCGTCGAGGATGCTTTGTTGCTTCCTGGCGATCTCATCGAGAGCAGCCTTCGAATCCTTCTGGCCTGTCACAGCCAGGTTGAGTTGTTCCATCTGGGTCTGGAGCATACCGTTATATTCGGGGATGTTCCAGAAGTCCTTTACAAACTGATAGGCCTCAGAAAAAGTGGGGTTATACGGGGCAGCGTTCTTGAACTCGTTGCTGGCAAGCACAGACTTGCGAGCGGAGAAGCCGCCGAGCTTTGCCCATTCGATCTGGGTGTCCTTGGACTCGAACCACTTTACATAGCTGAGGGCGAGGTCTTTGTCCTTGGTGTACGAGCTAACATGCAGACCCATGCCGCCAAGGCTGATGAAGTGCTTGTCTTCACCGGGAGCCACGGCGTAAGCGAGGTTAGCGGAGTTCTTGCAGCCCTTCGTGTCGTTGAAAGCGGCGCCAAAGCCGAACCAGATAGTGGTCATGGCTGTTGTGCCTGAGCAGAGCGCGTCCACACTCTCGTTGAACTGGAAGTTGCCCTGTCCCTCAGGACCTGTCTTGAACAGTTCCTTATCGAAGTCGAGCGCCTTGACTGCTATATCGGAGTTAATCTGGCCTTCGACCTTATATGTCTTGGAGTCCCACAACTCGCCGCCGAACGACCAGAGGATCTGGTTCCAGTGGGTGGCGATCTGGTCGTAGCAAGCGACTGTGCCGCAGTAGAATGTGGTGTAGCCGTTCTTCACACCCGCATACTTGTCGGGATTGGCCTTGAAGAACTTGGCTACGTCAAGTAGCTCTGTCCATTTCTTCGGTACTTCAAGATCCTTACCTGTCTGGGCCTTGTAGTCTGCCTTGGCGGCCTCGAACGCATCCTTGCGGTAGACGATCATCTGGGTGTCGCCTTCTGCTGGCACACCGTAATACTTTCCGCTGCCTTCCGGGTACTCACCGTAGGCGCTCAGGGCCGCGGGCACATAGTCGCTCATCTCGATGTTGGTCTTCATCCAGTCGGTAAGATCGAGAACGTGTCCGCCCGTGACAGCTTCGCCAATGTACTGGCTGTCGAGAATGACCACGTCAGCGCCTTGCTTGGCGGCGAAGTCGGTGAAGATAGAGCTGTGCCACTCGCCGATGGGTACGCAGCGCACGTCCACCTCAGCGTCGGGGAACTTCTTGGACAGGTCGGCCAGCGCCTGGCAGGGTGCCCATGCAAACCAGATGATTTGCATCTTCTTCTTGGCTCCGCCCGAGGTACCGCCGGTCGTGGCGGTCGCAGACGTTTCGCCTGTCGTAGCGGTTGGATTTGTGCCCCCGGTGGCCTCGGTTGGAGGCGCAGTACCTACCGTGTTTGTGGGGGCAGCCACTGGAGTCGCGGTGGGGTTATCACCGCCGCAGGCCGCGAGGAAGGGAACTACTACCATGAGTAGTGCGACCATTAGCGCAATCCGTTTGTACACCTTGTACATTACTCTCCTCCTTAAGAAGGCACTTACCAAAGTGCGTGTGCCGTTCGAGCGACGTCTTCGTCGTCCTGGTATCGCTGTGTATGCTCACGTTCTCTCCGGGTGTTACATCACCTCCCCTCGATAAATTGCGGGCGTCGTGCTAGTTACTTGTTGTAAGAGCGCGCTGTTGCTCGCCCCAGGTCAGGGATTCTGTGCCATCGCGCCGCTGTCTGTCGCGTATGGGTCTGAAGGGCTGGCTCAATATCTGGTAGTACACAGAGGCAATTCCACCCATCACACAGGCGTCGAACCCGTGGGCGGCGACCATCACCTGCATCGAATCCACCGACCATCGGAGGGCACGTTCTCGAATTACGCGGCGCAAAGTTGGCAGCAAGTAGTCACTCCCCAGGCTAAGGATGCCGCCGAATACAACAATCTCCGGATTGAGTGCGTTGACCAGGTTCGCGAGGCCGACACCCAGGTAATAAGCGGTGTCTTCAAGCGCCTTGAGCGTCACAAGGTCGCCTGAGCGTGCTGCGTCAACGATGAGCGGAACTGTGAGCCCTTCGCCTTCAGCTTCAAGATAGCGTGTAAGGCTTGAGGCATTTCCTTCACCTGTAGCTTCGCGGATGCGGCGGAACAAGGCTTCCTGGCTGACAAGCGTCTCCCAGCAGCCGTGGTTCCCGCAGTTGCAGCGCCGACCATCTATGATGAGGGTCATATGGCCTACCTCGCCCGCGAAGCCCGCTGTGCCTGGAAGGATACGGCCATCCAGCACTATGCCACCTCCAAGGCCGACCCCTGCGCTAACGTAGAGCACGCTCTTGGAGCCGCGCGCCACACCGAAGTAGCTCTCACCAAGCGTTGCCATGTTCGCTTCGTTATCGACGTACACCGGAAAGTCGAACTCGGCCTGGAGTATCTCACGAAGCGGAACGTCCTGCCACTGGAGGTTGGGGGCGAACAGCAGTGTGCCGCTCGTGCCGTCAACTAGGCCCGGCACACCAAGCCCCAGACCGAGCACTGCGTTGCATTTGCCTTCGGTGGCAGCGATTCCCTCGTTGATAATGGTCAGTGTGCGCTGAATAGTACGCTCCTGGCTGCTGTATGATGCGCTCTTCTCCTGGTACCGCCATAAGACGTCTGCCGCGAAATCAGTGATGATTACTGAGATGAAATCGACCCCGATCTCTGCGCCGACAATGCAGCCCACCTTTGGATTGAGCTTGAGGAGAATGCCTGGACGTCCCGTGTCTTCCGTGCGGTCAGCGCCGATCTCAGACACAAAATGCGCGTCGATCAACTGCTGAACGAGGCTCGATACGGTGGTCTTGTTGAGACCCGTAATCGCGGCAAGGGAAGCCCGCGAAATAGGGGATTGGTCGCGGAGCGCGTTGAGAATAATCGAGAGATTAATCTCTCGAACCAGTGCCTGGTCTCCTGTCCTGGCTTTAAGCATGAGCTTACCACCCTCATCAGTGAGTTGGTAGGACCAGATTAGTTTGTTGATGCAACAAACTAATTGCACCGATATTAGCATAACAGTGTGGGGCTGTCAATGCTTTTCTAACGTTTGCCCCGGTCTCTTGTTTCTGTTTATCGGTGCAATTAGCATAGGGTACATATCCCTTTAGCATAATAACCACTGAAATTGCCCACAATTGCCTGTTGGCGAACAAGAAATACGCGTAACCATTGCCAATTGCTGGAAAAGTGCTATTATATGCATACATTACTGAGACTGCAGGCCACCTCAGGAGGTGTTACTTATGGATCAAACCGGGCCTTATAGAAAGACCCTGCTGCGCGCCATCGGCGTGACCAAGAAGTTCGATGCTCTACCAGCGCTGGGTGGAGTGGACTTCGACATGCCTCGCCACGGAATAGTCAGCATTATCGGACCTAACGGCGCGGGCAAGACGGTCTTCTTCAATATACTCACGGGTCTCGCCAAGCCGGACGGCGGGGAGATATGGTTTGACGGCAAGCGCATTACGGGCCTGCCGCCTGACCGCATCACAAAGCTGGGCATCGCCCGCACCTTCCAGAATATCCGCCTCTTCGGAAACATGACAGTGCTGGAGAACGTTATGGTGGGGCTGCATACCCGCATGAAGCGCGGCATACTCGGGGCTATGCTACGAAGCCCGGATATGGTTGCCGAAGAAGAGCAATCCACAGAACGCGCCATGGAACTGTTGCGGTTTGTTGGTCTTGCTGATCTCGCCGAGACATTCGCCGCCAACCTTTCTTATGGTGCAGGCCGTAGACTTGAAATAGCTCGTGCCCTTGGAACCGCACCCCAGCTTCTGCTGCTCGATGAGCCTACAGCAGGTATGAATCCCCAGGAGACTGCGGCCATAATTGACTTAATTGACAGCCTTCGCCACGAAATGGGTGTCGCAATCCTTTTGATTGAGCACGACATGAAGGTGGTAATGCGCATCTCCGACCATATAACAGTGCTCGACTACGGCGTAAAGATCGCCGAGGGCACACCAGACCAGATACGCCACAATGCCCGCGTGATAGAGGCCTACCTTGGCCGAGGCGCAGCCGCAGAAAGGGAGCTTGCGCCCCCTGAGCCTGTCGCCCCCAGCGAAAGCCTGCAACTGAACCCGAGACCGGCAACCGGCTAGCATCTAATCCTATTGCCAGGAACGCAAAAGAGGCGGCATAGTAAGTACTATGCCGCCTCTTTTGTCGTCTATTCGCCACTGAGTATACAAGTGATTCCATGCGGAAATCCGTAACTCGTGCTTCCAGATTGGCTAATAAGGAACATGGCTCACATCCCGCGTCGTTGGTACGCACGAATGGTTCAATCCCACTGCTTGTGACCCCGAATTCTTGAGCAGATTCGCAATTGCTATATTCTACGGTTTGATTGTGCTGTATAATTGGTCCGCCGGGGAAGATGGGCAGATTTGCCCCGGAAACCACCGGATATCCTGACCCGCACCCTCGTTCGGTGACACCCATATGTCCTTCGCGTGTCCATCTGCGCGAAGTAATTTCCCCACTTCACACGTAAGTGCGTGCAACCCGGCGTTAAGGCAAACGGAATAAGAGCGGATTTCGGAGCTTTGCCGTCCTATTTATCCCCGTCTTTTCTGCCTGCTGCGCGGCACTACAGAGGAGAAGGTGACACCATGAGCAATCGTGTCAAGTTAGTGCTTGCAGCTTTTTTGCTGCTCCTCCTTGGAGGGCTAGTGTCCGGTAGCGGCTCAGGTGTATCTCACGCCGCACCGTCCACAGACGGCATATGGAAAGACGTCAGCGAGGCGACTATCGCACGAACAGGCAGTCGGGAGATAGTGCCCGCACGTTACCGCGTGGTTGCGGCGAACGACGCAGCTCTCACCGCAAAGCTGGCACAAGCGCCACGCGAGTCGTCAAATGTAAGACCCCAGAATTCGCAGGCGATTATTTCTTTGCCACTTCCCGATGGCAGCTATGGACGCTTCAGCTTCGTTGACTCGCCCATCATGGAATCCCCACTGGCCGCAAAGTATCCGCAAATCAAGACATATCTCGGACAGGGCATGGACGACCGCACTGCCACAGTCCGCTTCGACCGCACGCCTCGGGGCTTCCATGCCATGATCCTTGCGGCGTCGGGCGTGGTCTTTATCGACCCTTACCAGAAGGGTGACATAACGAACTACATCAGTTACTATAAGAGTGACTACGTCCCCGGCCCCGACGACCTGATGAGCGAGTCGAACGTAGACATGTCAGCGCCCTATCAGCCTCCCTCTAATGGCCCGGTCACGCCTGTAGGACCGCAGTTGCGCACATACAGGCTCGCACTGGCAGCTACGGGCGAGTATACAGCGTTCTACGGCGGCACTGTGCCGGGTGCTCTAGCGGGAATGGTCACGTCGGTAAATCGTGTGACGGGTGTATATGAGCGCGAAGTTGCTGTTCGTATGGTGCTGGTCGCCAATACGGATCTACTTATCTACACAGACCCCAATACAGACCCCTACACCAACAACAACGGCAGCGCGATGCTCGGCCAGAACCAGACCAACATTGACGCTGTAATCGGCAACGCCAACTACGACATCGGCCATGTATTCAGTACAGGCGGTGGAGGCGTCGCCAGCCTCGGGGTGCCGTGCCGGACAGGCTTCAAGGCTCGCGGCGTCACAGGCAGCTCAGCACCTGTAGGCGATCCTTTCGACATCGATTATGTTGCTCATGAGATGGGCCACCAGTACGGCGCCAACCATACATTCAACGGCACCACAAGCAACTGCGGCGGTGGAAACCGGTCGGGCGCGCATGCCTTTGAACCGGGCAGCGGCTCGACCATCATGGCATACGCGGGCATCTGCGGTGCCGAAGATCTTCAAAACCCCACAGCGATCCATACTTCCACGTTGGCAGCTTTGACGAGATCGTGGCGTATACAACAACGGGCCAGGGCAACACCTGTCCCTTCACAGAGAACCTTGGCAACCACCCGCCCGTAGTAAACGCCGGGCCCGCCTACACGATCCCCAACCAGACACCCTTCAAGCTGGTTGGCTCGGCCACCGATCCTGATGGAGACGCTCTAACCTATAACTGGGAGGAGTTCGACCTGGGCGCAGCCGCTCCGCCGAACACCGACGACGGCACGCGGCCTATCTTCCGCTCGTTCAACCCGGTTACCGTGCCTTATCGCTACCTGCCCAGGCTCACCGACATCTTGAGCAACACACTTACGTTCGGTGAGGCCTTCCCGACCACTAACCGTACCCTCAAGTTCCGCCTGACGGCCCGCGATAATCACGCAGACGTGGGCGGGGTGGACTATGCTCAGGTTGCGCTCACCGTCACCACCAGCTCAGGCCCGTTCCTGGTGACCCAGCCAAATACAGCAGTCACCTGGCCAGCCACTAGCTCTCAGACGGTAACGTGGGACGTCGCCAACACGACAGCAGCGCCTGTTAGCTGTGCCAATGTGGACATTAGCCTGTCGGTTGACGGTGGCAATTCGTTCCCGTTCGCACTGGCTACGAATACCGCCAACGACGGCACCGAGCAGATTACCGTACCGAACATAGGCACCGGCGCGGCCCGCGTTATGGTTGGTTGCTCCAACAATATCTTCCTCGATATTTCTAACGCTGACTTCACCATTACGGGCGGCCCCACACCAACCAGCACAACAGCACCGTCATCCACCAGCACCGCTACACCCGCTGACACCGCCACCGCCACCATTACACCGGGCGGCCCCACGCTAACCCCAACCAACACCAGCACACCCCAGCCGACCGCCACGATCGCCTGCGACACGGTCACCTACCACACTGTCAACTCGACGGCGACCATTATCCCAGCCACTAACGATACGGGCAACCACTGCGACGATTGCACAACCAACATCACCTTACCGTTCCAGATAACAGTCTACGGAGCCTTGTATAATATCGCACGGGTCAATTCCAACGGCAACATCCAGTTCGCCTCGGACACCGGCAATAACGGCGTGGATGAGGGCTGTGTGCCTGTCGCAGGAGGCGACGGCGACTATCTCTCGACCGTATTCCTGAACAACACGGACCTGCGCACAGATGAATCGCCCGACACACACGGCGTGTTCACAGACGTGATTGGCACAGCGCCAAACAGGCAGTTCATTGTGCGATGGCTTACCACGTACTACGACAGCCCGGGCGATGCCGAGTTCGAGATTGTCTTCACTGAGAACTCGACCCAGTTCGACGTGATCTACGGAAACATTCTCGACAACGGACTGAGCGCGGCCAGCGGTATACAGCGCAACATGCAGGAATACACTTCCTACTCCTGCCTGCAAGGTATCCTCACAAACGGCTTAAAGGTTACCTATATGCAGGTAAGCTGCGGCACTGCCACACCTACAGTTGTTGGGACTAACACGGCAACTACCACAGCAGTTGTCAGCGTAACAGCCACGGCAGCGGTAAGCGCAACAGCCACCCCAACAGCATGCACGCTTGAGTTCGCAGATGTGCTGCCCGGCAACACCTTCTACCCGTTCATCAAGTGCCTTGCCTGCCGTAACATCATCAACGGCTACCCATGTGGCGGCACGGGCGAGCCTTGTAACCCTAACAGCGATCCTTACTTCCGTCCGTCCAATCCTGTGAGCAGGGGCCAGCTCGCTAAAGTGGTGTCGCAGTCGGCAGGCTTCAATGACCCTGTCAGCGGCCAGACATTCGAGGACGTGCTACCCGGCACAACCTTCTACACATACACAGAGCGGTTGGCAAGTCGTTCAGTGATGGGAGGCTACCCATGCGGTGTCGATCCTAGCGAGCCTTGTGAATTGCCTGGCAACAGGCCTTACTTCAGGCCAAGCGCCAGCGCAACCAGAGGACAGCTAACCAAGATCGTGAGTAATGCAGCAGGCTTCAATGATCCTGATCCTGCCACATTCACCTTCACCGACGTACCTCCTGGATCGACATTCCACGTCTATGTAGAGCGTCTGCTGCTCAACAGGCCGGGTGTGATGAACGGTTATCCATGTGGAATAGACCCGACCGAGCCGTGCGACAGCCAGAGCAGGCCGTACTTCAGGCCCAATGCAACGCTGTCGAGGGGGCAGACATCGAAGATAGTGGCCAACACATTCTTCCCTAACTGCCAGACACCTCAGCAGCCTGCCAAGAAGTAACCCTCAAACATACCGCTTGAAGCAAGAAACCACCCAACTACGGGTGGTTTCTTCTTGCCCTGATACGCCCAAAACCGACGCCCAAACGTCCCCTTTTGCGTGTGTAATATTAGTAACGAGAATAAGAGTTCTCGGAATGTATGCGCCTGGGAGAGTGTGGGAGTACCAATAAACGGAGATGGTTCCTTCCAAAGAAATGACCGAATTGCTGTCGAACATAGGGCGGAATGCGGGAAAGTAATTCTGAAGTTTCGGCAATTTGAGAAGGAGAGCATAAACATGAAGAAGCTAGTGATGTGGGGTTTCGGTGGACTTATCATTCTGGCGTTGATCGGCGCAGCCCTCGGGCCGAAGAAGACTGACACATCAGGAAGTACAGCAAGCTCGGGCAGCGCGGGTCAGTCCAATCAGGCAGCAGCGTCAGTTCCCGAAGCAACGCAAGCGCCTAAGCCAACTGCGGTTGTAGAAGAGGCACCGACGATACAAGAGATAGCTGCAATAAAGAAGCAGTCAACCGACGCCCAGTGGGATGCCTTTGCGAAGACCCTGGAGGGCAAGCGGATAACTGAGTGGCGTGGAGAAGTCTCCGGTGTCGATCAGGCTTTCCTCAGCAAAGACTACAGGGTGATCCTCAATACGCCGGACCCCGTACCCGGCTACGCCTTCGACATCTACCTGATCGTGCCTGAGAGCGAGGCGCTTGCTATAAACAAGGGGCGTACGCTCACAGTCACAGGCACCATAAAGAGCGTCAACTGCGTGCTAACCGCCTGCCCGATAGAACTAGAGCGAGCTACATACAGGTAGGTGCCGTTGCCACTCCAATATGAACGGGATGACAGAAGAGCAGACGTACCCTTACACGTCTGCTCTTCTGTTAACTAAGAATATGTGTTTCGCGGGTAGCACGGTCTACTTCAACCTTGGAAGCACATCTTCGGCGTACTGGCTCAGACCTTCCATATCGTCCAGGCTCAACCACTGCGTCATTATCTCCTGCAGTCCGTCGCCATAGGCCGATATCTGCTCCGCGATCTCTTCCCCGTTGCCTATCAGCACATTACGCTCGTCACGCCAGAAGGCGATCTTCTCGTCAAGCGATTTTCCCTCCACCGCCGGGTTGTTATATGGCGGCTTCTGAAGGCGCGCCTCAAGGTCCTCGCGGGTACGTCCGAATATGACCATTGTCATGACCGACCGCTTCACCTCTTCCGGCTGGCGTCCCTCCTTGCGGACCAGGTCGTCCAGGTAGGACGATAGCTCGCGGAACTTATCCGGCGAAATACCAACTGCGTTCCAATGGCTGGCATAGCGAGCCACCAGTGGTAGTGTGCGCTTGCGGCCGCTGCCTCCGATCAAAATGCGCGGCCCGCCCGGCCTGTGCGGTCTCGGCAACAGTATGGCGTCACGCAACTGGAAATAGCGCCCGTCAAAGCTCACAGGCTCATCGCTACTCAACAGCCGTGTAACCACTTCGACCCCTTCCTCGAAGCGGTCCATGCGCTCTTTCATGCTCCCCAGGTGCTGGCCGAAGTTGTTGTGCTCACGCTCCTGCCAGCCCGCGCCAAGCCCCATGAACATGCGGCCGCCGCTCAGATCGTCAATCGCTGCTGCTTGCCGGGCGAGCATCGTCGGTTCGCGGAACGAAAGCGGTGACACCAAAGGGCCGAAATGTACGCGCCGGGTGTGATCTGCCAGGTAGGTCAGCGATACAATCATCTCCAGCGAGTCTTTGTCGGGAGGCTGTGCGTTCGTATAGTGGTCGGAACGGAACATGCCCGCAAAACCCAGCGCTTCAACCTCGTCAACCAGCCTCTTCCATATCGGCCAGCTTACGCCGTCCTGCCCCTCGATCATTATGGATAGCTCAGTCATTTACTCCTCCGGTGGGTATATTTGCTAACATCACATGTATGATACACCAGCACGACCTCTTTGTTCTCGGTGGGTGGGCATTTTCGTGTTGCCCTTTAACCGCCCTTACTTCCGTGCGCCGAACAACGCCACGCGAGGCCAAGTGGCCAGGATCGCCGCCAACACTTTCGAGAGCGACTGTGTGCAATTGCCGCCCGGCGATAGCGTGCCCTGGAGCCGTTATAAACTTTGAAATACAATTCGTGCATAGAGCTAACTTCTATGGGGCTACATAATCCGAAGAAAGTTCACAAAAGGCTCTAACCGCGCAAAGCTGAGTCTAAATCAAGAAAAAGAACGCCTAACCGACCATTTTCCTCAGGCTGAGGCGGCATATGTTTCAGGAGATAGCGAACCTCAGCAGGAGCACTCTCAATTGCACGACGAATGACATTGTCGCCAACCTCAGGGTCACCACCGGCAGCCGTCTCAAGGGCGAGCGCCGCATAGACGGCTGGCCCAAGCACGTGCCTCGCCTGACGGATACCCTGTAGTCCCGTTTGCAAGTCCGTATGAGTATAGGCGACTGAAGCTGCGAGGGTCGCCGCACGCGCTGCGTATTTCGACGGCTCGTCTACTCCTTTACCTGCCTTCAAAGCCGCCAAAGCGACTATACGAAGGGCCTTGTCGCGCATCTTACCCCGCCCAAAATCTCGACCACCGCTAATTGCTTCATGGAGACGCATATCAGCCGGGTGGTTGCTCTCAAATATCGGGAGTGCCAGTTCGGCGCAATGGGCAGCCCACAAAGCTACAGCACGCAGCAGTTCCTGCTCTTGTGTTGAGTTTCCTAATGTGCCGGACATCTTCTCCATACCATTATTTTACTCTGAAACTGTCAATTTACACGCACAAATCATGAAGATCAACGGGTCGGAGTTCATAACAGCTTGTAGCCGCTAGAGAATCTTGAACAGCCACACCGCGTCTTTGTGGTACACCAGCGTGACGTGCTTGTTCTGCAAGAGAGCCTGCGCGGAATAGCCCCGCTCGCCCGCGTTGGACCCAATGTAAATATGCGTTACGCCCGCGCTTTTCAGCGCCTGCCACTCTTCGGGCTTGTCAATCAGGGGGCCGGGCGGCACAATGGCCCTCACCTTGCCGAAATATTGCGGGTCGATTGGCTGCTCGTTGTAGGCTGCGATAGGTTGCAGGGTAGAAGGCAATTCCGCCACCAGCGGCACCCAGAGGCCGGAGTCCATGCCAAGTAGCTGTGTTGGAGCCCAGGGAAATGTGAATGAGTTGCCCAGCACATAGCTATCACGCGGCAGGTTGTCGCGCATCCAGAGCAGCGCCTCAACATCGGACTGCACAACATAGGGGCCACGATCATGCACCGGAGACAGCGATGTGCCGAGCGCCAGCCCGCTCACCATCAGGGCCAGCGCTGTCACGCTCGCTAGCGCGATGGCAACCCGCCGTCTGCCCTCCACAAGAGAGAGTAGCCCGGCGTTATGCCATGTCCATCTACCCGCCGTGACAACAGCGTAGCCGGCCAGCAGCACCACCGGCAGCCATGCCACCGAGGCTAGCGTCACGGCATCGAGGTAACCGACAAAGGGCAGCCGGAAAGGTAACAACTGTGGGCTTGACCACAAACTGAGTATGAGCCACACAAGAGCAGGCAACAGCAGCAGAGCTTTGCGATCTTTCGCCAACCACACCAGCGCCGCACAGGCCACTATCTCCAGCAAGAGCACCCATGTGACAGGCGATAGCCCGAGCAGGTGGCTTTGCAGCTCGAGTTGCATTGCTGTGGGGCTTGGGTGGAAATAGACATAAAGGGCCGAGATAAATGCCAGCAGTCCTGCGCCAGCCCCAAGGGCAAGCCCAGCGCGGCGGTTGCGCGTCTCCTTCCAGCCAAAGATAGCGACGGCTATCGCAGATAAGCCGGCAAGCAGCGGCACCGAGAAGTGGTTGAGGAGCGGAGCGCCCAGTCTTTCGCCCGTAGCGAAGTAAATATCTATATCCAGCCCGCTCCGGTCGATGAAGTTCTTTACAAAGTTGCGGTTCAGGTTGATTATCCAGGGTGCCAGCACTGCCAATGTGAGAGCGCCTGTAACGGCCGCCCGCGCAATCTGGGCGATGGGCAGCGTGTGGCGCGAAAGCAAGCGCGCCTCACTAAATGCCGACACAAGCCGCCACGCAAGGTATAGCGCCGCGAAGCCCGCATAGATAATCACGATCCTGTAATGGCTGAGGAACAGGCCCGCCCCTCCGATAACAGCCAGCGGAACAAACAACAGCGGGTTGCGTGCCCTCGACACCATGCCCCGCGCAGTGCCGTTCCCCTCAATCGCACCCAGCAAGAGCACCCACGCAACAGGAAGCAGCGCAAGCCCCAGCCCCTGCGTGTAGCGGCTCCATTCGACGTAATAAGCAGGCACCACGCTTATTAGCCCACCTAGCGCGCCCGCCACCAAGCCGATCCAGCGGTTGCCGAGCGCCTTCCACGCGAAGAGAACCAGCCCCGGTATCGGCAGCACGCTTCCGGCGAACTGTCCTACCAACGGCATCAGCGTCATAACGTCCGTGGTAGATGTGCGGCCCGTAATCCAGGCCACCGACGCTGTAAGTGCGTGGAAGCCGAAGTGATATGTAAACGAGCGTAATGGAACAAAAGGCGCGTAGTCGCGTGGTATGCCACCGTCGCGCACGAACATTTCGGTAATGAGCGTGTGGTGATAGGCGTCCATGCCGTTGCCCGCCGCCAGCCCATGCAGCGACAGCAATCGCGTCATAGTGGCAAGCAAAAGCAGCGCAGCAAGAGAAGACCAGAAGAGCACATCGGCGCGACTCCAATTTCGAAGCTGCATTTGTAAGGCAGTCTGTTTACCGTCACGCCGGAACGTCAGGAACACACGCAGCCCCACAGCAACAGCGCAGAGAGCCAGCAGCACCCACATCATGACTGTGCCCACAGCAAAGCCCACAAGCCCCCCCAGCAGGAAGAAGACAGGCAAAGCAAGCGCTGTCACGCCCGGTGCGGCAAGCAGAATCTGCCCCGCGTTGAGATCGTTCGGCAGCCATGCAAGCAAGGCAAGCCCCGGCAGCAAGAGCAGCAGCACAAAGGCAAGGATAAAAGGCAACTGCCCTAGAGTAGTGCGCGCAGTTTCAGCCAGGAACGCGGGCAGCGAATAACGGTAATAGGCCGAGATAGCGAGGTCGCCGGCCTGAGGCCCGTCTTCTGTATAGAGCGCGCCCGACGAAAGCGCGTCAATAGGAGAGTAGGCCGTCTGTATGACCGAGTTCACCGGGTAGCCCGGTGTCTCCAGTGCGAGCGTATAAGTCTTTCCCGCCGAGCCGTCCTGTGGCGGGAACGTAATGGAGAGATAGGTGTCGCCCGCATCGCTAATCACACGGGCTGCGCTCACGGGCGCCTGATACACGACTTGACCGTCCAACCCATCGCCAGCCAGCAACTTCACCTGCATATCGTCCGGGAGGTTGTTGGGTATCGGTCCGACCAGAAGCAGGTCAAGCCTGTTGAGATTGCCACCCGGGCTGGCGAAACTCTGTGCAAGCACATTGGTCTTTAGCTTGCCCGTATCGCCGGAGCGCAACCGCTGGTCGAACAGTCGGAACTCAAGGCCGCCCGCCAAGAAGAAAATAGCCCACACAGTGGTGACAAGCAAGGCCAGAGCCGCCAGCGAGATAAGAAAACGAGAACGGCCAGTAGCCGTTGACGTCCCGGACGACGATATTACAGTGTCGCCAGGCTGCGCTGGGATGGCTACGATTGGGGCTTCTTTCACAATAATCCTTGGTGTTAGGCGTGAGCAAAATACTTGGGGAAGCTAAAGGGATATGTATACAGTATTCGCGGGCCAACTGTTAGTACGGCAACCACCATTATAGCATCGTACAGGCACGAATCCGCTCGCCTACCTCCGCTGTCGGCTCCTACCCAATCGCTTCATAAGGCGCATTACCTTGCCGTTCTCTATCCGTCTCAAGTGATCACGCAAACGCTTCAACTCGGCGTTACGCTGCTTCAATCCCTTCTCCAGCTCAAGCGCCCATGCGCCCTGTTCGGCGAACTCTTTCTCCAGGGCTGCCAGTCGTGCTTTGTACTGGTCCAGATCTGCCTCGGATGGTTGATTGGCCGGTAGTGCATCGAGATGTGAGGCTGTATCTTGCCACTCAGGCTCTCTGGAAGGATCGTTAGTCGCGATAATTGTTATGTACTCTCCGCCGTCCGGGTCTACGAGGCGCAACAATTCCTGGAAGTTGTCGGCTATCTCAAGGGCGTGCACGAATGCGTCCTTCTCTTTGTCCTTCCAGAGATAGTAGAGCAGAGAATAGTGGTCCAGTACAACGTGCCGCTGCTTCTCCTCCTTCACGTCAAACATTGTGTGCAGCAATGGGCGTATCTGCTCCGCTCCAACGTCCTCAAAGGCAGAATGCGGTTCTGAAGGGAGGGTCGCCATGTCGTCGGCGGATATGGTGCGATAGCGTGGGAAGACTTCGCTGCTCGCCCACCGGTGCAGTTCCGCGCCGATGGCCCCGGCAAGCTTGCTGTTGGTTATGTGCTCGTCCACAGCGAGCGCGCCGCCCGGCTTAAGCCACCGCTGCACATCGGTCAACCCCGCTTGCACATCGGGGACGTGATGAAGAGAATGGAACGCGGTCACATTGTCGAACGACGCGGACCGGAAGTCGAGATAACCCACCGCCGTGCAGATGTATTCGATGAAGATGCCCTGCTCAATGGCATACTTCTTGGCTGCCTGCATCGGTCTAAGGCTGGGGTCGAATGCCGTTACCTTGTAGCCGGAACGTGCAAAGTGCAATGATGTCCAACCCAGGCCCACTCCCATGTCGAGCAAGGTGTCGCCCGCACGTAGGGCCGGGTGGTCAGCCACGTGCCGGTGCACAGAGTAGCGCTCTATTGTGTCGGGGTATGGGAACGCCTCGCGCACGCCCTGGGACATGAAAGGCGCAAAGCCGCGCCGCAAATCGTGAAAGCCGACAGCGCCGTGCTCCAGGTTCCAGATGTAAAAGCGGTCCCAGAACGCCGCCTCGCGCGCCAGGTCAGGAGAGAAAAGTTCAGCGAACGAGAGCACAAACTCTTCGATAGGGTAGCGGCGGCCGCACCCACAGGCCAATTCTCCGACGCGCACTTCCTCGCGGGCACCATCGTGATAGGGCACAGTCTCATACTGAGCGGCGTGCAGCATCCAATTCCCCTCTCCACAGACAGGGCACAGAATATAGTCGAGAAGCTTACGATCCATGCTGGCAAGTATCCCTTCAGTCGTCCAGCCATTCTACTTAGGCGGCATGCTGGTTGTCAAACGATATTCACCCGGACCTACACACACCTATGCGTTGCATGCTACACTTCAGACTAGCAATATGTTATTGGTTGTTATCGAGTTACGTTGTGTTTCTTTAGGGATATGTCGTCTGACCTCGTTGGTTGCGTTGCCTGGAGGAAGGAAATGAAGAAGATACGCCTGGGCGTGATTGGCACCGGACTCGCTTTTCGTGACTTGCATCTCCCTGTGCTGATGGAGCTTCACGAGCAGTTTGAGATCGTTGCACTCTTCAATCGGACGGAGAGTCGCGCCCATGATACCGCCACGTCGATCGCTGAGAAGTCGGGCTATACACCTGATGTAGTGTCAACTATGGAAGATCTGCTGAACCGCGATGATATCGAAGCGGTCGATATTGCCGTGCCGATTAACCTCACGACGAACACCGCAACAAGCGCCCTGGAAAAAGGCAAGCACGTGTTCGCCGAGAAGCCTATTGCCGACAACGTCAAAGAAGGGCAGGCGCTAATCGAGCTTGCGAGGAGCAAGGGCAGAGTGCTCGCTGTGGGTGAGAACTTCCGTTTCCAGCGCCGCTTCCACCAGATGCGTGAGCTAGTGCAGAGCGGCTTGATTGGCGACGCACAAGTCTACCGGCTCAATGACATGCACTACACCTACCCCGATTGGAAATTCCCATCCACGGCATGGCGCAAAGAGGGAGATTTCGCGGGCGGCTACCTTATTGACGGTGGAGTACATACGGTCGCGGGTATGCGCTCTATGGTGGGCAGCCGCGTGACGGCGGTACACGGCCTGACCGCTGCCTTCAACCCGCAGCTATTGAGCAACCAGGATGATACGTTGCTGCTGCAACTGACCTTCGAGAACGGCATGATCGGGCAGATGGCTCTAGGCTACGGAGCGATAGACCGCGATGCGCGCAAGCCGAAAGTGTACGGTCGCGAAGGCACATTGACCCTCTTCAGCGACCACATCGAGCACTGGTTGATCGGTAAGGATGAGCCGACGCAGACCATCCCGGTCGAGCTAAACGGCGACGGATTTCGCGAGGAGTGGCTCGATTTCTACAATGCAGTTGCCACCGGCAGTCCACTAATCTCGCCGCCTGAATATGCGCTTGTGGACCTCAAGATTATTATGGCTGGGATCGAGTCGGCCAGGAGCGGACAGGTAGTAAAGCTGGAGGATTAACCGGGTTATCTCGCAGGAGGGGCAAATTGGCAATGGCACGCAGCGAAAAGTGGCATGTTATCGTGGAAGACCAACGGGACTACCTGGGAGGACTCTACGAAGGCGACACACTTCTATACAAGTACATTCCCATGCCGCTGGCCGAGCAGCTAGCCGGAGACCACAACCGCGCTATGGCAATGGAAGCCGCGCTGCAAGAGATCGCAGCTATGCGCGGCGGGCAGAGTCCCAGCATGGATATTATGGCGATGAAACGTATCGCAGAGAGAGCATTGGCCTCCGGCGGCGATTAGCCAGGAAGTCGCTGTTGGCTACACGCCACCGGGAGGCTCAACCTGCTTGGCTACCACGCTGCCTGCTTTGCCAAAGCGTTCGGCCCACACGCGGCGCCAGGAGTTGCGGCGTAGCTGCCATGTACCTACCAGCCCATAGGGGAAGAAGAGCACAATCAAAATAAAGACTGTGCCAAAGATAAGAGGCCAGCGCGGTCCAAAAGTACTGTTGAGCCAGTAACCCAGCAACTGGAAAACCCCGGCACCCAGGATTGGGCCAACGAGCGTGCCTACCCCGCCAATGATCGTCATAAGCAAGGCATTGATAGTGGTGCCAGCGCTCAACATTGTTGGGTTCGCGCTGAGGTTCCAGAGGGCTATCATCAACCCGGCAAGCGACGCGAATACGCCCGAAATCAACACCGCCATCAGCTTGTAGACGAACGTGTTGTACCCGATCATCCCTGCGCGGCCCTCGTTCTCGCGTATCGCCACCATCACCTTGCCGGAAGGCGAATCAACCACCCTGCGAAGCACAATATACGACAGCACCGCAAAACCAAGAGCAATAAAGTAGAAGCGCAAACGCTGGTCGGTGGGGTTCATCCAGTCGGGGATGGGCATGTTGTGCAGGCCGTCCTCGGCTCCGGTCCACTGCCGAAAGTCGGTCGCTTCAGACAGAATAAAGAACATCTGGGCAAAGGCGAGTGTCACCATCGTCAGATAGACCCCGCGCACACGCAGCGACAGCACTCCAATCAGCAGACCTTGCAGGAGTGACACAAGCAGCACAGCCGGGACCACCTGCCACAGCGACCATCCCGCACTCGTCAGGCCAATGCCGGCCACGTACGCGCCCGTACCGAAGAACATGGCGTGGCCGAATGAGAGCAATCCGGTGTAGCCCATCAGCAGGTCATAGCTCATGGCAAACACAGCCCAGATAAATACCTGGGCAAGCATCCCCTGCCAGAACTTCGGCGTGCCCGCATCAACCGCCTCACCTGTCAGCAGCGCCAGCACAAATGGAAAGGCGCTGAGCGCCAGCACCACCAACACGCCAACCAGCAGCCGTTGCTGCCCTGAGCGCCCCCGTGAAATTGCCATTAGTCCTCCTGCTCTGGAGCGTGCTCTACCTGCTCAACTCCGCGCCCGTTCGCCGCGCAAAGTGCGAACTATGTATCTTTCTTACCGAATAGCCCTGCGGGGCGTATCAGCAATACCGCCGCCATCAGGAGCACAGTTGATGCTCGCGCAATTGACGGCGACAGCTTCACAGCCTCCTCAATGCCCGGCAGATGAATACCGGAAAGCACCAGTTGGTCGCCCACGGCACGCGCCAGGCCAACCAGCAGCGCGCCCAGCGCGGCACCACTGTAGCTGCCCATGCCACCTATCACTACCGAGATAAAGGCCAGTAATATAAACTCCTGCCCCAGCCCCGGGTTCACCCCCACGAACGGGGCCGCGGCAACACCACCAAGGGCTGCCAACCCTGTTCCAAGCGCGAAAACCAGTGTGAACACACGGCGTACATTGATGCCGAGCGCCTGCACCATGTCGCGGTCCTGCACCCCGGCGCGAATTATCATGCCCATGCGCGTGCGCCGCAACAGCAGCGCCACGGCCGCGAATACCACTATGCCCAGCGCGATAATAAAGATGCGATAAGATGGAAAGGGCCTGCCCAGCACGTCAATCGAGGCGCAATTGTCCTGCAAGAAAGCGAGCAGATTGGGCGATGGGCAGTTTGGGCCGCGCGTGTTGAAGAAGGAAGGCATCTCCATGAAGTAGGCTGTTGGCCCCCATATGCTCTTAACTACCTCTGTGCCAACAAACACAAGGCCAAGTGTGAGCAGCACCTGATAGATGGGCCGCGAATAGAGAGGGCGTATCATGCTCCACTCCACCAGCGCCCCAAGCGCCGCACCCCCAAGCCCGCCCACCACAAGAGCCAGCACGAAGCGTAGGTTCGAGGAGAGGCCCAGGATGAACTCTTCGCCCGGCGTGCGCCAGTAAGTGAGCGCAACCGCCAACACGATAGCCGCCAACCCGCCCGCGAGGCCGCGCCAGGTCGGTAGAGCGATTCGTGACGTGCCGCGTTGGCGGCGGGCCAGCGCGAAACCTATAAGCAGACCGGAGGCAGCCAGCAGAACCAAACGGACAAGGAACGTGCTGCTAGCCTCCTGAGCGACATCGGTCGCGACCTCGCCGCCCGTCGCGGTCGCGCCGCTCGCCGCAAGCGTCAGCAGGTCAAAGCCCCACACGCCCGCCAGGAATAGCGCGCCTCCTAACCCAATCAGGCCGCCCGTGACAACTCGCTCGATTGTTGGAGAAAGAGACGCCGAGCGCAGCAACGCCGCAATGTAGCCGCCGATGGCGATGCCTCCGCCCATAGCGAGCGCGAACGGCAAGGCATTCAGGATCATGCGCGGATTGGCGTAGAGGGTGTAGCCGAAATACGCGCCGATCATGAAGAAGAGACCATGCGCGAAATTAAGCACATCCATCAGACCGAAGATAAGCGACAGCCCCGATGTCACCAGGAAGAAGAGCGCGCCAAGCGTCAGCCCCGACAGCAGGATGCTCGCCGTGACTCTCGGCTCATACTGCTGTGTCAGCCAGAACACAACCAGCGCCACCACCCCCAGCGCCACCAACAATGAACGGTTCTGTCGTAGTATCCCTGTCATAATGATCCTTCCGGAGACGAGAAATGAGAAATGAGAAATGAGATATTTACCAGAAGTTCGCCGCTAATTCGTCAAGCTCCTCACTTCTCATTTCTCATTTCCCGACCTCATGCCGCCCCAAGATAACGTGTGATTAGCGCCTTGTTTGTAACCAGGTCGGCCATTTGGCCCGATTGGACGCTTCGGCCGTCGTCGAGTATGTAGTAGCGGTCGGCAAGCTCTGACGCCATGCGAAAATTCTGCTCAACCAGAAGCACAGTGACGTGTGCGGACAGGCTACGCAAGGCAGCCATAATGCCCTCGATAATAATCGGCGCAAGCCCCTCACTCGGCTCATCAATCAGGAGAAGGCGGTTGTCGGCCACCAGGGCGCGTCCTATCGCAAGCATCTGCTGTTGGCCGCCTGAAAGTTGACCGCCCGGCAGCCTGTAAAACTTCTTCAGGTCGGGGAACATCTCAAGTATCAAGTCTGAGCGGCGGGCGAGATCACCCTTCTGCCGCTCTGCGATCTTGAGGTTCTCCTCAACTGTCAAATCACGGAATACAGCGCGATGCTCAGGCACATAGCCCACGCCGAGTGCGGCAATATTGAAGGCAGTCAGCCCCTGTATCTCTTCACCGCCAAGCACTATGCGGCCTACCCTCGGTGAAAGCAGGCCCATGATGGACTTCAGCGTGGTGGTTTTGCCCGCCCCGTTCCGACCCAGCAGCGCGGTTATGCTGCCCGGCGCAACCTCCAGCGACACACCCTCAAGGATATGATACTGGCCGATAAACGTGTGTATCCCCTCCACGCTGAGCAATGGCTCAGTAGCGGGGTGGCTGGCAGCCGCGGCGTCTGCGTTGTCTGTTCCTATCATGCCTGGCCCTCAGATTGATCTGCTTGCTCCGCGAGTAGACTGCCGCCCAGGTATGCGTGCTGCACGGCTTCGTTGTCACGTATCTCGCCGGGTGTGCCCTCGGCAAGCACCTGTCCCTGGTGCATTACCGTAATGCGGTCAGACACGTTCATTACTATGCCCATGTTGTGCTCCACCAGCAGGATCGTCTTGCCTGTGCCTTCTCTCACGCTGCGAATAATCTCCAGCAGCATGGGAACCTGCTCCGAAGCCATGCCCGCTGTCGGCTCGTCAAGCAACAACACTTGCGGGTCTGCCGCCAGCAAGATCGCTAGCTCCAGCTTCCTCTTGTCGCCGTGTGGAAGCACCGACGCGAGCAAATCCGTCTTGTCGCCCAGGCCCACATGCCGTAACGCCTCCAGCGCCTTCTCTTCATAGCGCCGAAACGATGTCGCACGCGCCCATACTTTGAGGCTGTCGCGTCCTCTCGCCTGAGCGGAGAGGCGCGCGTTCTCAAGCACAGTGAGGTTAGGGAAGACATTAGTCACCTGAAACGACCTGCCGATGCCGAGGTGCGCCATGCGGTAGAGCGGCACGCCCGTGATGTCGCGGTCGCGCAGCAAAATGCGGCCCCGCGACGGCTTCAGGTTGCCGCTTATCAGGTTGAAGAGGGTGGTCTTACCCGCGCCGTTTGGCCCGATTATCGAATGGAGCGACCCCTCCTCCACCCGCAGGTTTACCCCGTCCACGGCCCGTAAGCCGCCGAAGTGCCTGGAAAGATCACGTGTTTCAATGATACTGGTCATAGTGGAGTATCCGGCAAGGGATGCCGGGCGATAAGACCCGACATCCCCTGCTCATTATTTCTACTTGCACCTGTTGAGAGCCGCAGGCACCTCGCATGGAGGAGCTGTCTGCTCTGGGGTAAACTTCTTCACTAGCTCGAAGAACTTGAAGTCGGGAGCGTTGACATTCTTGAGCTTGACAAGGGTCATTTCCTGCAGCAAGGCATGGTCGGTAGCACGAATAGTATACGTGCCCTTCGGTCCTTGAATCTGCAAGCCTTCCAACGCCTTAATCACGCCGTCAGCATCAGGTTTGCCATCGTTCATTTCAAGCGCCTTTACAACCATCTGCGCGGCCAGGAAACCTTCGGCAGTGAACAGGTCGGGCGGACTCTTGAACTTCTCCTGATGCTTCTGCACGAGCCACTGGTTAACCTTGTAGTCGTACATACTGTAGTGGTAGACCGAAACGCCAACCGAGTTTATAGCCTCAGCATAGCCCTTGGCAAGAGTCTGGTTGTCACCGAAGCCGGTCGCCACAACCATCTGGTCGAAGATACCTAGCTGCTGCATCTGCTGGAACAGCGGGGTGAAGCCCGCACCCGCCCAGGTCACGATCAGCACGTCAGCATGCGAGTCGAGTACCTGGTTGATATAGGGCGTGAAGTCGGTGGTCTCCAGAGGAGCATACACAGTGCCGAAGTCGGTGGCGTTGTCGTTCACAGGGAACGTGCCGCCGTTGGCCTTCACAACATTATAGAAAGCTGCTGCCGAGCCGCGCCCGAAGGCGTAGTCAGGAGCAATCTGGATGAATTTCTTGCCCATGCCTGTTAGCGCCGCGCCCATTGTGAGGGCGTCCTGCACGCTCGTGCGGCCTGCGCGGAAGGTGTAGGGGCTGAAGTTCTTGCCGGTAATGTCGGGCGACCCTGCCGCGATTGCTATGTACGGTATCTTGTTCTGGGTTGCCAGAGCGGATACAGCCAGGGCAACGCCCGAGCTGGGCGAGCCGACCAGTATCTTCGCGCCGTCCTTCTCGATCGCTTCGCGAGCAAGGTTTACGCCTGTATCGGTCGTGCTGGCGGTGTCTTTGGTAACGACCTTGATGTCATGGCCCATTACCTTACCTGTGCCGCCGGTCGCATAATCGAGGCCAAGCTCAAAGCCGCGCTCAAGCATAGGACCGTAGATGGCGAGTGAGCCGGAGCGGTCGGTCAACATACCCACGGTAATGGGTGCGCCTGCCGCTGAATACTTGCGCTTGTACTGGAATGTGCCAAGCTGGCTCAACAGCACGTCGAAGGGAGCCTGGTTCTCAGGGTGAAGCTCGAATACCGCACGCTGGAAATACTGGACTGTGTAAGTCTTGCCGTCGAGCGGGCTGCGCTCGGTGAACTCGTCTGTGATCGGGAAGCCTTGCTGTGCGAGGCCGCCGTTCTTCTCCCAGTATGCGCGGAACTTGCCGCCAACCGTCTTGCCTGTCTCAGCGAACTTGGTGGCGTTCTCGGTGCTGGCCTTCTGGTCAGCAGGCGCGCCGTTGGGATAGTTGCGGCTCAAAGTCGCCACGCCAAGCAGCGAGAGCAGTACATCGTTCGGTGCCTGGTTCTCAGGGTGCATCTCGAACACAGCACGCTCGAAATACTGCACGTTATATGTCTTGCCGTCAGTGTCGGATTTCTCCTGCATCTCCTCGGAGATGGGGAAGCCCTGCTGCGGAAGCCCGCCGTGGTTCGTCCAGTAGTCAAGGAACTTGCCTTTGACCGTCTTGCCTGTCTCAGTGAATGTACGTGTGTTGCCCTGGGCATAACCGTTGACACCCACCGGCAATATACTCAACATGAGAGCCGCCGCCGCTAATCCCGAAACCAATTTCTTCTTATCACCAACCATCTGAGTTCCTCCTCATAATCCGGCTACTTGCCTGATCCTGAATATCAGCCATGCAGAACATCTGCTGACCTCATCTTGCTTCACGATAGGCTCCTCCTGTGTATTCCATGAATGCGGAAATGGGAAATGGGGTGCGGAATGGATCGTATAAACATTATTCCGCATTCCGAACTCTACATTCCCAATTCCAAAGTCGGCGATCAATCATCAGCTATCCTTACCGGGATGCCTGCCGCAGGTGCTCGATCAGGGCAGTCAGGTAGTTGCCGGGCTTCTCAATGTGCGGCGAATGGCCGCAGTCTTCGAGTAGCACTTCCTCATAAGTGCCGCCGCCTGCCTTGTAAGCGTCAAGCACGTGGCGCATCTGGCTGACCATTGGCTGTGGCGGGAACACTTCAGCGCCGGGCCAGCCCGGAACCGCCCCGATCTGGCCCAGGAAGCCGAAGTCGAACAGGGAGGTGTCAGACACAATCTGGTCGTCGGCCCCACGTATCCAGAGCACAGGAACCTTCGGCTCGATGTTCGCGAAACCGCTAAGCTGGAAGTATTTGGGCGACAGGGCATTGTTGATACCGCTGACGCCCGGTCCCACGCCCGGCCAATTCTCCGACGCGGTGAGATCGCCAGGATAAAACCCATCGCCGGTGCGGGTGGAGAGCATTGACGACACATAGGCTTCTTCACGCTCGGGTGTGGTGCGGAACGGGGGCTTGAAGTAGAAAGTGTTCATCGTGCCGCGGGGAGATACCGGCGTGTCGCCATCCCGGTCTCCGGCCACCATGTTCGCGAGGAAGGTTGGGTTAACGGTTCCGCCACCCGATGCCGCGAAATCGGCAAATGTGGGTGTGCCTTCGTTGTCGCGTGTGCCTCCAAAACCAAACGGTGAAACGGGCGACTCGAATGTGAGCGAAAGCAGGGTGTCTGGGTGGTCGATCGCATACTGCATGGCGACACCCGCGCCGAGTGACCATGCCACAAGGTGAAACTTGCCCAGCTTGAGGGCATCTACAAGAGCCGCCAGGTCGTCGGCCCAGTCGCGTGGACCCCGCATAGCGTCAATGGGCAGGGCTTCGGTCTCGCCGTAGCCGCGCAGGTCGGGCGCGATGCCGCAATAGATGTCCGGTAGCGCCAGCAGACTCTCCTCCCAGAATACGTTGGAGGAGACATTGCCGTGCAAAAAGACGACAGGCACGCCCTCTGCCGAGCCGCTGGTGAGCAGGTGTATCTTCAGGCGCGGCGTCTCCACGAATGAGGAAGTTATACCTGCCATATGTGGTTCATTTGCCATATAATTGCTCCTTTTCGGTGCGAAATAATCCAGGTATGTCCTGTGAGAGTCAGCCTTCTTTGTTGCCCACGAAATCCAACCAGACAGCCATAAAGTCGTCCGGCACCTCAATAATAGGCGAGTGACCAACACCTGCCAGAATGACATGCGTCGCCCCAAGGGCATCCGTTGCTCGTTCGGCGTTCGCGCCACCCGTTAGTGGGTCAGTCTCACCGCTCACCACGAGCGACCGCACGCCCACATCCCGTAGAGTGTCGCCCGGCTGCCACTCTACGAGAGCGGGCAGGTTCTTCAGTGCAGCTTCGATGCGCTGCTCAAATCCTTCGTCTACTATTTGCTGCCAGAAGGCTTCGTCAGTCACGGTTGGGGCGAGCGCCTTCAGCGCGCCCTGGAACAGAGCCTTGTCTGCCTTGATCGCCTGCTGGCCGGCTGGCACATTGTATGCGGCAGGCATCCCGTCTACCCACGCCGGGGCAACCGCGGTCATGCTCAAGACTCGCTCCGGACTCTCCAGCATGAACTCCATTGTCACTGCGCTGCCAAGTGAATGCCCGATAAGATGGAACGCTCCAAGCCCCAGCGCGTCAGCAAAGATGCGAAGGTCGGTGGCCATCTCAGGCATCGTATAGTCGTTGTCCGGTCCTTCAGTCAGGCCGCGCCCGCGCATATCATATGCAAGCCCCCGTAAGCCCTCAGGCAAGCGCTCCAGCAATGGCTCCCACCATAGCGACGTTCCCCAGTTGCCGTGTACCATCACTACCGGCACACCCTCGCCCCGCTCCCTGTAATGAATGCGCAGGCCGCCCGCATCAATAAATGGCATTATGCTTCGCCCCTTTCTACAGACTCAAGGAAATCGTTCACTATCCTTGACCAGCCTTCTACATCCTCAAGCGCGGCGGCATGACCGATGCCCTGCATCACTTTAAGTCGCCCATCCTGTACCTTCTGGGATATGTAGCTGGACAGCCTGGGTGGTGTTAGCACGTCTTCTTCGCCCACTATCGCCAGCACAGGAGCAGCGATAAGGGGCAATTTCTCGCGGATATCGTGCACCATCGCACCTTTTATCAGGTTCATCGCCCATTCGATGGGCATATTGACGCCCTTCTCGCGGAAAGGCAGCAAAGCTGCCTGGTAGTTCTTTTCGAGGAAGCCGCCGCCCCATACCCATGGCATCGCTACGTCGAAGCGAAGCGGGCTGCCGCCGCATTCCATGGCGCTTATCCATGAGGTAAGCTTCACCCGCAGGATCGTGTCAACGCTCGCGTAGGCTCCGGTCGCCACGACAGACAGCACGCGATCAGAGTGGTTCGCCGCATACTCCAGCACAGCCGCCCCACCATTCGACAACCCTACAAAGTGAGCCTTCTCGATGCCCAGCTTATCAACCAGCACAGCCAGATCGGCGGTGTGCAGCTTTGTGTCGTAGACCTCATCGGGCTTATCCGATTGCCCCTGCCCGCGACAATCCCATACGAGGCAGCGATACTTCCCCGTGAAGAAAGGCAGGTGAGCGTTCCAACTGGCCGTATCCGTCAAAAGCCCGTTGACGAACACTATAACGGGACCATCCGGATTTCCCTTCCAGTCGTAGAAAAGCTCTGTGTTGTTAGCTGGTATCTTCATGCTTATTTCTGCTTGCCTGCCGGGCTGCCCTGCCCGTATAGCTCCATCAGTAGCCGCTTGTCGGTCTTCCCGGCACCTGTCACCGGAAGCGAGTCTGTAAAGATAATCTGCTTGGGTACTTTGAAGCGGGCAAGCCGCTCCCTTGCATAATCAAGCAGGCCTTCGGCTGTAATTGCGCTACCGGAGCGCACCGTCACGATGGCGCACCCCACCTCACCCCAGTGCGCATCGGGCACGCCTATCAGGGCGGTCGACTCAACATCGTGGTGGCCCGCCAGCACCGCTTCTATCTCAGCGGGATAGATATTCTCGCCGCCCGAAATGAACATCTCTTTGAGGCGGCCAACTATGTAGTAGAATCCCTCTTCGTCGCGGCGAGCAAGGTCGCCCGTATGCAGCCAGCCGTCCACTATAGTTTGCGCGCTCTCTTCGGCGCGATTCCAGTAGCCCGGTACCACCTGCGGGCCGCGAATAAGAAGCTCGCCAATCTCGCCCGGCGCACATTCCGAGCCGTCCGGTTCTATTGCCTTCACATCGACGTGGAAGAGCGGCAAACCCACGGAACCCGGCTTGCGCCGCACCTCCTCCGAAGGAAGCCAGAAGGTATTTGGCCCCGACTCTGTCATGCCGTAGCCCATCTTGAACTCGACACCGCGCTCCCACCACCGCTCGAAAATGGGCGGAGGGCAGGGCGCGCCGCCGCTGATCACCCACCGCAGCCGCGAGAAATCGGCGGTATCCCAACGTGGGTGCTGCTGCATGGCGACGAACATTGTCGGAACACCAAAGTAGAGGTTTACATCGCCGTTATCTATGAAATCGAAGACCTGCGCAGGGTCAAAACCCTTGCATACGATGGATGTGCCGCCGATATGCACTAATGGCGCGGTCAGCACATTCAAGCCGCCCGTATGAAAGAGGGGGCTGTTGAGTATTGTGCGGTCGGTGGGCACGAGACCCCAGCTAACAACCGTGTTGATAGAGTTCCAGGCGACATTGCCGTGGGTCAGTATCGCACCTTTCGGCAGGCCCGTTGTGCCTCCGGTGTAGCAAATAGCCCAGGGCGCATCGAGCGTCAGTGCTACCGCGGGAGGTGCATCATCCGGACAATAATCCCGCTCGGCAAAGGCAACATCGTCCGGCGCTACCATATTGTCGCCATCAAGGGCACTATAGTGCTTGATAGACGGTACAGCCCCACGAATGGCATTTACTTGCGCGTTGAAGTTCGAGCCGTAGATCAGCACATGCGGCACGGCATCGCCGAGTAAGGCGGACAGCTCGGTCGCGGTGAGCCGCCAGTTGAGCGTCTGCATAATGGCGCCAAGCTTCCCGCAGGCAAACCAGATATCCAGGTATTCTACGCAGTTCATAGAGAGCACAGCCACAAGATCGCCCCGCCCCACGCCAAGCGAGCGCAGCCTGTTCGCGGTGCGATTGGCCGCGCGGTTCCACTCCCTGTAAGTGACAGGGCGATTGCCGCGCTCTGCGTCTACCAGCGCTACCTTGTGCGGGGTGAGCATCTCCCGCCTGGCCAACCAATCACCGACCAATGATATCTCCGTTCTCTTCTCGGCTGGAGGATAGTTCTTCCACTGCTCTCACGTGCCGACCACCAGCCCACCATCGACGCTCACGACCGCGCCATTGATAAACGCTGCCTCATCCGATGCCAGGAACAAGTATGCGTTGGCGATGTCGCTCGGCTCTCCCAGGCGGCCAAGCGGCGTGTGGGCCACCATCTGCGCCAGCGCCTGCTCGGGCATCGCACGCACCATCTCGGTTGCGATGAAACCGGGCGCGATCGCATTGACGGTTATTCCCCGCTTGCCAAGTTCCCTCGACCATACTTTGGTCATGCCTATGACGCCGGCTTTGGTCGCCACGTAATTGCTCTGCCCGAAGTTGCCATACAGCCCAACCACCGACGACGCATTGAGGATCCGCCCGTACCCGCGCCCGATCATGTGCGGCGCGACCGCCTGGGTGCAGTTGAACACGCCCTTCAGGTTGACCGCGATCACGGCATCGAAATCTGCCTCGCTCATTTTGCCGGTTGTTTGTCCATCCTTTACTTTGACGAGCTGCGCATCGCGAGTGATGCCCGCATTGTTCACGAGGATGTCTACGTGCCCGAACCGCTCCAGTGTAGCGGCGAACGCGGCCTCAACGTCGGCCTGCGAAGCGACATTTACCTTGTAAAAGGCGGCCTTACTGCCCACCGACTCCAGTTCTGCGACAAGCGCATTGCCCATTTCCTCAGCCATGTCCCATACGGCGACCGCTGCCCCGGCGCGGGCGAAAGTCAGCACTGTTTCGCGCCCTATGCCGTTCGCGCCGCCCGTTACAATGGCAACCCTGTTCTTCAGCTCTATCCCCATTGGATTACACTCGCTCCCCAGGCGTAACCGATTCCGGCCGCCACGATTACCATCAAATCACCATCTTTGAGCCTTCCCGATTCAAGCCCGAGCTTGATCGACACCATCGCATCCTGCTGCCCTATGTGCCCGTAATCAGACAGATAGCTAGCCTGCTCGTCCCTTAGGCCCAGCTCTTTCAGCACGAAATCGTGTGCCGATCTCTTCATGTGGAGGATGTTCAGATAGCCAATATCGGCGCGGCTGTGCCCGCTCTGCGCCAGGGCCGTATCTATCACGCGCAGGAAGTTTTGCATGGACAGCGCATCCAACCGCTGTTTCATGCCCTCAGGATCCGGCACATCAAGCTTATTACGCCCTGCCGCGAGATTCGTGGGAGTGGCAGGCTCTACCGTCCCACCAACAGGCACAATCACGTCGAGAGAAAATGCGCCGTCTACTATCAGAGCGCTGCTAAGAACGTGGTTGCGTGGATAGCCGCGCTGCAAGATAAGCGCGCCGCCGCCCGCGCTGAGATTGATTAGGAAGCGCGAGCGTGGGTTGCCGTAATCAACAAGGTCGCCGTTGCGGTAGCCCCCGGCTATCAGTACGGTGTTTACATCAGGCTCCGCTATCATGAGAGCATGGGCCAGCTTTATCGCGGCAACCGTTGTGCTACAGCGCAACTGCACATCAATCGCCCAGGCGCGGCGCGCTCCGAGGTCGTAGGCAAGCTTGATTCCGGCTGTCCAGAGGGGATACTCTTTCCACTCCTCCGTGGTGCAGAGCACAACGTCAATGTCGTCGGCTGCAATGCCGCTCCCGGAAAGGGCGTCCTGCGCCGCACGCAGAGCCATCGCGTTGGTATGGTCGTCCGGACCGGCTACCGGCTTACGCGTGATGCCGAATTTCCGGGTGATAACATCGGCTGGGATGCCTGTGAGGCGCGCGATCTCCGGGCCTGTGATGTAGGATTGGGGTATGTACGTACCCACGGCAACAATGCCGGCCGGCGTCTCTGCCATATCGCCTTCTTTCAAAGTAGCGGCACGAGGAGATAGACGTACGACGCAGCAATAACCGGTAGCATCGGTTACCGTGAGCTACGTCTAACTCTCGCAGTGGCTTGAGGTTAGCACATGCCGGTTACAATGGGGTTACAAAGGGAGAAGGTTACAGGTCGGCGTCTTGCATCAGGCGGCCATACAGCGCCTTTAGCGAAGGTGAAGGCTCCACACCAAGCTCTGACTGCATGGCCTGAACGCAGCGCTGGTAAGCACGCAACGCCAGCGAGCGATTGCCCTGCCGCGAGTGCGCCAGCATCGTCCAGCGGTACGCCCCTTCCCAGGTAGGATCCTGCGCCAGCATTCGCCCGCACATGTCAAGCGCACCATCATAGTCGGCACGCTCGACCAGCAGACCAGCCAAACGATCAGCAGAGCGCATGTAAATGGAAAGCAGCCGCTCGCGTTCGTCGCTTGCCCAGTCATCATAGAGGGCGTCGGGCAGATAATTGCCTGTGTAGAGTTGCATCGCGCCTTTGAGCCGCTCTACCGCTGCGCTATTCATGCCCGCATCGGCCTGCCTCTGCCCTGCCAGACACTCTTGTTCGAACACCTCAGCGTCAAGCCAGACATCGGCCTCGGGTCTTATGCGGTACGATGCACCATCGCGCTCGATATAGGCGAAGGGCGCGTCTGCTCCCCTGAATGGCTCAATGGCCTTATTCAACGCGTTAAGCGCCACCTTGAAATCGCGCAGTGCCGCATCAGGTGATAGCGAAGGCCAGAGCTTCTCGACAATCTCATCACGCTGGAGCCACCGCCCACGCTGGGTGAGTAGCAACTGGAAAAGCTGGCGCGCCTTGTCACGCTGCCAATCTCGCGCCTCAATTTCGCTTGTGCCGCGAATGACGTGAAACCCACCAAGCGCAGTTACCCGCAAGCGGTAGCCAGGGTGCACCTGTATGTCCGGTAGCCCGGCCTCGGCCAGCAGGCGAGCAACATATGTAACTCTATGGCGATTGTTCCGCGCCTCCAACAGCAACGGCACCAGGCGGCGCGGGTCGGGAGGCCCCAGGAATGAGTGTGATGTAAAAAGAAAATCGTAGCCATGTGCCTCACATAGTGTCAGCGCGCCTTCGATACTCCCTGCCGAAAGCTCTGCCTGCCCCACGTTCGCGTAAGCCATCCCCAACCAGAGGTGCGTAGCTGCTTGCCCCAGGCTATCCCCACATTCGCGGAAGGCAACCAGCACTCGCGGCAAAATCTCAACCGCTTCGGTCACCCGCCCGGCAAGAAGATAGCTCGCCCCCAACATAAGCTCGATCAGGGCCACTATCCAGGCATCGCCGGCCCACTTGCCCGTTGCCACGCCCTCGGCAGCGGCGCGCTCGGCAGACTCTATGTCGCCGCTGAACCCGTAGGCGCGGGTCATGCCCCACATCACCTCAGCGCGAAGACGCCGCACAGACAAGAGATCGCCCAGCGCAACACCCGTTTCGTAGCAGCGTATTGCCCCCTCGTATGCCTGCTCTCCAGGCGCGTCTTCGCCCGCGTTGAGCCGAAGCTGCCATGCATGGCCCAGGCGCGTATGCCCCACGGCGGTAACAAAGGGCGAGTAGAGTCTGCCGCCGAGGTCAATTCCCTCTTCCGCCAGCACGAAAGCGCGCTCGCCCCTCCCCATCAGGGCCGTAATGAGCGACAGCATAAGCATTGTTTCGCGGTGGGCGCGCGGTGCGTGAGATCGGCCCGTTTCGGTCTCGCGCCGCTCCTTGTCGGCCCACGATTCAAGTATTCGTTGCGCCTCGTCGAGCCTGCCCGTTCGCAGCTTGACGCGCACAGAGAGAGCATCTTCGCCCGGTCCTTCATCACGCAGAGTTCTAGCTTGCACACGCAGCGCTTCGGCCTCGTCCGCCTTACCCATGTTCAGCTTGTTCTCGGCCAGAGACTCAAGGATGAGGGCGCGTCCCACCCGCTCGTCTGTGCCCTCAGTCAGGCTCAACGCCTCCTGCAAGATGCTTTCAGCCTGGGCAGGCCGCACAGTATCGAGGTAGACAAGCGCCTGCCCGCGCAATGCACGGCTCACACCCGCTCGGTCATTGCGCTCGCGCCATAACGCTTCTGCCCGAGCATACCATTCCAGAGCCTCGTCAAACCTGCTCCTCAGGCGGAAAATGTCGCCATGAAACGCCTGCAACAGTGGACGCTCCTGCACAACATCCGACGGAAGCGCGTCCATCCAGGCAGCAACTGTGTTCAACCAGCCTGCAGCCAGCGCCGCATCACCCGCCTTCTCAATACCGAGCGCGGCCCGCGACGTGTCGCCCAGCGCAAGGCGATGATAAATCGCCTCCTCATAGTCGCCTCGTGCCTCAAAGTACTCGGCTGCTCGCGTCTGTCGAACCTTTATGCCCTGGCCATCTGCGCGGGCTTGTTCGCGCAAGAAATCGTGAAAGAGATGGTGATAACGATAATGCCCGCCGCCCAGATCAACCACGAACAAATCAAGCTCAAGCAGATGTTGCAGCATGGCCTCGCTGTCAGATCTGCCCGTCACAGCGTCGCAAGAAGCAGGCGTTAGCTCCCTGAGCACCGACGATTCGAGCAAGAAATGGGCAATTTCAGGGCTCTGTGAGCCAATTACCTCTTTGGCCAGATAGTCAAACAAAGTTTGGACCGAAGAACCGGCCTCAAGCAGCGATCCGGCACTCCTGGGCGTGTCATCGCGCAAGCCTTGCCACACCAGTTGAAGGGCTATGGGCCACCCTTCGGTCCGGTCGATCAACACGGCTAGTTCCTCGTCCGACAAGGTGATCCTGTAAACATCCCGAAAGAGAGAACCCGCCTCCTCGTCGCTAAAGGCAAGGCTGCGGCGGCCTATATCCAGCAACTCACCGCGCGCACGCCACGCCGCCAGGCTGCTCCAGTCCAGCGGGTAGCGAGTGGCAATTATGACGTGCAGATCGTGCGGTAGATACGAGACAAACCGCTCCGCCAGTTTGTTTATTTCAGGGATGTGTGCGACCAGGTGAAAGTCGTCCAGCACGAGTATCGACGGTTCCGTGATTGCATGGTGAAGCGCGTTGATAAGCGCATCTACAGCGTGGATTGCGGCATCACGACTTGCTTCCGGGCCGCGCTCGTGCAATACAGCAGCGGGCAGCTCAGCAAAATCCGCAAGACTGCCGCGAAAAGAGGCCGCAAGATAGGCCAGAAAGCGCTGCGGGTCGGCATCCGCCTCGCCAATGCTATACCAGTAGAGAGGGACGCTGGTGTCGCGCAGTGAAGCAAGCGCGGTGGTCTTGCTGTAGCCCGTGCCCGCCTGTACGATCGTTAACCGGGCATCCAAAGCCTCATGCAACCGCTCAAGCAAGGCAGGCCGCGACAGCACCCGGCGGTGTATCTGGGGCGGTACCAGCTTGGTGCGGAGTAGCGCCTCGTCATGGCGCATGGGATGAGAAAACATAGGCTTCAGGACGCCCTGCATTACGCGCGGACGTTACGGGGAGACTTGCACAACTTCCAGCTCTGATTATCGCGCATCGCAGGCATGGGCGCAAGCGCATCACGCTATGGTCGTTGGCGCGGCATACAAACTGCAATAAGCATGACACATTATCCATTATGAGGTGGAACATGCCGAAGAACGTAAGCACGACACACAACCCCTACGCACGTCTCGATGTCTTCACAGAGGACGACAACGTTAATGTCATTATTGAGACGCCAAAGGGCAGCCGCAACAAGTTTACCTTTGACGAAGAGCTTGGCATATTCAAGCTGGGCGGAGTGCTACCGGCCGGGGCTGTCTTCCCGTTCGACTTCGGGTTCGTGCCTTCCACACTCGGCGGCGATGGCGATCCGTTGGACGTGCTCTTGTTGATGGACGAACCGGCCTTCGCGGGCTGCCTCGTAGAGAGCCGCCTGATCGGGGTAATAGAAGCCGACCAAACAGAGCAAGGCGAAACTACTCGCAACGACCGCCTGATTGCTGTGGCCGTCGACTCGCGCAATCACCGCGATATTACATCACTCCACCAGCTATCGGACAACCTCGTAGAAGAGATCGAGCACTTCTTCATCTCGTACAATGAAGCCAAGGGTAAAGTGTTCAAGCCAAAAGGCCGCTACGCCGCTGAGCGAGCAAGGCAGGTCGTAGAAGAAGGCATACGAAAGAAAGAGTAAGCCGGGACCAGGCGACTACGCCATGTAGAGGCCGCCTGTTGCCTCCATCCAATCGGCTATGCGGTCAGTAGCGCCCGCGATGTCGTTGTCCGACACATCTACCTCAAAAAGAGGCAATAGCGACTCGGCGGCCAGCCTCTTCATCAGGTCTTGCTCGCGTATGAACAGGCCGAGGTCATCGTACTGGGATGGGTTGCCGGAGACTTTCAGGCGTTCATCGCGCGCTGCCTCAAACGATTCAGCCGTGCGAGTACACAGCACCATGCGAAAGCCGAGCGCAAGCAGGCCCTCTTCCAGCCACCTGAAATCGTGGTGCTTCCCGTAAGTCTGAAGCTGGTATGCTCGCGTGGAGAGATGGAAGCGGTCGATAATCCATGAATAGTAGCGCTGTAGCTCGAACAGGTGCAGCCATGTGCGATACGTCTCCATGGCGAGTTCTTCTTCCGCAGGCTCGAAGTTGAGCAACCCGCGCCCCCACGGGTAATTGGTGAACGCGCACCATTCCCCGGAAATAAGAGGCGAGTGATAGCGGTATTTGCGCGGTCCCACGATGCGTGGGTGCTCGTTCAGGGCAAAGGCGATATCCGTCTTGAATGTAAGACGAGTGCCCTCCAATATTATCTTTGGGCAGAGTTTCAACGATTCCTCTCTACTCGAATCCGAGCGCAGCGGCGGTCTGACGCGCAATCAGCAGCGATTCGTCTACCTGTACGACAAAGATGCCCGGCACGCCCCCATCAGTTCCAATTGCCCCCTGCTTCCCCACCATCTGCTCATTGCGGTCGGAATCAAGCTGCAAGCCGCACCACTCCATGCCTGCCAGGATGCGAGCGCGTATGGCAGGTGCGTTCTCACCTATGCCGCCGCCGAATACTACAGCATCAGCGCCGCCTAGCGCCGCCATGTACGCGCCGATATACTTGCGCACCCTGTAACAAAATACCTCTACGGCAAGCTCAGCGCGCCTGTCACCTGCTGCGACCGAGGCGAGCAGCGTGCGCATATCGCTGGCAGTTCCCGAAATGCCTAGCAAGCCCGAGCGCTTATTTAGCCACGTTTCGACCTCGCTCGCCTCCACACCTTCCTTAGCGACCAGGTAGCTCACCACGCTCGCATCCACATCGCCTGAGCGGGTACCCATTACCAACCCTTCGAGTGGAGTAAAACCCATCGAGGTGTCGACTGACCTGCCGCCGCGTATCGCCGCCGCCGAGCAACCGTTCCCTAGCTGGAGGGTAATCAGCCGCACGGCTGTGGGGTCAACACCATGCGCGGCTGCGTATTGCAGCATCATATATTCGTGCGCGACGCCATGGAAGCCGTACCGGCGGATCTTGTTGCGCTCTGCTATCTCATGGGGCAGCGCGTAGGTATACGCATAATCCGGTAGACTGCTATGAAAGGCGGTATCGAACACCGCCACCATCGGAACCCCGTCGCCCAGGGCCGCAAGCACCCCCTTGATGCCGTCGAGAGCGCCCGGATTATGGAGGGGCGCAAGCTCACTTAACTCACCAATGGCATCCATGACCGTCTTATCAATGACTGTGGGAGCTACAAAACGGTCGCCACCGTGCACCACGCGGTGTCCCACGGCGTTGATGCCGCCAGGAAACTGCCGCAGCAGAGCGTCCAGCGCCAGCGCAGTAGCCTCCCTGTGACTCGGTGCATCTACACTGTGCCGGGCGATACTTTGGCCGGAAGTTGCAGCTATCTCAAAGGTAGCCTCGCCACCAATGCGGTCTACCATTCCATGAGCCAGCTTAATTGTTTGCGGTGAAGAGAGGGAGTCCCCGGCAAGGACATCGACCAGATCGAACTTTAGCGTAGAGCTCCCGCTATTGATAACAAGCACTTGCATACACGCACACCACATTCCACTAGCCTACAGACCGGACCGGCCAACACGCCACAATCTCCCCGCATTGTAACCGGGCCACCCACCCCTGTCCAGTTCAATCACAGTCGTATATCTTCAAAGTTAGCGTGGCGGGGGTGCAGGGGTACTCCCCTGACGGAAAGAGCGCAGCGGGAGTAGGGTTGCTTTCAAGCGAAGGTTTATGAGAAGGGGGTGCAGGGGCGCAGCCCATGACGGGGGTATGGGGGTGTCCCCCA
>JBDTQH010000039.1:0-53220 GCA_039932335.1 Chloroflexota bacterium
ATTACCTCTTCAAGGTCCTTCTTGGCCCCCTCCCTATTTAGATGCGTTTGCCCTGCCCGAATGTGCCCCCATGAATGTTCCATGTGACCGCGCCTAAACTCTTGCACCGACTGTAGTAGTGCGGGTATAATCAGGCTACGGGTGATGCCCTTTTGCCCGCGATATAACCGACGCCGCGACCTTTCACGATTCCCCTACGCCCCTCGATGGAGCTTTCATGTCCGTGCCTTCTCTCAAGCAGTTCTTGACGCTGCTTTTCCTCGTACCTGTGATGCTTGGAGCTATGCCTTCTGATATGGCAAGCTTCATTGCCCATACAACGTCCACAACCGCCGCCTCTGTGTCCCAGGCAGCTCCTGTAGCCGCTTCCCGGCCGTACCGCGTTGGTATTCAGATAGGGCACTACAAGAACAACGAGCTGCCCGACGTACTGTCCCGCCTCGTCGGCAGCACAGGTACATCAGGCGGAGGCCGCACAGAAGTCGACCTCAATTATGACGTGGCAAACCGGGTAACAAAGCTGCTCCGCGCACAAGGCGTAGAAGTGGACGTACTCCCCGCGACGGTGCCCACGGGCTACAATGCCGACGCCTTTATTGCCATACATGCCGACGGCAACGCATCGTCACGGCCGCGCGGCTTCAAGATCAGCACGCGCTGGAACAGTGAAGTAGCAGTGCAGGATGGCAAGCTGGTCCAACTCCTGACCGACTCTTATCGCTCCGCGACGAGCCTGCCGGAAGACAGCAACATCACCCGCAACATGCGTGGTTATTACGCCTACTCCACATGGCGTGCCAACTGGAGAACCTCTAACCTCACACCTGGCGCCATCGTTGAGATGGGATATATGTCCAACATCGCCGACCGGACGGTGATGTTCAACGCCCCCGACAAAGTAGCGTCAGGCATAGCCAACGGCATAATGAGCTTCCTCAAATCGACCTACGGCGCACCTGCCACTAATGGCGCATATGGATACGGCTACGGCCTTGTGGACGAGAAGATTGACCCGCTCGCCACGCCCGTGCCCACCCCAAGGCCAGGCACAGGTTCAGGCTCAACCCCCAGGCCCAGGATACAGACAGGCGACTGGCAGCTAGTGCTCATGAGCAGCAAAGCAACTATAGGCATTTACACAGGCGCAGGCGGCGTCGGCCCCATAATGGCCAACGTAGCAAGGGGCCAGATCCTCCACGCCACCATACGCAACGGCGACTACTACCAGGTAACCCTCAGCGACGGCAGAAAAGGCTGGATCCACCGCAACGCAGTCATCGTGCAGTTGTAGGGCGCGTACAGCTTACTCCGTATTGCGTATGACCGCCGACGGCAGACCGCTGATCGCCCCGTAAGGGGTTGACAGGGGCATCCCTGTTCGGGGGTATACTTGTCACCTACTCTCTTTGCCATTCAACCAAGCAAAGGGGTTGACAGGGGCATCCCTGTTCGGGGGTTTGGGGGTGTCCCCCATCTCCTCCCCTAATAAAAGCCCCCTCGTCCCGCGAAGCTGGGAGAGGGGGTTGGGGGTGAGGGGTCTTCGCGGTTTATTCAACCAGCATGAAGCTGTAGAGGCGCGCCCAGCTCGTCCCAACGCTACCTAAGCGTTGCGCTTTGCATTCTCCTCAACCAGCACCATCTCAGCCCGCCGCCACGCAGACGCCGCCGCCTGCACTGCCATCGGGGAAACAGGCACCGGCCCATAACGCGCCTCCTGATAGGCGGCCGTAATATCGTTCAATTCACCGCGCAGATTTGGCAGTGCTGCTGACAGGAAGCCAAGATACTCAACGGGCGTTTGATAGGCGGCGCGGGGATAGCCCGCCGTGCCCGCCAGCTTGAGCAGACGCGCATATATCTGCCGAACAGAAAGCGTGCCCCGCATCTCAGCGTTGCCCACCAGAGCGGCAAGATCATCCTCTTCAGCCTCCACGGTCGCGGGTACAGGCTTGCGGAAGCGAGCCAGCAGGCGGTTAATCCACGTGCGTACCTGTGCTACGAAGAGCGACCACGACCCAAAGCCTTCTCGCTCTTCCTCTTCAATATCCGGCCTGTCAGCGCGTGTGCGGCGCAGCCAGCGCGTCATCAGATAGAGAGCAACACCAATAATCAAAGCCGCCGCAACCACCATAAAGAGCGTTTCCAGTCCTGCCGGTATGGAGATAGGGCTTGCTCCGGTCCATTCCTTCTGCGCCTTTTCTATCAGCCCTTCGTTCTGCGGAGTGGCAGGAGGCTGGCTCTGCTGCGGATTGTAATTGAAGCCCTCAATGTTCAGGCCTACCAACGAGAAGGGCCAGAGCACAATATACAGCAGGCCGAAAAGTATCGTGCCTACAACAAGCAGCACACCCACTATGACGCTCTGGATGCTTGACACCACATCTTGCCCGCCGAGCGCTTGCCCCAGCAGGCTCATCAACAGAATAACGCCCACGCTCGCGGCCACCATCCAGCCCCACGATTTCATCCCCAGGTTGCCTGTTTCGCGCCGCACCGCTTCACGGTTTCCCAGCGCCAACCCTGCCAGCGAAAAGACAAAGAACCACGTACTAACGCCGCCTAGCTCGGCCCATAGATCGTTGATGCGGCTGTTCGCCACAAACGTAGAAAAGAGTGCGCTCGCCGCGATAACAACCAGGCCCAGCCGGAACGCAGAGTAAACATCCTCGAAGGCGACCCGCTCTGTGGCGCGGTAGCCGCCCAGCAGCCACAGCCCAAGCGAGAGCAGCACCCCGAACACCAGCACTATTATCCAGATGACGGAGTATGTTGCCGCATCAAACGGGTTGAGCGCAACGGAGATACCCACCGCCAGCAGCAGACCTACCCCGCCCATAATGGCGCGCACAGCGCCCAGAGGCAGGCTTGTGTGGTCCAGCAAGTAGGCCATCATGCCCCAACCGCCAAGCTCCAGCAGCGCCAGCAAAACAACAGGTGGCAGTACAATATTCACAACACCCGCCAGCACTACCTTGCTGAAGAGCCATGACGCCGTAAATATCCAGCAGGCGTCCATGCCCGCGAGGCAGATGGACAGCATTGTGGAATGCGGGTTGCGAACAATGGATTGTGGAATACTTTTTATCGCCTGCATCTCAACATGCCCTTCTAACTGTCAGCCTTAGAATACCAGCGAGTCCAGGGTCTCGGCCTCGTCGACGGCATCTACAAGATAATAAGTTATGCCCTGTGCGCGAAGTGCCTCCGGCGATTTGCGCTTTGCCCACTCGGCTGCGCGGTCAGAGCCTGCGGCCTCCACCAGCGTAACAGGGTGGCCCGCCCGCCGCAGCGCGATCAATATATCAAGCATATCCTCTGTTACCACACCCGTCACCACCACAACTGTCGTGCCCTTTGGCAGGAAGTGGCGCTGTGATCTTATCAGCTCCTCCATCGGCAGACCCGACCACCCCTTTATGCGCGCCAGGTTCTCCAGTATGCGCGTCAGTTGGCCTGGATCGCGGCTCGGAGCTACTTTAACCTGGCGGTCGGAGTTCACCGCGAAGGCGTTCACCTGCAACCCGACCATGTAGCCCGTCTCCAGCGCATAGTTGGCTATGGAGGCCGCCACAGTGATGGTCAGCTCAAGGGTAGACGTGTCCAGCCCGTCCCATATATGCACAAAGGTGTCCTGGTTGCAGAAAAGAGAAAGCTGAGGTGTAGCGGCAGGCTCAAATAGCTTTGTCTGCATAACGCCCCGGCGTGCGGTAGCCTTCCAGTGTACGTGGCGAGGATTGTCGCCATAGGCATACTCCCGGATACCGCGCAGCCTGAGCGGGTCGGTCGCAAGCGGCAATGTCGATTTGCTGTCACCGAACGGCTGGCGTGCAGGCAGACCCAACCGCTCTACCTGTACATAGCGCGGATAAACCAGCAGCGTACCATATGTTTGCACCAGCGCGGTGCGGCGGAATAGACCAAATATATCGCCCGACCGCACCTCGATTGGCCCGAACTCGTGCTCCCCGCGAGCGGTGCACTTGAGGTGGTAATGGCGTGTAAGCCGCTCGTACCAACCGAGCGAAAGCGACGTGCTGAACTCCATCACGCGAGGGCGCGACGCCGAGCCTGTCTTGTGCGACAACAGTTCCAGCGAGCCGGGATACTCGTCATTGACAGCCAGCCAGGGCACGGGCAGCGGCTTGTTATTGACAAACACCTGGTTCATCTCAACCTCTTCGCCCCAGAAGGCGCGAGGCTGCGAGAATGTTCGCTCTACGTGAAGATTGCTCAGGCACCAGTGCGCCCATACCCACGCCACAAGCAGCGCGACGGCGAGCACCAGTCCCAACCCGAAAAGCGCCCTGCTGTTCGCCGCGGCCCCAATCAGCAGCATGGCGGCAGCACCCCACAACCACGCCTTCGATATCTGGCTGACGGTGAGCATCTCCGTGCGCGCGATGTCAACCGGAGCCTGCGACTCCTTTGGGGGAGCGGCATCTTCAACAGGTGGCGAGGCGGCTTGCCTGCCCAGCACTATATTCTTGGCGCGTGTTGCTGCCAGAAGAGCCTCCTCTAGACCGCGCCGGCACTCTCGACGGGAACCGGTACGCTTGCCAGGATCTCGCCCAGGATTGTGCTGTTGTCACGACCTCGAAGGCGCGTGCGGGTGCTGAGCATGATACGGTGAGCGAGGGTCGGCGCGGTCATGCGCTTCACATCATCTGGGATCACGTATCCGCGGCCGCGTATCGCCGCGAGAGCTTGCGCGGTGCGGTATAGCGCCAGCGTGGCCCTAGGTGATGCCCCAAGCTCGATGGCTTCGTGCAAGCGAGTGGCCCTGATAATGCCAAGTATGTAGCCCTCGATAGCAGGGCTGACATGCACGCGCCGAACCGTCCGCTGTCCCATCAAAAGCTCATCCGGCGAGGTCACAGGCTGCAACTCACCGAGAGGGCTAACTTCCTTGAAGCGACGCAAAATGGCCCGTTCGTCATCTTCCGAGGGATAGCCTAGAGCTACCTTGATAAGGAAGCGGTCAAGCTGCGCTTCGGGCAGCGGGAATGTGCCCTCAAGCTCCACAGGGTTCTGGGTCGCCAGCACCATAAAGGGCCGGGGCAGCGGCACTGTATCTATATCAATAGTAACCTGCCGCTCTTCCATGGCCTCCAGGAGAGCCGACTGCGTACGCGGGCCGGAGCGGTTTATCTCATCTGCCAGCACAACCTGGCTGAAAATCGGCCCGCGCCTCATCTCAAACTCGGACGTCTTCTGATTGAAGATAGACGTGCCCGTGATGTCGGAGGGCAGAAGGTCGGGCGTGAACTGTATGCGGTGAAAGCTGCAACCAAGCGAACGTGCCAGGGCCTTCGCCAGCGTGGTCTTGCCTATGCCCGGCACATCCTCGATAAGCACGTGCCCCTCGCAGAGCATCGCGACAAGCATCAATTCGATCTCTTCCTGCTTGCCCACAATCACCTTCGACACATTCGCCTGCAACCGCCGCGCCAGGCTTGATACAGGCGTTTCCTGTGACGCTTGCGCGGGTTGCGCAGGCTGGGCAGGTTGCGGGGTCAGAGTCGGCAAACGGGGCTGAGCGGGCTTTAGCGGCTGCAAAGGCTGTACAGGTTGCACCGGCGAGGCCGGTTGATTTGGCTGTCCAGGCTGGAACAGATTTGAGCCGTTATTCGGTATACCGGAGGACATTTATTGCTCCTGTACGCGAGATGCGCCATGCATCTCGCGTAATGTCTGATGTTAATTTTGAGGTAGTCTGGCTTAATAATACAGTAAGCATACCAGAACTGCTCAACCAGTAGTACGTATAGCGCGCCGCATAGTACCTATTGGCGTGGTTCGTATTGCATACTGCGTACTGCGTACTGCGTAAGGGATCAGGTGTCAGTGTTATAGCGGTCTGCGGTCTGCGGTCTGCGGTCATACGTAGTACGCAGTAGGCAGTACGAACCACGTCCTCACCCTTCCAGCGCGTTCTGTATCCAATCAATGGCAACAATGTTGGGGCCGCGCATGGCGATAGCTACGAGATCGATGCGCCAGGGGGTGGTTTCGGGGTCAAGGCCGTGGGCGGCCATGTAGGCGTAGGCGGCGGAAGTCATGTTGGCGGCCTTGCGCGGCGATATCGACTCCTCGGCTGTGCCACGCTCGCCGTGGCGTGTCCGCACCTCGATGAAAGCGAGCGTCTTTTCGCCTCCGGCACGTTGTGTGCACTCAGCGATTATGTCAACTTCACCGGGGTTTGCGCGCCAGTTGCGGGTGATTATCTCGCAGCCGCGCCTCGACAGATAGCCTGCCGCTGCGTCTTCGCCTAGCTGCCCTGTGGACGACCTGTCAGCGGGCAAGCTGCACCGCGCAATAAAGAGAGGAGCGATATTTACTCCTCATCAGCAAGATCCAAAAGCTCAGCAACTTGCCTCGCACCACGACGACCCTTGCCCGTACCTTTCGGCCTTCGATCGCCATCAAGACCCATCGCCTCTTTTATCGGCGCGAACGATTTCCTGTGAACAGGCGTCACGCCTTCGCGCAAAATCGCGGCGGCATGAGTTGGCGTGCCATAGCCTTTGTGCTGGGCAAAGCTGTATGCCGGATACTCCTCGTTAAGCACGTGCATGATGCGATCTCTCGTCACCTTGGCAACCACAGAGGCCGCCGCGATCGACATACAGGTGGCGTCACCTTTTATTATTGGGCGCTGCTGAACAGGCACCGTGGGCAGACGAAATGCATCTATCACCAGATAATCGGGCCACACTCCCATGCTGCGTATGGCGCGGGCCATTGCAAGCCTGTTGGAAGGGCCAATGCCGATCACATCTATCAGCGCGGGCGACACGATACCCACCCCTACCGCCAGCGCCGACTCATAAATAGCTCCAAGTAATCGCTCGCGCACATGCTCTGTCAGCATCTTGCTGTCACGCAACGCCGCAAGTTCTTCCGACAAATCGGCGGCACTCTGCGCGGCCTGTAACGTGTGGGGGTTCGGGAAAATCACCGCCCCTGCGACAAGCGGCCCGGCCCACGCCCCTCGTCCCGCCTCGTCCACGCCCGCAACCAGCATGTGCCCGTCAAAGCAAAGCTCAAGCTCATTATCCCAATTGGGCACAGTCCTGCGGCTAACAATTGTTGTCATGGCGACATTTTAACACATTGGCTCATGTAGGCAGGGGAATTGAACAGGCGAGTTGTCAGTTGACCGCTTGTGTCGCATACTCGCTTCTCACAGCATACAGTAAGCCTTAATAGCCTCTGCGAAACTCAGCGCACTCTGCGCCTCTGCGGTGAACTCGTAAACCCTGATCCCCGACCCTTCACATTTCGTGGCCAACTGACAACTGACAACGGGCAACTGACAACTCACGAAAAGCCAAATGCCGCACGACAGCAATAGTCGTGCGGCATTCTTCAGTTGCGTACCACGCTTTCGCGCGGCGCGTCCTACTCTTCGGTATCGTTATCTACTGTGTTATCGTCGGCCACCGGAGTAACAACTGCTGTGGGACGGACGACTGCACCCTTTACTCCGGGGCGGTACCGGCGCTCTTTGATGCGAGCAGCCTTACCTGTAAGACCCCTGAGGTAGTAGAGCTGTGCGCGGCGTACAACACCACGTCGCACAACTTCGATCTTGTCGATACGAGGCGAATTGAGCAGGAACGTTCGCTCAACGCCGATGCCATGGGAAGCCACACGGCGTACGGTGAAGCTGGCATTGATCCCACCTCCACGGCGGCGCATTGCTACGCCCTCGAACACCTGGATACGCTCACGGTTCCCTTCAACTACCTTCACGCTCACGCGCACGGTATCTCCAACACCAAATTCCGGCACGGACGTCTTCAGCATAGCTGACGTAACCGCTGTTATAGCCTGGGTGGGTTTCATTTCTCCATGTCTCCTACGTTTCTATGCGCTCGATTTTTAGGCACGGAGAATATTATAACACAAGCATAGCCCGGATGCAATCTTTCGGGAGACCGCGTTGTCAGTTGTCAGTGCACAGCAGGGTGCGCGATAGCACTCAGGCAATTACGAAGTAGCTTGGCATATAGCAAAGTAGTTTAGCCGCCTTTACAGCCCCGTAGGGACGAAAGAGAGTAGCCCCATGGCGTAAGCCTGGGGACAAGCATCCTCTATAAGTGCAGCTAGCCCCGTAGGAGGGACAGACACCCTGCTATCATGTCAGCTATTTTATGTCGCCCACTTCGTGGCCTTATGGGCACTGCCTATGCGGGACTTGCCTGAATGATAGTGCCCACTCTGCCGTCAACTGACAACTGACAACTGACAACGCCGTCGCCTCCCCCTAGTCGAGTTCTACTTCGCGGCGCGAGGAGAGCCATAGGACCAGGGCCAGCAGGGTAGTTGTGTAGGCGGCGAGGATAATCACGGAAGCTATCGCGATAGCATCGGGTGGCGAATCGATGGCATAGCGAAGCGCGCCCGCTATGGGGCCCAGCAGCGGAGGTATCTTGTCCACCAAAGGACGCGCAGCCTCTATGGGGAACGAGCGCGGGTCGAACGCCATGACCAGCAGAACAATAACCGCCAGCACACCAAGGCGTACAAAAAAGGGTGCAACAAACGCCGACAGCAATGCCATCAGACTCACAGCAAACGTAACGCCCACCACAATCGGAATGCTTGCCGCCAGAAAGGTCGAGAGCGTGAACCAGCCGGGATCACTCGCCTGGTGCATTTGGGGGCCGAAGCGCAGGTATGCCAACACCACGGTAACAACATAGCCCGCGATACTCACCAGCCACGCGGCCAGCATACTTGCTGTTGTATAGTTGCCCCGCGAAACCGGGCGAGCCAGTATCGCATATGTCTGCGCGCTGTTGGCACGCGAAAAGATGCCCATGGTATTCAGCCCCGCAAGCAGAAGTGTCACCAGATAAACCACACTGAAGAATTGTGAGCGGGACGGGTCGGGGCCAAGCAAGAAGAGTTGCACGCCGGCAAGTGACAGCATATTGAGCGCAAGCCAGGGACTGCGGAGGAAATCGCGCAATATGAACCACATTAGCGCCCAGAAGACCGACCCGCCGCGCCACCACGGAGCTACATATTGAGCGCCCCTGAGAGCGGAGTTAGCAGCCACTAACTTACACCTTCCCGGCGGAGCGATCGCCCTTCGATTGGCTCATAGCCGTTCCTCATCACCGCTCCCTCTCCTCCCGCATCTCCGTTGTGAAGCGGGTGAGTAGAGCGCCCGCTCAACTCCTGTGCGAGACCGGGCAATGGGCCTGTCTGAGCGTTGCCGCTACCTGCCTGCCGGGCACCAAGAGGCGCGGTAACATTGGGCAGAGGGCCGGTCGTCATTGGTCCAATAGCACCGGAGTCGTGTGGGCGGGGTGGGGCGGTTCGCATATAGATGCTTTCGAGGTCTTTCCGCTCCACATAAACCGAAATAACATCCCAGCTTGCATCCACCAGCGCGCGCAGAGCCGACGCCTTGATGCCTGCCGCGTTCATAATATGCGGACCACTTGGCAAACTTACCACTATCGGCGCGGTGCCGTCCCCGCTGCCGCTGACTGTCACGAAGGGGTGCAGATTCTGCAGGTGAGCCAGCAGACGTGGATACGATTCGACACCGCCTTCTCGTGGCGCTGCCACAATAATGATGCGTGGGTTGTTCTCGACAGCTGCCTGGGCCATCAGCAGACCACCCCTCAAAATGCCCACCGATGTAGAGGTGCGTTCGATCTCGGTGATCCTGTGGGAAGCAATCAGCACGGTCGTGCCCTTCCGCTTGAGATCGAGAATAAGGTCGCGCACCAGCAGTTGCATTGCGCGGCTTGAACTGCCGGATGGCTCGTCCAGTACAAGCAGGCCAGGCTCATTGCCGGTAACGCTGATAGTCGCTACGGCCAATCCAAGCCTGAGCAGCGTCTCACGCTCATAGAACTTGATGCGTCTCTTTGCTACAGGCCCCAGGCCAACACCCTCAATAGCCGTCTCCACAGCAGAGCGTGCCGCCGCCCTGGTCAGTCCCGACAGCCTGGCGTGAAAGAGCAGGTAGTCGCGACCTGTGAAGTTGGGGTGGTAGCGGGGGTTCTCGGGCAAATATCCGATCCTGGCTTTGGCTGCCGCCACGTCACCGGAGCCGAAAAGAGAAACCGTCCCCTCGTCCGGTTGAAGGAAACCTAGGAGCAATTTCACCAGAGTAGACTTGCCCGAACCGGTCGGACCAAGCAAACCGAACACTTCACCGGGCGATATTGTAATAGATATGTTCCTCAGTGCGTATATATCATTGAAGCGTTTGTGCACGCCCTGCAAAGCGACGACCGGTGATGCGCCACCAGGCTCCCGAACAGGCGCGACATTTCCGCTCGTCGGGCCAACTGACTCACCCACCTGTGTATAGAGGTTGGCTTCATTTAGCATGATGGTATTATAGCATGAGTACTCACCGAGCCGGCTGCCGACGGCGAGGGATCAGGATTACGGATTCACCACAGAGGCGCAGAGTACGCAGAGTTACGCAGAGGTCTAATAAGGTTTGGTTAGTGCTGAGGGAAAATATTAAGCGGCACATGCTGACACCTGACCCCTGACCTCTGACAGCTCGTCATTCGCCATGAATGTAGGCCTTTTGGCCCCGGTATATACACCAAAGGTCTAGTGGCATGCTACTTGCTTTCTTGTTATTATTGAGGAGTTAGATTATTAGGGTCCTATGAACCGGTTCGTTACCTGTATTCGGCTGTGGTAGATAACCGGGATCCGGTGAGTGGAACTCTTCTACATCCCCATACGTAATATATATTGAGCGTCCCTATCTATGGGGCGAGCAATCTTCCTGTTTTGTAAAAGACCTAATACTGAGGAACATAATAAGATGTCGACCCAATCTGATGCTTTGCAACAGGCGCTGTTGAAGCATTTTGGATACGAGGAATTTAGAGCAGGCCAGCGTGAAGTCCTGGAGTGCCTTATCTCCGGGCAAGATGTGCTGGCGGTCTTCCCGACGGGCGCGGGTAAGTCGCTCACATACCAGCTTGCCGCACTTATGATGCCCGGTACCGCAATAATCGTCTCACCCTTGATCGCTCTTATGCGCGACCAGGTAGTTGACTTGCGCAGCCGAAGCATCGAAGGCGTGTCCGCCATAAACTCCACCCTCACCGAGCAAGAAGTGAGCGATCACCTCGATGTACTGGCCGAGGGCGGCGAAAAGCTGATGTATGTGACACCCGAGCGCTGCTCGGACCCCGATTTCCTCGAACATCTGAAAGAAACCAACGTCTGCCTTTTTGTAGTAGACGAAGCACACTGTATTTCTGAGTGGGGATACGATTTCCGGCCTGCCTATTTGATGCTCGATAAGGCTATCAAAGCGGCCAAGCGGCCCCCGGTGCTCGCGCTAACGGCTACTGCTACACCACAGGTGCGTGCAGATATTCAGTCCAACCTCGGCTTGCAAGATCCTCGCGTTATCATCCACGGCTTCGACCGTCCCAACCTCTTTTTTAGCGTGTTATCGGCATCGACCGACCGCGAGAAGGATTGGCAGTTACTGAAGCTGTTCGGCAAGGCCCCCTCGGGCAAGTCGGACGGCGTCGGCAGCGGGTACATGAGTTCCAACTCACTTCACCGAGAGCTTCCAAAGGACACGAATCCTGAGCTGGCGCGTAAGATTGAGTACCTTGAAGGGACGCTGGAAGGCTCCGGCCTCGTCTACGTAGCTACCACATCAGAGGCCAGGCGGGTCTCCGAGCTGCTAAACGAGTCGGGTATTACAGCCGCGTACTATCATGGTCAGATGAGGAAGAGCGATCGCGACCGCGTACAACAGGAATGGATGGACGAGCTTACGCCTGTTGTGGTTGCCACCACGGCTTTCGGCATGGGCATCAACAAGCCCAATCTGCGCTATGTTGTCCACTATGACTTGCCTGCTTCGCTCGAAGCCTATTACCAGGAGGCTGGCCGCACGGGCCGCGATGGTGACCCGGCGAGGGCCGTCCTTATTTACGACCCACGTGACCGCAATATTCAGTCGTTCTTTATCGGTGGGAGCGTCCCATCAGAGACGAGCCTCCGCGACCTGTGGGACGATATTCGTAAAGTCATTCGGACCAAAGAGCGTACCAACAAAGAAGAAGGCAGGGTACACACTCTGAGCATCGTGGAGGTGGCGAAGATTCGCAATCTTCCCGTTGCGCGGGTTCGCCCGCTTCTGGCGGCACTCGAACAAGCCGGTGGCGTTGCGCTGCTGAACGGCAATGGAGATAACCAGGACGTTGCCACTTTCCGCAAGCTGCACGTGCCGGGGCGAAGGCTGCTGCTGGATATGAAGAAGCTGCAGGCACGCAAACAGTATGAGCAAAGCCGCCTTGATATGATGCTGCGCTATGCGAGTACGCGTGATTGCCGGCGCAAGTTGCTGCTAGGCTATTTTGGAGAGGAATATTACCAGGACAATTGCGGGGCGTGCGACAGTTGCATTAAGGCACGTGAAGCCAACGCGGTAAAGATCGAGCAGCCCGGCGCGGCAGTAGCCGTCCCTGCCACACCTTTCCGCACAGGCGCGGTCGTTACCCACAAGAAGTGGGGGGATGGCACGGTACAAACCCTCGAAAACAACACCGTGACGGTCCATTTCCCGGACGTGGGATACAAAACCCTCGCGCTGGATGTGGTTCTATCATCAGGGTTGTTATCGCCCGTAGCCTGACAAAACCCTTTGCGAAATAAGAGGATAAGCATAAAGAACCCGAAGCAGTAGTTGCTCCGGGTTCTTTATTGTGCCCGGCAGTATCCAAGATGCAGCTATCACATGCACAATACCTTCGCTTATAGTCCTTCCCACCCAAAGTATTAGTACCAATACCCTATAGCAAGCAACCGTACCGGATACTACAATACAAATTGTAGCACGTGGAATTTCACGCGGAATGGACTCAGCCATTTTTTCGCCGTGCTATATTCGGGACGGACAATGCGTACTCCACCACCGGCTGCCCAACCGCATAAGGCAAGCCCTCCAGGCTTCATGAGCAGGCGTCTCAGGCACCTGATCGTGGTTCCCTACCTGGTTCTCGCTACCCTCATGGCGCTCATTGTAACGTACCTCCTTATGAGCACGGCCAACCAATCGCTGACCGATCGCTTCAACATGCAACTGTTGGATGCAGCACAGGGCGGTGCGACCAGGCTGGCGCAGGCAGAGACGCAGCAGTTACAGGCCCTGCGCGCCATAGCCTTTACGCAGGGCTTTGTCGAAGCGATTACCGGCAAAGACAGCGCGGCACTCACCACGTTAGCTGCTCCCCAGGCGGCCAACTATGATGTCGACAGCGTTTTAGTCGTATCCAGGGATTACAAAACGCTGCTCAGTTTGTCCGGTCAGGCCGGCACTGGCCCTGCTTCTGTGTCTGATGCAAATGGTCCTGAGATGGACGCGTTGGTGCGAGCCGCACTCAATCCCACAGGCGATCTGGACAAGGTAACGTCCGTGGTCGCGGGCAGAGATGGAGGCGAGAGCGTCTTCTATACAGCCGGACCGGTGCGACAGGGTGAAGAAATCGTAGGGGCTGTGCTGATTGGCAGCAACCTACCCAGGATGCTCAGGCAGATTGGTCGTGATAGCCTGAGCGACGGAGTAACCTTCTACACTCAGGGCGGCGTGCCGGTGGGGCACCAACTGGTCACGTCACAGCAGGACGTAGCAATATCCGCGCTGCCCGGGACATGGTTTGAAGAAATCAGCAAGGGGGCGGGCAAGGGTATCCGGGTACGAACGGTCGCACTTGCCGGGGAAAGCTATGTGGAGGCTTTCGGCGCGATACCGGGACGCGGGCTGGAAGGCCAACCGCCCGGAGTGTACGGAGTGATGCTGCGAACGCGCTCGCTCGATGCACGGCTGGAGCAAACATTATGGGCTATGCTGCCTATTTTCGCGCTTGGGTTGGCTCTGATTGTCGCTATAGGCATTGCCCTGGCGAGCTGGATAGACAAGCCGCTCGCCCAGTTAATGGATGCTTCAGGCCATGTGGCTCGCGGAGACCTGGAAGTACGTGTGCCAGTTACACGCAACGACGAGCTAGGAGTGCTTACCACTCGCTTCAACGACATGGTAGGTGGACTGCGCCAGTTGCTGTTCGTGAAGGATATGTTCGGGCGCTTCGTATCGCCGGAAGTGTCGGCCAAGCTGTTAGCCGGGCAAATAGAGCTTGGCGGCGAGCAGCGAGAAGTGACTATTCTATTTAGCGACTTGCGCGACTTCACCGAGCTATCGGAAGAACGCTCACCAACCGAAATCGTGGACCTACTGAACGAGTACTTTCGCGTTGTAGTGCGCGCTGCCGGCAGGCACGGTGGCATTGTGAACAAGTTCGGCGGCGATTCTACGCTGATCATTTTTGGTGCGCCCGTAGATATGATGGACCACGCTGACCGCGCTCTCGCTACTGCGTTGGAGATGAGCGAGACGTTAGAAGAGTTGAGCGCAAAGCGGATGCAGAGCGGCTGGAAACCGCTGCGCCAGGGAATAGGCATCAACACCGGCACTGTAGTAGCCGGGCAGGTCGGTTCAGAAGACCGCATGGAGTACACCGTCATCGGTAATGCCGTGAACGTCGCATCTCGCCTGCAAGCGATGACCAAGAGCATGAAAGGGCACGGCATACTCTTCAGCGGCAATACGATGGACGCGCTAACCGCCCCCGACGAGTGGTTGTGGGAAAGCAAGGGTCAGGTCGAGCTACGCGGGAAGCAAGAAGCAGTCAAAATATACAGCTTGCTCAAGGAAGTCGATTTCCAGATAGAGACAATCCAGGTTGAGGTTTCCACTCAACGAAACAAGCCTGAAGCAGATGAAATCCTCGACCCTGACATGATCGTTCTTGAGGCCAGGGGCCGCGGTTGACAGGGCCTCTCGGGCGGGCGAGTCAGAGCGAGATACTTCAGCGCCGTAGAGACAATCGCGCACTGCTGATAGTGGTGGTAGTTGCCATGCTCGTCCCGGCGCTGGCAGGTTGGCTGGCGTTACGCCCCATAACGCTGGAGTGGCTTAACGGGTCGTTGGACCTCGGCCAGGTCGCAGGCTACAACCGCGATAGGAACGCTCCGGTATTTGCTCCGCTGCGCCCGGACATAATTGAGGCCGCGCGCTCAGACAGGGCATTTTTCGGAGAGCAAGCGCCCGACGAAGGCATAACCACCGCATCTGACGTGGCCGTGCTGCCATCCGGTTCAACTCCAACCTTCACACAGGCAGTTGCCAACTCGCCCGGCACTCCTCGCCCACCATCCGCGCCCACATCGGCACAGGCAGGTGCGCCTCTATCGCCAAATCCCACACTGGCCGTCGCTGCTACTTCAGGTACTTCTGTTACTTCTGCCGCTGCAACATCAGTGTCGCAGGGTACAGCAGGGCCGGCAACCACAACAGGTACGCAAGCAACAGCCACGAAAACACGCCCTGCTGCAACACCAACAGAGGCGCTACCCGCGAGCACATCGCTCCCGCCCGGCAGAACCCCGGCCTCCATGACGCCTACGCGCACCCCACCTGCGGTAACTGCCACCAAGATTCCAGCTACAAATACGCCCATACAGCCTACCGGTACCGGCACAGCCACGGCAAGTAAGACACCACCTGTGCCTGGCCAAACGGTCACTACCATATCTCAAACGAAAACGGCCCTGCCCACCGGCACATCGATCGTGCCACCTTTGACGCCGACGTTGCCGCTGCCTACATCAATCCCACCGCTGCCAACAGTTACGCTTCCCATTGCTCTACCAACGCTCCCGTTGCCCACAGTGGTGCTCCCGACTCTCCCTCTACCTACCCTACCGCTGCCGACGATAGTGTTGCCAACTGTTGTTCTGCCCACCGTTGTTCTACCTACTCTCCCATTGCCCACAGTCGTCTTGCCCACGGTCGTCTTGCCTACTATCCCGTTACCGACCGTTCCACTCCCTACTGTCCCACTCCCTACAGTAGTGCTACCAACCGTGCCGTTGCCTACACTGCCGCTCCCCACTGTCCTCCTGCCTACAGTGTCCCTTCCTACGTTGCCGTTACCTACGCTGCCGCTGCCTACCATCCCGCTCCCCACAGTGCCTTTACCAACGCTTCCCATACCCACGATCCACCTGCCTTGACGCCTTATGACAGGCACGAGCAATATGCAGGGGGCAAACGCATCTAAATAGGGGAGCAGCCAGCCCCGTAGGGGCTAATGTAGTCACCTTCTACCTACTTATTTTGATGCGTCTGCCCTGGCAATATGCATGTGTAAGTGATCAGACTTATGGTACAGAGGGGATGTAGGGACGAAGCCCATGACGGGGAGCGGGGTGTCCCCCACTCTCCCCTTCTTCTTTTTCTACTCCCACACGTGGGAGGGGTATGAGCGAAGCGGGGGCGGAGGGCCTTCCCTGACCGAGATGCCGGGTTGTTCCACCCTAAATCTGAACATATACATGCATGTTGCCTATTGCCTCTATTGACACATTTTGGTAGAATGGAATTACGACACCAAGGGTTCGCATAGATAAGGAGAAATTATATTATGGCCATCGACCAGAAGAGTCTCACAACTGAGACTACTGAGACAACAACTAACACAGAGCTAATCAGCATGAGCGACTCGGCGCTTGCCCAGCTTCGCGAGCTTATCGGCCAGCAGGAAAACGCCAGCCCGAATATTGGCCTGCGCGTCTTCGTCTATCCCGGCGGTTGCTCCGGCATGTCCTACGGCATGGCCTTTGAGGACCAGCCCGCTGAGGACGATTTCACAATCAATGTCCACGGCGTCAAGCTTTATGTAGACGAAATGAGCGCACAGTATGTTGGCGGCGCCCAGATCGACTACGAAGATAGCCTGATGGGCGGCGGCTTCCGCATTCTCAACCCCAACGCAGTTCGAAGCTGCGGCTGCGGCCACTCCTTCGACACCGGCGCTGATGCGGGCAACGCTCGCGGGTGCGGCTGCCACTAATCCCTCTCCTTTGCGAGATAAACTAAAGAGAATTAACAAAGGAGTCACCAGCGCTGGTGACTCTTTTGTTGCTTCCTGCAAAGCCCTTTCCCCAGCCGAATGGCTGATGCTCGGCTCATTTGGCATCTACTGCTTTGTCTTCCCCTGGGCCATGCTGCTGCTGTCATTCGATTGGATGCCTTTTGGCATGGAATGGATGAGCAGCCTGCTCCTTGCCATGCTCGGTCTCTCAGCAGCAGGCTGGCTCTGGAGCAACTACAGCCGTGCTGGACTATTCGTTGGTGCATGCATCTTCGTCCTCGGTGTTGCCCTCGAATATGCAGGCGTGCTGACCGGCTTCCCCTTCGGTCCCTACAGGTACACGGGCGTTCTCATACCCGAGCTACCGGGCGGTGTTCCCTTCGCAATCGGCTTTGCGTGGCTGCTTGTCATCGTAGGTGGGCTCTTTACGGCACGCTGGTTGCTGCCCACAAGCGGTAGGCACGCAACCTCGGCATTGCTTCTGTCGCTGCTGGGCGCGGCGCTCGCGGTTGGACTTGATCTGCTGCTGGAGCCTGTGGCCTCCCACATAAAGAGCTACTGGACCTGGCTGGCGGGCGATGGTGATTACTACGGCATACCCTGGAGCAACTTCGGCGCATGGTTCGTAGCTGCGTTAGCCATGAACCTGATTGTCGCAGCCCTGCTTGGTCTGGATAAGCCTCTCAGGTGGAAATGGCTGCCTGTGGCCCTGCTGGGGATGAACGTGGTGCTGTTCGGTGTCGTAAACGTCGCTCACGGCTACTTCATAGCGGGTGCAATCGGGCTTGCTATGTTAGGTCTGCTCCTGGCAGGATGGATTCGGCAAAATAACGTGGCGAGGATACCGGAATAAGCGGCTATTGCCCTTCGCTCCTTACGCCTCTGCCTTTCCAATTCCCACGCCCGGTCAGCGCCCACACCATCGAGTTCACCTCAATGGCAATCATGTAGACTATAGCCACCGGGTGCAGCAGCATATCGAGCAGCGGATACCTGAACCGCACCGCCAGCGCCAAGCGCGTCAGCACAGCTGTGACGTACTGCGCCAGAAAAACGAATCCTACCACTGTCGGCAGGAAGAAGGCGGCAAGCAAGAGCGGCAACACATACAACACAAGCAGCACCACAATGCCAATCGCCAGGAAGACGGGCGAATAACCGAAAAAGGCATAGGCGTTCTTCGAGTACCCCTGCCACACTTCACCAGGGCCATTATACATCCTTGTGTGCACAAGTGGGCCGCCATCAGCAAGCATGGCCCGATAACCCGCACGCTTTACCGCTCGCGCCAGCGCCACATCTTCAAGTATCTCAGACCGCACCGCAGCGTGACCGCCGCAAGCCTCGTAAGCCTCTCGCTTAAAGAGCATGAACTGTCCATTGGCGGCGGCGAAGGCAGGTCCTGTCCTCTTGCTGAAGGCCAGCGGCAGAGGCAGGAAGTTATACACCGCCCAGTGCAGCAGAATCGGCACAGCCAGCCTCTCAGCCCAACTGATCGTAACCTGCCGGGGGAAGATCGACAGCAAGCCCGCACCAAGACTATCCGCCGCAGCCACTGCCTGAGACACAGCCGATGGAGCGAACCTCACATCCGCATCGGTGAACAACACATAGTCGGGATCAGACTCTGCCATCATAGCAGCGTAGAGTCTGTGGCAGGCGTTGGCCTTGCCAAGCCAACCGGAAGGTGGTCCCACAGTGCCGCTGACTATGTGCAGATTTACACCGGCAGGGCGATCTTCTTCGCCAATACGCGTTGCTATCTCGGCGGTTCCATCGGTGGAAGCATCGTCGTAGAGCCACACTTCCAGCCCGGCGTAATCCTGCTGAAGCAGCGAGCGCAAGCACGCTTCGATGTTCGCCGCTTCGTTGCGCGCGGGTACAAGCAGTGCCACTTTTCGCTCACGGCTCGTACTATTACCAAACCGCGTTACGGTAGGCAGAACCCACAGGTTGACCAGCACTATGCCCAGGAAAGCCACGAGCACGGCCAGCACGAGCAGGGCAAAGAGCAGCAGCATATCAGCCTCGGACGCCAGACAATGCTCGTTTTGCTTTGCCCACTATTTTAAGTATCCCGTCCCAGGTCTTGTTGATCGAGCCGCGCCCTGACATCACCAGACGATATGGCTCGCGATTGTAGGCACTTATATCCGCGTGCAGGCGGTCTGCGGTCTTGGTCAGCACGTCAGTAAGGTGGTTAGTTAGCTCGCGTGCATTTACAGGCCGTTTATCGGTATCCACCATTACAGGAGCACCCAGCCGCACAAAGGCATCAGGGGCCTGCTCCATCAGAAAGTCGTAGCGAATCGCCATCGGCACAATGGCGCATTTTCCCACCTTACGCGCAATAGTCGCTATACCGCTGTAAAGCTTGATCGGCCGCGCATCGGGGTGGCGCATGGTGCCCTGCGGGAACATAAAGAGCGACCTGTTCTCACCCTCACTCAACACTTCGGAAATATACTCTATAGACGCCAGCGCACTTCGCACGTTTTCGCGGTCCACACCGAAAACGCCCATCCAGGTGAAGAAGAAGTATCGGGCAAGATTAGCTTCCTCCATCATCAAGTAGTCGTCATGATGGAACACGCGCTCGTTGAGAACGGACGCTATGTAGCCGTCGTACCAGCCTGAGTGGGTCATGCAGAATATCACAGGGTAGGGAGCGGGCTTGCGCAATCTCAGCGCCGCCGGGTCAATTGCCGCATAGATGCCGCCAAACGCACGCCTCAGGCTCGGCTTAATAAGCAGCCGCTGCACAATCCACTCGCCGGGTGCATTCTTGTTCGCCTTATGGAATCCGGCCTCTACTGTCACTTGATCATCCTGGTCACCAGTCGGGCCGACAACAGCACCAATGGTATCCCTCCACCCGGATGCACGCTGCCGCCGACAAAGTAGAGGTTGTTCAGCCCCGGTGCGCGGTTCGGCGGCCTCAAGAAAGCAGTCTGCCTGCTGTTCGATGACAGGCCGTAAATCGAGCCGTGCCAGGCGTTGTAGTTCTCTTTGAAGTCCTGTGGCGTGATGATTTGCTCGTACACAATGCGCTCTCGCAGACCCGGCAACCCTGACTCCTCCAGCCTCGCGATAATTCTGTCGCGATACTGTCGTTTCCAGGCGTCCCAGTCTGCCTCCGGAGTCAACGCGGGGGCATTCACCAGCACAAAGAGATTGAGATGGCCCGGCGGTGCCTGCGAAGGATCGCTGCGCGAGGTGTTAGTTACATAAATGGTTGGGTCGGGCGCGGGTTCGCGGCGGTCGAATATGGCGTCAAACTCGTCCCTGTAATCGCGGCTGAAGAAGATATTGTGATGAGAAAGACCCGGATAGTCGCCCTTCACACCCAGCAGCAGCACAAATCCCGAACAAGAAGGCTCAAGCCGCTCCATCCTGCGTACCAGCCGTATATCCTGGTATCGCTCAGGCACAAGCGACGGGTACGCATACATCGGATCGGCGTTCACCACCACATGGTCGGCCATTATCGTGCTGCCGCCCTTTATGCGCACGCCCGCCGCTCTTGCTCCACGCCACCCGCCGGGGTCGTTCACAAGTATCTCTGCTACCTCGCACTCGGACTGGTAATTGACCCCTAGCTCGCGCGCTATCCCCATAAGCGCAGCAGCCAGCCTGTAAAGGCCGCCCTTGATATACCACCCTCCACCGGCGATCTCTATATAGGGTATCATCGACAATGTAGCCGGCGCCTGGTAGGGTGACGAGCCGCTGTATGTGGCGTAGCGGTCGAATAGCTGCACCATGCGAGGGTCGCGGAAGAAGCGGCGCACAACACGGTCCATGCTCAGATGAGCGTCGATACGCGCAGCATCTATGGCTCTGCGTGATATGAGATCGCGCAGCCGAGGCCGCTCTCGCAGGAGGAAGATCGGGCCTGCCCGCTCGAACAGAGTGCGTGCGTAAGCGAGGAAGCGAAAGAGGGCGGTAACATCGTCCGGCGAAAAGTTGCCCATCTCGGACACCAGTCTGGGCAGATTGGGCGACATGTCGAAGCGCGATCCATCCGGCCAGCGGTAGCGGCAGATCGGATCGAGTTGGTCGAGCGACAGATAATCTTCCATGCGTCTGCCCGCTGCCCTGAAAGTATCGCCGAGCACGCCAGGCATAGTGACGAGGGACGGCCCTGTATCGAAGCGAAAGCCGCCCACCTCCACCAGATTTAGCTTGCCTCCCGGCGTGCTGTTCTTCTCAAGGAGGGTAACACGATGCCCGGCTCGCGCCAGGCGCACTGCCGTCGCGATACCACCAAGCCCGGCCCCTACCACCACAACATGGCCCATTAGCGGCGTCCTGCGCTCAGATTGTAGGTTTCCAGTTCCGGCATAATAGTCTTACCGTTCTGTTATACGCAGCCCGCACGCCGTTTGGTGCAAAGTTCTGGTGCTTGTCTGTTGTCCAGGCTACAGTGTGCTGAGGAACGTCCAATCTATTCCGGCGATGCCCTCTACAATGATGTTGGCTGCGGAGATGTCTTGCTCCTCATTGAAGCCATTACGGAGACCGATGCAGAACATGCCTGCGTTACGCGCCGATATAACACCGTTCCTGGAGTCCTCCAGCACAACGCAGCTTTGCGGCTCGACCCCTAGCTTTTCAGCCGTGTATAGATAGATCGCAGGGGAGGGCTTGCCTTCGCCGCCGACTTCCTGTGCGCTCACCACCATCTCGAACTTGTCATGCAGGTCGAACTTGTCCAGCACCAGCTCGATCCAGGCGCGGGGAGAGGACGACGCCAGGGCAACCGGCACTCTTTTCGCTCGCAAGAGCGTGATCAAGTCCAGGAAGCCGGGCAGCAACGCCACCTTGTCCCGGTAGATCGACTCGGCCATAGTGTGATACTCGGCCGCGAAGGCATCTTTATCGCCCGTGAAGCCGTATTCCGTGTTGAGCAGAGTATAGAGGTTACTCTGGCTGAGGCCGATAATCCGCCCCTGGTCGGCTTGCGTCCAACCCGGTATGAGAGATTGCAGGAAAAAGCCTTCTACCGACTGCCAGTGAAGCTCACTATCAACGATGACCCCATCCATATCAAATATGAAAGCCTGCATCGTGCTATCCTGCTGCCCACGCTTTGAGCGCGTTCTGATAAGCGTTGTAGGTTGGCTCGTTGAAGCAGACCATCGTTACCTGCTCTATCTCGCTGTTGCCGCCCAGGAAAGCCGCTATCTCCTTGATTGCAATGTCTGCCGCCCGCTCCACGGGGAAGCCGAAGGCTCCTGTGCTGATGGACGGGAAGGCGACAGTACGGGCGCCCACCTTCTTGGCGAGCGCCAGCGAATAGCGGTAGCAGCGCCCTAGCAAATCGTCCTCATGCTGCCCGCCGCCGTGCCACACAGGACCAACCGTGTGGATCACCCATTTAGCGGGCAGGTTATACCCACGGGTGATGCGCGCCTCTCCCGTGGGGCAGCCGCCGATTGTGCGGCACTCTTCCAGCAACCCAGGTCCGGCCGCTCGGTGTATCGCACCGTCTACCCCGCCACCGCCCAGCAGCGACTCGTTGGCCGCATTCACAATGGCGTCCACATGCTGCTCGGTAATATCTCCGATAATCACTTCTATCTTATTCGGCATACTCTTCTCTCTAAAATATACAGGTCAAAAGATATAGAACGCCTGCTGCAGGGCTAACAGTAAAGTCGCAGCGCGCTATGCGCTTATTCATGTCCATATAGGATACACTGCAACCCACTGCCTATCAACTCATCTTCTCGGTAAGTGGGCGGATTACGGATGCAGCAATGTAACATCCAGGTAAGGGAAGACCCACCGCCCCCCGCTTCGCTCATACCCCTCCCAAGTGTGGGAGGGGAGTCTATGAGGAAGGGAAGAATGGGGACACCCCATCCCCCGGCAGGGGAGTGCCCCTTCACCCCCTCTGCGAGAATGAATAGGCTCTAGCCCCCAAGATGGAGTTGATAGGCGGTGGATTGCAGTGCAGGGCGTTTGCTGCCTGTTTACCCGGAAATGTCAGTTACTGAACCAGGGAGATGATTTCAGCTTTCGCTTGGTTGCTTTCCGCTCCCCTGGCTTGCCCTTGTCGTCTGAGGGTATACCTTCCTGGGCACGATCTTCCTCGGTAACAGACTCGGCGTTGTCGGCAGGCTGAACCCTCGACCCAAATCTGTTCGTGTAGACCTGGGTGAATTCGGCCCCAAAGAAGAGGATCTGTGCCGAGTAGTAAATCCAGACCAGCACGATCACCAGTGAGCCTGCGGCCCCGAATGCCGTTCCAACGTTGCCCATGCTCAGATACAGCCCCAGCGCGAACTGGCCCAGCGAGAAGAGCAGAGCCGTAATCGCCGCGCCGAGCCAGACATCCTTCCACCCGATCTTTATGTCAGGCAGATACTTGAAAAGCAGCGCGAACATAACAGTAACAACCGCAAACGCAAGCAGGAAGTTTAGCGCCTGCCCAACTATCACGCCGCCCGGCAAAAAGCTGTTGAGCCACACATTGACCGCAGCCACAGCCGCGCTAATCACCAGCGAAACCAACAGCAAAAAGCCCGTACCCAGCACCATTGTGAACGACAGAAAGCGGTCCTTTATGGTCTTGAGGAAGCCCTGCCCCTCCTTGGGCTTAACCTCCCAGATTGTATTGAGAGCATCTTTGAGCTGTCCAAAGACACCTGATGCGCCCAATAGCAGAACAACTATGCCGATAATCGTAGCGATAATGCTCCCGCCGCCCTTGTTGTTGTTCTCAATAATGCCGGTTACAGCCTCGCCTCCCTGTTGGCCGACCACGCCGGAGATTGACCCTACAATCTGTTCCTGTGCATTCGCAAAGACCAGGCTAGCTATAGAAATGGCGATAAGCAGCAAAGGCCCAATCGAGAATATGGTGTAATAGGCAAGGGCCGCACCCAGGCGCGCTGCCTTGTCCTCGCTCCACTCCTTGAACGTGTCCTTTATCAATCCAAATATGTCTTTAGGTCCCATACAGCAGCTCCCTTCTCTAACCAAACGCAGGATTGCTTTCTCTTTGCAATCTGCGTGCCGTGGAACAGCGAGAAGGGTGCAGCGGAACGTTCTGCTGCACCCCTCTTTTGCCGCTGCTTAACCCTGCCCGGTATCAGGTCGCTATGCGCGCTACCGTTTCCCACAAGGCCCTCAAACCCAGATCTACGTTCGCCAGTGAAATGCGCTCGTCGTGAGCGTGCATCAGATCAGTTGGGCTTGCACCGGGATCGCTTCGCATTGGCCCAAAGCCGTATACATGGACCCCGAGCGGCTCGGCAAACCGGGCATCGCTCGCGCCTGTTGCCATGTAAGGCACAAGCCCCGCGCCTGTTAGTTCGCGTGTCACGTCCTTCATAATGCGGAAAAGCTCGGTGTCGAAGCTGCTGGCCGAGCCGGGCCAATACTCGTACACCTCGATGTCAACGCCCGGTATTTCGCCCATCGCGGCCCGCACTTCCGCGGCAAAGCTTTCAGCGGTCGCCCCCGGCAGTGTCCTGCCATCGAAGCTAGCCTGTGCGGTGGACGGTATCACATTGATGCGGTTGCCCGCCGCGTGAAGTATGGTCGGTGTGGCTGTATTGTGAAGTTGCGCGTTCAGGGCGGTCTTCATCGCGGGGGTAAATGGGGCATTGAGCAGCGTTTCCTCGAACGTGGCCTCATTCAGCAGATCGGCTATCATCTTTTTACCTTCAGCCGATTCGCCAAGCATCTCTTCGAGCATACCGCGCACGGCATCATCGGGTTGGAAAGGCAGCGGCGTGTTGCCCAGTCGCTCCAGTGCGGTACCGAGCTTTACTATGGCATTGTCCCTATGAGGTCGTGAGGCATGTCCCGGCGACCCATGCGCACGAACATGGAACCTGCACGCGCCCTTCTCCGATACCCGGCACGGAAAGAAAGATTTGCCGTCTATCTGCATCTCGCCTCCGCCACCTTCGCTCAAGCCATACTCGCCATCGAGCCAGTGAGGCATTTCCTTCGCGAGCCAGCGCATCCCCATATACGAGCCATCTTCTTCGTCAGCGGTCGCGAGCAGCACAATATCGCGCTTGAGTGGAGTGCGCGCCCTGGCAAGGGCCAGAAAGATTGTCAGGTGCCATGCGCCCCACTGTTTCATGTCAACTGCCCCACGGCCCCATACATAGCCATCCGCTATGTCGCCCGAGAAGGGCTGTCGTGTCCAGTATTCGGGCTCGACCGGAACCACGTCCGTGTGCGACATCAGCAGGAGCGGGCGCGCTGAACCATCTCCTTTCAATACGGCCCTCAGGTTGGCCCTGCCGGGTACCGATTCAACTATCTCACACGCGATCCCCTCCGCTTCGAGCTGCTGCCGGATATATTTGGTAGCTAACGCTTCATTACCGGGCGGATTGCTTGTATCGAGCCTGATGAGATTCTGAAGGTGGCGTACGCACTCGTCGTTGAGCACCTGCCAATCTACTGCTGTTGATGCGCCGTTAGGCATAGATTCTATCTCCTTAGCACTGTTCCTGGAAGAGAAACGCCCATAACGCTCCCTTCTGCCCGGTCACAGGCGATAGGTACGAGCAAGCGCAAGCTTGACACTCCACGCGCCCATGGACTATAATTATGGGCACGGGCGGTTAGCTCAGTTGGCTAGAGCGCGTCGTTGACATCGACGAGGTCGGGGGTTCGAGCCCCTCACCGCCCACCCCACATTGTACGCGCAAAGAAGGCTCCGAACAACCATTCGGGGCCTTTTGCATCCCTGCACAATAGTACTCAATATATGACTTTATATAATTCACTATTTATACATTAGTACAATGTTTTATGCAGCGGTTTAGTACCTTACCCTACCTGTATATAGTATCAAAATCCTATGTCCCAGCCTGTCCCTGCTCCTACATACCTGCTATAATCTGTTTACGGGAAATAGGCTCTGTGCGCATATTTTACGGCACGCATCAGGCTGCATTTTCACGTTGAGCCAAGCGGGTAAGGCAACTTATGCCTGTAGTGATATAGCACCGTCACGAGCGCCTGCCGTTATCGAGTAGCAAATGTTGCCGTGCCTGTTAGCCCGAGCACAACAAGCCAACAATTGAGCGAGTTTATGCCAGATAATGCGAACGGTTTGGACACAAGTCAGAGAGAGCAACTACTGCAACTGCAGACAAGACCGCTCCCTATCATAACCGAATCGTCCTCCCTGGAACGTCTTTCGCGTCTCTATGAAATCGTGCGCTCGCTGAACTCGATCACAGACCTGGACCTCTTGCTCGATCAGATTCTTGCGTCGGCTGCCCAGATGGTTGATGCACGAGGCGGCTTTCTTATGCTGGCCGATGCCGAGGGCAAGAAGATGAAGTGCGAAGTCACTTCCGGCGGTGCAACCGTCGGCCTGAAGGGCGCTGTTCTGCCGATTGACCAGCGCACGGTGCCGGGTATGGTCGCCTTCAGTGGCGTACCCTACGTGGAGAACGATGTCAGCCGCAGTCCTTATTTCGCATCACAGAACAACGGCAACAAGCGATCAGCGATAAACAAGCTGATTTGCGTTCCACTCCGGGTGCAAGACCGTATCACGGGTGTTGTTCAGGTTATTGACAAAGTAACCGGCGAGGACTTCGATGCCGATGATCGTAAGCTGCTCGAAGCTATGGCCGACACAGCAGCGGTCGCAGTCGAAAACGTGCGCCTCTATGAAGCCGAGCGAAAGAAGACCGACCTACTCAAGCGAGCCTATGAGGAGCTACATAATACGTACCAGGCGACCTTGCAGGCGCTCACAGGTCTACTCGATTCGCGTGACACGGCGACCAGAGGGCATAGCAGCCGGGTGGTGGCGCTTACGATGCGCCTGGCAAAAGCTGTCGGCATCATAGACCCTCAGCGCCTTCGCACTATCGAGCAGGGTGCGCTCTTGCACGACGTGGGTAAGATCGGTGTCGCCGATGCCATCCTCCGCAAGCCCGGCCCCCTGGACGCGGTAGAGTGGTCGGAGATGCGCGCCCACCCTGAGCTTGGTTACAGGATGCTGAAGAACATAGAGTTCCTCAAGGACGCCCTGCCCATCGTACGCTATCATCACGAGCGGTACAACGGAACCGGCTATCCCTATGGCCTGGAAGGCAAAGAGATACCGCTTGACGCTCGTATCTTCGCGGTTGCTGATGCGTTCGACGCTATCACCTCTGAACGTCCCTACAAGCGAGCACGCACATATGAGCAAGCTATAGCCATTCTAAAAGAAGAAGCCGGCAAGTTCTTTGATCCGAACGTAGTGGCAGCCTTCATAAAGGTGCCCAAAGAAGAATGGCTGGAAATCCTGCACCGGGCATACGAGGCTGAGGGGTAGGGACGTACTTAGTATTGCGTACTGCGTATGACCGCTGACGACATACCGCCAAGTGCCGCTTACTCTCTCATCTTAGCACTCGCTAGACGTTAAAACCCTCAGCGAACCTCTGCGCTCTCTGCGGTGAGTACGTAAATCCTTATCCCTGGCACCCGACACCTGACATCCGACCCCTCCCATCGGCGGTCTGCCGTCAGCGGTCGTAATTCCGGGCAAACAGAAAGACCTAAACAGTCCTTGCGGATCGTCTAGGTCTCTGTTTCTTCATTCATACTTGGCCCGGTAGGTAGACCGCTGAAGCCGAAGCCTCTTATGGTCCCCGCTTGCGCGAGTTTGTTACCGCTCGTTCCTGAACGCGAGGCCGAGGCCTCTAACCTTACCAACTTCCGTCTGCGCCCGGCAAAGCCGCTTGCAAACCTCTATTTGTAAAGCCTGATACTTCTACTTTCGCTGACGAAGCAGCTTGGCGTCCGTATCACCGTCCCTGTATTTCCGAAGTGACTTGAGTATAGAGCTTCCTGGGATCGAGAGCAAGTAGCAAACACCAAAGTTATACACATCCATGGGGACTCAGGAAGTGGGGTTGGTAGCCCTTGACCGCCGACGGCAGGGCTGATGCAAAGTCGGTTTGGGGCGTGTTCTCTTGGCGGTGTCATTCTGAACAGAGTGAAGAATCAATCTCCATAGCAATCTGCCAGGGTTAGTGATTCTTCACTGCGTTCAGAATGACAAAGTCCAGGTGGTGGCCAGTTGGCCAGCAATTCCGACTTTGCATCAGCCCCGCTGCCGTCTGCGGCCAAACTAGTCAATCAGGCGGGGGAATGATATAGTTAAGCGCTACATTTCATCACGGGCAACTTCAGGAGAGTGCATAAATAAATGATGCGAACAATGTGCAAGTCGAAAATACATGGCGTATATATTACAGAAGCAAACCTCCACTATGTAGGCAGCATTACGATTGACCGCACCCTGCTGGAAACAGCCAATATCTTGCCTTACGAGTGGGTGCACGTGGTGAACGTCACCACCGGCTCGCGTTTCCAAACCTATGCGATCGAGGGCGAGGCAGGCTCAGGTATTATCGGGCTTAACGGAGCGGCAGCGCGCCTGGGCTATCCTGGCGATAAGCTCATTATCATGTGTTCGGCTTCTGTTCCTGAGGAAGAACTGGCGGGCTTTAAGCCGCACATCGTTTTTGTTGATGAACAGAACCACATTATTACGCCAAGCGTGGGCGACCACACCTGGGACGTTGATGATCTCAACGTGGAAAGTGAAATGAACGATGCTATGCGAGAAGTGGGCGCATAGTACCCGGCAATCGACCAGATGATACACCGGCCGTACAACTAAACTTCCATACAAGGGAGCCGTATGAGCAAACAATCAAAACTCAGGATCCAAACCCGCCTTATCCACGGAGCGCACGAGGCCGACGGCACTGCCGCTGTCACACCGCCCATCTACCAGACCAGCACGTACCAATTAGCATCACCCGAAGAGGGCGCTGTGCTGGCCTCAGAGGTTGCTCCAGCTACCTTCTATACCCGCTATGGAAGCCCCAATACAAAGCAGGTAGAGCTGATGTTGGCCGACCTGGAGGGGTCTGAGGCCGCGTTAGCTGTTGGCTCAGGAGCAGCGGCCATGACCATCGCCATTATGTCCAGCGTCTCGGCGGGCGATCATGTGGTGGCGCAAACCGCCCATTACACCGCCACAATGACGATGGTCCAGCATACTCTGCCGCGCTACGGCGTCGAAGTTACCCTGGTTGACCAGCGGGACACTGACGCTTTCGCCAGGGCAGTACGCCCAAACACTAAGGTGGTATATACCGAAACGCCCACCAACCCTACCCTTGAACTGACCGACCTGCGCGCAACAGCCGATATAGCGCACTCGGTCGGAGCCGTCGCGATTACCGACAACACCTTCGCATCGTCCTACAACCAGCAGCCGCTGGAGCTGGGATACGATATTGTGCTGCACAGCGCGACCAAGTATCTTGGCGGCCATTCGGATGTGACCGCCGGTGCGCTCATGGGCTCACAGGAATTGATGGATCGGTGCTGGGAGTATCTGCGGCTGTACGGCCCGGTGCTGCACCCATTCGAGGCATGGCTCCTCAGGCGCAGCCTGCAGACATACCAACTCAGGATGGGCGTCCACAACAGTAACGCCATAGAAGTGGCACGCTTCCTTGAGGGCCACCCCTCGGTAGAGCGTGTGTATTATCCTGGGCTTCCTTCGTACCCACAGCACGAGCTTGCCTTACGTCAAATGAAAGGCGGCTTCGGCGGTATGGTCACATTCGATGTGAAGGGCGGCTTCGATCCTGCATACCGCATGATAGGCAGGACGGAAATCTGCACCCTTGCCGTAAGCCTGGGAGGCACACATACCCTCATCACGCACCCTGCTTCCATGATTCACACCCATCAGAGCGACGAAGAGCGCGAAGCCGCGGGCATCTCCCCCGGCCTCATACGCCTGTCGGTGGGCATAGAGGCCGTGGAAGATATTATTGAAGATCTGGACCAGGCTCTTAGCCAGGAGTAACTGGCACTACCAGCAGCCTGCGCCAACAGCATCACTTGTGGTGGCGCTGCCCATGCGCTGCGTTAGCTCGCTTATAAAGAGGTGCTGCCACCTGTTTGTGTTCTCCAGGCGAAAGCCGCGCATATATGGGGCGAAGAGGTCGTGTGTCGACTGGCTCATCTCACCGGCGGGCAATGCCGCATCGGGCAGGTCGGAATTATCGTCGGCGAAGATAGCGCGGGCAGCTAACTCTTCAGCGTAAACCAGAGCCGGCTTCTCGACAAAGCAAGCATACTCCTTCCAATTCTCGTCAAGGAACACCAGCACCGGAATAGCGCGGTGCTTGCCCTGCTTCAACCACCTCTCCGCCAGATCAGGGTGTGCATCACGGTAGAAAATGCGCACATCCCAGCGCTGTGCGGTCTCGGCCAGACGCACGAGGGCAGGCAAGTAGCGCATCGCATCACCGCACCAGTCCTCGGTCAGCACCAGCACATGCGTTGGCTGCTCCACCTCGCGGAATGCGGCCACCTCTTCTCCGTCCATCTCAAAGGTGCGATAATTCTCCTCAAACAGCTCGCGATTCTTCGTCATGCCATTGATATATTCGTTGATGTTCATTCCACTGTAAAAGAACTCTGGTGTAATGCCTGTTGGGGCGCTCATTCTAACTGCTCTCCTATGTTTGAACTTTGTGCTGCGTGAGCTACTGCGTACTCCGTACTCCGTATGACCGCCGACGGCAGACCGCCGACCGCCATCGTTGACAACTCGGTACTAGGTACTCGGTACTCTCCAGTATACCAGCAACGGCTACCGTCATGGCGCTCTTGACGCTCACCACCCTAAGATTTATAGTACCTTACGGGCTGCTACTTCCGCTTGCGTGGCCCTGACGGATTGGAGTAATTATGTCAACTACAACACAGAAGTACAATCCACGCTTGCTCGGCATCGGATTGCTCGCCGGCGCAGCGCTTGGCCTTGTATGGGCGAACACAAAGCAGAAGCAATATGCCCGTGATGGCGTACCCGGCCTGCTGGAATGGGAACGCGTGCGGCGTATGGCGCGCCAGATCGTAAACGAAGAGCCTGCGAGCGATGCGTGGCACGCAGAATGGGAAGAGTACTATAGAGGTATGGTGGCGCGCTGCTACCCCCTTATCACCCAGGAGATGGGCCGCGCACTCCCCGCACCTGTCGATAAAATCGACGCCTTCACTCGCAACGAATGGATTGACGCGAACATCACCAACTTCCGCCAGCTATTCGAGCCAATCGAGGCAATCTACAGGAAGGTAAACAGCCCGGGCAACCTCGGCACCCTCTTGATGGGCGATGTCAGCCAGACACTCCTGAGCAGCCAGCTTGGTGCGCTGCTGGGCTATCTTGCGCGCCGCGTGCTGGGCCAGTACGATCTATCCCTGCTGGGGAAAGAACCCGTCACAGATGGCCGCCTCTATTTCGTAGAGCCGAACATCAGTGGTGTGTGCACCGAGCTTGGGCTCAACAGCGACGACTTCCGCCTCTGGATAGCCCTGCACGAAACCACTCACGCCTACGAGTTCGAGGCATACCCGTGGGTTCGCGTGTACTTCAACGAGCTGCTGGAAGAGTATTTCGGCCACCTCACGGATGACCTGCTCAACTTTGGGTCGGGGGTAAGCGGCGCGAAGGGCCTGCTCGACCGAGCGCGCGCAAACATGAGCAACGGCGAAAACTGGGTCGAAATGGTAATGAGCCCTGAGCAGCGCGCCCTATTCAGTAAACTGCAGGCGCTCATGTCGATCATCGAAGGCTACTCGAACTACATCATGAACGCGGTTGGCGAGCGGCTGCTTCCGAGCTACAACGTGATCAAGGAACGGATTGAGCAGAGAGCCGAGCGCCGTAGCTCCATCGAAAAGCTCTTTATTCGGATAACGGGCCTCGCTATCAAGATGGAACAGTACAAGTTGGGCGAAACCTTCATCAATAGCATAGTAGCCACTCATGGTATTCAGGTCGCCAATCGCATCTGGGAAGGCCCCGAAATGGTTCCAACCCTGGACGAACTGCACAACCCTAAAGATTGGTTGGCGAGAATCTCGGCGTAATCGTAGCGTTTTGTGCTTGCTGCTCGTATATATATTATGACGAGCAGTAAGCGGTAGACCCATAATCCAATTCCAAAGGGGTGGACAGATGGAAGAACGCAGAAACGAAATCGGAGCACGCGAGGAAGTCACGCCGCTGGACGATATGGACAAGGGCACACGTATCGGCTTTATTGAGGAGGACGGCGAGCCTGCACCTACCGATCCACTTGAGCTGCATAAATGGCTGCACGCCCACGACAGAGCACATGTTGATCTACTCCAGGACGAATATACGCCCGAAGAAGCGGCACGACTCCTGGGCACCAGCCTGGAAGTAATCATGCATGCAGCACGGAATGGTGACTTAAAAGCAGAGCGTCAAGGCAAGAAGATCATGTGTATCCAGCATGCCGATCTTGTCGATTGGCTCAACCGCAGGCTGGCAGAATAAGAGCGACCGCGTCTTGCTCGGCGCGGATACCCTTAAGCCTACAGGCAACCGATTGCGCGCTACATAGTACCGAATACCGTCCCCAGGGCAATACTTCATGCCACTACTCCGCGGAGAGACTACAAGAAGAATACCCGGCCTCGGCTGCGCATTCGGCTGCCTTACGGGCCTGCTCCTGGGGGTGCTGCTTACCGTGGCGGTGTCCCTGATGGCCGCCCGTGCCATACCCGTAATATCGCAGCCGACCGCAGGCGATGCCGCCGTCACTGTGGTCGTAGAGGAAGATTACCTGAACAGCGAGGCCGCGAAGAAAATCAACGGCGCGTATCCGACGGGAATAGACGGTCTTACTCTTACCAACTTGCAACTAGATTCCAACGTAAATAACCGCCTCGATATGCACGCCGACTTCAGGGTGGACGCCGGATTCATCAATTTTGATGTGAACGCAGGCATTTCCAACCGCATATCTACCCAGGACGGTCACATGGTAATGACGATGGTGGGAGCACCGCAGTTAGGCGATCTCAACGTGCCCATAGATATGCTGCCGTTCAACCTCGAAGATAAGATCAAAAGCGCCGTTGACTATGTAAACAACAACCTGATCATCGAGGAGCTAAACCAGACCCTCGCAGCCAACCTGGCGGGCAGCAATCTCGACCTCGACACGGTGAGCACCAGCCCAACCGCACTGACCCTCCGTCTGAAACAGAAGTAGTATATGGGCTGGGGGCATCACGCGGATCTAGCTTGCGCCGCGTTCCAGCGCGACCACAGGGATCCGGCGCGTGACCTTCTCCTGGTGCTCGGCGAAGAATGGGTACTGCTCGGTTACCATAGCCCACAGCTTGTCGCGCTCTTCGCCTTCAAGCACAACAGCGGTCGCGTCGTATGTTTCGGCTCCCACCTCCACCGTGACCTCGGGGTGGGCCAGCAGGTTATGGTACCAATCGGGAGCCTTTTCCGCACCGGCGTTTGAAGCTATCACAAGCAGACGGTTGCCGTCGGCAATGAACATCATTGGCGTTGTGTGAGTCTGGCCGCTCTTTGCCCCGGTGGTGGTCAGCAAAAGCAACGGCCTGCCCGTCATTGTGCCGCCGCTCTTGCCGCGCTCAGCCCTGAATTCGTGAATCAGCCGCTTGTTGTAGTCATTCTGATCTAGCATGTTTTCTCCTGTTGTGTATGAGCAACACCTGGTCGTTTCCAGACACGAACCGCTATTCGTCTCGTGCTGCCAGCATGGGACGCCGCTCCAGCGCGAGCTGTTCGAGCAAAGACACCGCATATTCCATGCCCGGTAATGCGGCGATTTCGTCCCGCAAACGCTCGGCGTTCTGCCTGTAGAGCGAATTCCCCAGTACCTCGCGTGCTGCTGCCCTGATAGCCTCGGGCGTGCGCATGTCGGATGGTACGACCCGTGCCACGCCGAGAGCCGCACTTCTCGCGGCGTTCGCGTACTGATCGGCTGCTACAGGAATAATCACCATCGGCAGCCCATGTGTCAGCGCATCCTTGGTTGTGCCTGATCCACCATGCGTGATGACCAGGTTGCAATATGGCAAAAGCAAGCTCTGCGGGATGTAGCGCTCGATGTGCACATTGGCAGGTTGAGGACCGAACTCCGCTGGATCTCCGTCGTGTCCTATTGTGAGGATGAGGTTGATAGGCTCGCCCGCCAATCCTTCAAGGACCGCCTGCCAGATATTCTTCATCTTGTTAAACACAGTGCCCAGCGTAACGTATACAGTCGGCTGCTCCGGCAGGTCGCGCACCCAATCGGGCAATTGTTCGCCCGTTGAGCTATTGAAGCCAATATGGCGGATCGCGTGTGTTGTGGGTGGAAATGGAGCGGCTGGATCCTGAAAGCTCGGAGGAAACGGGCTTAGCAGCAAATAGCGGTACAACGTATCCAGATTGGGATCGGGAGGCAAACCGGCGGAGGCACGCAAATGGCTGATCTGCGGGCGAATCGCCATATGAAGTTGTGGCCTGAAAGCCGCCACGTGAAAAGCTGCATGCGGTAGCTGCAAACTCTCGGCCACAATATACCCGCCGAATTCTATCATGTCCCGCACGATCAGGTCGGGCTGCCACTCTTGTGCAATAGCCATCAAATCGGGCATGCTGCTCTCAGCTCTGGTTCCCGCAAAGACATCGGTCCACATGAAGCGAGCCTGCTCAAACTGCTCTAGCGATACCTGCTTTGCCTTGCGCTCCTTCAACTCCTCAGCCGTCTCGTCCGCGCCCGCCGGGAAAGCTCGAAACCCACCGGCGGCAATAGTCGAAGAAAATTTCGGCAAGGTTGCAAACGCGACCTCATGCCCTGCTTCCTCTAACGCCTGGGCAACCGGAACAAGTGGATGCCAATGACCAAAACCGGGTTGACTGGTAAACAGTACGCGCATGGCTCTATACTCCTCATGGTTGTATTGGTAAATCTGCAAGCTAGCGGCCGCGCAACTTTATGCGCAGCGATTATATCAGAAGAGCCGCCCCGACCTTCCGCTAAAAGACCTCTTCCGGCCAGTCCAGCATCAGCGCCCGCACGTGGTCGCCTGTCTCCACAACTCGCACGCTCTCATCGACTATGAGGAAGGCGTTAGCCCTCGACATGGAAGTAAGTATCTCCGAGCCTTGCGCTCCAGTAGAGCGAGCAACGTAGTCAGCGCCATCCTTGCTGACTATTGCTCTAATGTAGTTCTCACGTCCCGGCGTGCTTTCGATGGATTCCAGGGCGCGCACCATTATCACAGGCCGATGCAACCTGCTTTTGCCGAACATCTTCATAACGGCCGGCCTCCCGAATAGCTCCATACTCACCATGCTGGAGACCGGGTTGCCCGGCAGCCCCAGGAACGGCACGCCACGCTCACCCAACCGCCCAAATGCCAGCGGTTTGCCCGGCTTAACCCTCACACGCCACATGGAGATTGTGCCCATCGACAACAACACTTCTTTCACAATGTCATAATCGCCGACCGATACCCCCGCCGAAGTAATGATTAAGTCAGGCTCGAGGCGCAACGCCTCTTCCAGTTTCGCGACCAGATGCTCGCGGTTGTCTCGGGCCACGCCAAGATTGTGTGCCTCAGCGCCCCACGAGCGCACCTGTGCCGTCACCGAATAGCCGTTAGAGTTGCGTATTTGCCCCGGTCCGGGCTTCTCGTCCACGTCTACAAGCTCGTCGCCGGTTGCCAGCACGACCACCCTGGGCCGCCTGTGTACGCGGACCATTGCCTTGCCCACCGACGCCAGCACACCCACTTCGGCGGGTCTGATGGTCACGCCTGCGCGCAGCACAAGCTCACCTTGCTTGACATCACCGCCTGCCGAGCGCACATTCACGCCTTCACCTACGCCCCGGTAAATGATCACATCCTCGCCCGTCCGAGAGGGCGCTGCTCGCGATTCGCCGGGCTGCAAAGTTGGATTGTCCAGCACCCTGCCCTCGTTCGTGTCCTCGAATCGCACGACCGCATCAGCACCCGGCGGTACAGGCGCTCCTGTCATAATGCGGAAGGCCGTACCCTCCTCCACGCGGTCATCAGGTCCCGGCGCGCCTCCCGCGGGCAAATAGCCAACCACCCGCAAACGGCTCGGCGTACTGTCGCTCGCTCCGGCGGTATCAGCCGCCCGTACCGCGAAGCCATCCATGGACGAATTGTCGAAGGGGGGTATATCAATATCGCTTGACACATCTTCGGCCAGCACCAATCCCAGCGTCTCCTCCAGCGGCACCTCTACTGCATCAAGAGGTGCGAAGTTGGAAAGAATTGCGGCAAGAGCCTCCTCGACGGTTACACCTGAAAGCGCGGAATCGTGTTTGGTCTTCATCATATTTTCTCCATGAAATGAATAGCAGATTATAGCACCCCAGCCCTATTACCAACAGGAGGTACTACATATCGTTATACTTTTCGCCTAAAGGTATTAGGACTTTGATACTACAAATGCATAGACTAGCCCGCAATCTTTGTGTTATACTTAAACAAAGGACCGGGGGCACCGGGTAACCATAGAGGTTTATTAGTAATTCGGGCAGGCCAGAAAGAACCCTTACAGGGTCCATGTGACACAGTGCACAGTTTCTTGGATCAATGTGATCCACGCTGGCTTTCAACAGTAGAGGCGCTTATGCCAAACGACGCAGCAAGTGAGAGGGTAGAAATCCCCCTCTTGCCACTTAGAAACGTAGTAGTTTTTCCCAGGACGATCGTTAATATAACAGTTGGGCGCATCCGCTCCCTGAATGCCGCCAACATGGCGGCCGAGGGGGATCAGCGGCTGGTAGTAGTTGCTATTAAGTATGGCGAGCAGGATGATCCCTCGCCGGAGGAACTCTATTCAGTAGGTACTCTTGTCGAAGTGAAGGCAAGACGCGGGCAGCCCGACGCTACCCTTCAGATAGAAGTCGAAGCATTACGCAGAGTCAAGATTAACTCGGTAAACCAGGATGGCGATGTGCTCCTGGCGCAGATTGAGTATCTGCCTGAGAAGGTGGCCGCAGGACGCGAGACCAATGCCCTGGTGGCCGAACTCGCCGATATGTTCGGTAAATATGCGGGCCTGAATAATAAGATACCTGCCGATGCTGCTGAGCATATTCGTGCCGCTCACCAACCCGGCTATTTGGCCGACTTGCTTGCGGCCCACCTCGTTCCCGAAGTGCAGGAGCGCCAGAAGTTGCTCGAGATGCTGAACCAGGGCGACCGCCTTCAGTATGTATCGGGTGTGCTGGCGAACGCAATCGACGTACTGGAAACCGACCAGAGGGTGCGAGAAAAAGTACGCGCTTCCATAGACAAGAACCAGCGAGAGTTCTATCTGCGCGAGCAACTCAAAGCTATCCACGATGAGCTAGCCAGCGAAGGCGGCAACGAAATCGCGGAATTGCGCGAGCGGGTTGAACGAAAAGGTCTCCCTGCGGAAATCTTGCAGAGGACCCTTAAAGAAGTCACAAGGCTTGAGCGGATGGCCTCCGTTTCACCCGAGAGCACGGTGCTCAGAAACTACATTGATTGGATACTGGCTCTACCCTGGACCGAGCGATCGGTCGACCGCATCGACTTGCCAATGGCCGAGCAAATCCTCGAAGAGGATCACTATGGCCTGCTGCAAGTTAAAGAACGTATCCTTGACTACCTGGCTGTTCGGCAGCTCAGGCTGAAGCGGCGAACAGCCAATGAGGAGCGGCTAGCCCAATCCGCGGAGACGGGTAACAACTCGCACTCTGCGGCGCACAGCGCGCAGCTTGGCTCCATACTTTGCTTCGTCGGTCCTCCAGGCGTGGGCAAAACTTCGCTCGGGCAGTCAATCGCCCGGGCTATGAACCGCAAGTTTGTGCGCCTATCGTTGGGTGGCGTGCATGACGAAGCGGAAATCCGAGGTCACCGCCGTACATATGTCGGCGCGATGCCCGGGCGCATCATCCACGCGATGAAAAGCGCCGAATCGGTCAACCCCATCATGTTGCTCGATGAAATCGACAAAATGACGGCTGACATGCGGGGCGATCCTGCCGCCGCACTCCTCGAGGTGCTGGACCCAGCCCAGAATCACACCTTCGTGGACCACTATCTCGATGTACCTTACGATCTATCAGACGTGCTCTTCATCGCGACAGCCAACTCTCTCTACAATATACCTCGTGCACTACGCGACCGCATGGAAGTTATAGAGATAAGCGGCTACACCGAAGAAGAAAAGGTACAAATCGCGCGCAAACACCTCTTGCCAAAGCAGGTGGAAGCGCATGGGCTTGAGCCCGGGTTCCTGGAAGTACCTGACCGCATGCTGCACACCATCATACGCACCTATACCCGCGAGGCCGGGGTGCGTGAGTTGGATCGCAAGCTGGCGACCATTTGCCGAAAATCGGCGCGCAAGGTGGTGCAGGGGCGCACCACCAGGGTCAGGGTCACACCTCATAATCTCGAGGAGTTCCTGGGTTCTGCCCGCTATCGGGCTGAAATTGAGAGCAGGCAAGACCAGGTGGGCGTAGCAACCGGGTTGGCATGGACCGAACACGGCGGCGAATTGCTGCCCGTTGAGGTCGCTACCATGCCGGGCCATGGAGGGCTTACAATCACAGGACGCCTGGGCGACGTAATGCAGGAATCGGCACGAGCTGCGCTGTCGTTTGCGCGCTCTAGAGCACGTACTCTTAATATCGATCTTGATGCTCTTGAGAAAACCGATCTGCATATTCACCTGCCCGAAGGAGCTATCCCCAAGGATGGTCCTTCGGCGGGCGTTACCATGGCAACTGCTCTTATCTCGGCTATTACAGGGCGTGCTGTCAAAAGCAATTTTGGCATGACAGGTGAGATTACCCTCACCGGGCGCGTGCTGGCTATCGGTGGCTTGAAAGAAAAGGTGCTCGCTGCACACAGAGCCGGTATCACAGCCATGATTGCTCCCCTGGCAAACAAGTCCGATTGGGCCGATTTGCCAAGAGCCGTGCGACGTGACATTGAGTTCCACTGGGTCGAATCGATGGATCAAATTATCCCTCTGATTCTTCACCCCGCGGAAAGTCAGCCCGCCGTACCTGTTGGCGCCCTTGGCGAGAATGAAGCCAACCAGCCCGAATCGACCCTGGAAGAAGATATAATCACTGAACCGGGCGGCATGGAGCGAGAGATCACGACTGTGCAAACAGCCGATTCCTCCGAGAACAGAGCCGCCTCCGAAGGAAAACGAGCTAGCGGTCGCCGTAACAAGAAAGCCGCGCTCGAAGACCCTTCAATTAATTCAACGCCCCACGATGACAATATGGTGCACTTTGAGTCTTAGGCCCTGAGCCGTACTAGTAACCGATCTTGTTCCCGCAACAACAGCAGGTTCCAACTCAAAGTTCACCATTACGAACGTTGAATCGCCAATCCCGGCCTCGCGAATATAGAAGTACATAGACACACAGACAGACATAACAGTGGCAACAACAAGGGGAGTAGCCTCCTCCGATTGCGCGCGTCTGCCTGGCAATGAGAAATCAGGCGTTACAGGCAGCCGGGACAATGCATCATTTAATTTGGCCCGCACCTTGCACTTGATTTCCTCGCGAAGGAATTGATACACATGAACAGAAGAAACATTGGTCGCAGTACAAGCTTCAGACGGGAGGGACCGTCAGGCGGCGGAATGCGCAGCCTCAAAGCACAGGAGCTTGATCAGGACCGCGAAATTGCCCGCACACGGCCGGCAGGTGGTGGCCTTGAGTGGAAGAAGATGGACCTCCATCTACACACCCCTGCATCATCCGACTATCGAGATCCAGGCATATCATACCTGGACATATTAAAGAAGGCCGAGGAGAAGGGTCTGGATATGATCGCCTTCACCGACCATAACAGCGTCGGCGGCTACTCGGCAATGCACCGAGAAATCGAAACCCTCACCCTGCTGGAACGCCTGGGGCGCATGACAGATGTAGAGCGCGAAACCCTGAACGAGTACCGTCGCTTGCTGACGAAGATCGTGGTGCTGCCAGGCTTTGAGTTTACCGCTACATTCGGATTTCACATCCTCGGTATCTTTCCCGAAAACACATCCGTGCGCAAGCTGGAATATCTGCTCCTCAACCTGAACGTACCTGAAGAGAAGATGCTGTTGGGGGCGCCCGATGCAGGGTCAACCTCTGACGTGCTGAATGCCTACCAGGCCATCACCACAGCGGGTGGCCTCGCCATCGCTGCACATGCCAACTCTTCCAACGGTGTCGCCATGCAGGGCTTCCCCTTTGGTGGGCAAACCAAGATCGCCTACACGCAGGACCACAATCTGATCGCTCTCGAAGTGACCGACCTCGACGTCACGGGCAGACGTACCACCGCGAGCTTTTATAATGGTTCTAAACCGGAATATCCGCGCAGGATGCACATCATTCAAGGCTCGGATGCCCACTCTCTCAACACCGAGCAGGCCGACAGCATGAACAAGCGCCTTGGTGTTGGCGCACGCATCACAGAAGTTCTCGTTAAGGAAGCCTCGTTTGCTGCTCTTAAGGAGCTCTTCCTTAGCAACGATTTCACACGCGAGCGGCCCCACAGGGCAGGCGGCACGTGGGAATCCGTTGAGAAGGCAAGATTGGAAGGTCAAACCTTGACTCAATCATTCCACGAGAGAGTGATCAGCCGCACCGCTCGTACACGCCCGATCCTGCATGACATTGTGGCGTTCTCTAACGCGCAGGGCGGCACCATATATGTAGGAGCAAGCCCCGACACGAGCGCGCCCGTGCATGGTATAGAGCACCCGAACGAAGCGATACACATGCTCCAGGAAGATATACGCCGCACAATCGAGCCGCCTGTTGATGTCACGTTCTCGACGAAGGGCACAGCAGAGCGGGGCGTGCTGGTTATCATGGTGCCGAAGGGCAGTGATGTACCGTATGCCTTTACACCCACAGGGCAGATATACATCCGCGAGGGCGGCGAGACTGTTGTAGCCAACCGAGACGAAATAGTTACCCTGGTGCTAGGCGCTGCAAGAGAAGGCATGGCTAAGCCAACCATCCAGCCTCAGCCTCAGCAAACCAGGCCGGTGCTACCGCAAGCGCAACCGGATGTGGCCCCACCCGTAACGCAGCCCAGCGGCCGCGCCGTGCCTGTGCCCACGCAACCGCAGGTACCTACAGTTGGGCGAGCACCTCGCGAAGAGAAGCGCGAGCAAGCGCCCGCACCCGAAACGCGCCAACCACAGGAGCAGCGAAACCAACGCGATAACAGGGAGAGCAATAACAACCAGCGAACACAACGCGACCAGCGTGAGCAGCGGCCTGCAGGGTCTGTTCCACCTCCTGCGGCTGAGCGTGTGTCAGTTCGGCCGCCCGTGTTCTCCAACCTTCCGCCCGAAAAGCTGAAGGGTCAGATCAGGCCAATGCTGCCTTCCGGTGTCAATCAGGAACCGGAGCCGCCGCTTGAGATGCCCACGCCCATCGCGGCTGAAACAATCGAGATGGAGATGCCGGAAGTTCTTCCTGCCGCGCCGGGCGAGGGGCTAGAACTGCTTCCGACACCTGAGGAAGAGGAAACAAAGAGCGAAAGCCGCAGTATACGCAGCCGCAGCCGTAACAGGCGCGACCGCCAGCCTGCTACACCGGAAGAAGCAGAGGTAGCAGTAATAAAAGAGGTAGTGCTGCCCGAACCTGTGGTAGAAGCCGCTCCTGCACCGGCCACAAAGCCGAGCCGGAGCCGTGGACGCCGCAAGGCTGAGGTTGCTGCCGAAGATCCTGCCGAAGCCCTTGCTGCTGAAGAGGTTGATACGCCAATGGAAACTACCGTTTCGGCGGAACACCTCAGCCGCGAGGAGATCGTGGAAGCCGAACCGGAGAAGCCCGCCCGTGGTAGAAGCCGCACCCAGCGCAGACGTGACAAGCAGATGGAGGTAGACGCTCCTACTGCCGCTGCCACGGAAACCGATGCCGCCGCCGAAGCCATTATGGTTGAGGCCGAAGTCGAGCCTGGTATGCAGATACCGGCCGAGATAACCGAGGAGGCCGCCGAGCCTGAGCTGACATCACCTCCGGTGAAGAAAGGCCGCTCGCGTAGAAAGAGTGAAGCGCAAAAGGCTGCTGAAGTCGAGGCAGAGATCGCCCCTCCGGCGGATCCCATAGCCCAGACCGAAGAGGAAGCTCCAAAGAAAGGCAGAAGCCGCAGTCGTGGGCGCAAGCAGGAGACACCGCAGCCTGTAGAAGCCACGGGTAACGCCGCCGGCGTGCCGGAGCGCGATCCCGACGTAGCAGCAGATGCCCCGGCCACAGGTGTTGAGATAATCAGCACTGAAGAGCGCAACGGGCAGAAGTTCCACACCATGCGCGACCTGCGCGACGGCACGACCGTACACAATGTCACGCGCAAATCGGCCCGCCGGCTCTGGTACTATGCTATCCTTCAGCACGAGCATGGCGACCCCGCGCTGGCGGAAATAGCATGGCACCCTAACGGCGCGATTGGCCTCTGGCGGCGCGAACACCGGGCGGGCGTCTTGCGATACGATCTGGTAAGCCGTTACCCTGATGGTTCGCTCCGAATCTTCTACGGCGTAACCGACGAAGGCCTGCAAGGTCACTGGCAGGAGTTAATCGAAATGGCAGGGGGAGCGGAATACTGGGGCCCCCCTCCTGTGGAAAAATGAGCAAAGTAAGCCGCCGGTAAATGGGAACGTAATTGTCACTTGCCGGCGGCTTATTGACACATAACAAGCGTGGCAGATGGCCCGAATTTTGCCTGTATACGCTCTGGCTGCGAGTAACGACGCCTGATGCGGCAGGTGAAGAGAGTTAGAAACAATTAACCCGTAAGGTACTACGTATAATAATCACTTCAAAGCTTGACGCATACCGGCGGTATACGATACAATTTAACGATTGTGTAATGTTAGCGATATCTAGCAGATGAAGATAATATCACACAAGTAAATCTCAATAACGCAGTACTTAACATGGGAAGTACAGGCGTTTGCTCAGGAGGCAATGTGGCCCAAGTGTTAGAACGTACAATGACAAATAATCACATCTTTAGCGGAGATGACAGGGTGAAAGGTAAACTGTCCCTGGTCCTCCCCGCTCACAACGAAGAACCTAACATCAGGGCCGTTGTAGAGGAAGCAAGTAGAGTACTCCCCGCCGCGTTCACCGACTACGAAGTAATTGTCGTGAACGATGGCTCGAAAGACCGCACACTGGAGATTGCGCAGGCGCTCGCCGCTGAGAATTCTCATGTTCATATAGTGAACCACTCTGTGAACCAGGGCTATGGTGCGGCCGTGACGAGCGGTTTCAACGCAGCCACCGGCGACTATATCATGTTCATGGACTCGGATCGCCAGTTCGACATCAACGATATTCACCGCCTCACGCCCTTCGTTGGCGAGTATGATATTGTGGCAGGCTATCGTATCAAGCGCAACGACCCGGCACACCGCCTGCTCAACGCCAAGATATTCGGCTTCGCCGTGACTCTTCTCTTCAACCTCGGCGTTCGCGACATTGACTGCGCCTTCAAAATCATGCGCGCTGATGTGCTCAAGGGCATCAATCTGCAATCACCGGGTGCTCTCATCAACACCGAAATTCTATCGAAAGCAAGGGCACAGGGCGCGACACTTACCCAGGTGGGCGTCAACCACTATCCTCGCCTCGAAGGTGAACAGTCGGGCGCAAGCCTCAAGGTCGTGATACGGGCATTTTTCGAGATTATTCGCCTCTGGTGGCGCATGAGAAGTTATGTCCCGGCCAGCGGTCATGTTGTCGAGAAGCCGCCAACCTATCGCGGCTATGCTCTCTTTGGCCTGGCGGGTGTTATTGCACTGCTGGTGCTGCGCGGCATCGTAGGCCTCTTCAAGAAATAGTACGGTAAGACAACAACAGACAGAAAATCGTGCCCGGACTTCACACAACGATGTCCGGGCACGATTTTCTGTCTGGTGAACGATACAGAAGAGGGCTGTGTATACTCAATAAAGCCCGATGGACTTCCACATATACGTACACTCATCCGACCTTCTAAGCCGCAAGTGAGGAGGAATAGATGGCAGATATTGATCGCCCGAACAACGACGGTGGGGGCGCGCGGGAAGACCTGATCGAGGCGTCCCGCGCAATCTGGGACGCCAATGCGGAGGCATGGGACAGCAGGATTGGCGGTGGTGGAGGCTGGCAAACCAGTTTCATTGCGCCCGTCGTCGAGCAGATGCTGGACATCAGACCGGGTGAAAGTGTGCTCGATATCGCGTGCGGCAACGGTCTATTCTCGCGCCGTTTGGCTGAGCTTGGGGCACATGTGGTCGCCTCCGACTTTAGCCCCAGGCTGATTGAGCTTGCCAGGGAGCGTACCACTCAGCAGGCCAATATAGAGTACCATGTTGCCGATGCCACCAATGAGGCTGAATTGCTGGCGCTCGCCGGGGAGAACGGGCGGCAATTTGATGCTGCTGTGTGCACCAACGCGCTCATGGATATGCCTGAAATTGAGCCGCTTTTCCGGGCCGTAGCTCGCATGGTCAAGCCGGGCGGACGCTTCGTATTTTCGGTAATGCACCCGTGCTTCAATGGCCAGGCTATTGCAATGCTGGCTGAACTGGCCAATTACGACCGCGAGCCGTCCTATTCATTAAAGATATCGCGCTATCTCTCCGCCGAAGTAACGCAAGGGTTGGCGATAGCCGACCAACCTTTGAAGCAGTATTACTGGCACAGACCGCTGCACATGCTTCTCAATGCGGCATTCTCTGCTGGCCTTGTTATGGACCGCATAGAGGAGCCGCGCATAACGCCCGACGTGCCAACTCAGAACCCGTTTGGCTGGGCCAATTACGATATGCCACCGCTGCTGTTTGTGCGGTTGAAGGTGCCGCTGGAATAACGCAGCCAACAGAATGCGGAAATGCTAGAACACCCTGGAGAAGCAACAATGATAGAGAAAGTAAACCTCCAACAAAAGCTGGCCCTTTTCAACGACCACTGGGCACCGCGCATAGTGGGCGAACTGAACGACTCGTATGTCAAAGTGGTTAAAGTGCAGGGCGAGTTCACCTGGCACCATCATGATGAGGAAGACGAGCTATTCCTCGTCATCAAAGGCTCGCTCACTATAAAGCTGCGTGATAGTGATATACTGTTGAATGAAGGCGAATTCGTCGTCATCCCGAAAGGTGTTGAACACAAGCCGGTGGCCGCCGAAGAGGCCCACATCCTTCTGCTGGAACCCAAAACGCTCACCCGCAACACCGGCAATGTTGAGAACGAGCTAACCGCGCAACGGCAGGAGCGCATCTAGAGGGGATACAGAGCATGTCCGACACCACCGTCAAAACGGACCTGCCCATTGCCTGCTCTCTGTCCGCACATGACCTGACGGACCGCATGGAAGAGATTGATAACCAAATCTCGTCGGGTGTGCAAGCAACAACTGAGTTAGCCGACGGCTATGAGTTCACCTTTCCAGGCAGCGACGATTGGGCTGCAAAGCTGCTCGTCTTCATCAAGCAGGAGCGCCAATGCTGCCGCTTCCTGACATTTGAGCTAGCGTTCGCGCCTGACCAAGGACCGATCACGCTGCGGCTGCGCGGGCCGGAAGGCGCAAAAGAGTTCATCACAACCATGCTATGAGAACCATCCTATGACAGAAACTATCTCCGCTATGAACTCTAACTCGCACGCCCTTTACCAGCGTGCCCTGCGTGTCTTCCCAAGCGGTATCACCCACGATAACCGCTACCGCAGCGATGTCGAACCCATCTATATTGATCACGCGCAAGGCTCGCGCAAGTGGGATGTGGACGGAAACGAATATATCGATTACTGGATGGGGCACGGCGCGCTATTGCTCGGCCACGGCCACCCGGCTATCGTTGATGCGGTCAGCAAGCAGATGATGCGCGGCACCCATTATGGAGCTTCGCACCCCCTTGAGGTGGAGTGGGGAGAATGGATACAACGCCTGGTGCCGTCAGCAGAGCGCGTAAAATTCACAGGCTCAGGAACAGAAGCCACCATGATGGCCGTTCGGCTGGCGCGCTCTTTTACCAACCGCCAGAAGTTCCTCAAGTTTCAGGGGCATTTTCACGGCTGGTCTGATGCTATGACCGCGGGCTTCCAGGCTCCGTTCAATGTGCCGTCTTCGGTAGGGATCGCACAGTCTACGCTTGAAGGCGTCATCGTTGCCCAGACCGATCTTATTGATGTTGAGCGCACATTTACCGAGCATCCAGGCGAGATAGCGTGTGTCATCCTTGAACCAACAGGCGCATCCTACGGCCAAATCCCGCTGCCGGAAGGATTCCTTGTAGGGCTAAAAGAGCTGGCTCACAAGCACGGCGCGCTGGTTATCTTCGATGAAATTGTCACCGGCTTTCGCTACTCGCCCGGTGGCGTCCAGCAGCAAACCGGGGTAATCCCTGATCTGACCACTCTCGCCAAAGTTGTTGCAGGCGGCCTGCCCGGTGGCGCAGTAGGAGGTCGCGCAGATGTGATGCAGGCGCTGGAGTTCCGTGCCAACGACCCTGAATGGAACCGCTTTCACCGCATCAACCACCCCGGCACCTTCAACGCCAATCCTCTGAGCGCGGCGGCAGGCGTCGCCATGCTGCAGGAAGCCTCGACGGGTGAGCCGCAGGAATATATAGACCGCATGGGCCGCCAACTCACCCTGGAGATGAATAAGGTGATTGCCGGCCTCAACATCGAGTCGAGCTGCGTCTATGGCGACGGCCCTATCTGGCATATCCTGCTGGGGCGTGGCGCTCGGGCTAACGCGGACGGCACCCTGGACCGATCGAGCGCCGACACGCTCACACTGCGCCAGGCGAACAAACCGGAAGTAAAAGCCGCGCTACAAAACGGCATGATGCGGCGAGGCGTCGATTTGATGTCAGGCCATGCCGGTATTATGTCAACCGCACACACCCAGGCCGATATTGATCAGACGCTGGAGGCGTTCGAGGGCACGCTGAGAGAGATGAAAGAGAGCAAGTTAATTTAGGCCCACTATGACCAGCCGGATCCTCAACGGCGCAGCACGCTCCATCTTCACTCATTACGCGCTTTGACACCCGACGTGCCGCCCTCTACAGCCAACGATCCTCACCGGTTGCGTGAGGTTGCTGCCCTCTTCCTCAAGCTGGGAATCATAGGGTTTGGTGGGCCTGCCGCGCATATAGCCATGATGCGCGACGAAGTCGTTCGCCGCCACAAATGGGTTACGGACGAGCACTTTCTCGACCTGCTAGGCGCGACTAACCTTATACCCGGCCCCAACTCCACAGAGATGGCGATCCATCTTGGCTATGTTCGTGCCGGGTGGCGCGGCCTGATCGTCGCGGGCGCTTGCTTCATTCTGCCGGCTGCGACCATAGTCGGCATTCTGGCGGCGCTGTATGTGGCGTATGGATCAACGCCCGAGGCAGGCTGGCTCCTCTACGGTATAAAGCCCGTTATTATAGCAATTGTGGTGCAGGCGCTCTGGGGACTGACCAGAACTGCCGCCAGGAACCTTTTTCTCGCGCTGGTCGGTGCGATAATTCTTGCGCTTTATCTGCTTGGCATCAACGAAATCTTGCTGCTGTTCGGCGGCGGTTTGCTTGTTATGCTGGCCGAAAACGCCCGGCGCGCGTGGCTTTCGCGTGCTCCTGTAGCAGCACTGGCTCCGCTTCCCTTACTCCTGCCAACCGCGCTGGCGCAAGTTGCAGCGGGTTTCGCCTCGTTCAACATCTGGACGCTTTTCTTTACGTTCCTGAAGATTGGTGCGGTCCTTTACGGCAGCGGCTATGTGCTGCTGGCCTTTCTGCGCAACGACTTTGTTGAGCGGCTGGGCTGGCTCACCAACCAACAGTTGCTCGACGCCGTTGCAATAGGGCAGCTAACACCTGGCCCGCTCTTCACCACAGCGACTTTTATTGGCTACGTGCTAGGGGGAGCGCCGGGCGCGGTCGCCGCCACGCTTGGCATCTTCTTGCCGTCGTTTCTCTTTGTCGCGATCAGCAACCCGTTTATACCGCGCCTGCGCCGCTCGCCCTGGACAGCAGCACTGCTTGACGGCGTGAACATAGCCGCGCTTGGCTTGATGGCAGGCGTTACGGTTGAGCTTACACAGACTGCACTCGTAGATTGGCTGACCGTCGCCCTGGCTATTGTCGCGGCGGTACTTCTCCTCCGCTTCAAGCTCAATTCGGCTTGGCTTGTCCTGGGCGGAGCAGCCGTGGGTCTGGTTGCCCACTTGAGCGGTATGGTCGGTTAAGGTCGCGGACGAGTGCTGAACTGGATGCCTATTCCCTGGTAGTGGAGCGCGTCACTCGGTCAATTACCGCCAGTGCAAAAGCCCACAGCACAAGTGATCCCACGATACCACCCAGCCAGGCAATGCCCGCGAAAAGCCTAAGCTGATCTTCCCGCTTCTCTACCTCGCGCAGCGACCTTCCCGCCAGCACAAAACCGGGCTTGCTGCCGCCATAGCGAGCCACTACCGTCGCGCTGCGGACGCCTTCCTGCGGCTGCCAGCTAAGGCGATCCTCGCCTCCCTGTAGCACAGAGGTGAAAACGCCTGCAGGCAGATCCGGTGTCGCACCGTTCAACTGCACGGAGGAGGCAAGCACATTGCCTGCATCGTCGTAAACAATAAGAAATGGCGCAAGACTCCGGGCCATATCTACTTTTGCTGCACCCACCACAGCTAGTGCGCCCTGACCGCTTTCCAGTTGCGCTGCTGCGTCTTCGGCCATCTGTATCTGGGGGTCATTTGCGGTCTGCCGAAAGCTTTGCTGCACCGCGCCGTAAAGCAGCCCGGCCAGCACGGTTATTGCAAAAGCACTCGGAAGCCAGTAGAGAAACACCCTGAGAGGCAGCCTGCCAAAACTAATCGTCCTGTCGACCGCAGGCCGACCCGCCACTGCGCCTGTTGCATGTGTACTTGCCATATCGCCTCCTGTCTCACTATGCGCCTGGCTGACTCATGCTGTTAGGAATAGACTAGCCATTCACCACTACCCGCATTTTAGCAAATCCGCCCGCGCTGGGATACATCCTGAGACCATTGGCATCCGCACCTGTGTGCTTGATCGTGTATTGTCTCCTGGCATAAAATAGCAAAACGGCAAGAACCGAAGAGGCTCTTGCCGTTTTGCTTGCTGCTGATTGGGCCTGTAGACGTCTAACCGCTACTCGAAGTACTCCTTATTCAAGGCTATGTACTTTGTAAACTCTTCAGGTACGTCGTCTTCAGGATAGATAGCGTTCACCGGACACTCCGGCTCGCACGCCCCACAGTCGATGCACTCGTCAGGGTCGATATAAAGCTGCTGTGCCGCCTCGAAGCCTGTCTCATCTTTACGGGGGTGTATGCAGTCTACAGGGCAAACGTCCACGCACGCGGTATCCTTCACGTTGATGCAAGGCTCGGTTATCACATAGGTCATTCCAGTTACCTCCAAAACCATTATTACAGGCCGGAACGCTCCGCGGTCTGCACATTCATCTTAGAGGAAACAGGCAGCGGAGTCGTTGTGATGGAGCAAAGAGTAGCATTCTGCGTACCGCGTACTCGGTATTGCGTATCGCGTAGGTGAGGTTGGTTGTTACGTGTCTGTGGGGGGGAAATCGTCGGCGATAGCCGTGAGGGCGGCTGGGTCGCGCACAAGCACCCTTTCGCGCCCGCTTTCGATGATGCCCCGGGCCTCCCAGCCGCTCAGTATTCGGCTCACGGTAAAAATGGTCGTGCCGGTCATCTCGGCTATGTCCTGACGTGAAAGGGTGAGGTCGATCAGGATGCCGTCCTTCATCTTGCGGCCAATCTGCTCGGCCAGCCTCAGCAGCGCGTGAGCTACCCTGCGCTCTACGCGCTCTGTCGCAAGCTCGCGATATCTATCCTGGAACTCCTTAACCCGCCCGGCGAGGAACCGTACCACGTTAAGCGCCATAGTGGGGAAGCGCTCCATCAAACCGCTGATAACCTCACTGGTCCACCCCAGTGCTGCGGAATCCGCATGGGCCTCTCCCGTGGCCGGGTGTACAGCATCACCGAGGGCCGCCACCGCGCCGAACACCTCACCCGGCCCGCTCACTCTCACCAGCACCTGATGACCTTCCGCGGTCAACTGCGTAAACTTCACCCGCCCATCTACAAGCACATAGAGCACACGCGCAGGTTCCCATTGGTGGAAGAAGAACCCGCCCTTCTTTACCCGGCGCAGTTTGCCCGCCCGTACCACTTCGAGCAGGCTGTCATCGTCCATCCCGCGAAAGAGAATGCTTTCCCTCAGATATGGTAGGTAAGCTTCATTTTCCATCGTTAGTAACAGTTCTATCACCTTCTGCCAGGCGTCTTCCTAGCCTCTGCGCGAGTTCCGCCATCTCAGCTTCGGTCAATTTGAGGTAGCCCCTGTCAGTTAGCATAAGAGCCTCGAACTGCTGCTGTTCGAGCGGGACACCGGGCGGCAGCGCGGCTACGTGCCAGTGGACATGGCTGTTGCCCTGCCGGCTGCCCAGTGACAAAATATACACGCGCTCGGTGGGCAGTTCCTCCCGTATAGCCTCAGCAACTCGATAAACCACACCCTGAAGCTGCCGGTATTCTTCCGCTGTGAAATCACCTGTCACCTGCTCTTTGTGTAGAACAGGCGCTACTAAAGTATACCCGTAAAGAGGCGGGTATTTACTCAGAAAGACGATAGCGGTGTCATTTCTGTAGATTACGTGGTGGCTTGTGTCGCTGCCTTCAAGAATGCCACAGATAAAGCAAGGGCTGCTCTTGATGCGCTCAAAATAGGACGCCAGATCGAACGACTCGTATTCACTCACCGGCCACGTCCGCTCCCCTGACGAAGCCCAGCCTGGCCAGCGCATCCTGCGCGCTTATGCCGGCCACTTGCACCACTTTGTTTCGCGAAGTCTCGCCCGACGCCAGCCTTACAGCCGCCCTGGACACTCCCAGCGCCTTTGCAAGAAACTCCACGAGAGCCTTGTTGGCAGCACCCTCCACGGGAGGCGCTGTCAGTGCGACTTTTAGAGCGCCATTATGCTCGCCAACCACCTTATTGGCCGAGGCGCGGGGCGCGACGTAGACGCGAATGCTCACCCCGGTTGGCGTTTCAGTTATCCCGTACAGGCTGCCATCAGACATAGCTTGCTTATCCTTGCCCTGCGTGTATGTGCGTGCAAAGGCTTCGATTCCGGTTATGCCGGAGGTGGCACAAGCGGTGAAGCTAGCAAGAACACCAGACCGATCACTTCTTGCGCCTGGCTGTTCTGGACCGGCTTCCAACAGCCGTGCTAGATGGTCGTGCGCCCGCACCCGCAATTCTCAGAGATGTCTCCATCGCCTGAGGATCAGCGGGGGTCAGGATGATCTTTGTCCCATTCTTCATCTCCAGCAGCACCGAGTTCTTCGGGTTAGTTCCGTACACATCTACGTCCATCGATTTCACGTCGGCAGGCTTGCGCACGCGCACCCGTCCTGCCCAACCGAACACGCCCCCTATGCTCAATATGCCCATATTGAAGAACGTTCCCACGTCCGGGTTGCCGTCCACCTGCTCGATCTCCGAAACCGGGATATTGATCTTGCCCGGCCCGGCCCTGTCGATAATAACAATACCGTCCTGCAGCCTGTAACCTCGCACCGACCTGATCCATGCGTAGATCACCAGCGGTACGAGCATTACAGCCGCCACGCTGTCAAACGTATCGGGCACAAACCCGCTCGCGAGCGCCAGGATTGTGCGCCCTCCAAAGTAGATAAGGCCGACCACGAAGCTGACTGTCCATATCCAGGCCGTAGTGCCAAACGGCGCAACCTTAAACGATTCCGTCACTAATAAACCCTCCAGCTAAAACCCGCCAAAAACAACTGCCGGGATCGCGCCTGATTGCAGGACAATTGCAATCCCATTAAGAGCACACTTATGCAAGAGCTAACGGTTCACCGGAACCAGCCGGCGGGCAACACATATTCTACAGGAAAAAGGCACTTCACGCTCTACAGCGATAGATTCGGCGGCCGCATCCTAAATTAGCATCTGTGTGTAAAGTATTGACAACCCAATAACAGGGTATTATACTCTGCCCACCTGGGATGGACTGAAATAGGTAACGACTATAGCGCGGGCAGATTGGGCGCCAGGGTAATCCACTTGCTGTCCCACATACTCTGTTATCGGTAGTACACCGCCGGCTACGTCCACTGTAATAGTCGGAACATATGATTCTTAAGCGTCCTTCTCCTGTACCCCATCCTGGAAAGACATAAGATTGAGCTTCACGACCCAGCCTCCATCGTACCTCCTGTAAAGTTTCAATGGAAGGAGAGCAAAAGCCTAATGTATAAGCGTCGAGAGGTCGCCGCACCAATAGAGACACGTGCAAGAATCGCGACCGCTCGGAGCGAGCGACCTGCAGGCAGTAGAGTAAGAGCTTGAGTACCCATCACTCAGTACCAGGGGAGATGAGATAATGTTTAATGAATTCAAAGCCTTTATCAACAAAGGGAATGTCCTGGATCTCGCTGTCGCTGTTATCATGGCAGCAGCATTTGGGGCGGTTATCACGTCATTTGTCAACGACATATTGATGCAGATAATCGCGGGCATCTTCGGGCAGCCCGACTTTAGCGGCCTTTCCTTCAACCTGGGCAACGGCGTCATCAAGTACGGGTCGTTTCTGAACGCGATAATTAACTTCCTGATTATCGCCTTTATAATCTTCCTGATAATCAGAGCCTACAATCAGATGCGGAAGCCCACCGCTGCGGACGTTGACAACAAAGAGTGCCCCTACTGCCTGTCAACGATTGCAAAGGGCGCGACACGCTGCCCGGAATGCACATCAGACCTGACAAAAGCTGCGTAGCCTTCACCTCAAGGGGGCCGGAAACCGGGCGAGAAAATAGATTGAGAATTGCTCGCCGATTCCGGCCCTTTTTCCTTGACAAGGCTGTAGTGGTTACGTATAATAACAAAGCCAACACGGCAAGGTCTTAATAACCAAACACGCAGGAGCAACACTTGCAGAGATAATACATAACAGAGCCGCAGGGTGAAGGTTTGTATGTCTTTGTGCCGGTGTGAGAACGCCGGTTTTTGATTGCTCAGAGCCAGGCAAAACGAATATCAATATTCGTTGGCAAAAAGCGGTAAATCGCCTTGACATGGCCTGGTGGGTTTGGTAAAATAGATGTTGCGCGCCGATAAAAGCGGTTCGCAAAAAGAACCTTAACAACTGAAGAGTGGAGAGAATCTCCACAATGAAACAAGAAAGAAGTCAGTTCCTTCAAACGAGGAAATGGTGTTCATCTGAACATCCAATGCGATTGTGGAAGCCTATGTGATAGGTTTCAACATTTTGTTTGGAGAGTTTGATCCTGGCTCAGGACAAACGCTGGCGGCGTGCTTAAC
>JBDTQH010000040.1:0-53177 GCA_039932335.1 Chloroflexota bacterium
TACTCGGTACTCGGTACTCGGTACTCGGTACTCGGTACTCGGTACTCGGTACTCCGTCCCCTACTTCTTCGGCTTCGTGTTTACAAAATAGGTGCCGCACGCTGCGTCAAGCAATTGAGGCGACATATCGGGTGACACATTCCGGTAGCGCGCTATGCCTATCAGTTGCCTCAGCAGATCGCGTGGGTGCGATGCCCTGAACGGTCTCTTCATATCGAGGTAGTGCCTCGCCACAAGGTGGTTGAACCCCTGCTGGTCGAACGGCACGCCCATCATCTTGCACTGTGCCACGAATATATCTAGGAATTGCTGCCCTGTGGGGTCGGGCACGCTCAGCTTATTCTGGATGCGGCGCAAGAAAGCGTCGTCTATCAAGTCTTCCGGGCTGAGGTTGGTTGACAGCACCAGGAAAAGCTCGAACGGCACCTGTAGCTTCTTGCCGGTCTTGAGCGTCAGATAGTCGATACTCTTCTCGAGCGGCACAATCCACCTGTTGAGCAGAGCCTGCGGGCTAACCTGCTGGCGGCCGAAGTCGTCTATCAGGAAGAGGCCCCCGTTTGCCTTTAACTGGAACGGTGCCTCATAGAAGCCCGCGTTCTCGTTGTAAACAAGGTCGAGCGATGGCATCGTAAGCTCGCCGCCCACGATGACAACAGGGCGATGCACTCGCACCCAGCGCCTGTCGGTCAGTTCCGCTCGCGTCGAGTCCGTCTCACTCTGTCCCGGCCCCACTACCGGGCGGTGGCTGTTCAGATCGAACAACTGGATAATCTGGCCGTCGGCCTCTATGGCATACGGTATGGCCATGTTGCCGCCCAGCATTGTAGAGATGCGCTCTGCCAGCAGCGTCTTGCCGTTACCGGGTGCGCCGAACAGGAAGAGCGACTTACCTGCATTGACCGCCGCTCCCACGGAGTTAGTGAGGTCTTCGCTGATGATCATCCCTTTCAGAGCCGCTTCCACAGTGTCTCTGTACACCGTCGGCTTGTTGGATGTCTGCATCTTCAGCATTTCGATATAGCGAGCAAGCGGCACAGGGCACGCGCCCACATAGCTCGACCGTGCCAGCACCTGGTGGGCGCGCTCCATGCCCTTGATAGTGAGCACATACTGGTAGCCCGCCTCGCCAAGACCCGATGTGCCGCTCACCTCGCAAAGCTGCTCTTTCTTCATCAGCGTGATCACCTGGTCGAGCACACCGTAGAAGGGCAGCCGCAGGGCAGCTGAAATATCTTGCCCGCTCATATACGAGGTGAAGTACATCGACTTGATGACGAGATCGGCGATCATGCCCTGGTTGATGCCTGTCTCCACCAGTGTGCGCGGCTCAGGGAACCACAAATCAAAAGGATCCAGATAACCAGTGCTCATCTGCTCCGGTGTAACACCGGCTAGCGCACCGTAGGTGTTTCTGGTCGGCCCTGTGTTGCGGAACTGCCCACCATGCCCGTTGACCTGCCCCGGCTGTGCATACTGCGGTATCTGATGGGGAGCCTGTACATGCTGCTGTTGGCCGCCATTATTAGGCTGCTGAGCCTGTGCTTGCTGCGGCTGTTGTCCTATTGGGCCTGTGCTTGGCCCCGGCCTCTGTTGTGGCCGCCCCATGTTCTGCAAGGGCTGTATTGAGGACATCGGCCCTGTATTCTTCGCGGTGGTTGCCTGCTGTACGTATGCGGGCTTGTCTAGTAGCTCGCCAGGCTCAGGGAAAGGGAAACCCGGTATATCCTCGGGCGCGGGTCCGGATGGGATGGCAAAGATGCCGCCCCCGTCCATTTTCGGTAGTGACTGTATAGGGGTCTGCCCCGTGTCGTTTCGCTCGCGTGTGTTGGGACGATTAGCCCAGGGCGGTGGAACGGTAACAGCATCTTCGCTGGACTCGCCATCTGCTGGGTTTAGTGGATTGACATCTGATGGATTAGCGGACACGGCACATCCTACCTGATAAATCGTATGTACTCCGTAAGAGTATTAGTACGCCCAAAGAACCATGCATGCAGGCATGGCTTTCCTGATCGCATTATATCCGCCATTTTGCGCTATGTATAAGAGTAAGAAGTCCTATCACAAAGCCGCAGATAGTCCTAATGGGGGATTGGTTGCGTGGCGGAGGGTTGCGTGAAACGTGAAACGTGAAGCGGGGTTGGGGATGCGTTCGGTTGGGCGGGTGCCCATAGATCACTTCTCGACAGAGACTGTGCACCGTCCGTTTAGCTGTGCGGTTACACCGCACCGAAGAGAACGAAAACATGGCCGTCATTGCCTGCCATTTCGCGCTAATCCGGGCCTAAAGCGCCCAGGAAAAGTGCCGTCTGAAACCTTCATTAATGCGGGTCTTCTACCTACATAACCCAAGGTGTTTGCCGTTGATCCTCTAATTATCGTAAGCTAACAGGACATTTTGCTTTTTGTAGAGCATTCAATACCACCCACAGGGCTTGTATAATGCTTTTTTACGGTTTGCCCGTTTGGGAGAATTAGAGCATCGGAAGAAGGAAGGTCATGTCAGCAAAAGAGTTTGGGGTATTGTTCGCACTCGGAGGAATCTGGGGCGCATCGTTCATGTTTATTAAGGTGGCAGGGGCCGAAATGCAGCCTCTTTTCCTTGTAGAAGTCCGCCTCGGGCTTGCCGCGCTCGTCATGGTTCTGCTCGGCCTGTCGCAGCGCAGCACTTTCAGCGCCATGCGCGCCAACTGGCGGCCCATCCTGGTAATGGGCATCCTCAACTGCGTCATCCCTTACACGCTGATAACGTGGGGCGAGCTATATATCAATAGCGGCCTCGCTGCTATCTACAATGCCTGCGCCCCACTCTGGGCCGGCGCACTGGGTTTCGTCTGGATCTGGGCCGAAAAGCTCACGCCGGCCCGTATGATCGGCTTGCTTGTCGGCTTGTTCGGGGTCAGCCTGGTGGTTAGCTCTAACCTGACAGGCAGCGGCGAAGGCACAATGGCGTTGCTTGGGCAATGTGCTGTGCTGCTGGCTGCGCTCTCCTACGCCGTTTCGGGCATCTACGGGCGAAAGAAGCTAAGAGGCGTGCCCGTCCGCGCGACCGCCACCGGGCAACTGGTCGCAGGCTCGCTGATACTGCTGCCTTTCGCGCTATTTCAGGTTCCGGCCCAGTTCCCATCCTGGCAGGCCACCGGCTCGATAGTAACCCTCTCCATCCTGGGCACTGCCCTTGCATCGCTCATGTTCTACTGGCTTCTGGCGCGTGTCGGCTCAACCCGCACTCTGCTCGTCACTTACCTGCTCCCCGGCTTCGCGCTTGTCTGGGGCGCGCTCCTGCTCCATGAGCCAATAACGATGATCGCGGTGCTTGGTTTGCTGCTTGTCGTGCTGGGCATCACAATCACCTCAGGCCAGGTCGGTGACATAGCAGCCCGCGTCCTGGGGCGCAATAAGCCTGCTGTCAGCAGCTAGCCCCAGCCTTCACCGATAATCTCTATCAGGCGGGCGATCTGCTTGGTGTTCATCACCATACGGTCCCGCCCGCCTTCCTTAGCCTGCTGTAGCTGCTCCTCTACTATTGCCATTAATTCAGGCAGCGCAAGGCTTGTACCCTGCGTCATACAGGTCGCCCCTATGCTGACTGTGATTGCCCCGCCCACCGGCGTGCCCCTCCACTCTATGCTTCTGACATTCTCGATCAACTTCTCGCCAACGATAATGCTGCCCGCCGCGTTGGTGTCGGGCAGGATGATGAGAAAGCTGTCATCCACGTACCGTGCTATCGTGTCTTCGATGCGGCAGGTGTCTTGCAGCACATCTCCTACCCTCTTGAGCACTTCGTCGCCCACCTTACTTCCATACTTCCTGTTGATCTCGTCAAACCCATCTATATCCACCAGCAACACGCCAAACGGGAACGTGGATGACCTGCGGCTTGCCATCTTGCTGCTCAGCAATTCCTCAATTGCCTGCTTGTCGGCAAGTTCTCTCCTCTCCTCTGCCTGAGCACTTTCCTGCTCTTCGGGAGGCGGGCTTTCTTCACCTGCGTTTACTTGCTGCCGGTCATCCTGCATTGGGGTCTCCTGGGGAAGCTGCTTCTCTTGGATCTCACCCTATTCCAACGTTCCGCCCACCTCAAGCGCAAGCACTTCGCACTCATAACCCCTGGTGGCAAGCTCCTCGCGAAGCATGGCGGGTGTGCCGGTGAGCAGCGGGAATGTGCCGTAATGGCTCGGTATTACATAGCGCACACCGAGCATCTCGCAGGCATAGGCGGCCTGTCGTGGGTCCATAGTAAAGTAGTCACCGATTGGCAGCACAGCAAGCTCCGGCTTGAACATCTCGCCGTACAGCTTCATGTCACCGAATATTGCCGTGTCACCCGACTGGTACACCCTGAAGCCGTTCTCCATCTCCATCAAGTAGCCCACCGCTTCCCCACCGTAAATAATGGAGCCGTCATCGTCTTCTATTCCGCACGAATGATCGGCGTGCAGCATGGTCACGCGTATCCCCTCAACGTCCACAGTGCCGCCCTTGTTCATCGAGACAAGCCCCTCGACACCCTTGCGGCCGAGCCATGTTCCAAGCTCCAGTATGCTCACTACCGAGGCAGGCTTTGCCCGTCGCGCCACCTCTACCGCGTCGGAAATATGGTCGAAGTGACCATGCGTGATTAGCATAGCATCCAGCTTCTCGACGTTCTTGAGGCGGTCCGGGCAAACAGGGTTATTGTAAACCCAGGGGTCGATCATCACCCGCTTACCTCCAGGCGTTTCATACAGAAAGGTTGCATGTCCAAACCATGTTATCTTCAAATCCTTGCCTAATGCTGTCATTGTGTGCTCTCCTTCTCTCTGTACTTTAGCCCATTATAATAGAAACAGGAAAGCAAAACTCCCCCATCAGCGGGGGAGTTTTGCTTTCCTGCTCTTTTGCAGTCCGACTGTTGTTTACTTCCTGCCTGCGGGCGGGTTGCAGTCAGGGAAGAATGTGTTAGCCACTATCTTCGATGTCTGCCCTCTCGTCGCATTGGCACTCGGCCTGAAGTAAGGCAGATTGCCGCTGCCGCACGGCTCACCTGTACCACCGCATGGGTAGCCGTTGATGATGTTGCGGGAAGCCAGCCGCTGGATGTAATCGTAGAATGTAGAGCCAGGCAGCACATCCTCGAACATCTGCGCACCTGCCGGCTCTACAAAGCCAGCAGCGTTGGCGACGATCTTGGAGATCTGCCCCCGTGTGGCGTTAGAGTTGGAGCGGAAGTAAGGTCGGTTGCCCGGCATAACGCAAGGCTCACCCACTCCACCGCACGGGTAGCCGCTCATGTAGTTGCGAGATGCTAGCCGCTGGATGAAGTCGTAGAATGTAGAGTCAGGCAGCACATCCTCAAAGATCTGAGCGCCGGCAGGATCGGTGAAGCCGGCGGAATTGCTGACTATCTTTGCAAGCTGACCCCTGGTGACGTTGTTGTTGGGACGGAAGGTGTTATCCTCGGGATAGCCGTTGATGATGCCCATGCAGGCAAGACACCTGATGAACGGGTAGAACGTCGAGCCTACCGGCACATCTATGAACGAGATGTTGCATACTGTTGGTGTAGCCGTCGGTGCGCCCGGCGTAGATGTTGGCGCGCCGGGTGTTGATGTAGGACCGCCCGGTGTCGATGTCGCAGCCGCTGCTGTGGCCGTAGCCGACGGTGGCACAGGCGTATTGGTTGTGCCCGGTACTGATGTAGATGTAGATGTAGCGGTACCCGGTACAGGTGTGCTGGTGTTCGCGGGTGTTGCTGTCGCCACAACCGTTGTGTTAGTGGGTGCAGGTGTTACTGTCGCGCCGCCCGGTGTCGGTGTCGCGCCGAATGGACCGCTAGGCAGAGGCCATGCATAAGCGCCGCGGCCTCGTGTGAAGGCAGCCAGTGTGGTAAAGCCCCGGTCAATTGCCATGTCCCAGATCATTGTGTTGGGCATGCCGGTGTTGAAGCGGTACCATGTAGGCGACGCCTGCGAAATGTCGTTGGTGTAGTAGAGACCCCAGTCGCTGCCCGCGAATACCTGCTGCGGATAGAGCGGGTTCGCCAGGATGCTATCGACCGGAATGTTCGGCAGGTTGCCGCTCTTGTTGACCCATGTGAACGATGCGCAGTTCGCTGTGCAGGTCACCTGGTAGACATGGCCCGGCGTGCTCGGTGTGTTCTGGTCGAAGCCGCCGACAGCCGCATAACCCACAGTTGGAACAAGTGGATCAGTGGTCACGTCCAGGATCGGACGATTGGGCAGAACTGCGTTGCCACCTGTCACATTGACCCAGGTCGCGCTGTTAGCGATGCCCTGGCCCAGGTTGAAGCCGTACTGCACGTTACCGTCGTTCGTGCCGACGATAGCGGTGGTAGAGAGACTAACCGAGTAGCTCAACTGGTTGATAACCGAGCGATCGGCCAGCGTGTTCTTGGTCAGGTCTGGGCTGTTGCTCATCCAGCTGCTGGCGGGTACTGCTCCAAGTATGGTTTCCCACACGCGATAGCTACCCGCTATCATGTGGTTGCAGCCTGTCGCCGGGCAGTCGTACTTGTAGATTTCGTACGGGAAGACGAAGCTAAGGCGATCCCCGCCCCAGCCGCCCGTCGCGCCCTGCTGCGGGCCGTAAGGGCCTGTCAGCGAAACCGCAAGCGCACCGTTCTGGCTCTCCTGGTACCATCGCTGGCCAAGCACAGGCTCGATGCGGGCGTACATACCGTCGCCGCCCTTTCGTAGCTGCCACATCGCGGGACCGACATTGTTGTTCGGCCAGACGTAAACAGCCGAGCCGTTGTCCTGAGCGCCCGCGTTGATGCCGGGTGAGTTGGACGTCGCGAAGTTGGCAGTGATATCACCCGAGTAGAACTCGATGGTGTTCATGCTGTCGTTGATCTGTGTGAATGTGGGTGCGCCCTGGTCCATGTTCAGGCTGACATACACGCCGCCGTCGTTGCCTGCCAGAAGCTGGCTCGACGAACCTGGTATAAACTCTAGTGCGTGCTGGTCAACGTGGGTTCTACCGCCGTTGTAGCCGCAGCTGATATTGGTAAAGGTGTCCGCACCGTTGGTCGATTTGAATATGTCGATCGTATCGACCAGCACCACATCAGGGTTGTTCGGGTCAACTTCGATATGCTGGTTGTACCAGTTCTGTTGTCCCGTTCGTGCGCACCCTGTCCAGTCTGTTGTGCTGCTGCCTATGCCCGCAGGCTGCGTCCATGTAACGCCGGCGTCGGTTGTGCGCCATACGCCCTTCACGCCGCCTTGATACGTGCCGATAGCCTGCACCACGGCATAGATATAGTTGGGATTGCTGGGCGCGATTGCCATGTCGATGCGGCCCAGTGTGTTGCCGCCACCCTGATAGACCGGGATGCCGCTACCTGTGCCTGCCGGCCAGCCGTTATCGGGGCGGCTGACAAGATTCCACGTCGCCGGACAGCCGCTGGCGGGCACGGTCGACTTGTAGATACCGTTCGCGCCGTTCTCGGCCAGGCTATACTGCACCGTGGTGCTGTAGCCGCGCGTACCAACCGCCACGTACATATCTGTGAACGAGCCGGCATCGCTTAGAATGAGGCCGGTGACGTCCTGACGCTGGGTCGGGAAGTTGTCGGGTGCGCAAGGTCCGCTCCAGTTGTCGCCACCGTCATAAGAGAAGAAGACCCCTGTCTTCGTGCCCGCCACCAGATTGTTGCTGTTGTTCGGGTCGGCTTCAACCTTGCCAACTGCCTGGTACTGCGGGAAGTTATTTACAGGTTCCGGGAAGTAAGGCGTGAAAACATCCGCGCCCTTCACGCTCCATGTTACGCCTGCATCGGTGCTCTTGAGGATACCGGTGCTGCCCATCGAGAATGAGCCGAAGTTGAGGTCGCCTGTGCCTGCATAGATCGTGTTGTGGTCGTTCGGATCAATCGAAAGATCATCGACCAGCACCGTGGAGATCAGCGGGCTATCTGTCATGGGGGTAAACGTAGTAGACGCTGAGCAGCAGTTGGTGGTCTTCCAGATGCCGCCGCCAACCGGGGCGAGATAGGCCACCGTGTGGTCAACAGGATCTACTTCAATGTCGTTAACACGACCCGACACATGGCCGTAAGAGTAACAGCCTGTGCAGCCGTCGCTCTGGAGGGGCTGAGGGCCAAGTGATGTCCAACTGTTCGGGTCGAGCGAAACAGGAGCCTCACCTGGCCTGTAGTTTGTACTGCCTGCCGGAACGCGCTCTTGCACGTTCTTGTCCTGCTCGGCAGCGGCGAGGAGCCATCTGCCGTCGAACTTGCCTGTCGGGTAGCTAACGCGCGTGTGCCAGTAATCCTCGATGCTATTCAACTGGGCACTTTCGCCGCTGACTTTGCCGGGATCGGCCGCGTATTGTTCTGCCGCTTCTTCTGCTCCCCCGCCGATCTGTCCTGCTACTCCTTGCAAGGCGCTTGGCTGCTGTGCGGGCAGAGCTGATGGCTGCCAGCGTACAACAGCGGCTGCTGTACCTATAATAAGTAGCAGTGCTGCGAGCAAGAATATAGGCGTCCGGCTCTTAGAGCCGTTTGCACGAAACATGATAGATTTTCTCCTTCTCTTTGCATTCTGGTTCTACGAACACGCCGATTCCGCCGCTGTATCGCCCTGAGGCGCTTACCCGGTAGTGTCTAAGCCCACACCCGTAGCGCAAATGTGTGAATTATTTCAGTAGGGTTATTCGGCGGAGATGAGTGCATACAGCCGGTCATATAAGGTTCTCGAACCGGCCCTAAGCAGCCCGCCGCTCTGAAGCGGCAGTAAACCTATTGTAGCAGCCGTTTGGTTATGATGTCAATAGAAATCATGAAGATTTAGATTAAGATGTAAGCTTCTATTCCCCGAACCCTGGCTGTCTTCCGGCACATTCTTCGCCAGACAACTCCACAACGGATGTGTATTTCTTCTGTCGGTTTTCGTTCATTTGTGCTATACTTTTCCTGTTCCCACAACCACGCACACACTTTCACCTACCCCGTACACAGGCCGGCGAAACGCGGTAAGCTCACATGGATTTACGAGACAGGCTAAAAGCAATGGGGGTGCGCCCTCGCGTACCCGGCGTTCCTGCTCAACCTCCTGAAGGGATGGGCGAGCGTACCTCTGCGCCCGAAAATACGGAGCGCCCGGCACTCGACAGGCTCTTCTCCTCCGGCACTACAGAGCAGGAACAACGAAACAGCCCATCCCGCTATCTCTCCGGCGGGATGCAGCATGTCGTTCCCACCCAGACCACCATCCGCTTCTCGCAGACCGCTTTCCGCATCGACCAGGCTCTGCCCGGCAAGTGGCACAATACCCCTGAAGGGCCTTGCTACGCTGTAGAGCGCCGCTTCCCTGTCGGGCAGGCACGCGGTCCCGTTCATCTTGGGTCTGTGCTCCACACTCGCCCCACCACGCTCTGGGATGCCGGGCGCGCCACCGTCCTCCGCGACGTAGATGCACGCCGCCTACTCTTCCTCGACACCGAAACAACCGGCCTGTCGGGCGGCACAGGCACATACGTCTTTCTCGTAGGTGTCGCCTATTTCTGCGAGAGCGGTGATGAGCTGGTGGTCAGGCAATATTTCCTGTCCGACGTGTCCGAAGAACGCGCCCTGCTCCACGCCCTCAACGACCTCTTCAAAGAGTTTACTGCCATAGTCACCTTCAACGGCAAGACCTTCGACTGGCCTTTGCTCGAAACGCGCTTCATTTATAACAGGCTGCGCTCCGTCCTGCGCGACCCGCCCCACCTCGACATGCTCGGGCCGTCGCGCCGCCTCTGGAAAGAGCGCCTCGAATCCTGCTCCCTCGAAACGCTGGAAAGCCAGGTGCTCGGCGTGAATCGCGGCTTCGACGTGCCCGGCTGGCGCATCCCCGCGCTCTACTTCCAGTATTTGCGAGCGGGTCATGTCGGCCACCTCCTGCCTGTATTCGAGCACAACGAGCACGACCTTCTGACGCTGGTAGCCCTCACGGGCCATGTGTCGCACATTCTCGATGCCCCCGATGAAATAGACTTACATGCAGCCGAGTGGTTTGGCCTGGGCAAACTATACGAAGACCTCGGCCGCTTCTCCGACAGCCTGCGTGCATATGAGCGCGGGCTGACCCTGTGCCCCTCCGACATCGTGCGCAGCGCAACCTTGCGGCGGCTCAGCTTCCTGTATAAGCACCTTCAGCAGCGAGAGGAAGCCGTGGCTATCTGGGCCAACCTCACAGAAGAAGGCACACACCTGATGTTCCCGTACCTGGAGCTTGCCAAACACTACGAGCACCGCGCCAAAGACTATGTCGCCGCCGCCGAATACACCCTCATGGCGCAGACCCGCTCAACAAGCGCCGTCGAGCGCGCCGAGCTTGAGCGCAGGCTAGCCAGGGTGCAGACGAAGGCGCTGAAGGCTGCCAAAGGCTCCGGCTGATGTACCGTCTTATGGCTCGCTGATGCCTCGCCCCTGTAAAGCAAAACTGCCTTGAACCCTAACCCCGCCCTCACCCTGGTCCTCGCGGCCAACGATTTGCTGCTGATTCCACCCGATGGAACCACACCCGACGATTTGCGCGCACAGCTAGCTTCGGCAGGCTGGCGAGGCCGCACCGTCGTTGACACGCGCCGCAAATGTCTGCGTGCCCTTCCTATTGACTTTCTTGAGCTTTGCGCCATTTTGCGGGCACACTATACCCTCAAAAAGAGCTTTGAGGTGCGCCCTCCACTCCCCCATCCGGTTGAGGTAAAACTACAGCCCCGCCCCTACCAGAGTGAAGCCATAACAGCCTGGCGTGATGCCTCCAATCGAGGCGTTGTGGTTCTCCCAACGGGCGCGGGCAAGACCCTTGTCGCTTTCCTCGCCATCGCCGCGACGGGCACAACCACGCTAATCTGCGTGCCTACACTCGATCTGCTCGGTCAATGGAAGGCTTCTCTGCTTGCCAACACCAACCTTACCGAGGACGAAGTCGGCGTGTGGGGCGGTGGTGACAAGGAGCTTCGCCCTGTAACCGTGGTGACCTACGACTCGGCGGCAATTCATGGCCGTGCTCTTCAGGGCTTCGGTCTTCTCGTCTTCGATGAAGTGCATCACCTGCCCGCCGACACCTACCGCACCATCGCGGAAGGCTCCATCGCCACAGCCCGCCTCGGCCTCAGCGCCACCCCCGACAGGAGCGACCTGCGCCACGGCGACCTCGACTCCCTCGTTGGTCCTGTTGTCTACGAACGGTTGCCCTCCGCCCTCCGCGAAGGCCGCCACATCGCCAACTACCGGACCGAGCAGATCGCCGTCGGCCTCACAGAGCAGGAGCGCGTAACATACGACCGCGCCGCCGCCATCTACAAAGCCTTCCTCCGAAAGCACCGCATCAGCATGCGCTCAGGCGGCGACTACGAGCGCCACCTCATCTTCCGCAGCGGCAACGATCCAGCGGCGCGTGAAGCCCTGCTCGCCCACCAGACCGCGCGCCGGGTCGCCCTCAGCGCATCCGGCAAACTCGACGTGGTGGCTGGCCTTCTAAGTAAGCATCGCGAAGACCGCGTGCTTATCTTTTCCGAGTACAACGCCCTGGTAGACACAGTAGGCAGCCGCTTTTGTGTCCCAACCGTCACCCATAAAACACCGCCCGCCGAACGCAAAGCCATCCTTGACGGCTTCCGCTCAGGCCGCTTTACCAAGCTAGCCACTGGCCGCGTCCTTAACGAGGGGGTAGATCTCCCAGATGCCAACGTAGCCATCATCCTCAGCGGCAGCGCCACCAGGCGCGAGTTCATCCAGCGCCTTGGCCGCGTGCTGCGCCCCAAAGCCACCGAAGCCGTGCTATACGAAGTGGTGACAGAAGAAACCACCGAAGAGAGCATCTCAAAGAGGCGGCAGTAAGGCACACCGCCAACCACCATGCTATTCTCCCTGACCAACCTGAAGCGCCGCACCGTGCGCGACCCCAACGGCGACCTCTGCATAGTGCCCAGACTGCTTCACGGCCGTTCCACCCTCAAGCTTCTGGAGCAGGCCATCGACCTCTTCGATGCGTTCGTGGGCAAGCCGCGAAGCGAATACGACACCCGCGCCCTTGAAGCCGTCATGGGAGATTACCGCCTGGGCCGCTGCATCGAAGCCTGCTTGCTAACTCGCTACTCGTTCGTGCAGCCCCAACTGGAAGGCTTGCTGTCGCCCTACGAGATTGATGCGCTCCACGAGCGCGCCCTTCTCACGCCATCCGATATGCGCTTCGCCGTATGGGACGCCGTAAACGCCCGCTACGGCGGCTTTGTCCCTCCCGAATCGCGCACAGCCCTGCTGTTCGATCTCGCCGCTGAGTGGGGTTTGACCGCCGATCCCGCCCTAACTGAAACATTGCTCACCCTCGACTCCGAGTCGCAGGCAATCCTCACCCCCGCAGGCGACCATCCAACGCCCCGCGAAATCATGCGGCAATACAACCGTGGTGCTGTGCAAACACTCCTGGCCCATTCAACTCATGTAGAGTTCGCCGTCAGCCATCTTCCCGGCGCGGCCCTCAAGCGGCTCTATTTCGTTGCCAAGCGGCGAGGTGTGCTGGTCGATATCGAGGCAGACGGCGATGGCGGCTTCACCCTGCAACTCTACGGACCCGAGCAAGCCTTCGGTACAGCCGATAAATACGGCCGCAGGCTGGCCGAGGTGGCGGTAAGCCTGCTCCGGGCACTGCTAACCATGCCCGAAGCAGAAGGCACTGCTGTAGCCGCCACCGCCCACATTCTGCTCCACGACAGGCCCTACAAATTTTACATAGGAACAGAGATATTGCAGCGACTCGAATATACGCCCGAAGGCAGCGCGACCACAGGCAGGATCGCCGAAACCACAGCCGCCTATTCCGTAGGATCGTCCGTCCCAACAGACATCGAAGAGCCGGAGGAGCCGTCGTTCGACAGCATGGTGGAAGCACGCCTTTACAAAGAATACCGCTCGCTGGAGAGGCAGGGCTACACCCACGGCTGGACGCTACAGCGCGAGCCTGAACCCGTGCTCGCGCCCGGCATCGTGCTGATCCCCGACTTCGCCTTCCTGCGCGGCGGCACGCGCGTCTTCATGGAGATAGCAGGCTTCTGGTCGCCCTCCTATCGTGAGCGGAAAGTAGCAAAGCTGCGCGCCCTTGCATCTCAGGACGGTTTCGCGCCCATGATCCTTGCAGTACCCCAGGAAGCAGTCGCCACCTTCTCGGGCCTCCCATTCCCCGTTGTCTCCTACAAGAACAAAGTAGTCACCACCGACCTGCTAGCCCTGCTCGACCGCGATTACGGCGGCCGTGAAGAACGTCACGAAGCCGCCCAGACACAACTTTCTACTCTACAAGCAGCGGCCCAGGAGCGCGGCTTCATACCCGACCAGGAAGTAGCGCAGGCTCTGCAAGCCTACACCCGCACAGAGCTACTGGCCACAGCCCGGCAGCTTGACAGCCCCAACGGCAGATACATACCCGGAGTAGGCCTCTTTTCCAACGTAGCCCTCGAAAGAGTAAGAAATAAGCTGCTGGAAAGCGTCCGCAACGCTCCCCAACAAAAGCTCGACCTACAAGATGCCTCCTCCGCAGCCGCCTCAGCCCTCAACGCACCCCAGCTAGACATAGAATCCCTGCTCCAACTCTGGCCTGACCTCCAAATCGACCGCCCGTCCCTCTTCGAAAGCTATCTGACAATCCGCGTAGTGTGAGGTAAGTTTGTACTGCGTATTGCGTACTGCGTATGATCACCCGGGAAAGGGGTTGACAGGGCACTCCCTGTCCGGGGGTATGGGGGTGTCCCCCCACCTCCCTCCTCTATAAAAGCCCCCTTTCCACGCAAAGCGGGGATGAGCGCAGCGGGGGCGGGGTTGGGGGTGAGGGGTCTTTGAGTTACTATTAGCATGAGCAAGACACAAGTACCAACAACCAAGGAGATAACCATGAGCGATAACCCGCAAATCAACCTCACCACCATAGACGACTACATACAGAGCCTGGTCCCACCCGACGACGCCCTGCTCCACGCGCTCAAGACGAGCGAAGAAAACGGCCTTCCCCACATCAACGTGTCGCCCAACCAGGGCCGCCTGCTCTACCTGCTGGCGCGTCTGTCCGGCGCAAAAAGCATACTTGAGATAGGCACTCTGGGCGGCTTCAGCACAATCAACCTGGCGCGGGCGCTCCCCGATGGCGGCAAGCTAATCTCCCTAGAATACAGCCCCAAGCACGCGGCCGTAGCCCAGGCCAACATCGACTACGCCGGCCTATCCGACAAAGTTGAGATACGCATCGGCTCGGGTCTCGACCTACTATCCCAGATAGCCGCGAACGGCGAAGGCCCCTTCGACCTCTTCTTCATCGACGCGGACAAAGAAAACAACCCCAACTATCTCGACTGGTCCCTCAAGCTATCCCACCCCGGCAGCGTCATCCTGACCGACAACGTGATTCGCGGCGGCAGCGTCATCAACCCCTCACCCGACGACCCAACCGCGCAAGCCGTCTCCAAGTACAACCGAGCCCTCGCCGCCAACCCACGCCTGGAGTCCATCTTTCTCCCCCTCGCAAGAGAATCCATCGACGGCCTAAGCATATCAATCGTGAAGTAAAAAACGGCTCAGCAGGCTGTAGTCACTACGTGCCAGAAGGGTTGACAGGGCCATGTCTATCTGGCGGCTAACTTGTAAGGTGTATGTAGCAAAAAGGGGTTGACAGGGGCCTCCCTGTCCCGGGTATTAGGGGTGCTGTTGCGGCACGTTTCTAACAACGGGGTGCAGGGGCGAAGCCCCTGACGGGGGATGAGCAAAGCGGGGCGGGGCTCCCCTACTCTTTGGGCCATTCATGCAAGCAAGCGGGGTTGACAGGGCACTCCCTGTCCGGGGGTATGGGGGTGTCCCCCATTTCCCCACCAAATAAAAAGCCCCCTTTCCACGCGAAGCGGGGAGAGGGGGTTGGGGGTGAGGGGTGCAGCCATCAGACCCAAGCAAGAGTATTAGCGTGGGGTGTCCCCACTTTCCTGACCATAGCTCCCGCGATTTGTACCCACCCCTGCCACCTGTTATACTTACCTTACCAAGCTAAGGAGAAGCCAGCACCCCAATGTCAACAGCACCGGAAAGCAGCCGAACAGTAGACGATCTTCGAGAAGTCATCCGGGGCATAAGCACCCGCATAGGCGAGATCGGGGTGCGTCTTTGACTTACCCAGCCTTGAATACGAAATCGGTCTCCTGACCGAGCAATCCCAGCAACCCGGCTTCTGGGACGCCTCCCGCACCGCCCAGACAACCATGCGCCGCCTCACCGCCCTGCAGCACCAGGTCAACCAGTGGCACGGCCTCTCCGTTCGTGCCAACGACCTCGACGAGCTACTTCAGCTAGCCGTTGATGAGAACGACGAATCCACAATAAATGAGGTGTCCTCCGACGCCACGCGCCTCCTGCACGAGCTAGATTCCATCGAGCTAACTCTCATGCTGAGTGGCAAGCACGACGCCAGCAACGCCATCCTCTCCGTCTATGCCCGTGAAGGCGGCACCGAAGCCCAGGATTGGGCACAGATGCTCATGCGCATGTACCTCCGCTGGGCCGAGAACCGCAACTACAGCACCGAAATCCTCGATTTCATGGAAGGTGACGAAGCCGGCATCAAGAGCGTAACCATCCTCATGAAAGGTCTGAACGCCTATGGTTACGCCCACGCCGAAGCTGGCGCGCACAGGCTGGTGCGCCTCTCGCCCTTCGACGCGGCCCACCGCCGGCACACATCGTTCGCTCTCGTAGAGGTGCTGCCCGAACTGGAAGACGAAGGCGACATCGTGCTCAACATGGACGACGTCGAGGAAGATTTCTACAGGGCCACAGGTGCGGGCGGGCAGAACGTAAACAAAACCTCCACAGCAGTCAGGTTGCGCCACCTGCCTACAGGCATAGTGGTAACCTGCCAGAACGAACGCAGCCAGCTACAAAACCGCGAGACCGCCATGCGTATTCTACGTGCGCGCCTCTGGGAGATTGAAGAAGCGCGCCGCGCCGAGGAGCAATCCCGTCTCAAGGGCGAGCACGTCTCCGCAGGCTGGGGCAGCCAGATACGCTCCTATGTGCTCCACCCCTACAACCTTGTAAAGGACCATCGTACCGGGCACGAGGACACCAACACCGCGGGCGTTCTGGACGGCAATATAGATGGCTTTATCGAGGCATACTTGCGGTGGAAAATAAACTCGGAAACATAAAACCCTGCATGCAGCCGACGGCATCGAGCGCTGGAGAACGCATTGAAAGCTGCCTCCGAACTTGTATAACTGCTAAGCGCTCCGCCCGAAAGGAACTCCTTTGATGCAACATACCGCCCGCACCGGCCGCACACTGGCTGCCGTCTTCATGCTGCTCTCCCTCCTCGTCACTTTATCCCCCCGCACCGCCCAGGCGCTTACTCTCAACCAATCCACCATCACTGTAAAAGAGCAGGGTGCAGTTCCCAACTTCCCCGACACGGTAGACTTCACCCTCAAGGCTGATGGCTATGAGACAGAACGCGCCACGCTCAACTACAGCCTGGTGGGCGATCCGGTCACCGCAGGTGTAGAGGCCGATATATCGGGAACAACCTCTAACGTTGATACAAAGCTCACCCTCGATCTTGCCACGCATTACATTCCCCCCGGCTCCCAGGTCAGCTACTACTGGACGCTCACGAACCCATCGGGGGAGACCATAGACACTCCCGCCAAAACCTTCAAGATGCTCGACTCCTTCTACACATGGCAGAGCCTGACCGACTCCAAAGGTCGCGTATCCGTACACTGGTACGAGGGTAACCAGGCTTTCGGCCGGCAACTACTCGACACAGCATCGTCCGCGCTCGACCGCCTGGAGACCGAGATCAAGGCAGGGCTGGATAGGCCCGCCGAAGTATGGGTTTATGCCACCCAGGATGCCTTGATCGACGCGCTGCCCAAAAACATACCGGAGTGGGTTGGCGGCAAGGCCTTCCCATCCCTTGCTCTCGTGCTAGCGACAATCAGCGACGACGAATACGCCGAGTCCGAAACAAAGCGTGTGCTGCCCCATGAGCTAAGCCATCTTGTGCTCTACCAGGCAACGCGCAACCCCTACAACGCGCCCCCCGCATGGCTCGACGAGGGCCTTGCAGTCCACAATCAGGAGTGGCACGATCCCGCCGAGACTGAGGTACTAAAGCAGGCTGCCGAATCCGGCAACCTCGTGCCCCTGAAAACGCTCTCCGGTTCCTTCGGAGCAGACGAAACTGCTGCCCTACTATCTTATGCAGAGAGCCGCAGCGTAGCCGACTTCATAGTAACCAGCCCAAAATTCGGCCCCGAAAAGCTCGCCAAAACAGTGTCCGCCTTCAAGGGTGGTGTCACCTACGACGAAGCACTTAAGGCCGGCCTCGGCGTGACTACCGACGAACTTGACACCGCATGGCGGGCATCCTTGCCCAATAATATGCCCACCCAGGACAACGCAGCCCCCCGCCCCGGCCAGCCAAACAGCCCACCCGCACCCGCAGCCACCACCTCCTGGTCCACACCCTTCGCGCTCGCAACCCTGGCCGTTTTCTTGATACTGTTAGTGCTGGGCGGCGCTGCCGTCCTGATTATGGGCCTCCGAGGTCGCAAAACGTAACAGAGTTCTATGGGTGTGATAGAGTATGAACAGACCTCTGTGCATCTAGGGTAGGGAGACAATAGCCGTGGATATTCGTGCAGATAACGGATCCTCGCTCCACCTGGAAATCGTCGGCTATGAATTTCCCGACATGGATAACGTCGCCTGGGACTCTAACTGGCTTAGAATCCATATGTCTGTTACCCTTCCGGAAGGTGCATGGTCCATAACCCATCCATTTCTCCTTACCCAGGAGGTGAAGGACCTCGCTGACTGGTTCGACGCTGTGGACGCTCATGTTCAAGCAGAGAAAGAGATAGGGTTTGTCGAGCCAAATTTGTCGTTCGACGTAATCTATGGAGCGAACAAGGAGAGTTATCTACGAGTTCACTTTGCGGCAGAATGTCTGCCACCCTGGGCACGCAAGAGTGAGTATGGAACAGAAGACGTATTCGCCGACCTTCCCTTGTCGGAAATCGACTTGCATGCAGCAGCGGACTCTCTCAGGCACCAACTGAGCATTTACCCGCAGCGCACGCCTTATTAGGCTATCCTATACGCAGTACGCAATACGCAATGAATGGTGCTAGTTTAAAGGGGCAAATTACGCGTGAATAGCCCCACTGAGAGGTCAAAATGACCAACTTTAGACCGCTGTCTCCCCACTTTGCTGCTGGTGCCAGGAAAGCTGAAGTACATTTTCTGCCAAAGTGGGGAGAAGTGCTCATTTTCCGGTCGTTTTTGCCCCTCCAGTGGGAGAAATCCTTCCTTCTGAACTAGCACCATTCGTTACGCAGTACAAACCCATGCCACAGGTACAAGCCGCATCCAACATACAGGCTACCGCCGAAGAGATATTCGCCTTCCTGGCCGAGTACAGCAATATTCCGCGCCTGCAACCTCATTTTGCTTCGGCGCGCCTCGTTAGCGACAAAGAGACAGGCGTAGGCGCAACGGTAGAACTGAAAGGGCATTTCCATGGCATACCCATGACCGCCACCAACAGGATCATCACCTACAGTCCCCCCTACCGTCTGGTCAGCATCAGCGAAGGCAACGTATTGAGCCGCAACACCTGGGAATTGCGTCCCTCCAACAGCACCACCAGCGCAGAGACCCACGTCACCCTCACAGTCGAATACAAAATCAACGGTCCGCTCGGCGGCCTCTTCACAGGCGTAGCCTCGTCCCTCTTCCATAAAGAATTGCAATCGCTAACCGAGCAATCGCTCATCCGCCTCCAAGAGATCTTCGCAGCCGACTCTTGAAAAACAGCCATACACTCTGCTATAATGCCTTTGATGCGGGTGTAACTCAGTTGGTAGAGTGTCTGCTTCCCAAGCAGAATGTCGTCGGTTCGAGTCCGATCACCCGCTCCATTGCAGAATCTGTGCGTAAAGCAGAATCTGCTTTTTTGTTGCCCTCAAATTGCCCCTGCTGTGGCGCTTCGCGACATCATACGTGTGCGGTTTTCGGTAGTAGTGTAGGAGACAACAGTATGACCCAAAAACCCCGAAGCGAACACCCGCACAAAGTCAACAGAACTCCGCCCGCATCACCGCTCTAAGTGTAGGCTATCGCTATGCAGCCCCATCAGTGGAGATGTAATAGATTGGGCTCTTAGCCTTATTACGCGAGGTGGACCCTTAGCAGCCGGCACGCCCCTGGATCTAACGCCTTTGAAGCAACTTCCAATGATATGACTGAAACCTACGTTATCGGCGACATACACGGCGAATACGACCGCCTGGTGCCCCTGCTGCGGGACGCTGGGCTGGTAGATGACCGTCTGCGCTGGTCCGGGGGCGATTCTCTGCTGGTATTCATGGGTGATTACTTCGACCGCGGGCCCGACGGCGTGTCGGTGGTGGACCTGGTGATGCGCATCCAGGCTGAGGCAAGGGAGGCCGGGGGACGGGTGGACGCGCTGCTTGGCAACCACGAGCCGTTGATACTCTCGGCTCTCTGGATGCCGGACGGCTTCTCTAACCACCCGTCGGGCACCTTCTACGGCGATTGGCTCGCCAATGGCGGGCGCGAGTCGGACCTGCGCAGGCTCACCGAGGCGCACATCGCGTGGATGCTTGCCTTACCGGCCATGCTGCGCGACGGCGATTGGCTCTTCCTGCACGCCGACAGTGCGGTCTACCTCAGGTACGGCTCCTCGGTAGAGGAGGTGAACCGGGCTATGTCCGCGCTCCTGCGGCGGCGGGACCCGGTGGAATACAACCGGCTGTTCGGTGAGATCGTGAGAGACTTTGGCGACCACAGGCCCGAGGGGCACGACAAAGTGAGCCTCATGTTGGACACCTACGGCGCGCAGCGGCTGGTCCACGGCCACACGTTGATCAGCAACGTGACCCGTCAATCCCCCCAGATGGTCGAGGAAGCGCTGGTGTACGATGGCGGGCGCTGCGTGAACGTAGATGGTGGCGTGGGAGAGGGCGGGCAGGGGTTCGTCTACAGAATACCTTCGCCCACATTATGACTGAGTTCTCTGACGGTCACTTACGGCGCTGTCTGGAGTTGCGTGGGTGGTGTCAACAATTCCGGGGATGCGGCAATAGGACTGCTCAGGCTACCCAGGAACGCTACCAACTCTTCCATCTCTCCAGATGACAATCCGAGCGATTTTATCTCAGTATGACCAACGGGCCCCGGTTTTGCCTCGTTATAATGCTTCAGCACGTCCGCTAATGTGGCGAGTTGCCCTGCGTGCATGTACGGTGCCGTCATCGTTATGTTGCGCAGGCTGGGCGGCTTGAATGCCCCATCCAACTGCTCCCCGCTCCTGGCTACGAACCGTAGCTCAGCGCAATCTTTCGGCCCGGCATCGCTCCAGCGGCTCAGGCAATTGAACTCATCTCCCAGCAGCTTCTCCACTCCTGATTGCCGCCCGTGATCTGTTGGCAGGCCAGGGACGGCAAGCACACCGGTATTGTGGAAGGCGCTCCCCATGAAGAGCGAACCGTTGTGGCAGTTGATACACTGGGCCTTCGATATGAACAGCTTTGCGCCCGCTACCTCGCTGGGCGAGAGCATCTTGTGCATGGTGGCCGTGTCGTTCTTGAGCAGGGCCTCCACATAGCTATCGAAGCGGGATGGGCCCGGAACTATTTTGCGCTCGTAAGCTTCAATTGCCTTGCCCATACCGACATATACCCGAGTGACCGCTTCCCGGTCGGCCTCCGTCATCCTGAGCCAGGCCGCCTTCGCGGCAGGGTCTTCAACCGGTCCCGCTGAAGCGGGGAAACGCTCTACGTCTGAGAAATCGGGAAGAGTGCCGAACAGTGCCTCGTACTCTGGGCGGTAGAACTCGTCGATCACGTGCACGTATTGAGTACGTGTGCCGCCGTGCTCAACAGGGTTTTCGAGCGGCCCTAGTGCCTGAGCCCACAGGCTGTCTTTCCGTCCGTCCCAGAAGAGCCAGGGGCTGTACGCCGCGCCTACCACGGTCATGGTCTTGCGCGTGGTGGTGCCCACTCCATGTGCGAGCGGCAAGTTGTCGTTGAAGTTGCGGCCCGGTATATGGCAGGTAGCGCAAGAGACAGCCCCATTCTTGCTCAGCCGCGTATCGAAGAAGAGCTTGTAGCCAAGCTTCAGGGCGCGTGGGTCATCGGCTACCGAGTTGGATGGGTCAGGCGGGACTGACGGCAAGTTGCCGATCCACAACCCACTCAGTGTGGCACGCTCCTGGTCGCTCCATTCCGCCCGTGACCATACCACAAACGTTACAGTTCCGGCCACGACCAGTACAGCACACAGCGCAATCAGCAGCTTAGGGAGAAGTTTCATATCAGGCTCGCTTCATTCAATATTCGCCATTCCGATATAGAAAGCACAGCGCGCCATGCCTCTGTATCATGCACAGGAAGACTCGTCGAGCAGCGTTGTTCAATTCCCTACTTCAGAATCAAGTTGAAGAGTACCGTATCTATGCCCTTTGGTGACTTAATACCGAATTCAACGTACCACCAGCCGGTCATCTGGAATTTCATCCCCTCTACCAGGTAATTTCCTGCTCCAGCCGTCTTCGTGACTGTTGGCTCGGTCGGAAGCCCGTGGCCGTGCCCGGGCATGTCGCCGTGTACGGTGATAGTGGCGTCGTCCACCGGTTGACCGTCTGCCGTCTCCAGGTGGAGTTGCCAACTGTGTAGCTGGTTTATGCCAATAGGCGCCAACCCGGGAGCGGCTGTGCCGCGGTACAACCCGTTAGCCGAGGTCCGGGTCAGGGACGTATCAAGATCTGGCGGTGGCGTGTTAGCGTTGTTAGCATCGTTCATGCTCGACACCGCAACGAAGCCAACAATTCCCAGAATAGCCACCAACAGCAGCCCGCCAAGAGCGATAAGCTGCAAGCGGCGAGAGTTGCTATGAGAAGGAGTGAGGACCCCGGCGTTGTTATGTCTGCCTATTGAATTCACTGTCATATATCCTTTCAGTGCCGATAACTATCGGCAGCCTCGAAAATGGCGGCGCAAATCTTCTGTGCCTATCAACTGCCGGGCTGAAGTGAAAGGTGCTGGACAAGATATAGAAGTGCTGTAGGTCCCTATTTGAATGCTTCGCCAGGTACAACGCTATTGTAAAGCGGTAGCATGGGCTGGATATCAATCATACAGCGTAAAAGGCGGTTAGACCTTAGGACACTACCACGTAGGGCTAAAGTCGTAGTCACTACAACAATCCTGCCGTTATCTCGATGGCAATGATTGCCGCTGCAACGAAGTCGACAGCGCAGCAGAACGGGGGCCACAATCGTGTACCCGCGACGTACTGGCGGCGGTGCTGCCAGAGATCCTTAAGCCCGTGTCCTGCTAGGCCTATCACAAGAAGCCATGCAGAGCCTGTGATGGCTGCGGCAGCGACTACCACGAATATCGCTGCTACAATGCTCTCGACGGCGATGACAATTGGACGGCCGTCGGCCACAGCGAAGCCTATATAGACCGAGGCAATCAGGATCAGCGAGAGCGCATAGACCGTTCCCGGCGGCAGCCACCAGACAGCAAGCGGCACGGCCACCTGAATTATGCCAAAGACTACCCCCCACAAAGCAGCACGCCGAACCGCTTCCGGCCTGGTGGTAATGTAGGAGTCACGGGCATCTGGTTTTGTGTATGTATTCATGATTATTCCTCTATAGATTTTGTGAGTCACCGCAGACCGGTCGCTAGCGGATTCCCGGGCTCCAGGGCTGCCTGGCCTTCCGTCATTCTGTCGTGTTGTCATACATCGTATGTAATCCCCCATCAAAGGGACACAAGAAAGACGCTGGCCCACAAAATGGAGTAACCATTATCGGCTCAACGTGTATTGCAACACCCGTAAGTGTTCAGACTAGGTGTAACGGGGTGCAGGGGCGAAGCCCATGACGGGGGTATGGGGGTGTTCCCCATTCTCCCCTTCTATATAGGCTCCCCTCCCACACGTGGGAGGGGTTGGGGGAGGGTCTTCCCTTACCCGGATGTTAGATACCTCCACCCCAAGTGTGAACATTTACCCGCACCTGCAGGCTTGACAACCGAGCCTTCTGCGGGCTATATTGGATGTATAAGTGAACGCTAGCATATGGTCGTGCGGCGACATTATTATTGTACAGATTAGGCGTGCATTTGCACGTTTGAGGTACGGCGCATCGACAGTCTTGCTCCCCAGGCAGAGTGTCGTAGGTTCGAGTCCGGTTACCCGCTCCACTGGAGGATGGTTGCCTGAAGCACCATCCATTTTTGTTACCACTTACCTCCAAGATCTCCCTCCCCCACAATAAAGCGACCACAAAACCATGGACGAATACCGCGAATCCAACCTCGACCTCTGGAACAACTGGGCGCAACTGCACATCGCCTCAGACACCTATCATGTCGAGGCGTTCAAGGCAGGCAAGAACAGCCTCACACCCATCGAGTTGGAGGAACTTGGCGACGTTGCCGGGAAAACGCTTCTGCACCTCCAGTGCCACTTCGGCAAAGACACTATGTCCTGGGCGCGGCTCGGCGCCACTGTCACCGGGGCCGACTTCTCCGACAAAGCCATTGATATCGCCCGCCAACTCAGTGCCGAGCTAAACATCCCTGCCACCTTCGTGCTCTCCGACCTCTACAACCTCCCCAACGTGCTCCATGGCGAGTTCGACATCGTCTTCACCTCATACGGCGCTATCTCCTGGCTCAACGACATCTACGAATGGGCCAGAATCGCCTCGCACTATCTAAAACCCGGCGGCACCTTCTACATGGCCGAGTTCCACCCATTCGCCTACGTCTTCGATAACTCAGATGATGGCGAGGGCCTCAAGCTTGCCTACCCTTACAGGAGCGATGAACCGCTGCGATTCGAGACAAAAGGCTCATACGCCGCCCCTGACGCCGACTACACAGGCGTTGAATATACGTGGAACCACTCCATGGGAGATATAGTTACAGCACTTATCCAGGCTGGCCTCCGCGTCGAGTTCCTCCACGAGCACTTTGTAAGCGTAGATAGGATGTATAAAGCTATGGAATCGGTGGGCGATGGCTACTACCAGTTGAAGAACCCTCTCGAACGGGCAGCCATCCCCCACATGTTCTCAATCCGCGCTATCAAAGAATAGTTGTTCCTCTACCCTTAGTTGGCTGGCGGTTCTTACATGGAGATACCCCGGCAGTGGTAAACCCAGACTTACAAAACCCAACATCCAGAGCCGACACCAGCTTCGAGGCATGGTTGGCTCCGGGCGAAGAAGTGCTCTGGCGCGGCAAGCCCGAACGGCAGCCGTTTGTATTCCGTACCTGGCCGCTCAGCATCTTCGGGGCCGTACTCGTAATAGCCGCGATGGCCTACGAAGTCGTAGTGCTCACAACCGAAGCGCCCGACCTCCTCGCCCTCGGCGGCGTGCCTTTCCTGCTCGCAGCCCTCTACATGGCCGTCGGCCACTTCCTCGTCACCCGGCGCGAATGGGAGAACACAGAATACCTGGTAAGCGAGCGTCAGGTACTCATCCGCCACGGCATATTCCAGCCGTCCCTCACCCACTTCAGCCTGCATGGTCTCCCCAACACCACAGTGGAGATGCACGGCATCGACATAGGCAACGTCATGTTCAAGCCGCGCCAGGGCCAGGGCTACGGCCCCTTTCCCGGCTACCAGACCATGTGGCCCTACACCCCCGACTACATCCTCGGCTTCCTCTACGTCCGCAACCCCCAACAAATCCAGCAAGTAATAGAAACCGCCCGCTGGGGAAAGCCCAGGTAAGGCGTACTCCGTACTGCGTATTGCGTATTTGTCCGTTGTCCGTTGTCCGTTGTCCGTTATGACCGCCGACTACTGACCACTGACCTCCCCAGAAGGGGGTGCAGGAGGAACGCCTGCCGGGGTCTTAGGGGTGTCCCCTAACACCTATCTCTTCTTTAATAGCCCCCTCGTCCCGCGAAGCGGGGATGAGCGCAGCGGGGGCGGGGTTGGGGGTGAGGGGTGTTCCCATTCTATCCGACGGTCGGGGGATTGAGAGGGCAGTCCCTGTCCGGGGGTATGGCGTTGTCCCCATCTCACTCCTCTAAAAATGCCCCTTTTCACCACGAAGCCGGTCGGTGCTGGGGGTTGCTTTCAACGGAAGGTTTATGAGAACGGGGTGCAGGGGCGAAGCCCATGACGGGGGTATGGGGGTGTCCCCCATCTCCCTCCACATATAAAGCCCCCTCGTCCCGCGAAGCGGGGAGAGGGGTTGGGGGTGAGGGGTGCTTGATTTCATCAACTGCAGGGCCCACAGCTAGCTTCGGCTCCTGCCGGAATCAGGGACCTGCAGCCCGCCCTTCCAAGACCAACCCCGCCATATATGGTATAATCACCAGTAATTACCTGTCGCCCAAAGGCGGTAATGGAAACGTCCTGCCCTGACGTCCAGTTGGAGATTATTTAGGAGGTTGGTTTGGAGTTTATTCATCAGATCGAGGAAGGCGTCTGGACCTTCGCCGAAGGGGTCTACACAAGCTTTAGCTGGATAGGCGTGGTCATAATGATGGCCATCGAAAGCGCTTGTATACCCCTACCCAGCGAAGTAATTATGCCCCTCGCGGGTCAATATCTCGTCAAGACAGGCGACAACTGGGTCGGCATCCTGCAGGCCGGTTTCTACGGCGCGCTGGGCTGTACCATCGGCTCCATAATCGCATACTGGGTAGGCGCGTTAGGCGGCAGGCCAATCGTCGAAAAGTACGGCAAATACGTACTCATCAATAAGCACCACCTTCACACAGCCGATAAATGGTTCGAGAAGTACGGCGAAGCCACTGCCTTCTTCTCCCGCCTCATCCCCGTAGTGCGAACCTTTATTTCGTTCCCGGCCGGTGTTTCCCGCATGAACTTCCCCAAGTTCGTTCTCTACACCTTTCTCGGCTCGTTTCCCTGGTCCGCCGGTCTCGCATGGGCGGGTGCCGTCTGGCAGCCACGCGCCATTCGCGAAGCTCTGCGCCCATTCGACATTCCGATCATCGCCGTAATCCTCTTGCTCGTCGCCTGGTTTGTATACCGCAACCTCCGCAATCGCCGCAGCATGAAGCCTTCCGGTGGGGAGAGCTAAAGCTTGCTAGAAACTGTCGCTCAACGTAATGCCCTCCTCACCTCCATCGAGAGGGCGCGTGGCTCGTCCGTGATAGCCTACATGCTGCACGACAACGCCATGATCGCCGACGACGCCCTTCCGCAGCTTTACGACAAACTGTATTCCTTAGGCAAGCGCGACCGAATCGACCTCCTCCTCTACGCACGCGGCGGCATCACCGAAGTGTGCTGGCGTATTCTCAACCTGGTGCGCGAATATTGCGACCACATGGGCGTAATCGTGGGCACGCGCTTGCAGGGTGCGGGCGCTTTGCTGGCCCTCGGAGCCGACGAAATCCTGCTCGGCCCACTCTCCGAGCTTGGAGGTGTCGAAGCAATCCGCAAGCACCCTCTCATGCCCCGTGACGAAATGGGCCAGCCTCTCCCCATTACGCTCAGCGAGATAGACTCATTGCTGGCTTATCTATCCGGTGGGGCAGGCCGCACAATCTCGGACAAAGGCAGGAAGCCAGGCGAGACCGACAGGCTAACCGCAGGCCCCGCGCCGGTGCCATCGCCCGAAATGCTTTCCACTCTGTTTCAGCATATCAATCCGCTCGTGCTTGCCAATTTGCAGCAGGCAGACGCCCTCGCCCGCGACGTTACACGTAAGGCCCTCTACATGCACATGGGCGCGGACGACGAAGAGACCGTCGAGCGCCTGGTAGACCTGTTCAACGGCGGCTTCCACTCTCCCATCTACACACCTAGCCGCGCCGAGCTACACGATGCCGGGCTTCCCGTTACTATGATGAACCAGGAACTCTGGTCGCAAGTATGGAGCCTTGTGCAGCTTTATCACGCCACACTCTACAACGACCGTCCCGACCAATCTTCTCCGGGCAGCTTCTACCGCTATGTATGCCTTATCGAAACCATGGGGCGCACCACCGGCCTGCGCCAGGTATTTACCCATGTTGACGGACAGGAACGCCCTGTGCAAATGGGTTGGGAAACCGCAGTCAAAGGCCCTGGCCCTGGCCCATCTTTCGGGCCGGGCGGCATGAGCAACAACTGATACCAGGCCGGGCAGGTCGCGTCCCACCTGCTCATTCTACTTGACCGCAAACGCGGAGGTACATGACTCCAGTGGAACAGAATGTAATACAAAGCATAGGCGAAGAGCTGGTCAGGGTGCTCGAAGCGAAAAATCGTGCGCGTGAAGTCGCCCTCACCAACAGCAGGGCCACCATACGCCACTGCGCCCATTCCATTCGTGCCTCACATCGCGGCGAACGGGACAACGCGCGCGATCTGGTCGCACAGGCCGGTGCGCTGGTTTCATCTACAAAGGAGTCTCTGCTCGAAACCCACCCCGATATCTACTGGGCAGGTTATGTGCAGGACGCCCAGAAAGAGTATGCTGAGGCGTCCATCGTCTTCGCGGTCATAGCTGACGAGCCTGTACCGGGCGCAAGCGAGCTTGGTGTTGAGCCTGCCGCATATTTGAACGGCCTGGGCGAGGCTGCCGGCGAGATGCGCCGCTATGTCCTCGACATCATTCGCCACGGCAAGGCAGAACGCTCCGAGTACGTGCTAGGCATCATGGAAGAGATCTATTCATTGTTGGTCACGGTCGATTTCCCCGATGCCATCACGGATGGCCTCAGACGCACCACCGACATGGTGCGCGGGGTGCTGGAGCGAACGCGCGGCGATATAACCTTCGCGATCCAGCAGAGGCAGTTGACAGAGGCGCTAGCCCGCGCCGCATCGCTCAATCCGTAACTCTTGCTCCCTGAATTGTGACGTTATGATTATGACGCTCTATCATGAGTAGACCGAGATCGCGAAGAAAGACTGACGAAGAGCGGTTACGGACCATAAGGGCAAGCGAACTGGGTGAGTATAGCTACTGTTCGCGGGCCTGGTGGTACAGGCACGTGGTGAAAATCAGGCCGCCGGGCAGCGAAACAGCAGGCAGGCTTGAGGCCGGAAAGCAGGCACATAGCAGTCACGGCAGGGCAGTCGCCCTGTCCAGTAAGCTAAGAGCTATAGGTGTAGCTCTTGCTCTGTTTGGCCTGTTGGCCCTGGCTCTAGCCTTGATCAGTCGGTGACGCAGTTGTCAGTTGTCAGTATTACGGCGGTCTGCCGTCGGCGGTCGTCAACTGACAACTGACAACTACACGAATCAAGACGCACACATACAAGGAGGTATGACATGGGTAGGATAGCTTTTGTAACGGACAGTACGGCGGGTATGCCGGCCGATCAGGTCGAAAAGTACAAGGTTTCGATTGTGCCTCTACAGGTCATTTTCGGGACTGAGGCATTTCGCGATGGTATAGACCTGACGCAGGCAGAATTCTTTAGCCGCCTGAAGGCCGCGAAGACCCTACCTACTACCTCACAGCCGTCCGTGGCCGATTTCGAGGAGACCTATAAAAAGCTCCTCGCTGACCCCGACGTGGACAGCGTTATCTCTGTACACCTCTCACCTCGTCTCCCCAGCGGAACCTATAGCTCTGCTGTTCAGGCAGCCGAGCGGGTCAGCGCGGGCACAGGTAAGAAGATCAGCGTCATCGACAGCGAGACCGCCTATATGGGCGAGGGCCTCATGGTAATCAACGGCGCGCGAGCAGCAGAGAAAGGCGCGCCACACGATGAAATCGTCAAGCTCATCAAAGATATGGTCCCCAAAGTCAAAATTCTGCTCCTGGTAGATACCCTCGAATATCTACAGAGAGGCGGCCGCATAGGCGGTGCCCAGGCCTTCCTTGGCGGCCTGCTCAACATCAAGCCGATTCTGCACGTTCAGGACGGCCGTGTCGAGCCGCTTGAGCGAGTGCGTACCCGCCGCAAAGCGATGGAGCGCCTGGTCGAGCTAGGTGCCGAAATCGCAGGCGGTAAGCCGTGCCAGATCTGCGTGGGCCAGGCTGAAGCAGAGGAAGACGCCAAAACCCTCTCACAAATGGTGCACCGTAAAATGAACGTGGTCGAAGAGTTCGCCAGCGATCTCGGCCCCGTTATCTCCACCCACACTGGCCCCGGCGTGCTCGGCTTCGTCTTCTACCCCATGGACAAATAGCCCGCGCCCCAGCACAACATTCCATAACGAGATGCCAGAAAGAGCCTTCATATAGGCTCTTTCTGCTTCAGTGCTAATGAAAGACAATTTCTAGTGTGCCTTTCGCTATTGTCATTCTGAACGCAGTGAAGAATCAACCTCCATAAGCAATGTGCCCGGCAAACTGATTCTTCACTGCGTTCAGTACCAAACTAACAAAGATGTGGCAGGTAAGCGCACCCCACCAAGCACTGTCATTCTGAGCGAAGCGAAGAATCTCGCAAAGCAGGATGATGTTCCCTTACACCAATCCCAGGAGAAAAGGAGGGAACGAGATTCTTCACTGCGTTCAGAATGACAATGGAGAGGGGAGGCGGCGGCACTGCCATTATTTTGTTAGCACGGTACTCACGAGCACACAAACAAAGAAACAACAGGTAAGGTCACCTACCAGGCGGTGTCGTTCTGTGACACTTTTGTGACATCCACTAGTGATCATAACCCTGTAGAATACGAGAGCCAGCCACGATTGAACCGATTCGGCGTGCAAACTGGTGTCTTGATTAATCTATTTCAACGATGTGCAGGGAACTGGAAAGTTGCATTATAGAGATAGAGGGCGGGACTGAACAGGCTACTGCGCTCCGGAGCAGAGCAGCTTTTCCTGGCGGTACAACACAGGTTGGGTACGTTCAGCCCCCGCATCCTCGCGATCCCCCTCTCTATAATAGCTGCATACTAAGCAGCAGCCCGCCTACCCTGCCGCATTCTAGATAGAACGCACACAACAGCAGGCACTGGAGCGCGAATGTTTACCCTGATGGCGGCACCCACCGAGACCTCTCACACAGACCACAACCTTGCCAGCACCCTCGACCAGGCTGCCGAAGACTACGAAGAGCTGGCAGCCTCTCTTTCCGCTCTCCTCGACGAATTGGCAGGCGGCCGCACCGGCACCCACCTGGTACGCCACCTCGACGGCCAAATCGCCCTCGACCCCGCGCATCCCACGCCAGATACCCGGAGCAGCCTCTAACCCTTCCCAGCGTAAAAGGGGTTGACAGGGCACTCCCTGTCCAGGGTTTGCGCGTAAATACAATGGGGTGCAGGGGCGGAGCCCATGACGGGGGTATGGGGGTGTCCCCCATCTCTCTTCTCATTTACAATTATCACAAGACCACACCGGAGATAACCTTTGCTAAGAGAAGGCGCCCCCAGCGCGCTCCACTATCGAAATGGCATTCTCTGTATAGAGGACATACCCGTTACTCGCCTGGCTCAAGAATACGGCACACCCCTCTACATCTACAGCGCGGCAACCCTGCGCCGCCAGTACCACGCACTCGAAAGCAACATGGCCGGACTTGCCTCGCGCCTACTGATATGCTACGCCCTCAAAGCCAACGCTAACCCCGCGCTCGGACGCATACTCGCCGAAATGGGCGCGGGAGCCGACGTCGTATCCGGCGGTGAGATCTATCTTGCTATGCGCATGGGCTTTCCGGCAGACCGTATCGTCTTCGCGGGCGTAGGCAAGACCCGGCCCGAAATGGCCGAGGGCCTGGAGGCTGGCATACGCTCCTTCCACGTCGAGTCGCTGCCCGAACTGGAGTCGCTCGCCGAGGTCGCTGCCGCCATGGGCAAGGTCGCACCCCTAGCAGTGCGCGTCAACCCCGACGTAGACGCAGGCACCCACCGCCACATCACTACAGGCACAAAAGCCAACAAATTTGGTGTCACCCCACAACTCGCGCTTGCCTTAATCAGGCAAGCGTCAGCAACACCCTCATTGAACCCCATCGGCCTGCACGTGCATATAGGTTCACAGCTACCGGGCGTCGCGCCCATCATCGAGGCGACCAGGCGCGTGCTCCAACTGTGGGACATTCTGGCAACTGAAGGGATACTATTGCGCGAGCTTGACATTGGCGGCGGTCTCGGCATCCCCTACCGTCCCAGCGATGCCCCCGAAGGACCGGATGTCCTGGCCCGCGAACTCCGACCCTTGCTCGCCAGGCGTACTCTCGACCTCATTCTAGAGCCTGGACGCTTCCTTGCAGGTCCTACAGGAGCGCTCCTCACAACCGTTACCTACATGAAAGAAGCAGCCAATGCACACATGCTGGCCGTAGTAGATGCCGGTATGAACGACCTCCTGCGCCCCGCCCTCTACGAAGCCTACCACCCCGTATGGCCCATAACCGAATCCGCCATCGGCACTGGCGACGAAATCGACGTGGTTGGCCCGGTATGCGAGTCCTCCGACGTGCTGGCGTTCAACAGGCGATTGGGCACATTGCAGCAGGGCGATCTCTTGGCCATTGGGCAAACAGGAGCATACGGCTTCTCGATGGCCTCACAGTACAACGCGAGGCCCAGGCCCGCCGAGGTGTTGGTGGACGGTACCGAGGCCAGGGTGGTGCGCCGGCGCGAGACATATGCAGATTTGTGGGGCGAGGGCTGAGAGATTACCTGGCCAGGCGCAGCTCAAAGCCAATGCCCTCGTGCACAATCTCACCTTTACCGAAGCGGCTCTTCGATACCATGCGCCGGAGCGCGTCGTTGGTGTAGGCGTTCTTCAGCAGGACGAAACGAAAGGTCATCTTGGTGAAGAAGGTATTCAGCCGCGAAAGTTTCATAGAGTTGACTTCTTGATCAATGGCGTCTTTCGAGGTGTCCTTTCTCAGGTCGAAGATGGACGCTTTGCCGCCCGGCTTGAGGACGCGGTATATCTCGTTGATAGCGCCTATCGGGTCGGTGAAGTTCTTGAACGCGGCGGTGCAGACCACGAAATCAAACGAGGCGTCCGGGAAGGGCATGTGGGCCGCGTCGCCCTGTCGAAAGTCTATCTTGACGCCTGCTTCCCTGGCGTTCTCACCGGCTATGCGGACGAACGACTGGCTGATGTCAAGCCCTGAGACGCGGTAGTCGCCCAGCCTGACCATCTCTATCGCGAGGTATCCTGGCCCCGGCGCGACCTCAAGGATGCTGCCGCCGGGTGGAACCTGCGCGGCCACGGCTCTGGCGGTCGTCTTGAAACCACGGCTGTCGACTCTGGTATTTTTGGCGTACCACCTGGCGATAAAACCTTCCATCGGTAGACCCTTGTACGCTTTGTATGCTTTCTGTCTGGTTGCCATGGTTTCCCCTCCTGGATCATATTAGACGGTCATGTGAACCCTGTTAGCTAAATGCTAACGATGTTAATATATCACTGACAGTGTAGTCTGTCAAGGGGTTTTGTGGTAGCATTGCAGAGACCAGGAGGAGAGATATGAGCATAGTTCCATATCGCGACACGCGAAAACGTCGAGAGCGCAAGCAGTTGGACCGCCAGCAGATTGTCAAGGGCGCGCTGGCCCTTTTGGACGAGGTGGGGCTGGACGGGCTGACCATGCGTAGCCTGGCGGAGAAGCTGGGGGTGCAGGCCGCGTCCTTGTACCGGCACGTGCGCGATAAGCAAGAACTGCTGATTCTGCTCGCCGACGAAATCAGCGCTGCTCTACCGCCGGTGGAGACGCAAGTGGGCGACGATCGCGACTGGAAAGAGGCATTGGGCGATATGGCTCGAAGTTATCGCCAGGTGCTGCTGTCACACCGCGATGGGGCGCGGCTGCTATCGGAAACGTGGCCGGCCGGACCTGAGCGGCTGCTGCGCATCGAAGCGCTACTTGAGTTGCTCATTGCTGCGGGCTTTTCCCCACAGGACGCGGTACGCGCCAGTTACCACTTCAACAATCTGGTGACTGAGTTCGTGGCGGACGAGGCACGTATGGCAACGGCGGCCGACGTGGCGGGCGCAACCCAGAGCGAGCTAATTGAAGGAGCGCGGGAGCAGTATAAGGCGCTGCCGGAGGCCGAGTTTCCTAACCTGACGCGCTATGCCGATTACATGGTGAACGGCGACTCGGATGCGCTGTTTCAGTTCGGGTTGGACTTGTGTATCAACGGCCTTGAGAGCTTTCGCCGCCCGGCGCCGTGAGCCTCGGCGAAATACCTGTTTCCCCTCCGTTTGGAGGTTTAGGCCCGCATCAGACATGCGTTGTAAGGGTGCATCATGGCTCGCCCCTATAAGGCGGTATCTGGCCCGTCATATAAGCACGGTTCCGACGAACAACTCTTTCAAACCTTCAACGATGCTACTCATCCCTCCGTCTCCTCAGTGCAATAACAAGAAGAACGTCGAGGGCGAGAATAATAACTAGCCACCATAAGTTACCGAAGCCGTAGAAAAATAATACCTCCCCTGCATTTTCATAATCGACTGGGAGTTGGGCGCCAGCCCTACCCATTCCTAATCCATAGATAAACGGATAGGCACTTAGCAACCAGCAAACACAGGTAGCGGCCCACAATGCGGCGACGTAACCTGTAGGGCGCAACAGACCGGGTAAAGATGGCGGACGAACGAGCGTTCGTTTGCGTATTGCGAGAGCTGTAGCTAAGTTAGCTATGCCTAGTGCCACGGGGATAATGACCATCAGAACGTATGGTGGGTACATAGTTCTACCTTAAGTTCTTGCCAAACCCCTATGTTGAAGAAGTTCCAACTGGCATATTGTAGCCTCTCAGAACCTTTGAAAGGCCCGACTAAGCATCCGGCATAGCCCCATTTATAACCCTACATCCATTATACAGGCAAAACTGCCAAACAAGAACAGCCTCCAGCCGGATTTTCCGCAGGGGCTTTTTTGTTATCCTCATGGGCACGTCGTGATTCCATCCCAATCTGCCTATGAGGTAATACGACAATGGCACTGGATCAAGAAGACCTCCCACTGATTGAGCAGCAAGAACTCACGGAGGTAGTGCGCGCTGTTCTTGATAGGCACACAGCCGTCCTCACGAATTGTCACGTTCAACCGCTCCACGGGGGCATGGGCCCTGTCACTCACGGCACTTATCGTCTGTCGGGAACAGCCCTCGACAGTGGCTGCGAACTTAGCTGGTCTGTAATCCTGAAGATTATCAGCCTCAACGTGCCCGGCACCCATTTCATGTTTGAAGACGAAGCTCATCCCCTCTACTGGAAGCGTGAAGCCCTTGCCTATGGGTCCGGCCTGCTTAATAACCTGCCCGGAGGCGTCACGGCCCCGCGCTGTTACCGCATAACTGAGCAAAATAGTAGCACAACCTGGCTTTGGCTGGAGGATGTGCAGGACGCCCACCCCGCTGGATGGTCGCTTGAACAATACGCGCTCGCTGCTCGTTGCCTGGGCCGCTTCAACGGCTCATATCTTGCCGGACTGCCCATGCCCACACAACCCTGGCTGGTGAGTACCGGCTCCCCGAGGGGCGTCATAGAGTACAACGCATGGCTTCGCGACTTGATAGTCGGCACCAGCACATGGCAGCACCCTTTTGTGCGTGAGCTATTCCCGGTCCCTGTGGCAGCCCGGCTATTCCGCTTGTGGGACGAACGCGACCGGCTGCTGCGCTCTATCGAAAGCGCCCCTCAGACGTTCTGCCACCACGACGCCACGCGCCGCAACCTCTTTGTCCAATCTGCCGTCGCCGGAACTGAAAGCCTTGCCCTCATAGACTGGGCCTATCCCGGCTTTTCCGCCGTTGGCACCGATGCCGCCGATCTGTTTGGCGCAAGCTATAACCTGCCGGAGCTTGGCGACACCCCTCCCCGCCTGCTCGACCGGACTATCTTCCACGGTTATATCGAAGGTCTGCACGAAGCCGGTTGGCAGGGCGATCCTCTGCTGGTGCGCTTGGTCTTCGCTGCCTTCTCAGCCCTGAAGTGCGGCCTCATGCTTGTCTGGCTGCGTGATCTACCCGACGCCGCCCGGCACCCAATCTGGGAGCGCATGGTCGATAGCTCATACGAAAGCTACGCACAGAGGCAAGCCCGTATGCTCTACTACCTGCTAGACCTCGCGGATGAGGCCCGCACCCTGCTTGCCCGAATGTCCTGACGTTATATCCACGCCTGGATCAACCCCTGTCGAACGCCTACTTGCCCCATGATGGCATCTGCGCGTCTTTCGCGAGCGGGGTCAGATTGTGGTCGCCGTTGATGTTCACCGTGGCAATTGCGATCCCGGTAGGTGCCCACTGCAGGCCAAGATCGCCGTTGCGCACCACGCCTGTCTCCACCACAACGCGGTCGCCGCTGGGTGACCACGCCGGGTTATTGGTGAGGTTGGGGAGCGATGTGTAATCCTGCCCGCCTCGTGTCCGCACGGCGATATTAGGTTCGCCGCCATTCGATCTGCTGCGGTATACCAGTATGTCACTGTCCGAGCCAATAGAAGCGGGCGACCAGAGCGGGCCGGGCCCCTGCGCGTACTCGCCCAAACCCGTGCCCACAAATAGCTTTTCGTTTCGGAACGGCGTCGCCTTGTCCTCTATCACGCTGTAGATAAGCACCGCTCCCCCCAATGTCTCGGTGTAGAGAAGCGTCCTGCTGTCGGGCGCCCAGTCCGGCTCACCTCCCGGTATGTCCCTGACATCGCCGTCGCGCCCGGTAGACAAAGGCCACCTGCGAAGGCGGCTCGGGTTATTAGCCGCTCCCACAACCACCCAGTTGCCATCGGGCGACCACTTCACCGACCGCTCATAAGTCGAGCCGCGGTTGCCTATGCTCCCTGTAAAGGTGGTCAGCAATGTCGGCTCACCACCCGCCACCGGAATAGCCCACGCATTCTCGGTGCCCATCGTAGTCAGGTCATAGGTGAAGAACCCCACCATCGTGCCTTCGCGGTTCCATCCGGTAAACTGCTTTTCTGCCATATCACCCGTATACAATTTACGTGCTTCGCCGCCGCTGGACGGCATGACATAGAGGTCTCTACCCCCCACCCAGGCGATCATCTTGCCGTCGGGCGATGGCTGAGGCTGGTTTGTAATAGTGATGTCGGATAATTGCCGCTCGCCCGTACCATCCGGCTCGATAGTCCAGAGGTGGCTGTCCCGCACGAAATAGATATGGCCGGGCGGCCCAGCTATGGGCGTGAAGCCGCGGTCGGGCGTGATACGCACCGGTGTCAACGGGGCGCGCGATTGGTCGTTCTCCGGGTTCTGTGAGCCAGGGGTAGGTGTCGGAAGCTCAGGAGGCGGTGTTGGTACGTCGCACCCTGCCACAATCAGGATTGTCAGTGCGCACGCGAGGAAGGCCGTTAAAAAACGTCGCATGGAATAAGTATAGCACAGCCGCCCGACCGCCTAACAGGGCAGATTGTATAAAATATCGCCGACCGCGTTGTCAGGGGTCAGGGGTCAGTTGACGACCGCCGACCGCGTTGTCAGTTGTCAGTAGACGACCTGTGCCGCTTACTCGCTTGCCACAGCACTCACTAAACCTTAAAGACCTCTGCGTAACTTTGCGCTCTCTACGCCTCTGCGGTGAGTTCCGTAAATCCCTGACATCCGACCCCTGACACCTGGCACCCGACCCCCGACACCCGACCCCGCTACTTGCTCAACATCCCCTTCGGGTCGTAAATCGCTTCGCCGCCAACCATCGTGACCAGCGGGCGAGCATGCTTTATCTCCGAAGCATCCACCGTAAAGATGTCGCGGTCAAGCACCAGCAGGTCGGCCACCGACCCAGGCGCGAGCGTGCCTGTTACGCCCGGCAAATACGGGCAGGAGCGCGCAGCCCCCTCCGTATACGCCCGCACAGCCTCTTCCACGGTGAGCCGCTCTTCCGGGTACCAACCCTCAGGTGGGTGGTCGTCGCGGTCCTGCCGCGTAACAGCAGCGTGTATCCCCGCGAACGGGTTGGGCGTCTCCACAGGCGCGTCCGACCCGAACGCCAGCAGCGCACCCGCGTCCAGCACGCTCCGCCACGCATAACTATACCGCGACCGCGCACCCCACAGCCTGTCCGCCGCGTGCATATCGGACGTTGCGTGTACAGGCTGCATCGAAGCGACCACCCCCAACTGTGCGAAGCGTGGGATGTCGTCGGGGTGCAGCAACTGTGCGTGCTCAATCCTGTGGCGCAGGCGCATCTCGTCATACTGGCTGCCCAATGCCTCGCTTGCGCGCTCAAATGCGTCCAGCACGCGCCGGTTGGCCGCGTCCCCTATCGCGTGTATAGCAGAAGGGATGCCCACTCGTGCTGCTTTCACAATGGCATGTTCCAACTCGTCCTGCGGGATGGTGCTTATCCCCCTGTTACCCGGACAGCACTCGAAATCTTCGAGCATCTCTGCCGTCATCGAGCCAAGCGAGCCGTCGCTGAATATCTTCACAGGCCCTGTGCGCAAATAATCCGATCCGAATCCCGTCTGCAACCCGAGTCGGACGGCTTCTTCCAGCCTGTAATACGCCAGCAGGATAATCACCCTCATGGGCAATTCGTTTGCAGCGTCCAGCGTTTGCAGCGCCGCGAAAACGTCCGGCCCTTCGCAGTTGTGGAAGCCCGTCAGGCCCGTCGCGGCCAGTGCCGGGAAACCTCGCTGCATAGCGGTAATCGGGTCTTCCGGCGCTTCGTCTATTCCGGCCCGCATGATCGCCACCGCGCTCTCATAAAACAGCCCGTTCGGCTCCCCATCATCGTCCCTGCCGATAGCCGCGCCCGCAGGATCAGGCGTATCGCGCGTGACCCCTGCTCGCTGCAGCGCCAGTGTATTCACCCAGCAGCTATGCAAATCCTTACGGTCCAGGTAGACAGGACTATGCGGCGCTACACGGTCCAGGTCGTGCCTGGTCGGGAAGTCGGGCGGCGACCACAAGTTGTTGTTCCACCCCCCGCCAAGCACCCATCGCCCCGGCCCAAGCTCGCGCGCCTTCTCCGCCACCTTTGCCAGCGCCTCTTCCTTTGAAGCTACCCAGTCAAGGTCGATCTTAGCCAGGCTGCGCGAATACTCCAGAAAGTGAATGTGAGCATCAATCAACCCCGGTATAATCGCCCGCCCGCCAGCGTCAATCCGCCGTATGGTACCGCGAAGCAGGCTGAGATCCTCCGTGCTTCCCACGGCCACCACCCGCCCATCCCGCAGCGCGATCGCGCTCGCATGAGACAGATCATAGTCCATCGTATAGATGCGTGCGTTCTCAATAACAGTCGTGACCGGACTGGCCGAACTATATAACGGCATATCAACTCCTGCCTAACTTCAGTAAAGCCGCAATCACTAGCCGACGGCGTTGTCAGTTGTCAATTGTCGACCGCCGACCACCGACCGCAGACCGCCTCCACACAGCGCCACATAGTTACTTCCTTTAGCATCAACGAAACCTTAAAGAAACTCAGCGAACCTCCGCGCACTCTGCGCCTCTGCGGTAAATCCGTAATCCCTGACCTCTGACCCCTGACACCCAACCAGTACTATTCCTCTTCTAAATGCTCTGCGATAGACACACCAGCCTCGGCAAGAGCCAATCTCAGCAGGCCAAGCGACAACGTAGCGCACTTCATACGTGCGTAGCTCACCTCAACGCCCAGCAGGTCGAGTATATCCTGGCGCGTTGTGCCTGCAAGCTCATCCAGCGGCTCGCCCACCATCTGCTCGGTCAGCATAGAGGCTGCTGCCTGGCTGATAGCGCACCCACGCCCGCTGAACCGCACATCCTCCACCTTGCCGTCCTTCACAATCACGTCCATGGCAAGCTTATCCCCGCACAGCGGATTGTTCGCCTCCACATGGATATCAGGCTGCTCAATCTTCCCATAATTGCGTGGGTGCTTGTAATGATCCAGTATCTCTTCAGCGTACATCGAGTCCATAATTCTACCCTATCACTTCCTTTGCCGCCGCATCCGCAGCACCTGTATTCCCGTTACCACCCCAAGCACAATCAGCAATATAACGGCCAACACCAGCACCACTGCGGGCAAGTTCAGCCTGTTAATCACGAGTATCATCATGGCCAGAATGACCATGGCCATCAAAAGGCCGGTAACCCGCGAGCGTTCTTTCTCCAACGTCTGACCGTCCTTCTTCAACGGCTCCCCGCCGCGCCAAAGTCCTCCATCGTCATACCAAACAGTAGCTCATCGTGCCACATGTCGCTGCTCATCCCGCGCCCGGCCTAAGCAAACACCTTCTGCGCCTTCTTGATGCCCTCAACCAGCGCGTCAATATCCTCGAAGCGAGTATACAGGTAGAACGAAGCGCGCGCCAGAGCAGGCACATCCAGGTGCTGCATCAGCGGCTGGCAGCAGTGGTGTCCAGCCCTTACACATATCCCCTCAGAGTTGAAAATAGTGGCGATGTCGTGCGGGTGTACCCCTTCAATATCGAACGCCACTACGCCGCCCTTCTCGCTCGCATCCGGCCCGTAAACCTTCACCCCGTCAATACCACGCACTTGCTCCAGCGCATATGCGGTAATCTCCTGCTCGCGCCTGTGGATGTTCTCCATGCCGATGGCGCTCAGGTAATCAACGGCAGCACCCAGCCCTATCGCCTCCGCAATCGCAGGCGTGCCCGCCTCGAACTTCCACGGCAGTTCGTTGGGCGTAAATCCATCAAGCGTCACTGTGCTGATCATGTCGCCGCCGCCCAAAAACACAGGCATCTCTTTAAGAAGAGCCTTCTTGCCGTACAGAATGCCGATGCCTGTCGGCCCGCACATCTTGTGACCCGAAAACGCCATGAAATCCACGTCGAGAGCGGCCACATTCACAGGCATATGCGGCACGCTCTGAGCCGCATCGAGCAGCACCAGCGCACCCACCGCGTGCGCCGCTGCTATAATCTCCTCAACAGGGTTGATTGTGCCCAGCACATTGCTCATATGCGTCACGCTGACCAACCGCACACCTTTCAGTATGTCATCCAGCTTATCCAGCACCAGCGTTCCTCGCGGCGACACATCCAGATAGCGCAATTCGATGCCGCGCTCCCTCGCCAGTATCTGCCAGGGCACAAGATTGGAATGGTGCTCCATCTTGCTCAATAGCACCACATCGCCCGCCTTGAGATTGGCCCTTCCCCACGAGTACGCCACAAGGTTGATTGCTTCTGTCGTGTTGCGGGTATATATTATCTCGCGGCTCGATTTCGCACCGACAAACCGCGCGATACGGCCGCGCGCCTTTTCATACCTGTCTGTAGCAATCTCGCTGATCTCATACACCCCGCGATGTATGTTCGCATTGACCGTCCGGTAATAATCGTCCATCGCATCCAGCACAGCTTGCGGTTTCTGCGAGGTAGCCCCGCTGTCCAGGTACACAATCGGCTTGCCCTGCATGGTGCGCTGTAGCAGCGGGAAATCCGCCCGCAACTGCTCCCAATCGGGGCTCGTCTCTATAGCTTGATGGTTAGCACTTGTGATTGTGGTCATCTTCTTGTTCCCTTATTGCAGGCTGACGTATTCCGCACTCTTCATGGCCGACTGCTTCTCTCTGTTCTCCCCTTTACTTGTTACCACTGCTGCTCTGCTGCGACAGCTACCATAGTCACCCGTTCCCACATGGGTTTTGTTCTACTTTCTCACCCCTGTATACCCGCGAAGACCCTCGGTTGGGGAATAGGATCGCCATCAGCACGCGCCGATTCGATCCAGCCCTCGATTGCCTCTTTGCCCCGTTGCACGGCTTCTTCATAAGTGCTGCCATGTGTAATACAACCCGGCAATTCAGGTACAGTCGCAATAAAGGCGTTGTCTTCATCCGACCATTCAATGAGCATGGAATAATGGCCGTGCTTATCACTTTGCTTCTTCATGGTTGGTTCCTTCGCTTCTCTTTTACCTTCAACTCCCTGATCTTGCGGGGCATGAATTACTCCCTTTTGCACGGTACCAACCCCTGTCATATCCATCAATAGCAGAAAGGGGCATAGCGTACTCACTATGCCCCTTTCTGCTTATATTGTCAGTTGCTTACTCCACATTGCTATGCTCCCGGACGCTGGGCTTCCTTGCCTATCCTTGGCAGCGCAACTTTGTTCTGGATAACATCGCGAAGCCTCTGCCTGACCGACTCCAGCGGCATCTCCGCGATAACAGGCTCGAAGAACCCGCCCACGATCAGCTTCTCTGCTTCGATCTCCGATATACCGCGCGACATCAGGTAGAACATCTGCTCCTCCTGCACCGTGCCGACCGTTGCTCCGTGCGAGCACTTGACGTCGTCGGCCAGGATTTCGAGGCCGGGAACCGAGTTGGCTCGCGCCCCCTCGCTCAGGAAGAGTGTATTCATCGTCAGGTACGAGTCGGTGCGCTGTGCGCCGTGGTCCACCTTGATGATACCTTCAAAGCCGAGCCTCGAGGTATCCCGAAGCGCGCCCTTGAACAGGATGTCGCCAAACGTATCTACTGCCGCGTGGTGCGTGTTCGACGTATTGTCGAAGTGCTGCGTGCTATCCGTGAAGCAGATGCCGCGCGTAAGCGTCCTTGCCCCCGCTCCAATTAGCTGAGTCTCGGCGTGAGCCTTGATCATCTTCGCGCCCACTTCCCCGATTACCCAGTGCATCAGGCCGCCCTTCTCCACCTGCGCATATCGTGTGGCAAACGAGAAGACGTTGCGGCCCCATTCCTGCATGGAAGTGAACTCAACCTTTGCATCCTCGCCTACGACCACCTCAACCACGCCGGAGTGAAGTGCCTGTCCCTCTGTATACTCCGAGTGGAACTCCTCGATATAGCGCACATTCGCGCCCCGCTCCGCCACCACGAGCGTATGACCCAGCGCAGCAGCGCCCGGTGTATCCAGCCTGTATACAACGTGAACAGGCAAATCGACCGTCACGCCCTCCGGCACGTACAGGAACACGCCGCCGCTCCAGAGCGCGCTGTGCAACGCCGCAAACTTATCCGTGTTCGGCGTAACCAGCTTGTGCAGGTACTTCTCCACAATCTGGGGGTGCGTGCGCACAGCCTCTTCGAGCGAGGAAAAGACTACGCCCTGCGCCACCACATCGGCGGGCATCTCGCGGTAAGCCGTCTCGGAGTTGATCTGCACCAGCAGGCTGCTCTCCTCTTCCGTCTCGTTTGTAACCAGTGCTGTTTGGCGAGCCGTCTCTCCGCTCTTCCCGGCCGAAACATACGCGCTCAGCTTGCTGAGGTCAAGCTCCGAAACATCGGTGGTCCACCACTGGGCGATGCCTTTGGTCCATCTCGGCGTGGGCAGCGTCTCAAAGGCTTCCCACCCTTTCATTCGCGACTCGCGCAGCCACTCAGGCTCGTTGAACTGCTCGGAGAGGGCCAGCACCGCCTCGCGGGTGAGTCCGGCTGCGGGTATAACCGCGCCTGGCTCCATTGTGCTAGGCGTTGTCATGCTCGTCACCCTCCCGTCCCTCTGTTCCGCCATTGTCGCCTGCGTCGTCCATAAAGTCGGAGCGCAGCCAATCGTAGCCCTTCAACTCAAGCTCTTGCGCCAGCTCAGGCCCGCCCGATTGCACAAGCTGTCCCTTGATCATCACATGTACAAAATCAGGCTTGATGTAATTAAGGATGCGCTGGTAGTGGGTCACAATCAATGTGCCCATCTCAGGCCCGCGCAGGCTGCTCACGCCGTTTGCCACCACGCGCACCGCGTCGATGTCCAGGCCCGAGTCCGGCTCGTCCAACATAGCGATCTTCGGCTTGAGCATCGCCATCTGCAGCACTTCGAGCCTCTTCTTCTCGCCGCCAGAGAAACCGTCGTTCACATAGCGCGTGGCAAAGCTCTCGTCCATGCCAAGCAATGCAAGCTTCTCGCGCAGGTTCTTGCGGAACTCCTTGAGCGCAGGGTTAGCTCGCGCAACCCCACCGCGTCCAACATAAGTCGGCGCGCTGAGGTCGGCTCCAGCATTCGGCGCAACATCTGTGCGAATCTTGCCTGAAGCATCCAGCAATTCAGCCTCGTTGCGTGCCCTCGGCTTCGATAGCGATACCAGAGCCGAGCGGACAAAGTTTGCCACGCTGACGCCCGGTATGGCAGAAGGATACTGGAATCCCAGGAAAAGGCCCACCTTAGCCCGCTCGTCTGGAGGCAGTTTTGTAATATCTTCGCCATTGATGGTAGCCGTGCCGCCCGTGATCTCATAGTTGGGGTTGCCCATAAGCGCGTTCACGAGGGTTGACTTGCCCGATCCGTTCGGCCCCATCAGCGCATGTACCTCGCCCGGCCTTACCGTCAGCGATACACCCTTCAATATCTCGTTGCCGCCCACGCTTACGCGCAGATCCTTTATCACAAGCCCTTCGTCCGCGCCCTTATCAGCCAGCGCTACGTTGCCCTCTTTTTCAACATTATTATCCATAACTCTAATGAAGCCTCCTCTGAACGGTAATCATTGTTCTATTGCGTACTACGTACTACGTATTGCGTAAACCCCTAATAACTTGACCCCTGACTACTCGGTACTCGTCCCTACTCCGCCGTCACCCTTTCCACGAACTCCAGCGGCTCAGCCTGCGTGGTCGTCCGGTTCACGTGGAACTCGCACGCGCATGCCCCTTCTACTATTCGGCTCGACAGCTCTACCGTCACGCCGGGACCTAGCAGCTCGGCCATCATCTCCTGCTCCATGTCGCAGATCTCGCGGTGGTTGAGCGCGACGTCAAAATAGGGACACGAATGGGCCTTCAGCACAAATCCCCCGTCGTTCTCCACCGTCACCATCGACACGTCCATACCCGTCTGGCCAAGCGATGCCACCAGCCCGAGTAGCTTCTGAGAAAGCTCGGTCACCTGCGTGCTGTCGTGCAATTTCTCCGCCATGCGCCTGCTCACGCTGTTCAGCAGGGCACGCAAGCCTTCCGGCCCGTGCATACTGAGCGTCTCTTCCAGCAGCAGTTGGGCCAGTGTCGCGTAGTCCTTGGGGAACAGCTCCTGCGCCTTTGGAGTAAGCGAGTAGACATAATAAGGACGGCCAATAACGCCGCGCACACGTATTGCCTGCAGGAAATCTTCGCGCAGGAGGTGGGCCACCTGCTCGCGTACTGCTGTGGTGGTCACGCCCAGTCCGGCTTCAAGATCCTTCACCGAGGCCGAGCCAAGTCGCTGAATAATGCGGAGCACTTCGGCACGAGGCGAGCTTTCGAGCTGCTTGGGGTCCTTTATCATCATTTTATCTTCCTCCATATTCGCACGCCCCGGGAAAATGGGCATAGTAGCGCCACCGTAATTATATCATGATTAGAGCCTCCAAGTCAATTTAGACAGAGAAAACTGTCGAAAAGTCACTTTGCCCAATGTGTCACGAAATAACAGGCCGTTTCGTCTCGTGTTTGGTTCCAATCAAGGAGGTAAAACAAAATGGACCAATACACAAATAACAGCGAAATAGCGGTTGTCGGCGGAGGTCTTGCAGGGTTGGCGGCAGCAACCTACCTGGCGCGAGCAGGGCGCACCGTCACCCTCTTCGAGAAATCAGCCGGGACGGGCGGCAGGGCCGTGTCCGTCTGCCACGACGGCTTTTCCTTCAACATGGGGGCGCACGCACTATACAAGGGCAGTCCGGCCATGCAGGTACTGGAGGAACTGGGTATATCATTCACAGGCGGTAGCCCCGGCCTTTACAAGGCTGCCGAGAACGGCAATCTGCACCTGCTTCCGGCAGGCCCTTTGTCGCTGCTACGCACCGGCTTGCTTAGCCCCGGCGACAAGCTCCAACTGGCGCGTATCCTGGCCTCTTTACAAAGTATGAAGCCTTCAAGGTGGCAGCAAGTAAGCCTGCGCGACTGGCTAAACGGGCAGACGACCAGTAAAGACGTGCGCCGCCTGGTAGAAGCGGTTGCACGCACCACCACGTACACATACGCCCCCGACCAACTGAGCCTCGGCTTCCTGATCGAGCAGTTGCGTCTTGTTCTGAAGGGTGTGGTATATGTGGATGGCGGCTGGCAGACGCTGGTCGGCGGCCTCTCGCACGCAGCGCGAAACGTAGGTGTCCACATAAGGACAGGGGAGCGCGTAGAGGCCGTTACACACGCGGCCAGAAGTGTTACAGGCGTTCGGCTGGCAGACGGAACCCATCACGCCGCGGGCGCTGTAGTTGTGGCTGCCGCACCGCGCGACCTCTCCCGGCTGGTAGATGAAGGACAGAACTGCACCCTCAAGGAGTGGGCAACCCGCTCTGTGCCTGTTAAAGCAGCCTGCCTGGACGTGGCACTGCGACGCTTGCCACAGCCCGATAATAAGATCGTGGTAAGCGTTGACAGGCCTCTCTTCCTGACGACGCAGTCCCCATATTCGCGTGTTGCCCCCGATGGGCAGGCTTTAGTGTACACTTTAAGGTATCTCTCGCCGGGCGAGAATCCCGATCCGCAAACGATCGAGCATGAGCTTGAGTCGTGGCTTGATACCTGCCAGCAAGGTTGGCGCGATGAACTTGTGCATAGACGCTATCTGCCCAACATGGTAGTAAGCAATGCCATCGTCACAGCGGCCGCAGGAGGCACTGCAGCCCGGCCCGGACCCGAAGTGCCCGGCATAGCCGGTCTCTATGCGGCGGGTGATTGGGTAGGGCCGGTTGGTAATCTTGCGAGCGCCACCCTCTGGAGCGCAAAGTTGGCCGCAAATCTAATCTTGACCACGACACGCCATGAGGCTCGCGAGGCGGCATAGAAGGGCATAAACAAACATGCAAAGCACGGACTTTACTCAGTACAGGAGACTACTCTTTTCTATCGCCTACAGGATGCTGGGAAGTGCCACCGACGCTGAAGATATGGTACAGGAGGCGTTTTTGCGCTGGCAAAGCGCCTCGCCGGACGAGGTGCGCTCGCCTAAATCGTACCTATCTGCGGTTGTAACCCGGCTTTGCATTGACCACTTGCGGTCGGCAAAGGTGCAGCGCGAGCTCTATGTCGGCCCATGGCTGCCGGAGCCTATCATGACGCAGTATGGGCCTGACGCACAAAACAGCGTAGAGCAAGCAGAATCGCTTTCAATGGCATTCTTGCTGTTGTTGGAGAGCCTTAGCCCCGTGGAGCGCGCGGTGTTCCTTCTGCACAAAGTGTTCGACTATAGCTATGCCGAAATAGCGTCAATAGTAGGCAAGAGCGAAGCTAACTGCCGCCAGATGGCGAAGCGTGCCCAACAGCATCTACAGGAGGGCCGCCCACGCTTCCCGGTGTCCCGCGAGCAGCAGGAACATACAACGCGCAGCTTCATGCAAGTCTGCGAAGGGGGTGACATGCAAGCGTTGCTTGGTTTGCTTACCTCTGATGCTGTGTTGCTGTCGGACGGTGGCGGGAAGGTGCTGGCTGCTCGCAACCCGATCTTCGGGGCTGAGAGCGTGGCGCGCTTCATCCTGGGTGTGCTGGGTAAAGTCCAGCCTGGGACCAATTTCACAGCGGAGTTGGGTAATGTCAACGGGCAACCCGCTATCCTTACCCGCGTGGATGGCGTTGTCAATGCAGTAGTGCTTCTCGACCTGGACGGCGGCAAAATTCGCGCGGTTCACCTTGTCGTCAACCCCGACAAGCTAACCTCAATTCACTAAATGCGGGCCTTTATCGCGCATCCTTCTCCCATCATTTGTTGCGTGCCTTGATTTCCGCTCGCGGCCTGAATCCCTGCTTCCTGTGAACAATAATAAACATCCAGCCCTCCACGTAGCGCAAAACCCCCAGTCTTCTCTCAACAGCCCACAGTTGGCATATCGCTTGCTTCCTTCAGCAGCGTCTAGGCTTGTTGCCTGCGAGTATGGCTGCATTCTTCAGGCAATGAGAAATCCATACGGCGATGTACAGAGGAGGAAATAAGAAATGAAGAAAGTAGTCCTATTTGCTGTAGCGGCTTTTGCCCTTCTTGGTCTCTCGGTAACCGGCGCATACGCCCAGACCACTGGGCAGAATACCCTCACGGTGACTATGAACCAGCAGAATGGCTCTGGGCAGGATGGTACAGCCACCATTACTCAGCAGGGAAGCGATATCATGGTGATGGTGAATCTCGCCAACGGCTCCTCAACTTCCCAGCCCGCCCACATCCACAGAGGCACCTGCGCCAATCTTGACCCCGTACCCGCTGTACCCCTGAGCAACGTAGTAAACGGCACATCATCTACCACAATCTCCGGCAATGCTACCATCACGAGCCTGGCCGACCTCACAGCGGGCCAGTATGCCATCAACGTTCATAAGTCGGCTGCCGAAGTTACAGTCTATACTTCCTGCGGCGACATCGTAGCCCAGCAGCTCGGAACGGGAACGGGCACAACCACAACCCCCGGTATGCCAAGCACAGGCAACAGCGACTTCACACTAGCTGCTGCCCTCATCCTTCTTGGTCTGGGCATGACCGGCACCGGCCTCAAGCTTGCCCGCCGCAAAGCATAACCGCTCCTTCAACATAAACAAAAAGGGCTTCCTCCGATATAGAGGAAGCCCTTTTTGTTGCTGCATTATCAGCCGCCACTATTTGACAATCACTGTCCCCAGCATTTCAGGGTGGAGCGTGCACCAGTAGTCATATGTGCCCGCCTTATCGAATGTGTAGCTGTATTTCTCGCCCACCTGCATAATGGGTGACTCCCACAGCACAGGGTTCCCCTTGCTCACAGTGTTGTGCTCGGTTGGCCCAACCAGGGTCCAGGTCACCTTGGTTCCCGGCGCCACCGTAATCACCGCAGGATCAAACTTGAAATCGACAATCCTGACGTTCACTTCAGCAGGTTGTGTCGTGTTGCCTGCGTACTTCTGCCTGTACTGGAACGTACCCAACTGCGATAACAACACATCGTATGGCGCTTTATTCTCAGGGTGCAATTCAAACACAGCCCGCTCGAAATACTGCACCGTGTACGTTTTGCCGTCCAGCGCGCTCTTCTCCTGGAACTCCTCCGAGATAGGGTAGCCCTGCTGTGCCAGCCCACCGTTCGCCTCCCAGTATGCGCGGAATTTGCCTCCCACAGTCTTGCCCGTTTCGGTGAACTTACGTGCATTGTCCGTGCTCACCTTCTGCCCCGGCGCGCCGCTTGCATATTTCTGCTTGTAGAGGAAATTACCCAGCAGCGACAACAGCACGTCGTTTGGCGCTTTATTCTCAGGGTGCAATTCGAACACAGCCCGCTCGAAATACTGCACCTTGTACGTCTTGCCATCGGTGTCCGACTTCTCCTGCATCTCATTGGATATAGGGAAACCCTGCTGCGCCAACCCACCATGGTTGGTCCAGTAATCGAGGAAGCGGCCCGACACTGTTTTGCCCGTTTCTGTAAACGTGCGCGTCGTGCCCTGCGCATATCCCGTACCTGTGCTCAGAGCCGGCACTGCCAGCGCCACAACCATTGCCCCCGTTACCCACCTCTGCATGTTGCGTATCATTGCTTTCTCTCTCTTTCCCTTTACTTTATCAGCGGACTACAGGCACAAAATGCGCCTACTCACCACTATACGTAGCGCGTTACACGTCCGCTGGAAAGAAAAGCACCACCCATCACTACGATGCGCGGTGCTCTTTCTACAATCTCCATGCCCTGAAGGGCAGCTAATCTTTGCGTTGCTTGCTGTAGAGAATCTGGTTGCCTTCGGCCCCACTCTCTCCCATGCTTGGGCTTGTGTCGCCGTCTGCCCTGCTCGGGTCACGACCTTCAGCAAGCCGCTTGAAGTGTTCGAGGTCGTCTTCAACGCTCTTTTCAAGCGCGCCCGTTATAGCGTCGCCAATAGTCTCCAGCCACGTCGGCTCGTACTCTATCACGACATGCATCTCGGTGAGGTTGCCCCGCTCGGCCAGCGTAACCGCCCCCGCGTTCTCCGCACCCGACTTTGACCGCCATGTGACAGTGCGGTTCTCCACCAACCCCCGTACCTCAGCATCCCACTCTTTCGTAATCGGCCCGATCTTCGCCACCCAGTGCAGCTGGTCATCGCCCGTCTTCTTGACCGAAATCACATGATCCATAAACGAAGGGAAGTTCTCGAAGTCGGTCCACATCTTGTAGACCCTGTCAACCGGCGCATTGACAGTAATATCTTTCTCTACCCGCATTGATAAGCCTCCTATTCAGTTATGTATGGTTTGCCCATTTCATTGCACATTGTATACCATCGCCCGGTTGGCGGTCAGGGGGCGGGGGTCGGGCCCCCGTTGTCAGTTGTCAGTTGTCAGTAGACGACCGCCGACCGCCGACCGCAGACCGCCTCCACACAGTGCCGCATACTCTCTTTCCGCAGCATAATGCAAACCACAAAAACTTCAGCGAACCTCAGCGCTCTCTGCGCCTCTGCGGTGAATCCGTAAAACTCTGACACCCGACCCCTGACACCTGACACCCCGCCCCGCAACCACGACCCCCCTGCTACGTTCTTTATTCTGGAAGAACAATACCGGTATGCGCGCATCGGCAACTTCACAATTGAACACACTTACAAAGACGTAAAGGAAGCAAAAAGATGAACAAAACAAACAGGCTCACACTCATAGCCGCCATGGCGCTGCCCGTGCTCTTGTCGGCCGGCGCCTCCTATGCGGCCCCCACCCACGTGCCCGAGAACTTCGCTGATGAAGCCTTCAAGAATGTATGGACCCGCACCGATGCCCTCGTTGACAACGGATCTGTCAAGCGTAGCTACTACTGGGGTCCAATCCCCGGCTTCACCACCTCTGAGGACTACGCCGAGGGACCGAACGGCAAGCACCTTGTCCAGTACTTCGACAAAAGCCGCATGGAGATAAACAACCCCAACGGCGACAAAACCAACCCCTTCTATGTAACCAACGGCCTTCTCACCAACGAGCTTATTACCGGCCGCATGCAGGTAGGCAACAACGCTTTCGTTGACCGCTACCCCGCCGAAATCAACATAGCCAGCGACGGCGACGACAAGAACGCCCCGACATACGCCAGCTTCCGCGGCCCCATCTACTCTCCTATGGGTTCTACCCGCATTGGCGAAACCATCGTAGACACGATAAATCGCGACGGCTTCGTTGGCTCCGACACTACCTACAGCAGCTACAACGTCAAGTACGCCTTCTACGAGGCCGCCACAAAGCACAACATACCCGACCAGTTCTGGACGTTCCTCAACAACACCGGACCCGTCATGAAGGACGGCAAAGTAGTCAGCGCTCGCCTCAACGATCCCTACTTCTACGCAACCGGCTACCCGATTGCCGAAGCCTACTGGGCCAACGTGAAGATCGCGGGCGTCGCCAACACCGCCGTATTGATCCAACCCTACGAGCGCCGCGTGCTCACCTATGTCCCAACCGCACCCGACGGCTTCAAGGTGCAGATGGGCAACATCGGCCAGCACTACTATGCATGGCGCTACTCGGAGGCGGGCAAGCCTCAGCCCCCGGCCATTCGCTGCCAGCAGGTTCCACTTCGCGGCTTCGGCAAGCTGTGGGCCGACCACCCCGAGTTGCAAGCTAAGATCGGCTGTACTTATGAGCAAGAGAGCATCGTCACTGTCGCCCAGCAGAACTTCGAGCACGGCCAGATGCTTGACGTAATCGGCAACTACGGCTACTACGGCAGCGGCTATAAGACCATCTACGTGCTCTTCGATGACGGCACAACCCGCAGCTTCCCCGACAACTATGTCGACGGCAGCCCTGAACCGAGCATTACAGCCCCGTCCGGTCTCTACGTCCCGCAGCGCGGCTTCGGCAAGGTATGGCGTGAAGGCACAGGTGCAAGAGTGCGCGAGCGGCTCGGCTGGGCCACAACTCCCGAAACCGTAGCCGTTGGCCAACTGCCAATCGTTCCCGGCCCAGTACCCACCACCGCTCCGGTCGGCCCCACACCCACCCTTGTCCCACCCGGCCTGGGCGGGGCGGTGCAGCGTTTCGATCGCGGCCTCATGATCTACGCAGGCCCCACCCTCAAGAAGATTTACGTCCTGTACACCCAGCAAGGCTACGGTCCCTACGACATAGACCACTGGGAAGTATATAACGACACATTCCAGGAACCATAAGCCCTGTAAGCCTGTAACAGCCCCGTTGCCCTGTTCGTTACAAGAGTGGCAACGAGGCTAAGAGCAAAGGCCCGGTCCATGCGATGCAGCACAGGCCGGGCTTTTTGCCCAAAAAGAGAGGCGTCCCACATCAGCGGAACGCCTCTCTTTTCTGCCTGACTGCACCCCCGTGCCTCTTCCTTGCAACCTGCTGCAACTCTGCCCGTTGCAACCATCTACTCAGTCTGCCACATGGCATCCAGGCTAAGATGCTCCCCGACCCGCGGCATCACCTCAGCGATAACCTCACGAGCCACACTCTCGATGCACTCCCCGATGCTCGTGTTCCCGAACTGTATAGATCTGCTCAACATAGTCGTGCCAACCGTAAGCTGAGTCAGAATCGCCGGGTTCCACGGCGCGATGCTGTGTGCCTTCCCCGTCGCATCGATCCAGAACCCGCCCCCATTACCGAGCACGTCCGAAGGAACAAAGATTACCGCAGTATTGATACACTCTTCCATCATATGCTCCTTTTGCATAGCGGCTCGCGCCACTGAAAACATTCATAAGGTCGGGGAGAACGAGAGTGCGGCGCCGCGCATCCAGATCGCGAACTCTGCTCTCCCCATCCACCCCATTCTATCCGTCCCATACGGCTAACGGTTGTCACAATAGTGTCACTCCCCATGTCACTAAAACAGGTACAACCGTACTACGTACTGCGTATTGCGTATTGCGTATGACCGCCGACGGCAGACCGCCGACCGCCAAAGCTAAAGGGGTTGACAGGATCCTCCCTGTCCGGGGTTCTGGGTTGTCTCCTACTTTCTGTGCCATTCACGCAAGTAAAGGCGTTGGCAGGGCACTCCCTGTCCGGGCTATGGTGGCGTCCACTACTCCCATGGCCCTCCAACCAAGCAGAAGGGGTTGACAGGGCACTCCCTGTCCGGGGGTTACGGGGGTGTTCCTTACTCTCGTGGCACTCTAACCAACCAGCAGGGGTTGACAGGGGACTCCCTGTCCGGGGGTATGGGGGTGTCCCCCATCTCCCTCCACTATAAAAAGCCCCCTTTCCACGCGAAGCGGGGAGAGGGGGTTGGGGGTGAGGGGTCGTGGCGTTCCACCCAAGCAGAAGGGGTTTTGGGCTTATCTGACCCCGTCACGAGAGAAGCAGGAGGCGGCGTCCCCATCACCTCAATATAGAAACAAAGAAAGCGGCACCCCGCAAACGCAAAGTGCCGCTCTCTTTACCTGGTGGAGCTGGGGGCATACGATAGCCCCGTCTCAAAGGTTCCATCAGAGATATACTACAAGCTTATTCCGCGATTTAGTTCCTCGCATATCACCCCTCCACGGACAAAGTGGTCACATGCCAGCCTGTTGGTCTTAGGCCGTCCTTAACAGACATGGGGACGGCAGCACCCCGGTTTGTGTCGCCCGGTTCCTACCACCCAGGGTTAGGCAGGTCGGACGTCGCTACTTAAGCAGCAGCGAGTGCGTAGTTCTTGGTGCCAGTTATGGCTTTTGTCCTGTTTAACGAGGTCGGGACACCTCGGCTTGCGATCCCTAAATTTCCCCCCCGATCGAATCCTTTCAGCCCCATGATTCTACTGCGTACTTCGTACTACGTAATAGCTTACGTGGCTACTCATCCGGCAGTAGTTAGTCTCCGTACCTGTTCCGCTCGCGCACAGCGCGCTCCATTTCACGGTCGGCGTCGCGTTCGGCCATTGCATCACGCTTGTCAAAGAGCTTCTTGCCCTTTGCAACCGCTATCTCCAGCTTCGCCCGCCCACGTACAAAATGCACGTTCAGCGGCACCAGCGTCAGCCCCTTCTGCTCAACCTTCCCTTTGAGATAATTAATCTCGTTCAGGTGGAGCAAGAGCTTTCGCCTTCGCATCGGCTCGTGGTTAAAGTGCGTCCCCGCTTGCGGCCAGGGTGAGATGTTTGAGTTGACCAGCCAGGCCTCTCCACCTTCGATACGGACGTACCCCTCGCGGATGTTCGCCCGCCCGGCCCGAATACTCTTTATCTCCGACCCCACCAAAGCGATACCCGCCTCGATAGTCTCTTCGATTGTGTAGTCGTGCCGCGCCTTACGGTTCTCGATTAATGGAGCGTTACCGTTCTTGCGGTCGCCTTTCTTGTCACTCATACACGCTAATTATACCAGAATCCGTCCCAAACCGAAAGGGTAACACTACCGTGTCACAGGGCAAACGCATCTAAATAGGGAGGGGGCCAAGAAGGACCTTGAAGAGGTAAT
>JBDTQH010000041.1:0-52513 GCA_039932335.1 Chloroflexota bacterium
GATACCCGATGAATTGTCTCAGTACCAAACCCGATCCCCAGTTCTGCCACTACCCATCTACGGCGAGTGCTTCTGGAGTACACCACCTACTATCAACCAGCGAAGGCCACACAGGGGATAGGCCAGCGTATTCCAGTGCCACTTTCAGTGACGAGGGCCGCAGGGCCGGCAAGCGGAAATCCTGTTTGCCGAAGAGACGTGCTGGGTAGCGTCATCCATGATTATTATCGCGCCGAAGGTCATGCTGCGTAGCGACCAGGCACAGACGAGTTTTTGCACACTACAAGGTTTTCTCAGCCAATCGACTTGTCTTTCTGCATGTACGATGCGGGCAATCCAGGGGTACTCCGTAGCCAAAGCCTAATCAAGCCTGGTAAGGGTACCAAGGATACTCGATGACCCGCACTACCAAACGCTGCCCCGATTCTGACTCTTCCCTGGCTATCCAGGGCAACGTGGATTGATTACTCTGCGCGTGAATTTGATCCACTCGGTGCCCTGGATGCAATGGTCATTCCAATAGAGAAGCGGATGAGCTGCCAGGATCTGTATACCCGCCCTGATAACGAAGCCAATCAGCAAGAAATTTATGCAGTGCGCCACCCGAATCTAAGCCATGCATCATCAAGTCGAACACCATCGCATCGGGCGCTTCCCGTTCGGCCAACTTGAAGGCGCTGTGCCCGTCGAGCGCTTCGAACACGTACCCTTCGGCCTCAAGGTAGCTGCGCACCAGGTCTACCAGGCTCTGCTCGTCATATACGCCAGCACTCTTGTCGAACGTTCCTGCGCCCCACCTCATGCTCCTGTAGGCCATATCGTGCTACGGTCGGTGACGCAGCTTCGGGGCTCAACCCCACCGTCAGGTGGCATTTCGCCACTGCTGATGCTCGCGTCAAGCTCTGACGACTATGCCCTGTTCGATCTCGAACCGTTACTGCTTAGTCGGTATGATATTAGGCGTGCGTGTGCCTCTGCACGAGGGCTACCGCTTCCCTGGTTAGCTTCGCGATTTGGCCGAACTCGTGTTGTGCTATCAACTTAGCGGGCACCATCCAACTTCCCCCGCAGGCGTGGACATTGCCCAATCGCAGGTACTCCGGTAGGTTCTCGGCTGTGATCCCGCCCGTGGGTATGAACTTTACTCCGCTGTAAGGGTCGGCCAGGGCTTTAAGCATGTCCGCGCCGCCCGAAGCCTGCGCCGGAAAAAACTTCAATATGTGCAACCTTTTCTTGAGAGCCATGTTGATCTCGGTCGGGGTGATTGCCCCGGGTACCACGGGCACGTCCTGCAGCAGACACCAATCAACCACATCCGGGTCGAAGCCAGGAGACACAATGTACTGTGCACCGGCGGCTGCTGCTTGCTCGGCCTGCTCAACGGACAGCACGGTGCCTGCGCCCACCAGGACATCGGGAAACTCGGCGGCAATCCGTCGGATGACGCCCAACCCTGCCTCTGTGCGCAGAGTGATCTCAGCGCACGGCAATCCCCCCTCCAGCAACGCCTTCATAAGGGGCAATGCGTGCTGCTCCTGCTCTATTTTTACAACCGGGATGATGCCCAGTTCGCCTAGCCTGGCGAGAACAGCCTCCACTCTACCCCTCCTTTTCCTCTTCAGAACCCGACGCCTCGGCGCCTCTATGCCCCTGCGCGTCGCTAGCCGTGCGGTAAATGGCATCGGTGATGCGTATCACTTGTAGTCCTTCCTGGAGTGCGCGATAGTCAGGCCCGCTCCCCTCTCGAAGATTTGCCAGCAGATCCGCCATCTCGTTACGATAATTCTCATCCACCACCAGAGAGGCCCCGGCACCCGAAGCAGCGCCTGTGCCCTCCCATGTATGCCACCCTTTAGTGTACGTGTCGCTGACACGCCGTATCCATAAGCGGTAACGGGGCGGGACGAGCGACACCTGCAGTGTACCGTCTGTGCCGAAGAACTCCAGACTCCATGCCTCGACCCAGTTGTGCGCCTCCCAGCCCGTCACATCAAACGTGGCGAGCATATTATCGTACTCGAGAATGGCGGCGCCAGCGTCCTCGTACAACTGCTCGCCCAGCCTGAGCCGGTTCTCGCCACCAAGCCCGGCCAGGGTATCCTCTTTGTAGATGTCGGCTTCCACTTCGGGACCATCCTGGATCTTGAGTATCCGCCCGACCGCAGAGCGCGGCGCACCGAGCAAGCGCACTACCAGGGCTAGCATGTGGCAGCCGTCTGTGTACAGCACCCCGCCCATATCTCCGGGCACACTCTGCCATATCTCCGCTGCCCCACCTACCGGGGACCCTGCGTGAAAGCGAGCCAGTGTCAGCGGCCCCAGGACACCGCTTTTGAGTATAGCCTCTACCTTCGGCACGACCGGCGAGTAGTTGTACATATAACCGAGTTGAGCATGAACGCCCGCCCCCTCGATCATGCCCACCATTTGTTCCATATCCGCCAGATTAGCCGCTCCGGGCTTCTCGATCAGCAGGCTGCGTGTGCGACCCAGCGCTTGTTGAACATACGAGGGGTTCTCCGGGTCGTGCCCTTCAATGATCACCAGATCACACATGCCCTCCCGAAAGAGATCATCTACCGTCTGCGCGACCGGAACCCCGTACTTCTCGCCTATTTGGGCGGCTAATTGGGGATCGGTATCGTACACGCCTACCACGCGCACACCGGGCGCCGCCAGACAAAGGGTCAGCCTGGGGAAGATGTGTGGGTGGCGAGCGCCCAGGAATGCCACTTTCAATGGGGCGTTCATGGCTCAATCTCCAGTATCGCTCCAAGCCGGAGCAAATCACGCTGCAAGCGGCGGACGTCTACCTCGCGCGGTGACTGTCTGTTCGAGGCTGCCTGCGCGGCGGCGAGCCCTGCGGCCTGCCCCAAAGCCATGCACTGGCCCATACTGCGGACTGAGGCGTGCGCGTCGTGACTGGCCGACAGGCACCTACCTGCGAGCAGCAGTCCATCTACGCCGTGGGGCAGAAGGCAGCGATATGGAACGTCGTAGGCTGCGCCCTGTGGCAGGTACTCCCATCTGGTATCCGAGCCGGCGTGGTGCTCCTCGATTGGCGCGCCGCACATGGCAACTGCGTCCTCGAACTTGCGTACCGAGAGGACATCCTGCCTTGTGAGCCAGTAGTCACCGATAATACGCCTGCTCTCGCGCACCCCGATATACGTGCTGAAGCTGAGTAACACCGAATGTTCGTAGCCCGGGACGCAGTCGCGCAGGAAGCGGTGGTACTCAAGCGCCTGGCGGCGGCCCTCTATTTCAGCGGCGCTTATCTGAACCGGGTCGGTAGGGTCATCAACGTGCAACCGCACCATGTTAGTAGCCATGATACCCTTATACGGAGTTACATGTACGCTGCCCTCCACTCGGGGTAGATGATAGTCGCCGCTAGCGACCGCACCGGCCATGAGGTCCCATAACTGCCCTTTCTTCACGTTGCTGGCACGTTGGACATCAACGTTGCCCAGGCGAAATGTAGTGGTGAGCGACTGCACAGGTACTGTTCGCCAATCCTCGTACCGGGCTCCCGCGTGAAAAGCCACGTCGCCGTCGCCGGAGGCATCTACGACCACCCTGGCCCTTATCTGCCACAGCCCCGCCTTGTTCGCCACGACGGCCCCTCGAACAGCGCCCCCCTCGCTGATAGTGTCCACAAAGAAGGAGTGCAGCAGCACCCGCGCGCCCGATCCCACCACAAGTTCTTCCCAGGTAACTTTGAGCAGCTCCGGATCGTAGGTTATGCCTGTACCCGCCCCGTAGGTGCTTGGACGCTTGATGGCCGCTCCGCGTTCCTCAAGCCGTCCCACTACCTCGTCAGGAATGCCACCCACGACCTTGCGTTCGCCCTCGCCAGGGCAGTAAAAGCCGTAGAAGGTATCGAGCACAGACGCACCAGTACCCCCCAGATACCCCATACGGTCGACCAGGGCTACATCGGCCCCTGTGCGTGCGGCTGCTGTCGCTGCTGCCGCTCCCGCTGATCCGCCCCCGATCACGAGCACATCTACGTCCCACAGGACCGGACATTCTCTTATAAATTTCTCTTCGCCGGCTAACACCGAATTTTCTCCCCCTCTTGTGGGTGCAAAGTACCCTCTGCTCTAATCCCCTCGCCCAACTCTTTGCCGGGTAGTCCAAACAGGCATCATCGCGGTGCGGATTTGCTGGAAAAGCTGGAACTGTTCCATGTAGGCATCGTGCTGCGACGGTTCCGGCTCATAGACCTGCCGCACCTGGACAAACCGCTCGGCGGCACTATCCACGGACGGGAAGAGGCCGGCTCCCGCCGCAGCCACGATCGCTACGCCCCGCGCTGCTGCTTCCTCACCCGTGGTCAGTAGCACCGGCTTGCCCAACACGTCGGCCACGATTTGGCACAGGGTCGTGCTGCGAGCAGCCCCGCCGGACAACCTTACCTCGGATAACGGTTGGGGGCACGCTTCGAAACAATCTCGGATCGAGTATGCGATCCCTTCCAGGACTGCCCTCGACATTTCTGCCCTACTCACTCCAGTGTGCAGTCCCGTAAACTGCGCCCGCGCCCCCAGGTGGTAGAAGGGGGCTACCACACCCGCATGGCTTATGTACGGATGGTAAACCACCCCCGATGCTCCGGGTTGCACGCTAATTGCCTCCTGGTCCAGCGCAGCGTAAGGATTGGCAAGATCACGGTAAAGTAGATCCACCAACCACTGTATATTTATCGACCCGCCTCCCGTGTTAGGTAGCATGCGCATCCAGTAACCGCCCACGGTAGGTATGACAAATCCGAGACCCGCAGGTTCCAGCATCGGGCCGCGAGTGATGATGTTGTTGAGCAGGCTGGTCCCGACGATACTCGCGCCCTGGCCGGGCTTGATTACGCCGACGCCTATCGTGCTGGCATTGGCATCGCCGATCCCCGCAATTACCGGCGTGCCCGCGCGCAAGCCGATCTGCCGCGCCACTTCAGGGAGCACGCCGCCTACAACTTCAGTGGAACGGCGCACCGGAGGGAACAAATATCCGTAATTTCCGACGCTCGCAAGCTCCCAGATACGCTCCGAGTAGCCTCTGGCTTGGACATCCATCGGCATCCACCCGGCGTCCGACTCGTCGGTGCCAAGCAAGCCTGTCATACGTAGCACCAGATAGTCTTTGGTGTTGCACAACCTGCCGGCGCGCTCAAGAACTTCCGGATGGTGCCTGCTGAACCAGGCGAGTAACGGCACAGTCAGCCCTGCCAGCACCGCCTGCCCTCCCTCGGCCACGATTTCGTCAAGTATGCCCGTAGCAGCCCATTCGTCTACAATGCCGCTCGCCCGGCTGTCGTCCCACAGCACGTTGGGGTGCACCGGGCTCATTTCATCATCGAGGAGCAGCAGCCCGCCCATGTGCGCTGTCACGCCGACGCAAGCTATCTCCTCAGGGGCTACGCCTGCCGAAGTGACTACCTCGCGCATTAGCTCCACTGCCAGGAGCCAGGCATTCTGAGGATCCTCCTCATGCCAGCCCGGTGCCGGGTGCCGGGTGGTTTCGTCGCGCCGGGCTACCGCGCACTCCTTGCCCTGATCATCGAACAACACGCTCTTCACGACCGTTGTGCCCTTGTCAAGCGTTAGAATGTAGTTCAATCAAAACCCCCAATATCATACTGCCCCGGTATCTCGGTGTCTCGGTGCACCAGTCCCTAAGGCTGCTAAGACGCAGACTGACCGGCCTGGCGCTTGAACCGCTTCGAGAGCGCGTCGAAGACGTTGGCAGCTCCCCGCTCACGCAGTTCGAGCACTGAGTAGCCCGCTACGGCAAGTACCAGGATCACACCGCGTATGATCCACTGCCAGTAAGTAACCACGCCCAGCAGGTTCAACACATTGGCTAATATGGCCAGCACCAACGCGCTGGCGAGCGCACCCCAGAGGCTGCCGCGACCGCCGAGCAGGCTGGCCCCGCCGAGCACCGTGGCGGTAATACTATCGAAAACGTAGGTGCTGCCGATATTCGGGTCGCCCGTGCCTGTGCGCGCCGCCAGAAAAAGCCCTGCTATACTTGCCAGCACTCCCGAAGCCGCGTACACGGCGAGTTTTACCCGGCTAGTGGACACCCCGGAGAGTCTTGCCCGCCCCTCATCGCCACCAACCGCATAAGCTTGCAAGCCGAAGCGAGACCTGGAGAAATGCAGAGCCAGTACGCCCAACAGGAGCAGCGCGATCACGGGAGCCACGGGCACCATGCCCACCTGCGCCGTGACGATAGCGCGAAACTCGGGGGGTACGAAGCCGCCAGGCACAGGGCGCAGATAGAGGTTCACCCCCTGCAGGCAGAACATGGTGGCGAGCGTTGCCAGGAAAGGCGGCAGGTTGAGCCGCCCGATCATAAAGGCATTCGCGCCGCCAACCAATACACCCGCCAACAGGCAGGCCGCTACTGCAGCAGGCGCGCCGGGATAACCGGGTTGCATTAGCCCGGAGGCCAGAATCGCCGAGAGCGTGACAACCTCACCAACTGACAGGTCGATCCCTGCTGTAATGATGACCAGGGTCTGGCCCACCGTGGTAAGGAGGAGCGGCACTGATTGCACGAGCACGTTTCGGATGTTGCCTGTTGTAGCGAAGTTAGGCACCCAAAGGATGGCGACAGCCAGCACCAGCAGCAGGAGGGCCACGGGTGCGCCGTTTCTGGCCCCAACATGGTTATTGGAGCCGGTTTTCCTCAACTGCCTGGCCTGCAACAGCCGAGACTCCTTCATCGGGGTTCACTCCTTCCACTGCCTCTTCCAAAGCTCTCGCTTCACCTGCGGCGCTCTGCCCGGTAATTGCCGCCAGTATGTCAGCCTCACGGCGGTTATGCCTTGAGAATGTCGCGACCACGGTGCCTTTGTAGAACGCATAAATGCGGTCTGCCAGGCCAAGGGCCTCGGCCATATCGCTTGTAGCGACAAGCACGCTTCGCCCCTCGTCGGCTAGCGCACGCAGCAGTTTGTATATCTCGGCACGCGCTCCCACGTCGACACCCGCGGTCGGATCGACTAATACCAGTAGCCTTGTTTCGGCAGCCAGCCAGCGCCCGAGCACCACTTTCTGCTGGTTGCCGCCGCTCAGCGATTCGGCAGCCGCGCCAAGTCCTCGCGCTTTGATGTTTAGCGACTGCACCAGGCCGCCTGCGCGGGCACGCTGCAATGACCTGTTTATCCAGCCGAAGCGAGACCAGCGCGGCAGTGCCGCCAAAGAGAGGTTATCCCCCACCGGCAAAACCCGAAGCACGTTCTCCGCTCGGTCCTCGGCCACGAAGCCTATCCCCCCTTTCAGGGCGGTCGACGGTCTGTCAACGGAGAGCGGCCGGGCGTTGAACAGGAGCCGCCCCGAGGTTGCCGGAGGGTCTCCATATATGGAGTGAGCGACTTCAAACGCGCCATGCCCCGCAAGACCCACGAGCGCCACAATCTCGCCTGCACGCACCTCGAGATCTACATCGTGAAAGGCCGGGGTGCGCGTGAACCCTTCTACTTGCAGGACCGCCCCGCCGGACCCGGAGGCCGGAGCAGGCGGGTACATGTCACCGAGTTCCCGGCCTACCATGAGGGAAACGATACGGCCGGGAGTGGCCTCCTCAGGAGCCAGTGAGGCCACGGTCGAACCATCCTTGAGCACGGTCACCAGGTCCACAATCTCTTCAATTTCGTGCAGGCGGTGAGTTACGTAGATTATGGCCGTGCCTGCACGCTTTATTTCCCACAGGATATCCATGAGCCGGCACGTTTCCTCCACGGTGAAGGCGGCCGTCGGCTCGTCGAGGACAATCAACTTCTGGGCGTCTTGCAACACCCGCATGATGTCGAGAAGTTTGCGTTGGCCCACAGACAGGCTTCGCACCGGGGTATCGGCATCGACTTGCACCTTGAATCGCGCAGCTTGCGCCTGGAGTGCAGCCCGCGTCGCCTGCCAGTCGACCCAGCCGGGGCCGCTGACCGGCTCGCGGCCCAGCGCGAAATTGGCCGCCACGCTGAGATCAGGCAACAGAGCCGAGTCCTGGTGTACGATGCCGATGCCCAGGCGGCGAGCCTGCGCGGGCGAGTGCGTCGTGATGACGTCCCCTGCCCAGCGCATGGCGCCCTTATCGGCAGTGTAGACGCCGCCAATGATCTTTACCAGGGTGGATTTGCCCGCACCGTTCTCGCCAAGCAGGGCGTGGAACTGACCCGGTTGCACCTCGAGGCTTACACCCCGAAGTGCAACCGTGCCGCCGAACGTTTTGACGATGTTGTCTACCTTTAGCAAAGCTTTCCAATCTCTTTTAGCCGGGCGGCACTTGGCACGCGGCTACTTGTTTAGCAGAGTCTTTAGCACGTCATCCGGAAGCCTGGTACCAACCCAGGCGCTATCGGGGAGGTCGGGCTTGGCGAACTTGGCGAGGGTCGAGTTGTTGATATCGTACTGGGTAGGCGTGAGCATTGCCTGTACGCTCTTACCCTGGAGGGCGTCGACAGCCGCGTCGAGGGCGGTAACGCCAATATCGGTCGGATCGGCGATCACATAGGCGTTGAGGTTGTTTGCCTGCCAGTACTTGAGAAAGCCGTTGCTACCGCCGATGCCGATCATGGGGATCTTGGTAACATCGTAGCCCTGATCTTTGAGGCTTTCGGCTGCGGCCCAGGTCATGGCGTCACCTATTGAAAGCACGCCGTTCACTTCAGGGTGGTTGGCGAGGCAGTTGGCGACAGCAGTCTTAGCTTTGTCAAATGCCCAGTCTGCGTACTCGGTGCAGACCATCTTGATATCGGGGTAAGCCTTTAGTGCTTCCTGCACACCGGCCCATTCATCCGCTTCAGCAGCGAGGCCGGCGATGCCGCGGAGGGCGATGACGCTGCCTTTGCCGTTCATGGTCTTACCGAGCCAATCAGTAGTGATGCGTGCCCAATCGTTATAAGGGGGAAAGGCGCGAGCCACCACCTTGTCGCTCTTGAGGTCCGAGTTGAATACGATGACAGGTATACCGGCCGCGATGGCCTGCTCAACGGCGGGTGTCAATGCAGTATCGGAAGCCGGAGCCACCAGCAGCACATCTACTTTTCGCGTGACCAGGTCTTCGATATCGGAAATCTGCTTGTTGGCGTCCCCACCGGCGTCGGTCACGATAACATCTTTGATCATGTCTGGACGCTGCTTGCCTGCATACTTGATCTCTTCGATCATTTGGACGCGGAACGAGTTAGCGACGGAAACGTTAGAGACACCTATGACATATGGGGGCTGCTTCGTAGCGCCGGTACTCCCCGTGCCGCCTGACGTGGCCGTGGCGGCCGTGGCGGCCGTGGCCTCCGCCGTATTCTGTGCCGCAGGCTGGGTGGTATCAGTGGCCTGAGCGGCAGGAGCCGACGTAGCCGTTGGCTGTGCTACTGATGTGGGGGTCTCGGCTGCGGTGCCGCACGCCGAGGCGATTACTGAAAGCGCCATCATCAAGGTAATGGCGAGCACGCGTGTCCGTTTCATGGTTCTCTCCTCCTAATACACCTTTGTAATCATGTAAGTCGCTCTGGTTTTATGGAACAGCGGGCCAGGCTCATGCAGAGCACCTACCTCCTCATCCGGCGCGTCTGCAACACAGCCGCCGCCACCACTATAAAGCTGAGTAACACTGAGCGCAATGTGATTGGTATGCCCAGTTGTATAAGGATCCCTGTGAGCACGGCCAATATGGCGACACTCACCGCCGTGCCTGCTACCCCGCCTTCGCCGCCCGTGAACTTGGTGCCACCGATAATGACAGCGGCAATCGAATTGAGCACGTAGGGGTCGCCTGCCTCCAGCGTGCCGACGCCCACGTATCCCCCCAGCACAAGCCCACCCGCTGCTGCCAGGGCGGATGCGAGTACATAGGCCATCACCGTGACACGCTTTACCGCTACGCCGGAAAGCTGTGCCGCCCGCGCATTTGCGCCTACCGCATACAGGTGCTTCCCGAAGACAGTGCGCTGCAAAAGTAACGCGAGCAAGAGGATCGCCACCGCGAACACGATGTCGGACACGGGCAGTATGCCCAGGCGCCCATTTGCTACGAAGCGTAGGGCCTGGGGCATCGACCCGCCCGGCGCTCCATGCGTGTAGACCCAGGAGATCCCCTGTACCACTGACATCATGCCTATCGTGGCGATCAGCGGAGGCAATCGCAGGCCCACGATGAGCAATCCATTCACCAGGCCAACCGCCGCACCCACAAGCAGGCAGATAATCACGCCGGGAATCGCCCATTCGGCCCGCCCCTGCGTTATGCCGCTCGCCAGCACCAGGCTCAGTGTGAGCACGGCCCCCACCGAGAGGTCCAACCCACCGACCAGCACGACCAGGGTCTGCCCCAGCGCCAGGAGCAGCAAAGGCGTGGCCTGCTGCCCCAGGGCAAGCAAGCGCTCAGGCAACAGGAAGCCGGGGATGGCTACGCCCGCCCAGATAAGGAGGAGCGCAAGGGTCAGCCATGCAGGGGTAGACCTGGCCCCCAGCCAATCGGGGAGCGCGATCCGCGCATTTGACCTACTTGCTAGCATATGATTACCCTACTCATATACACCTGCACATGTACACACCTGCCCGATACTTCCGCACGCGAGAGCGTAAGCCCGCTCACAAATCAAAGGCGAAGAAGCGAGCGGGGTTATCGACGAGCATGGCCCGTGCATCCTCCGGCTTCATGCCCTCTGAAACGAGCCAGGGCACGAATCTCCAGAGGATGTATGTAAGGCCGGGTCCTCCACCGGCTGAGGTCCAGTACGATAGCCTGCCGAAGTCGCCCGCCAGCATCAATTGCTTGCCGTAACCTTCAGATACGAGCCGGACGAGAAGCGCCACCCGATCTCGGTCAGCTACGTATTTCTCTTTGCTGATCTGGTCGTATATAAGATTGGCCCCTGTATCGAGAAGCGCCCTGTGGTAATCGTACTCGAGCTTGCGGTCTACATGACCCAGCGCTACTCTTGATGGGTTGACCCCTTCCTCCCTGAACACGGCTATCTGTTCGAGGCCCATTGTGCCGTTTTGCGTGTGCGTCGAGATGGGGGCGCGCGTTGCCAGGTGAGCACGGGCCGCCGCTCTCAGCACCTTATCCTCGCCCTGGGTGATCATGTCCAGGCTCGTCGCGGCTTTGATGACCCCTGCCCGCACGCTCGTGTCGTCCGCCCCCTGGGCAACGTCTCGCGTGAACATCGCAGCAAGCTCTTCCACCGTGTGCGCAGCGGTGATGCGATGTGAGAAGGAATCTTTGTGCAGGCCCGTGGTCATTATGATGTGAACACCCGCCTCTATCGAGAGATCGCGCAACCCTTCGGGCCTGCGATTGTAGTCCGCAGGCGACATCTCAACGATGGAGTGTCCACCCGCCAGCTTGAACAGACCAAGCTCCCTGCTTGCGATTTGTGGGGAGAGCATTACAAAATCAGCATCTGCGGCTTCAGGGCTCCAGTCGGGCGGACCACCGAACAGATGCTCGTGGGCATATGTGACGCCTAGCTCTCCCGGTTCGATCGCGCCTGTGACCGTCATTACTTGTCGCATAACTGCTACCTGACCTCTCCATTGAGTTTGCCGTTGACGCGTTTTGCCTATTGACTAGCACGCCGCAGGCGGCTATACTCATTATAACATTATAATGAGTTATTGCAAGACCCAATTGCGCTGACAGAGGGCCCGAATTTGATAGGAGCCAGGACCAGCCTCATACCGCTGTACGCGCAGGTGAAGCAGGCGCTGCAGCAGGAGATCGAGAACCGGATGAAGCCGGGGGACGCTCTACCCAGCGAACCTGAGCTTGAGAAGCGGTTCGGTGTGAGCCGCATCACCGTGCGGCGCGCCCTGGACGAACTCGCCTCGGACGGGCTGATTATGAGGCAGCAAGGCAAGGGTACGTTCGTTCGCGAGCAGCCCATAGCTCAGGAATTGACGCGCCTCCTATCATGGTCGGTGCAGATGCGCCAGATGGGCCTCGAACCGGCGAGTGCAGGCTGTGAGATAGACCTTGTCGAACCCACTAAAGAGTACGGGGCCCTTCTGGAATTGCCCCCGGGTGCGCAGGTGGTGCGGATTCGCAGACTGCGCCTTGCCAACAACGAGCCTATTTGTATCATGACCAACTATATTCCTGAAGCTCTCGTGCCCGGTCTTATGGCACAAGGACTCATCGACGACTCGCTTTATGCCACGCTCGCCACTTACGGGATAAAGGCGGTGCGGGCCGAGGACCGAGTAGAGGCGAGGTCGGCCTCGGAGTGGGAAGCGCACATGCTACAGACAGGCAAATGGGCGCCGCTGCTCCAGGTTACCAGGCTGACGCGAGATTGGGCCAATAAGCCACTATATATAGCTGTTGTCACCAACCGAGCCGACAAATACGTCTACACGGTCCACTTCGGCTCGCAGTCGGGAATGCAGGGACAGTGAGCGGGGGCGAGCAGGTACAGCGCTGAATCAGAGACGGCACCGAGCCGCCAGGAGGAAGTTCAATGGCAAACCAGGAAGAGGAACATAAGATCGAGACGCACGAGAGCGACATGGTGCAAGCTCCAGAGCGAAAGGTGCCGCTGCTGCCAACCAGCGTCATCGGCTCGTATTCGTGGCCGGGCTGGGTATGGTCCGGCCTCGAAGCGCAGAAGCGAGGCGAGTTCGGCCCGTTCGACTGGAACGAGATGCTGGATGACGCGGTCGATACTGCTCTGCGTGACCAGGAAGACGCCGGGGTCGATATAGTGACTGACGGCGAGATGCGCCGTGTAGGCTTTTTCACCGCCGAGTTCTACAGCCACCTGACGGGCCTGCGGTCGATCGAGCCGGAGCGCAAAAAGGGCGCACCGGGCCACGATCAGCAGCACAAGCTTGAGGTCTTGGAGCCGATCGCGGCACCCAGGGGTCTGGGCGTAGTCGCGGAGTATCTGTATGCGCGGCAGCGCACCGGCAAACCTCTAAAGGTGACTTTGCCCGGCCCATTCACTTTATCAGGACGGCTGCTGACCGGTCCCGTATACCGGCATCGCATGGATGCCGCCTGGGCTTTTGTGCCCATCCTCAACGCCGAGCTACGTGCATTAGAGGAGGCTGGTGCCGACTTCATCCAGATAGATGAGCCTTCCCCCGCTATCCACCCTGACAGCCCTACAGATTTCGCAGAGTTGTTCAACGCCGCAATCGAAGGGATTGGGGTTAAGCTGGCAGCGCACCTTTGCTTCGGCAATTACGTTGGTAGACCTCTTGCCAAACGCACCTATGCTCCAGTGCTCGACAGGATGTTACGATTCAATGTGGACCAGTTGGTTCTTGAGTTTGCTAACCGCGAGATGGCCGAGCTCCCTTTGTGCAGGGAAATAGCCGCTCATAAAGAGCTTGCCGTCGGCCTCATCGACGTCAAAAACTACTACATCGAAACTCCAGAGGACGTGGCGGCGCGCATCAGGCAGATACTCGAATACGTACCGGCAGAGAAACTGTCAATTGTGCCCGACTGCGGCTTCAGCCAGACAGCAAGGTGGGCGGCCCGCGCCAAGATGTACTCTATGGTACAGGGCGCTCGATTAGTCCGGGCAGAGCTAAGGCAGACAGGCTGACACCTTGTGTCAGGGAAGCGATAGAGCGATATTAGGTTATGAGGAAGCCGGCGAGTTCAGGACCGAGCAGCACACCGCACGTCGGCCCGCGATGCCATAGCTACCGGTGCCTCGGGCTGCTATTCCTCTATTGGGATGTGAAGCAACTCGGCGGCTTTGCGCTTGGCGCCTTCTCGGCGGTCGTAGCGAGCAGTCGTCCCCTGTTGTGGCTACTTTACGCATCCACGTTCAAACTAAGCACTCTTATGCCAGCGGTTTTGCCGAGTTCCTGACCTGCGTCAGAATTTCTGCATACTCGGTAGGTATGAAGCCGTCACCTCTAGCACTCCTCCCTGTCCTATGCGAATTCTTTGAGTTATGCGGTGTCTGTTGATTGTGCCCCGGACCTAAGTTATACTCCTGATTATGGACACTCAGCGTTCCGGCGATTACAAGCAGGTTCTTGCCGCACTGAAAGAGCGGATTACCCAGGCCCAGTACCAGGCACTCAAAGCCGTAAATCGCGAACTGATCAAGCTATATTGGGATATCCGGCCGCATCATCGTTGAGAAGCAGGTGCAACTCGGTTGGGGAGAAGGCATGCAGGTCATAGATCAACTCGCCGCTGATCTGCGTGCCGCATTCCCTGGTGTACGCGGTTTCTCTGCTCGTAACCTGCGCTACATGCGTGACTTCTACCGCGTCTATTCGGATTACTCAATTTGGCAGGCAATGCTTGCCAAAGTAAGTTGGACCCATCACCTGGAGATCCTCAAGTGCAAGACTGAGCAGGAGCGGGAGTTTTACCTACGTATGGCGAGCAAGCACGTGTGGTCTTACCGGGTACTGGGCCATCATATAGATACTAAGGCTTACGAGAGATGGCTCCTGGGTCAGACCAATTTCGATATAACCCTTGCCACTCAGCCTCAGGAGTATCGAGGTCAAGCCAAGCTGGCCGTTCGCGATGACTACAACTTTGACTTCCTGGAGTTGGCCGAGCCACACTTGGAGCGCGAACTTGAGGAAGCACTGGTCAGTAAGATCGCTCAGTTCTTGGGAGAGTTGGGTGGGTACTTCGCTTTCATTGGCCGACAATACCGCATCGAGATTGATGACAAGGAATTCTTCCTTGACCTGCTGTTTTACAACCGAGAGCTTCGATGCCTGATGGCAGTGGAACTGAAGACCGGCGAGTTCGAGCCGGAGTACGGCTCAAAGATGAACTTCTACCTATCCGCTCTTGACGACAAAGTAAAGCTGCCCCATGAAAACCCCTCGATAGGTCTGATAATCTGCCGCAGCAAGAGCCGCACAATAGTAGAATACACGCTCAAAGACGTGAATAAGCCTATAGCAGTGGCAACATACAACCACTACGCCACTCTCAAGGACCTACCTGAGCGCATAGCCCGTTATCTACCCTCGCCGGAAGATATCAAGATACGGCTTGAGGAAATACCTGAATAAGGTCTGACTGAGGAAGTTACCGTACTCATACGTGCTCATGCAGCCCTTCGGTAGTCGTGGTGCAGCCCGCCTAGGACAGGTAAGCTGATTATCCTGCCGCCCGCAGCATCGGTTGCATCAGCACCCGGTGGCACTTCTTGCATCGGTGATCGTGACCGTTGCGGTGTCATTTGGCTGATACCCTGGTGTGGTCGAGCCGAGTTGTAGAAGTGGACATATTCCTTTACCACTCTGTGCAGGTGTTGCTCCCCAAGGATCAAGATGTGGTCCAAACACTCACGCCGCACGCTGCCCAGGAACCGCTCGCAAAAGGCATTCGCCCTCGGTGCTCTGTACGGGGTCCGCAGCACCTCGATGCCTGTGCTCTCCGCAACACGCGTGAACTTCTCACCGTATTTGCTATCGTTGTCTCGGATCAGGAACTTCGGTGCCTCGCCGTATGGAGTTGCTTCCCGAAGTTGCTGAGCGGACCATTCATCTGTGGGAGAACGGGTCACGCCGAAATGTATTACCCTACGTGTGCCAAGCTCAATTATGAAAAAGATGAACACTGGCCGGAACAACAGGTCGTACATAGGCAGGAAATCCACCGCCCAAATTTGTCCTGCATGATTATGCAGGAAAATCCGCCAGTTCTGGTTGGCCTTGCGCTCTGATGGTCCGGAGCGACGAGCCTGTCGCATATACTTCTGGATTGTACGTTTGCACGCCCTGACGTCCAACTTGAGCAGCTCTCCCCTTATGCGTTCGGCTCCCCACAATCTATTCTCGATAGCCATCCACTTGATTAGCTCTATCGTCTCGGCCGGTAGCTTCCGTTCACGAGAAGCCGTCCTGGACTTACGCTTCCAGAAGAGGCGAAAGCCTGCTTTGTGCCAACGAAGCAGTGTGTCTGGTCGGACTATTAGCAGAGTGCTCTTCCACGCGTGGAGCCTGCTCGCTAGTAGCACCAGCAGCACCAGCAGAGCACGATCCGTGTTCGTGAGCTGGGGCCGGTTGATCTGGCGGCGCAAGACGATTACTTGCTGACGAAGCAGAGCATTCTCTAGCATCAGCTGCTGCTTACTGCGGCACAGGTCCATAGCGGCACCAGTAGGAAGATTTAGGGAGTTAGCTGTTGGCTTGGGCCACAGCGAGGTGGAAAAGGTACGCCATAATGTGGGCACCACAAGCGTGACGAGGAACTCAATAAACCAGATCAAAATACGATACTTCTCCTTCAGCAAGAATATCGAGCTAAGTCAGCACCTTGATTCTAATCGTTTAGTCTATGGTTATGCCAATGAGAAGCTCTGACCCCATACGTTCGTTCAGCGCTGTCAGGCAGTGCAAGTACATATTCCACGCACGGACGAGCCAAGTAGCCATCACAGGTGTTGAAAGCCACCTTCGAGCGGGTCCACTAAAGTGGATACGGTCTTGTAGTTGCTGAAGGCTGTAAAGCATGAGCGAACGCAAACCACATTCGATCGATTTGAACCGGCGCGCGACCTCGTTGCGGGCAGGCTCTTCATGGCGTTACCTGCTGACGCTCTACACGGTCGCCTGCCTGATCGAGGCCATGTTCCTGGGCCAGATGGGGGCGTTCACCCCGCTCTATTTGCCCCGGCTCGGCATCGCACCGCAGGACGTGGCCGGCTGGACCGGCGCGATCGTCTCGATCTCCAGCATTGTCGGGCTGCCCTTCCTGCCATTCTGGGGTGCGCTGGCCGACCGCTACGCCCGCCAGCCGGTGCTCGTGCGCGCATTTGTGATGCACCTGATCGCCGGTATCATCGCTATCCTGGCCGCCAATGTTTGGGTTTTCCTGCTGGCGCGCTCCATCATGAGTCTCTCGATGGGCATCACCGGCCTGATGCTCACCACGCTCTCAGAGCGCGTCCCACCGGGCCGGACCGGTCTGGCCTTCTCCATTCTGAACAGCGCAACGCCTGTGGGCGCTTTCCTGGGCCTGCTGCTCGGCGGCCGCGTGGTCGATCTTTGGGGCTTGGCTTCCCCACTCTCCTCGCCATCGACTCCGTCCGGATGTTGGGCGTAGTTCTAGCCCTGACATTCGGCTACCATGATGAATACAAAGGGACCGGGCAGGGATCCCTCGTGCGCATGGCCCTGGGCTCGGTGGGGCTCATCTGGGCTTCGCGACGGCTGCGCTTCCTCTTCCCCGCGCTGTTCCTGCTATTCTCCGGCTGGATGCCCGCCAACACCTACGTGCCGCTGGTTGTCGCACGGCTATGCAGTCACACGGCTATACAATGGTGCGGACGTAGGCACTGCCACCGGTCTGGTCATCGCAGGTGGCGGCCTGAGCACCGCGCTGTTTGGTCCCCTGTTTGGTCCCCTGTTTGGTGCGCTTGCCGATCGCTTGGGCCACTGGCGCGTGCTGATGGCGAGTGCGTGCGTTAGCGTCCTGCTCTGGCCGCTTCCCGCACTCACAGGCGATATTCTATCCTTCGCCATCGCCTGGGCCTTCGCAAATGGAGCTGTTTCGGGCACCGTCACCCTGTCGTAAAACGTAAAACGGTGTGCCGGCCAACTCCACCACACCGTTTTACGTTTTACGACAGGGCGGGGACTGGCCTCTTTTCCCGTCAAGCCAGCGCGTCGCTCAAGGGGATCTGCAGCATATGAGGGCGGTGCAAAAGCGCGTGCTCCAGTTCATGAAAGATCTTCTGGAGTGTGAAGGTATCGAGCAGAAGTAATAGCTCATTGCGCGATTGGGGCACAAACGACGCCTCCCCGGCAGTTCGCAGATAGTCGCCCAGAAAGGCCGCGGTGGTCTGCTGGACCCAGTAACGCGCCCATGCCTCCATGCTGCCTGGGTCGCCGGGAGGACCGTGCCTGCGCGCGGCATCTTCGAGGGCGTTGAACGCGGCGTAACGGAACGAGCGGATCATGCTCGCAACGTCTGTGAGCGGTGAGCGTTTTAGCTGCCGCTCTGTGATCAACTTGCCTGGCTCTCCCTCGAAGTCAATAAAGACGAAGTCGCCATTCGAGCAGAGCACCTGGCTGAGACGATAATCACCGTGGCATCTAATACGGGTAGCGTCGATCTTCTCTCCGGTGATCCGCTTGAAGCGGTTCAGGAGGGCCCTTTCTTCACCGAGCAGGCGGCTCGCGGTCTCCTTTTGAGCGGCGGGTAGGTCTTCCATGCGGCGGCGAAGCGCGTACATAACTTCACCGGAAAGCCTGCGGGCGGCCTGGTAGAGCGATCTCTGATAGTAAGGTGTAAAGGCAACCGGCCTGAAATCTCGCTCACCGGGATCCGACGACAGGGCTAAATGCAACTCGGCGGTGCGCTTACCCAGCAGCTTTGCAAGACCGAGGAAGCTACCGATCAACTCCTCTGCCATTTCCGTCGGGCCCTGCTCTGCACAGTCAAGCAGCGTCTTTATGTCCATGCTAACAGCGGGCGCTGCCTTCTTTCCATGCGATACCCTCTCGTAATATTCAAGCAGAGATAGCTCGGCGGCATCGAGGGCGTGGCCCTGGTGCGGCACGAACTCCTCCAGAATGCCGACCGTCATCGTCGAGCCTGCCGACCTCTTGTAGTCGAGCGATCCGAGGAACGAGGGCGTGTGTTTGAATCTGTGTGCCGTGAGGAAAGCGCCTACCTCCGCGTCGGGGTTGACGCCCTCGTCAACGCAGCGGAATAGTTTCAGGATCACGCGGTCACCGAATGCGATAGAGGTGTTGTTCAGGTCGCCCTCCACAATCTGCGGCTCGGCGTCCGTCTTGATGGTTTTGAGTGTGGTCCTGGCACTGCCGATTAGAGAGCCATAGGATCCATGCAGATGGTTGCGCCGGGCTATTATGGAGAGGAGATTATTCGCGAAGTCCTTGTTGAGCACCGCATCATAAAGCACGCCCGCTTCCTTCCGCCTCTTTGCCCGGTGCTCAAGGTGGGCGATAACAGCCTTTGGGTGATCCTTTAGCAGCTCTTCGGCCCTTTTGCCTGTGGCGAAAGCGATTGGCAGTATATATGTTTCGGGATCATGGTCCGCGTAATCTACGTGAACTGTGCCTAGATAAGCCGTCTTCGCACCTTGACCGATGGGCACTGTTTCAATTACCCGTGCCGAAAGCATCCTGTAAGGGTTGCTCCTGAACCAACGCTGCATGCACAGATAACCGGGGAGTACGTCCTCAAGAGCGTGCCGGTATCTGCCGCGAAGAATCGCCTCCCACCCGTCCGGCGTAGTGACCGTTGGTATATCGTCGCGCACGTCCGTATGCAGCTTCACCGGTTCGGGCTGAATGGCAAACCAGTAGAAGCTATGAGAGCCTAGCGTCAGGAAGTAGGGTGCCTCTCCAATGCTGGGGAAAGGCACGCTGCCCGACAACTCCACCGGCACACAGCCTTCGAATTCGGACAGGTCCAGCTGTACATGCTGCACGAACCGGGATAGATTGACCACAACCAGAATACGCTCGTCTTCATACGTGCGCGTAAAGGCGAGCACCCTGCGGTTCTCCGGGTGCAAGAACTCCAGAGTACCTCGTCCAAAAGCCTGGTGACGCTTGCGCAACGCGATCAGGCGGCGCGTCCAGGCTAGGAGCGTATGCGGATTGTTCTGCTGGGCCTCAACGTGCACTGCCTCGTGATGGTACTCGTGATCCACGATCAGCGGTAAGTATAGCTGCTGGGGGTTCGCTTTGGAGAAGCCCGCGTTGCGGTCGGCGCTCCATTGCATAGGGGTACGCACCCCGTCGCGGTCGCCCAGATAGATGTTGTCTCCCATGCCTATCTCATCGCCGTAGTAAATAACGGGCGTGCCTGGAAGTGACAGGAGCAGCGCGTTCATCAATTCTATGCGGCGGCGGTCGTTATGCAGTAGCGGGGCGAGCCTGCGCCGGATTCCCAGGTTGATTCGTGCGTCCGGATCGTGCGCGTATACGCGGTACATATAGAGCCGCTCTTCGTCCGTAACCATTTCGAGGGTCAGTTCGTCGTGGTTGCGCAGGAACAAAGCCCACTGGGCCGTTTCCGGTATCTCCGGTGTTTGTGCCATGATATCTACGATGGGAAAGCGGTCCTCGCTGCGTATGGACATGAAAAGGCGCGGCATCAGAGGGAAGTGAAATGCCATATGGCACTCGTTGCCCTTTCCGGTGCCCAGGTAGGCGACGGCATCCTCAGGCCACTGGTTTGCCTCGGCCAGCAGCATCCTGCCGGGATAACGCCGGTCCACATAAGCTCGCAGTTTCTGCAGGAATTCGTGTGTTTGGGCCAGGTTTTCCCCTGTAGTGCCTTCCTGCTCATAGAGATAGGGTACCGCGTCCAGGCGTAGTCCGTCCACGCCCATCTTCAGCCAGTAGTCCACAACTTTGAACATCTCAGCTCGTACTGTGCGATTCTGGAAGTTAAGGTCGGGCTGGTGTGAATAGAAGCGGTGCCAGTAATATGCGCCAGCAACCGGGTCCCATGTCCAGTTCGACGCCTCAAAATCTTTGAATATCACGCGTGCGTCCGCGTAGCGATCCGGGTTGTCACTCCAGACATAGAAATCCCGCCAGGCGCTCCCCGGCTCTGCCTGCCGCGCACGCTGAAACCACGCGTGCTGGTCTGAGGTATGGTTGAGAACAAGCTCCGTGATCACACGCAAGCCTCGATTGTGCGCCTCGCGGAGGAAGATCTTGAAGTCGCCAAGTGTGCCATAGGCCGGGTGTATGGCCCTGTAATCAGCTATGTCGTATCCGTCATCCTGCAGGGGTGAGACGTAGAAAGGGAGCAGCCAGAGCGCCGTTATACCAAGATCTTGCAGATAATCAAGCTTCTGAGTGAGGCCCACAAAGTCACCAATGCCGTCCGCGTTGCTGTCGTTGAATGCACGAACGTGTAGCTCGTAAATGATTGCGTCTTTGTACCACTGCGGGTCGTTCAGGCTGTTATGCATGTCGGCGTTGATCATTTTTGGCATTCTTTCTGGATGGGAACTCCTGAGCTCGATACTGCCGAGGAAGGAGCGTTAGTGGACGGTGACTGCCTCTTGTACCGGGGGTAACTTCGCGTTGCTTTATTTTCATAGTACAAGCCGGCAATGTCCATAACAGCACCGCGAATAGCAGTGCAAAATTGCTGGTACCGTAGTGGTCGCCACTCCGGCGTTACGCAATGCAATACAGGCGGTGAAATCTCCTAAACGAAGTGTACAGGGTTCGCGGCATGGGACTGCATATTCTCACATTCTGTGAAGGACATGCTTATGCCGCGAGGTACTTCGGGGGGCGCACCCTAGGAACCACGCGGCATTCACAGGTAATAACGCCGGGGCAGCGAAAAAGATAGGGGTTGGAATAATATTACGCCAGTTCTTGCCCCATTTATGATGATTAGGAAGCAGACCCGGTATGCATCCTCCGGCTGGAGGTGGTCTCTGAGACCTGGTTGCAGCGCGCCGGTACTTATCAGGGCTCAGTATTCACGGTATCGGGAGAAATCTTGACGTCCGTCGTAAGCTCTTTATACCACCCGTGCAGCCATGCCAGGCACCCTTCGTAGCTCGCCGCCGGGAGGCTCTTATAGCCTGATACGCGATACCGGCGATAGAGCTCGCTGTAGACTTTGGCATAGCCGTCGCGCTGACCTGTGGCTACCAGCCTTTGGCCGATAGCCTTAACCGCCATGGCGATCTCAGCCGCCTGCGGCTCGGTCACTGTAGCTCCGATACCTGTATGCCGCTCCACGTCGCGAATGCGGCGGTCAAGATCGCGCACCACGATGGCCGCACGATCCAGCCGAACGTCTATCGACTGCACGCGCGTGTCGAGCGCCATTTGTTGCTCCGCCATGCGCGCAATCGCAAGCCCCATCTCGCGTATTTGAGCCAGGCTCATCGGGGCGGAAGTATCCATGGGCGCAGCCATGCTCTCGGCGGTCGCGAGCGCCTCTGCCTGAAACGCCTGGGCGAGGACACGATAGCACTCACGGCGGTAACGGATGATTTTGTCTTTCAGTTCGGGCTTCACGCGGCGTGCCTCAATCCCGAAGAGCCAGCCGGAGAGATACTCCAGCGGCAAACAGAGAAGAGTACGCGTGTCGGCTTCCGTTCGGGTTACCCGAACGGAGCGCACAACGTCCGCCAGCACCTCGTCGCCTTTGACCCGCTCAAACTGTCCCGACCAGCTCATACCGAGGTATTCGACGATTGGACGCAGCGGTACATAAACTTGCGGCTGCTCTCCCTCGTCCACAACAACAGCAACAATCTCATCGCCATAGAAATCTACCTGCCGCTGCTGTACAGGCACCAGAGCAGTAGAAATGCTAACCTCGCCTTCATCGATTCCCATAACGCTCCTCTACATGGCTCCCTGGCGGAGCAGTCCGCGGCTAGAAAGGCTTGTCCTCGTTATCCTCGTGGTCCTCGTGGTCCTCGTTGTCACCCTGTGCGGCCAGGCCGTTATCACTACCTGTGCTCTCTTCTCTGCCACCTGTATCGCCGGCTTCGCGTTTAGCTACAAGACGTGCCTGTAGTGCTCGCCGGGTTGAGGCAACCAGCGCTTCGAGGTCCTCGAGTTGGTGCGCCAGATCTTCACACTCTTCAATCGGAACCTCTTCCGGCTGAATTTTGCCCAGCACGCGATATGTGCGCGTGATCGACTGCCACCTGGCAGGTATACCGGCACGGGGCAGAGGCATCTCGTTGCGCGGTGTGCGCCCCCTGTATAAGCTGGAGTCATCCACCGAAATCACCGACACTAGTGTATCACCGTGATACACTCCCACCTGCCTGCCCGACACCCCGGAGGCATCTTCCCCGGCATCAGGCACAATGCCCGTATCAGTGTCCGTATCAGTGTCCGTATCAGTGTCCGTATTCGTAGCGACTGTATCACCGTGATACACTTCACGACCTTCGGCCAGCCGCCCGAGCGCCTCTTTCTGGGTCAGCATACCCTCGCGAATAGCGGCGAAAAGCTCCGGCCTCTCGCGCAACAGGCGCACGCGCCTCGAAATATAGTTGTGGGTCTTGCCAAGCCGCTCCGCGAGAGCACGCTGGCTGAGGCCCGTCACTTCAAGCAGATAAGAGAACTGCCGGGCCTCGTCTTCAAGGTCGAGATCCTCGCGCTGGAGGTTCTCAAGCGCCGTGAGGATAGCGGCGTCAGCTTCGCTCAGGTCATCGTAGATCACAGCCGGGATGTCGGTCTTCTCCGCTGACATGGCGGCCCTGAAGCGCCTCTCGCCAAAGATGATCTGGAAGCGCTCGTTCTTCCGCATGACCCCTATCGGTTGGAGAACGTCATGCTCCCGGATGCTCGCGATGAGCTCATCAAGCGCCTCTTCGTCAAACTGCTGCCTTGCCTGGTGAGGGTTGATGTCGATCAAATCAAGCGGCAAGCGGCGCGCGTTGGTGATCTCTTCCCCCGGAGGTGCCGTGCTGACAAACGAGCGAAATGGATTGCGCTGGGCCGGCCGTGCCAATCTGGACGATGAAGGCAAGCTGGAAGAGTCAGGTGTGTTAGAGGAGTTAGACGGCATGAGCCACCTCCGCATTCAGTATACGAGCAGCGAGCGCCTGGTAGGCAAGCAGGGCAGGGTGACCGCCGTTCTTCTCGGCATCAGGCAGCCTGCTCAACGGTATGCCCGCACCTGCCGCATCCGCCACACGAATCGTCGAGGGTATTTCGATCTTGCGTGGGTCTCGCCGCTCTTCCTCCGAGCGCGCACTGAGGAAAGGCACCCCCCATTCATCACAAAATGCACCTACCTCGGCTCGCATCTGCTTGTGCTGCCGCGTCTCCGCCTGCACGCGCGTAAGCAATACGCCTTCCACCTGCAGCCGGTTGTTAAGATCCTCCTGCACCAGGGAGACTGTATCACGTAAATCGCCTATGCCGCGTGCGCTAATGAAATCGGGCACGACCGGCACAAGTACATGGGTGGCGGCAGTCAGGGCGTTCATCGTCAGCCAGGAGAGGCTCGGTTGACAATCGATCAGGATCACGTCGTAGTCCGACAGCACAGGGGCCAGCACATCCTGCAGAACATACTCACGCCTGGTTGCCTGCACAAGATCCATTTCGATTCGGGCAAGGTCTATATGAGAAGGCAGCAGATATTCCCCACCCGGCAATTTCCGAATCGTCTTCTGTACAATGGCGGGAGTTAGCTTCTTCTGTATGCGAGCATGCATCAACGTATAGAGGTGAGAGTATGGCTGAATCTGATCAAAGCCAATGGCTGCAGTAGCCGAAGCTTGAGGGTCACAGTCCACAAGGAGCACACGCTTGCCTCGATCCGCGAGCACTGCCGCCAGCGTTACCGCTGTAAGCGTTTTACCGACGCCGCCTTTCTGGTTGGCGATTGCAACGATCTTGGGACCGGAAAATGTCGAGGCACCTATGCTCGCAAGATATGCGTTCAAGTCGGCTTCTGTTACACGGTAATGACCCCCGGCCGTCTCCTGGGCCACCAGTTTCCCCTCGCGTATATACCGGTTGACAGTGCCCTGATCTACTCCCAGCCGTTCGGCTACCTCCGATGTTCGCAACATCCTGCCCATTACTGGCCTCCAACTTTCTGTACCCCGCAAGCTTTGTCGCCGTATCATATAGGCAAACCGGACAACCTGTCAACAGTTTGTCCACATTTACCCTGGTATATTTGCACAATCTATACGATATCTCATAATTGCCCCGAACGAAAAAGCTCTGTCCATCATGCAAGTTGATAGATCCATGGTCCAACCACGGCCGCAGTCGCATGTGGCGCTGATTGACTTTTGTTTCACCGCTCTAATGAGCGCATCAGACTATCGCCACTCTATTGACGATTAATCATCCAGAGCTTGTTCAACCAGGTCGCGCAGCGCGGTATAGAAATAGGACATCTTGTTGTTCATGGCATCCCAGGTCGGCCTGCTCTGGTACTTGCGGGTCAGCTTGCGTGCTTCGTGCATCAATTCGACAAAACGCTGCTCATCCAGGCCGGAGGCCTGCCAGAGATTCAAGGCTTGCTTCATGTTGGATGCCTCGTGAGCAGAGTCACCAAGCTCTATCGAGAAGTCGCGAGCAACATCGGCAATATATGGCGAATAACCGGGTATGCTCGCTTTGTTTTCTTTCGTTTTCAATCTCTTATTTGGAGAGTGTTGATTCGAATCGTCTTTATCATCTGCTTCTTCTTGATCTGTTTCTGATTTGTGACCACTCTGCTTCATAGGCCCCGGTCTACGCCCGTTCGCAGGCCTGTATGAATCCGCGTGGACGGGGCCGGTCTGCCTGCTTTCGTGGAGAGGGGTCTGCTCTCTTTCATCTCCCCATATCTGCTCTGTTTCATAGACCCCCTTATGCTCTGCTTCATAGACCCCGGTCTGCTCTGTTTCATATGGGTTACGCTTTGCGCGTTCACCGGCCCGTTGGCGGGCGCCGCCCTGACCTCGTCGTGGGGAGAAAAGGTGTTTCCCTCTCGGACTCTCCGGCTCGTCTTTCTCTACCTTTTGCGGCATCTCGGTGAGTGGTTCGTCCGGCTGCAGATGTGTGCGGATGGCGTCCAGCAGGCCGGAGAAATCGTAGGCATTCGAGTCTTGCCCGCCCACATCGTTGGTGCGGTGCACCAGTCTCAAATACCCCGCGTCCACCAGTTCAGCCTTGATAGTGTGCAGATGGGCGCGGCTGTACCCGGTGTGCTGCACCATCTTGTTGATGCTCGGGTATGGCAACGTCGTGGACCACTGGAACGAGAAGATGTACGAAACGAACCACACCTGCTGCGGGGTAAGGCCCAGTGCCTTCTGGTGGGTGAATATCGCCCTTGGCACCGCGGCTACGCCGCGCCTTGCGATCACCCGGCCGAAGCGAGCGACGAAGCTGGAGTCCAACTCGGTGGGGTTTGCAGCTGCCGTATCCCTATCGAGGACATCAGCACCGATGCGGTTTGGCTCATCGGCCTCTTCTGAGATCAGCTCCTCGATATGTGCGAACAGGCCGGAGAAATCGTAGCTGTTCGAGTCGCGTCCGCCCTTGCCGTTGTAACGCTCCGCAACAGTGAGCATGCCTGCCCGGCAGAGATCGCTCTTGATGAACTGGATGTTACGCAGGGTAACCCCGGCGCAGCGGGCCATGTTGCTCAGGCTGGGGTACGGCAGGTCTTCATCCCATTTATGCGAGAGGATATACGCGATGAACCAGACATGCTGTGCCTTCAGCCCGATCTCTCCCTGGTAGTGGAAGATGGCCGACGGAATGGCCGCGATACCATGCTGCAGAATGACCCGTCCGAAGCGAGCTTCAAAGCTTGAGCCGTACCGCGCCGGCCTCTCCACGGGACGAGCGCCAGGCAGCGTGGATCGATCTGTTGCACGGTGGACCTGTCCGGGAGAATCTCCAGCTGCGCCGGTATTGTTTGTATGCTTGAATCGCTGCCTATTTTCAGGCATTAAAAAACTCCTCACCCTCTTGACAGGTGGGGAGCCGTGTGCTACAATCGTCTTGTCACAAGATCATAGCCGTGGGTCCGCCGCCAAGCGGGTCTTACAGCACCAGAGATTTTCGAAACCTGATCGCGCCAACGATCGGGTTTTTCATTTGTCTCCGGTATGAGTATCCGGTTGTATGGATTACTCTCTTATTCGGTCAATCGTTTCTCCATTTTGTGCGACCCTATTCTTTCCTGCGTGACCTTATTCTTTCCTCTGTATACCAGGCTTTGCATTCTCGTCTTTGCGGGCGCCAACCCGCTAAGAGTGAATAAGCGCTTGCCCAGGCATCCACCTCGCCAAAGGCGGCCCTGACCCTCACGCGCGCTTGTTGTGAGCCTGGACGTATTTATCTATATCTTCTTGAGCAAGTTCTTTGTCGCTCGACACCATGTACGAGCCGTTCCACATGGACGGCAGTTTCTTCAGGTCGGGGAACTCCGACCTGAGCGCCGCCGCGGTTGCCGCCTTGAAGCGGTACACAATCTGTGAAGGGGCAAGCTCCGGCGTCGCGAGCACCTGCAGATGCACATGGTCGGGATAGGTGGTCAGGCCGACTATCTCCAGGTCCATCTCGGCGGCACTCTGTTGGAGCAGTTCTTTCAACCGCTCCGCAGTCAAGCCCACCAATACAGGACGACGCCGGCGGACGACCCACACCAAATGGTAGCGGAGCAGCGAGAGTCGGCCATCCTCGTACCTGTAGCCTGGAGGGCGCACGATGGTGCTGTATCTTGGAGTGTGAACAAATGTGCTTGCCATAGACACAGCTTAACATAAGAACCGTGACCAGGCAATATACTTATACACATCCTGAGCCGTAATTCGGTGTGACCGCAATTATATCGGTTTCTTACGCATTCAGCACCGTTTTGCTGGTGCGTAAAGGCTAAGAAGAAGGAACGCCCCATACAGGCTTATGATAATACAAAATGGAGTTGCAGAACCAACTGTTTTGCAACTCCATTTTGTATTACTCGTGGATATGCTGATTCTGTGACACTGTACAACAGTCTGTAGTATTATCACCCTATAGAGCAGTCTTCTTCGTTACTGTTCCCGAGTGTTCCCGGTGGGTATCTATGTCAGTTGGGGCAGACATGGAGGTAACGATAGAGATGATGCCCGAATTATAGCCATGATAGCATGACCAGGCAACAGGGGAATGCCCGGTAAGGATACGGAATTAAGGAAGTTCCTTGCCTGCGCTGTCCCAGGGCAGGGTAAGCCCGATCGGGTTGGAGCCTGTGGCCTCTGCATTGGGGTAGAGGATCCCTCACGCCGGTGCGCTCCCGGGCGGAATTATTGCCGGGACAACCGGTATGAGATTAACGCTTCTTATAGCAGCCATAGGGGAAGTGATATCAGTACTTTGGGTGCTATTCTCTCCTCCTGGCAATTTGCGTGAGCACCCACAACCAGTAGAGCACTCGTAACTGGCTTCAGAAGTTAAGCCCCATCCTGGAATGCTGCCTAAGACAACTTTCTCAGGCAAAGTGCGAGCTGGGCTCACTTCAGACTCATTTCGGGAAAAGATTGTAACGGGCGCCAACAGAGTGCTAAGTCAACACTGTCACCCGGCACCCTGCTGCTCAAGTTGGTTGTCCCATCTAGTCAGGGTGGAGGCTCCTCCGGGCAGGTTCACACTTTGAGTATGACCGCGAAATCGGATTGAGCCCTCAGCGCCGGGCCCTTCTTGTGAGGCAACCAGGATGCCGGTGCCAAGGTCGTCCTCAAGTGCCACCGCCAGCAATGCTCCGTCTATCTCTACTTCACCGGTAACGTCACGGCCGTACACTACCTGGGGCAGCGTGCTCCGCACACGGCATGTGGTATGCAGTTGGCCTTCGTGGACAAAGAAGGAGATCCGACTCCCGCGGTACGGCAGATTGCGCAGCATCAACCAGGTCCAGTTGGTGGGCATATTAGGCTCGACAGCCAGGCTTACCGCCGCGGGGGCGACACCGGCCAGCCCTTCAACACCCAGCCAGAGATATGTAGGGGGCATCCAGGGACTCATAGCCATGCCCCGGCTCCTCCATGTCTCGCCGTCGAACCATTCGGGGAACTCACCCGGCACCACGTGCCCTGCGGCGAGAGGGTTCTCCATCTCACAGAGCGCATATATGGCGCCCATCATCTCGGCCAAGCGATCAGGGTAAAGCTGCCGCCCAGCGTATGCGACCCACGCCGTCAGGTTCGGCCATAGCCCGCCCATTAGCCCATGCCCGAAGTTGGGGTGGTATTCGGCCTGGTCGGTGCCGACGGTATGGATGCCGTATGGAGTATAGAAGGGCCCGCTGTAGAGGAGGTCCAGTATACGGCGTGCGACCGCCGGGTCTGCCACATCGCCCAGCAAAGGGAAGACGAGGTCGGCGGTACGAGTGTTGTTCACGCCATCGCTGTCCAGGTTGAGCATGTAAAGGCCATCCTGCGTGGTTAGCCGGCTGTTTATTGCCGTTCGCAGTTGCTCGGCTGCTGAGGCAAAGCGTGCTGCGTCGTCTGCTTCTCCTGCGGCGCTCGCCAGCTCTACTGCAGCTACCAGAGCCGCGTGGCAGAGAGCATTAATTTCGGTCACAGCGCCCGCAAGGCTGTAGCCCGGTATGATATTGCGCCAGGTGGCGTTGCCCCAGATGTCTACGCCCTCTACCGTACACCAGACCAGTCCGCCTCCATCGTCCGTGTTGCGCCGCTGAGACATGATCCACTCGCAAGCCTGGCGCACAGCAGGATAGACACTATGCAAAAAGGCGTCGCTCCCCTGCGCGGCGTAATGGTGCAGCGCGCCCATCACAAAGAGCGGAGTATCGTCGTTGATGTTCAGCGCGTAGTCTTCCTGCTGGCCCGTGTCGGCGTGGATATATTCGGTCAGCTTGCCCCCGGCATGAATCCCGTACTGCATCATCAGGCTGTACATGGCGTCGGTAAAATCGGGTGTCAGCCAGTCGGCGCCCAGACCATACCAGGCGCAATCGCGCACAACCACGATATCTTGAGGGGGGTCGTTCGTGAAAGCGAAACCCATCCGGTAGCGGTGCTGCACGCGCACGGTGTTCGCCTTGGCCCATTGCAGCCCACGGTTGATACGCGCGTTGGGCGTCGTGACGAGCGCCCTACCCAGTATATCTTCATATGATGCGGCGGTAGCGGCCAGCGCGTCTTTCCACCCTGGCACCATGCCTAAACGAGAACGCAAGTGCTCCACGCCCCCTGTACCTAACACCAGCACGAACGGCAGGATGGCCTCTTCTCCTTCTTTCAGCTCTACTCTGTATGCTAGCTGTGCCCGTCCCGGCTCGCTGAAGGTCGCTTCACCACCCGCGGGCACAAGGAGCGCACGTACTTCGTCTGCGTTGCCAAGCAGTGTGTCCCACCGGTCCACCCTGAAGGGCACGGTTTGCGCCCAGAGAGTAGCGCCCTCGGTCCACTGCCGCACACGCCTCTGGATATGGTGTCGCTCCGGTTGCTTGGTATGGCTCTGGCTGGCGGTGGCGGGCCAGCGCACGTCACACGTGACCTGCACCGTGGCGGGCCTGGTGGCTTGCAACTTCAGCACTGTATAGAAGTTGCTCTCCTCTCCGGTGGCGCTATCCAGGGAATAAGGCACAAACAGAGTTTTTTCGGCGGCGACCCCATTACTGCTGAACGTGGTCACCTGATGGCCCGGGTAGAAGCCGGTTTCCACCCCGGTGAAAGTCTTGCCGTCTAGTTCCAGGCGCAGGTCGAGCCGCCCGCAGAGCCAGTCGTTGGTGCCTGCGTGCCAGAAGCCGTCCAGGTTAGAAAGCCGGTCGGTGCGCGCGAAGCAATCCATATTTCCATAGCTCCCGCCGCTCCAGAGTCGATCTACGGGGTAGTGGTAGCTCAAGCCTTCGTAATGCGAATGAGGAGTGGGGAGGGTGGAATGGAGAGTGTCTTGCCCCGGCAGTTCTGTTTCGTTACTAATGGTATCTCTCAACTTGTGCTCCGTTCATTCTCACTCGCGTTTGCTATTCCACACATAACCGGGCGAAGCCCTGTTCCCACTCCGGCCCGGCACTTCCTGTTCCCATTCCCCACTCCCCACTCCCCACTCTCCTTGTTCGCCATTCCCCATTCCCCATTCCCACTCCGGCCCGGCACTTCCTGTTCCCATTCCCCACTCCCCACTCCCCACTCTCCTTGTTCGCCATTCCCCATTCCCCATTCCCCGTATCCCGTACGCCACTCCTCATTCGCCCCTGCTATCATCCTTTGACTCCGCCTACGGTTATGCCTTCGATCAGGTTACGCTGCATAAGGAAGTAGAGCACCATCAGCGGGAGTGCCATCATCGCGGACATGGCCATCATGTAATGGAAGAGGGGCGCCTCTTTTGAAAGGCTCTGCTCGAAGAATTTGAGGGCCATGATCATCGGGTACTTTTCCCCGGTGTTCAGGTAAATCAGCGGACCCAGGAAGTTATTCCAGTTTCCGATAAAGCTCAGCACCGCGATGGCCAGGAGCGCAGGCTTAACCAGAGGCAGCATGATGCTCCAGTATATCCGGAAGGGGTTGGCGCCATCGATAACAGCGGCTTCCTCGATTTCGCGCGGGATGCTCATGAAGAACTGCCGTAACAAGAAGATATAGGAAGGCCCCCAGGCGAACCACGCGCCTATAACGAGTGGGTCGTATGTGTCAACGAGTTTAAGCTCGCGCCACATTATGAACTGTGGCACCAGCGTTACCACACCGGGCAGCATCATAGTGCTCAACATAACAAGAAAGATCACGTTGCGGCCCGGAAAGCGGAAGCGGGCAAATCCATACGCCACAAGACTACAGGTGAATATCTCGGCAGTCATCGCCAGCACGGTGATAAAGACGGTGTTCGCCGTGAAGCGAGTGAACGATACCGGCAGTGCGTTCCAGGCTTCTGCGTAGTTACCCCAGGCTATGGGATTCGGTATTATGCGCGGTGGATAGACAAAGAGTTGGTCGCGAGCCGTAAGCGATGTGGTGATCATCCAGCCGAACGGCACCAGCACGACAGCCGCACCAAGCGCGAGCAGCGAGTATGTTACGATGTCCAACCATCTCTTTTGACGCCGGATGTCGCCGTACTTGCGTCCAGTCTCTTCGTGCTCAACGGCACGTCCGGCCTGGGTTTCAGCGGTTACAGCCATATCATTGACCTCCTGCCACGGTGCCCTCTGCGCCGCTCGCTTGTTGGGTCGCTCGCAAGCCGCCTAAGAGACCGCGCCCGCGCGCCTTCGGCGGCTTCTCCTGCTTCACCTCGTTTTCATAGAATATCCAGAGCGAGGAGGAGCGGAAGACCACAAGTGTAAGGACCAGAGTCATAAGCATCAGTATCCAGGCCAGTGAGGAAGCATAGCCCATCTTCTGAGCGCCGAAAGCCTGCTGCCAGATGTAAACGTTCAGGAATTGCCCGGCCGAGCGTGGCGTCTGGATGAAGAGAGCCACCGTGAAAAGCTGCAGTGATGCAATCATCGAGGTCACGAGCACGTAGAAGAGGGTCGGGGTGAGCATTGGGATGGTCACGTTGCGGAACTGCCCGACCCCACCCGCACCGTCTATAGTGGCCGCCTCATACAGGTCGCGGGGGACATTCTTCAGTCCTGCCAGTAAGATCACGGTCGTGGTGCCGAAAATGCCCCACATGCCCATAATCACGTAGGAGGGGAGCACCAGATTGGTATCGGTGAACCACCCCGGCTTCTCCAGGCCGAAGAGCGAGAGAAATGGGCTGAGTATAGTGTTTATCAAGCCGTTGGAAGGGTTGAACATCCAGCGCCAGAGGAGCGCCATGGCAGCGGCAGGCAACACCGCGGGCAGGTAGTAGATAGTACGCCAGATGCCGACTCCCTTTACGTTGCGGGCCAGCAGCATCGCCGTAAAGAGCGAGCCGACTATGCCAAGCGGTATGCCGATAGCTCCATTGAGCAGAGTAAGCTGGATGCTCGGCCAGAAGTTAGGATCTCCAGTAAGCGCGTACTGGTAATTCCGCAGCCCTATCAGCGGCGGCAGCTTATCCAGTGAGATGGGACGCAATATGTTGTAGTCGGTGAAACTCAGGTAGAGCGAGGCGATGAAGGGAAAGAGACTGAAGATCAGGAAACCGAGCACCCACGGCATGATCAGCGCGATACCGGTGGCCGCCTCACTATTCACACCCATCCTCTTGAGCAAGACGTAGGTCAGCAGAACGGCCAGAATAACCGCGCCGCCAACCAGCAGCCAATGGCTCAGAGTGAAGGCATAGTCTCCTATCCAGGAACCTGTATCGACCATAGCGCACCTCCGGCGTGAGTTATCAGTTGCCGGTTGCCAGACGTCTGTATTCACTCCAGCAACCGGCAACTGACGACGATTTACCTGGGCAAGACTTCCTCCAACTTGGCTCGGGCTGTTTTGGCTAGATCAGCTGCTGTGCCTTTGTCGTGATACAGAGGATCCTGGAACTGCTCCCAGAAGAGAGTATCCCATTCGCTCTGCCTGGGGACGTTGCGGAAGCCGCGCATATCTTCGGCTGCCTTGATAATTGTCGGCGCGGAATCTTTCTTGCCGGGCACGCTCGCCGCGATCACGTCTACGGTGGCAAGCGACTTGCGTGGGGCCAGCACTTTCCAATGGTGTATGCCGTCGGTGAGCGCGACCAGCGCCTTTGCGGTTATGTCAGGATTCTTGGTCCTGGCCGAGGCCACGGTGACTGCAGTGTAGGCAAAGGTGGTGCGGCTCTTGGGGCCTTTGGGAACGAGTGCAATCTTCAGATTGGCGTTCTTCGGATCTTTGGCGTGAGCGTAGTCGAGGTCGTCGGCTGCCCCACCGAAGAACATGGCTACCTTGCCTGCCTTTGCCATTTCGCCGAAGCCCTGCTCCTTGATAACGGCTTCCGGCACGGCGTAGTCAGGGTTGAAGATAATGTCCTTGTAGAACTGCGCGCCCTGGACTGCTTCCGGGCTGTCTATTGGGCTGGTCTTGAGGTCGGGGCTGATGACCTCGCCACCCGCCTGCCAGATGAACATCTGCACAGGCGGCCAGCCGTTGAACGACGTGCCGTATTGGGTAACGTTACCCGAAGCATCCTTGATGGTGAGCTTCTTAGCGGCATCTTTGAACGTGTCCCAGGTCCAGCTCTCGTCGGGCGGGTTGATGCCTGCCGTTGCGAATTCGTCGGCGTTATAGTAAAGCATCACGGGCGCGGCGATCCAGGGGAGACCCCAGAGCCTGCCGTTGTAGCGAGCAACGTCGAGCGTGCCTGGATAGTAGTCATCCAGATTGGCCGCGGGCATATCGCTCATCTTGCTTACAAGGTCGGTCAGGTCGAGCACCGCGCCGTTATCGGCGTAGTTGGCGATGTACTCCTGCGAGAGCCACATCAGGTCGGGGGCCGTGTTCCCCGCAATCATCGTCTGTATCTTGGTGTAATAGTCGGCCGGGTTAGCCTGGTGGACGATCTCGAAATCGGTGGCCGAGGCGTTCACTTTATCAATCACAGCCTGCAGCTCTTTGGCTTCGTCCGCTCCAGCCCATGTCGTCAGTATCACTTTGGTCTTGTCCCCGCTTGCCGCTGGAGCGGAAGTGGCCGGGGCCGACGTCGCCGGGGCCGAGGTCGCCTGTTCGGGAGTGTTGTCGGCAGGGGCGGCCGCTCCAGTGGTGTTAGTAGGTGCCGCTGCCGGTGCGGTGGTGGGTGTTGCTGCATCTCCACATGCCGTCAGGAGCAAAATGACGGCGATTAATAGGCTTAAGGTTGAGAATGTCTTTGGTTTCAACGCTTTCCTCCTGTGAAGTTAGAGGTTGGTCGTGCCTCTGATGCCGTCCGACGACCTTCGTCGCGGGGCTATAAGCCGCCTGATCTTTATCTTTCTCCTTATATCACCCCCTTACTTGCGCGTCGCTGGTACACCCACACGAGGCACGGACCACCAGGGTCGTGCCCACTACACTCTTCACAGGCATCTTATGCTCACTCATATCGCCCCTGTCAGCCCTCGTACCTGCGGCACCCGCGCCACCTGCGCCACCGCTATCATCACGGTCCCATGCGACCAGTTCGAGCAAGCGCCGGGCAGCGATCTCGCCCATCAATTCCTTGGCGATCCGCACGGTGGTCAGGGTGGGGTGTGAGGACTCGGCCATGCTGATGTCGTCGAATCCCACTACAGCCAGGTCCTCCGGCACACGCAATCCTCGCTCGCGAGCCGCCCGGATGACGCCCAGCGCCATTGCGTCGTTAACGGCAAAGATAGCATCGGGGCGCTCTTCCAGGTCAAGGAGCGCGTGACCGGCGTGGACGCCGGTTTGCACCGTGGTAGCGTCTTCGTGCACCGCCACCGTCTCCAGTCCTCGTTCGCGCATCGCTTCTCGGTATCCATCGCCTCGCTCGCGTGTACTCAGCCAGGAGATAGGCCCGCCGGCGAAAGCCACACGCCTGTGCCCGTGCCACAACAGGTGTTCAACAGCGAATCGGGCGCCTTCCCGGTTGTCGCATAGTACGCAATTGAGAGCAGTACGCTCCAGGGCGTTATCTACAAGTACGAGGGGCATGCCGGTTTGCACCAGCGACATAATGAGTGCGGGCGGGATATCGGGGCCGGCCAGGATCGCCCCGTCCACGCGGCGCTCGCGAATCACGCGCAAGTGGTCGGCCTGGATAGCACCGTCTCCCACCGTGGCAAGTACTACGTGATAGCCGGCCTCCGCCAGCGCACGCTCCACGCCTCGCAGGATCACGAAGTAGAAAGGATCGCTGGCCACAGGGAATCCTTGCTGGTGAACCATGAACGCAGCCGTGAGCGTGGCCGCCCCCACGAGGCTGCGCGCAGCCAGATTAGGCGTGAAGCTAAGCTCGGCGGCGACCGCCAGCACGCGCTGCCTGAGGTTGGCGGATACTCCAGGCTTGTCGTTGAGGGCGCGCGATACGGTGGCCGGAGAAATCCCCAACTGCTTTGCAATATCCTTGATACCCGCCTTTTCCTTCATGCTTATCTCTCTTCTGCGTTGAACTGGCCGGTGTCGATATCGAAAGTGAGGGTGAGGCGTTTTCCTCCAGCGGCTTGCAGGGTTTTGGTGAGCCGGGCAGGCACCACCAGGAAGCCGTCCAGGGCAACTTTACGCGAGGGGTCGGTGCCCGCATATTCAAGGCTGATCGTATGAGGGCCTGCGGCCATGTCCACAGGAGTGGAGGTGAGACGTTCGAGCCAGAGGTAGTCCCGGTCGGGCGACATACCGTGTGGCTGCTTTCGCGCACCGCTGCCGTCGAGGTCCCACCGCAGGGCCACCGCATCGGGTCCGGCGGGGCTAACAGCCTGGTCGCCCACCCCCGGTGTCAGGGCGTCCACCAACGTCATCTGTACCAGGTTACCCGCTGTGTCGGGATCTTTGCCCGACAGGTCCTGGAAGCCGCTACCGCAGCAGCCGCGTCCCAGCTCGATACCCATTTGCTTGCCCGCTTCAACGCGCGATACGCTGAGAGAGGCCCACGGTAGTTTGGCCTCGTATACATACTGTCCCTGTTCACCCTTCCAGGCCATCTGTGCGTCCCGTACATACGCGTTCGCTTTCCAGTTCCACACCTGCGGCCCGTCTGGGGTCTGCGCGAGCGTCAGCTTGGCTTCTACACTGCTGCGGTCACGGTTGGTGTCTATATAGACCCACATGACATCGCCCTTCCAGACGGAGGGCCCTATCTCGACCTGGCGGTGCTCAGGGTCGAACACGCGGGCCGCCACATAAAGGTTCTGCTCATCCCACATCACGTAACCGACGAAAGAGTCCTTGTCCGCGCCTCCCCACCCGGCCGACCCGCGCAGGATATTGGACAGGGAGGTTGCGGAGAGAGGCTGGGCGGCCGACCAATCGCTCAGGTCGCCGTCGATCACGGGCGGTGCGGCTCTGCGCGCCGCCTCGACAACGAACTCTTTCTGAGCCGCCGCCTGCCGCAGATAGGCCGCGTAGAGGTAGTAGCGCCCCGCTTCGGCAACATTGAAGAGTTGCTCGAAGGCATCGTCCTTACCTATCGTGATGTAGTGCTCCCCGCTCCAGCGAGCCTCACCCGTGCCCTGTGCCGCTTTGTAGGATGCCACCTGGTCGCCTCTGGTTTGCCTTGCGGTTTCTGCTTCCAGAGCTTGCCAGCTGATGCTTCCACCCGTTTGCGGCTTGTATTGCAGGTAACCCTGCGCGATGGGATCTGCGGTCACTCCCTGGAGTGCCATCAAGGCTTCGATGGTCGACTCGGCTCCTGAGTTGCGGTTCACGCGGAATTCGCTTGGACCCATAAGCCCGTCATAGCCGCGCCCGGTTGCCGGGTCGTACATGGCGAAGAGGGCGCTGTTATTACCGTAGAACCAGCCCGCCGTGAGGCCCGCCATTACGCCGTATTTCTCTTCGCCGGTGGCCTTATGCAGGGCGAGCAAACCCTGTGTGATGCTGTTCATGCCGTAGGCGATCTGCGGGTACGCGAAGGGCATCACGCCCCATTCCGAGACCATATCGCCGGCCAGCAACCGCGCGTAAAACGTGTCGGCCTCGCCCCGGGCCGACTCGATCCACTCAGGGTGATCAAGCTGCAAGCCGGCACGCGCCAGCGCCGATACCTGGGTGCTGCCCCAGGCGTGCCAGGAGGTGGGCGCTGCGGCGCTGTCAGGGTGCAGGCCGAAGGGGTAGTTGCGAGCATCACCATACTGGTAGGCGGCGATGCCTTCGCACAGCTTTGTGAGTAGGCTGCGGGTGGGCGCGTCATGCCCGCCTGTGGCGGCGTCATATTCGAGCAAGGCGAGCACTGCTATGCTCGATACGTCGGCGCCCCCGTCAATCAACCAGCCGGGCACGTTGATGCCGTGCGTCGGGCTATATTTCCCGTAATTCGCTTCTACTTCTCGCGTCCATACGTCTCGGATGCGCGTGAACGCCGCCTGTAATTTCTGCGCGTAAGAGGGGTCGGTTTTTTGCAGCACACGGTAGCCTGTGCCGAGCGCCCACGCCCCCCTTGCCGCCCACCAACCGGACGATTTGTACGACGTGTTACCTGTCTTATTGATGGTGCCGGTGCGGTCGGTGATGAAGTTGTAGAACTCGCCATCCTCGGTCTGCATGTACATGGTGAAGTTCAGCAGACGCCGCGCTTTATCAAGCGATACAGGGTCTCCTGTGCGCTCGTAATCGGTCAGGTAGACAACGGCTGCCCGCGCCGCATCGTCAAGCGCCGAGATCCCTTCGCCCGACGCATCAACCCATTCGTACCGAGGAGCTTCACTGTATATATGCGTGATAGCCATCGACCCCGCGCTGCCCATATCCGCCATGTTGACATCTTCGACCAGAAAATTGAGGTGAGAGAGGTTCACGTCACCGCGCGGCAAGCTTGTTGCGGGAGTGAGAGGGGTTGCTGCGGTGCCCATCCCGGAATCACCGGAGAGAGATTCGGAGGCAGCAGGATCTGGCGGCGTGCCCGCTGTGGGGGTAGAGAGGTTGGAGTCAGGCGATGGGGAGGCGCCGAACCAGTCGCAGCCGGCCAGAGCGAGGAAGGGTAACAACAGGATACCCCCGTACAAGAGACGAAGCTTCATCGCAACCCTCCTATGACCTGTGCCTACTGGGGCAATGACCCCGGCGACGACCCCGGCAATGGCATCACGCAAAAATTACGTAACCGTTTGCGTTGTGTCGCCAAGTATATCTTGGAACGATACCGGAGTCAATAGCGATAGCAACATTGCTTCCAAAACAGCAACATTAACAGCAACATTGATGCCCGGCATGCTGGGGTATTGGTCGGGGATCAGCTGTCTTACAGAGGTAGTGTGGTGGTCGCCAGGCCGATAGCCTGGTCGGCCATGCCATAGTAGACATCTATCCTGTCGTCCGGCTGAGCCACAACGCCTGTCGGAAATACCACGTTGCTGACTACGCCCACTGTTTCGTCCGCGCTCTGCGGCGATAGCACGGGTTGAGCCGACCGGTATAGTACACGGCCGGGATCGTCAAGATCAAGCAGGAGAGCACCCGCGTGGTAGCGGCGGTTGGGGTCGTTGTCGGCAAGTCCCTCGACGCCATGGTAGAAGGTAAGCCATCCCATAGGTGTGCGCAACGGCGGGGTGCCGCCACCCACCTTGAGACTTTCCCAGGGCAAGGTCGGGGATAAGAGCAATTGGTGGTCTTCCCAGTGGAGCAAATCGCGACTCCACGAGAGCCAGATACACTGCGCCAGGTCTGTAGTGTGCGCGAACATAGGGCGGTGCATCATGCAATAGCGCCCGTCGATGCGCTCAGGGAAGAGGATGCCGTCCTTGTTTGGCACAAGCCCAAGGTCGATGCTCGCCGTCTGCCCGCCGACCTCGATACGAAGGGGAGCGAAAGTGGCCAACCCAAGACGTTCCCAGGTGAACAGATCGTGCGACCGTGCAACGGCGATGCGCGGGTCCACTCTCCCATCAACGTTGCCGTAAGCTGTATAAACCATGTAGTAAGCACCATCAAGGAGGGTTATGCGAGGATCTTCCACGCCGCCACCCCCAACCTCGCCTTCGCTGTCGCGCCAGATCTCGTACTCTTCCACCGGCTCAAGTGCAACTTTGCCCAGCCGTACAGTTTCAATTATGTTATCAGCTTCTAAGCTGCAGGTCGCCATCAGAATACGCGAGTAGTTAACGGGTGTTTCGGCAACGGCCCGGTAGAAAATGTAGGTAATGCCATCATGGAGCACCGCTGCCGGGTTGAGCACACCGCCCCGCTCATAAAGGTTGGTGAGATCTGGGCGCAACACAACACCTCGACGCTCCAACTGAAACATGGGCGACTTCTCCGGGGATTGATTATCCAACTGCTATTGTTCCTCCCTGCTGGTAGCTTGTAACTGAAGCAGCTCTATAGAGAAAAGGGAGAACATGCGGCGGTGCCGGAAACGGCGGCCATGAGCCAACCATGGTGCTCGACCACCTTCCGTGCTGTCACCGTCGCCGTCACCGTCGCCGTCACCGTCGTTACCGTCGTTACCGTCGTTACCGTCGTTACCATCATAGAGTTTCCCGTAAGGATACCGCAAGAGTAGCCGCAATACCAGCAGATTCGCCCAGGGCTGATGCAAAGTCGGTATGCAGCGTGCCCTCTCGGCGGTGTCATTTTGAACGAAGTGAAGAATCAACCTCCTTACCGATGTGCCAGGGATAGTGATTCTTCGCTGCGGCTCAGAATGACAAAGTCCAGGGGCTGGTCGGTTCACCAGCATTTCTGAATCTGCGTCAGCCCTGCAGATACCCCGGTGCCGTCCCGTCCAGACAGCGAGCATATGGTACTATATACCGGCATACCGGCAACAAACTCTGTAAAGTGCAAAGTCGGGAACTTAGCGGAGGTCGCGAATCATGGTTGCTCAACCATTTACTCTGGGTGTCAATTACTGGCCGCGCATGAAAGCAATGTACTGGTGGTCCGATTTCGACGCAGGTGAAGTGCAGAGCGAATTCGCTCTTATCCGCGATCTGGGGCTGCAGGTTGTACGCATCTTCCTGCTCTGGGACGATTTTCAGCCGGACCCTGCGGCCGTTGATCCACTGGCGCTGGCGAACCTCGGCGTTGTATGCGATATTGCCGCACAGAACGGCCTCGGCCTGGACGTGACTTTCTTCACGGGCCATATGAGCGGCCCCAACTGGTCACCTCGCTGGCTGCTGGCGCCGGGCGCGACTTACCCAGCGCCCTACGTGAGGCAGGTGATAAGCCAGGGAGCGGTGGTCGGCGACGGCTATCGGAATATGTACACAGATCCCACAGCGCTTGATGCGGCGCGCCTCTTGCTGCGCACGGTTGTGCAAACGTACAAGGATCACCCGGCGATCTGGATGTGGAACCTCGGCAACGAGCCCGACCTGTTTGCCGAACCGCACAGTGACGAAGCAGGCCGCGCATGGGTCAGGGAAATGACCGCCCTGATCAAATCGCTTGATCCCATCCACCCGGTCACCTGCGGCCTGCATGTGGCCAGCCTGGACACGAACAACGGTTTTCGCATAGACCAAGTTTATGCCGAAACGGACGTGGCAGTGATGCATACCTATCCGATGTACGTGCCCTGGTCGGTCGGCCCGCTCGATCCTGACGCAGTGCCTTTCAGCTGTGCCCTGACCACCGCTCTGTGCGGCAAGCCAACTTTGATGGAAGAATTCGGCGGACCGACCGCGCGGCCCGGCGAGGAGTCCTATATATTGGAATGGGTGGCATACGGGAAGCCCCACAGCCAGTTCATGGCATCGGAAACAGAGCTGGCCCGCTATATAGGCGCGGTATTGCCCCGGCTGGTGGACGTTGGAGCGACAGGTGCTATGCTCTGGTGTTTTGCCGATTACGCGCCTCACCTGTGGGATAGGCCGCCGTGCGGCGAGTCGCGGCACGAGCGCCACTTCGGGCTTGTGCGTCCCGACGGCTCGCTGAAGCCTCACGCTGAAGTCGTTCGCCAGTTTGCTGCAAGCAACCCACAAGTGAAGGACGCGCCTCCAAATCAGGTCACGCCAGATATTTCTGCCGATGACTACTATAAGGCTCCTGCAGGCCACCTCGCCAGATTGTATGAAAGCTACCTGCAGAAGCGTCAGACGTAAGTCACAAGTCATAGGTCACACCCACGATGTGTTAGTTACTTCTGCCGACTACCGTCCCTAAAGGGAACCCTGACCGCCGCAACACTGACAACTGATAACGTACACCGGGTTCCCTTTAGGGACGTCGTGACTTGTCTACGGGTTTTGTTCACATTTCACAACTTTCGCAGCGATTGCACTGCAGGGACGCCACTCCCCTTCCCTTTACCCTGTGCCCGCGCTATAATCAGGTTGCGTATCGTCACCCTGGTTGCTGGTTCGTTCAGGCTGGAGGATCACCATGTCCATTCAGTCCGTCCCGCTTAGCCCGCCCGATCCACCCAATCCACCCACGGGCACAGTCACTTTCCTCTTTACCGACATCGAAGGTTCAACGAAACGCTGGGAGCATGCTCCGGCAGCAATGCAAGCTGCCCATTCGACCCACGAAGCCATCCTACGAAAGGCAATAGCGGTCAACAACGGCTACGCCTACAAGATGATAGGTGACGCCTTCCAGGTCGCCTTCTCCACTGCTTCACAAGCCTTGCAAGCTGCTATAGATGCTCAGGTTGCTTTGCACCAACAGATGTGGCCGGATGGCGCACATATAAGAGTGCGCATGGCACTACACACCGGCGTCACCGAGGAGCGCGGCGATGACTACGTTGGTCCCGCCCTCAACCGGGTAGCACGTCTGCTCTCTGCCGGGCATGGTGGGCAGGTGCTTATCTCGCTCGCCGCACAGCAATTGCTCCGAGATACCCTCCCCGCAGAAGTTACCTTGCGCGATATGGGGAGCCACCATCTGAAGGACCTCACCGAGCCGGAGCATGTCTTTCAGTTGGTAGACCGTGACCTACCCTCCGAGTTCCCGCCACTCAAAAGTCTGGAGGGCTATCCCAATAACTTACCCGTGCAGACCACTCCTTTCATCGGCAGAGAGCGGGAACTTGGACTGGTGCGCAGTATGCTGCTCCAAAAGGATATGCGCCTGCTCACCCTCACGGGCCCCGGTGGCACCGGCAGGACGCGCCTTGCGCTGCAGGTGGCGGCCGACCTGGTGGGTGCAGAGGAGTTTGAGGATGGGGTCTTCTTTGTAGACCTCTCATCGATCACCGACCCTGCAGTGGTAGTGTCAGAGATTGCTCACACGCTGGGCGTACAAGAGGTAGCGGGCCAGCCTATCGGTGACACACTCAAGGAGTATTTGAAGAATAAGCGCATGTTGCTGCTAGTGGATAATTTCGAGCAGGTGCTCGAGGCTGCTCCGCAGATTTCTCACTTGCTCAGGGCCGCATCCTACGTGAAGGTATTCGTGACCAGCCGTGCAGCACTCCACCTCTCAATGGAGTATGAGTACAGCGTGCCTCCGCTAACTCTGCCCAACCTCGAACAACTATCATCGGTCCAGGCTCTGATACAGAATGAAGCAGTGGCCTTATTCGTACAGCGAGCGCAGGCGGTCAAATCGGATTTCAGTCTGACCGAGGAGAACGCCCTGGCCGTCATGTCGATTTGCCGGCACCTGGACGGCTTGCCGCTGGCTATCGTGCTGGCCGCCTCTCGCATCAAAGGATTAGGCTCACCACAGGCAATACTCAGTAGATTAGGGAGCAGGTTGAAGCTGTTGACCGGAGGAGCAACAGATCTGCCCACTCGTCAGCAGACCCTCAGAAACACTATCGAATGGAGCTATAGCCTTTTGACCGCTGGAGAGAAAAAGTTGTTCCGGCGCCTGGCGGTCTTCAGGGGCGGCCGCACCCTGGATGCAGCAGAAGCGGTGTGCAACGCCAATGCTGATCTAGCGGTAGATGTTCTTGATGGCATCACATCCCTTGTGGACAAGAGCCTTATGTACTCGGTAGAAGGCATGGGTAGTGAGCCGCGCTACATGATGCTGGAGACTATATTCGAATACGCGTGGGAGAAACTGGAGGAGAGCGGAGAATCAGCGGCCATCCGGAGAGAGCACGCCCTCTACTTTATGAAGATGACCGAAGCGGCGGAGTCGCAGTTGCGCGAAGCCGGACAAACTACGTGGTTGCAACAGCTTGAAAGTGAACACGAAAACCTACGAGCCGCACTCCGATTAGGCCTCAACGAAAGCAATAGCCTCGCCGTCAGCTTGCACCTGGCCGGTGCTCTGTACAGGTTCTGGCTGGTCCGTGGCTACTTCACCGAGGGCCGCGAGCAACTGGCCGCCCTCCTTTCGCGTGCCCAGGCTTCCTCCCTGGCGGCCCCATCCGATGAACTCGCTTCTGCGATGGCCAAGGCGTTACTGAGAATTGGCGGCCTGGCCTGGGCACAGGGCGATTATGATGTGGCGCATCGCGACTTGCAAGCAAGTCTTGAGCTTTATCGCTCGCTTGGAGACAAGAGAGGAATCGCCCGGTCGCTCCTTAACCTCGGTAACGTTGACTATTACCGGGCAGATCGTGCAAGCGCACGCGGCTTCTACGAGGAGAGTCTCGGTATATACCGGGAGTTGTCGGACAAACATGGTATCGCGACAGCTCTCCTTAATCTGGGCAACGTCGATTTCTATGATGAGATGTACCCCCAGGCGCGCTCCTTGATGGAGGAGAGTCTGGTGATCAGAAGAGCATTGGGAGACAAGCAAGGCGTAGCACAAACGCTTCACAGCCTGGCCGATGTAGCTTTGTACCAGCACGACTATGAGGTAGCACAGGCGCTTTACAAAGAAAGCCTGGACCTGCGAAGAGACCTCAAAGACAGCTGGGGCATTGTGGAATGTCTTGAGGGGCTAGCTCTCGTCACCGTGCAAGCGTTGGGGCCGGCGCAAGCAAAGAGTAACGTTACAGCTCAAGCAGATCTCGATGTTGTACACGCCGCACGGTTGTGGGGCGCGGCTGAAGCTTTGCGAGAGACGATCGGCACGCCCAGACCGCCGGCCGAGCTAGCCGGCTACGAGCTTATTCTGAATTCAACCAGGGCGCATGTCGACCAGCCAACCTGGCAGATGGCATGGTCCGAGGGACGTGCTATGTCGCTGCAGGACGCAATCGCCTATGCACATGGTCCACATACCCGGTAAAGGCGCGCCGGGTTCTGTCCGGACCGCGGTAAATGGCTATATCTTTTAGTAGGCTGAAACCGTTGCAAGCGGTGCGTACCGAGTGTATAATGCGGTTTAGAGCCAGGAGCTGTTTGCTGCGCCCAGTCGCCTGGGGATGACTTCACCCAATTGCCTAACCGGCAATGGAGTTCAACCCATGAAGAAAGCTTTAGTGCTAGGACTTGTGGTCCTGGCCTTATTCAGTTCCTCGGATGCGCGTGTCCGGGCCGCGCAGGGTACAGGGGGTAATGTCTCTATCGCGAGCACGGCTCCCGGTACAACGCAGGTGACGATAAGTCTCACCGATTCGGGTACATACTCAGCAACCCTCAATGCGGACCACTGCGGCCAGGCCGGCAAGCTCAGATACACGCTCAATCCTTTGACTGGTGGCTCCTCTGTGACTACCCTGAAAGTAAGCTACCGCACTGTAGTCGCAGGTGACTGGAACGTCACGCTCGTACCCAAAACCGGCACAGGCGCCGGGTTCTGCAGCGATAGTCTTGACAGTGGGTCTATGGTAACCGATAGCGGGATGCCAGGAACTGATGCACCCCTTAAGAGCCTCTCGACCGTAAAGGTCTTGCCGGCGACCGGTAACGGAGACCAAACCGACATTGTCGCGCTGCTCGCTTTGGCACTGGCCGTACTCACACTAGGTGTTTCCCTCACTCGCCGCAAACCTCTCCAGGGCTCAGTAGGTCACCGATAAAGCAAAAGAAGTTGGTGGCATGTCCTGTGTGCCTAATGGAAGGTCTCGGCGGTGCCTGTAAGGCTGAGGGCAAGAGTGACGGGGCCTGTGGCGGGTTAGTGTCGCTGTTGTAAGGTAGTTGCTACTGTCAGGGACACGCTTGACCTTCAGCTAGTGAACAGCGTTGAGTGCCGTATCAATCTCCTGGCAAGCCTGGTCGAGCGCCTGCTGGCTGGTCTGCATCCTGGCGAAAACACGCTCGGTGGCATCGTTAAGGGCCTTCTCGATCTTCGGGTTGGCCTCGCCGCTCCAGGCGCCGGGAACGCCGTAGCTAGCAGCCTCATAGAGCAATTTGGAGATTCTGCTCAGAGTGCTGAAACCCTGGGAAAAGGGATCGTTTTCGTTGCCCTTGAGCGAGGGCAAGGCAAAGCCGGTCTGCAGGATGACCTGCTCGTTCTCACGCCCGGTTAGGAAAAGCGTGAGTGCTGCAGCGGCCAGAGGGAACCGGCTCTTCGCTGAGGCGCCCCAGCTGGCGAAGCCCAACATAGTGGCTCTGGTTCCCGTCTTGCCTACCGGCAGGGGGACCGCGTCATAGTGCAAGCCAAAGCCCGCACTGGGATCGTTCAGGAAGGGATTGACCCGGCCGCTCGCTTCTTGGCAAAGGCTTCGCCCTCCCAGCCGGCGCCCACGTCTGCTGGAAGCGTGAGGTACTTATCCTTGTAGAGGCCGGACAACCAGTCAACCGTAGATACTCCTGCAGGACTGTTGATGGCGCACTTATTGTTGTCTATCACTTTTGCATCGTTCGCGAAGGCAAAGTTGCCCCAGTATGGGAAGAACACGGGATCGGTCGCGAAGCCGAAGACCTGAGTTTGGCCGCTCCCCGAGCTGTTCTCTTTGACCCAGGCTGTGAAATCATCCTGGTTCTAACCCGGTTTGGTCGGCGACTTGACCATGTCGGTGTTTCGGTGTTATAGAAGATGGCAAGGCTGGTGAAGTCCTTGGGCAGGCCGTAGACCCCTGTGTTGGCTACATCCCCATTCGTGCCCGATATCCGTGTTCACGCAGTCAACCAAACTCAAGAAACGGCGTCGACTCCAAGCCTATCATTGGCATAGCGAGAACTCAACGAGCAGAATTACTGTACCGTTCTTCGTCCGGCATTATTATCCAAGGAGAAACATTGGAGTTTGGTTGTGCTTCTTGAGTTCCTCGTTCTGTTTGTAGTCCCAGCATTCCGATGCGCTATCGTCGACCGGCTGTGGCCCAGGCCGGTTCGTAATCATCTTTACCTTTCGGCCGGCGCCCTTATTGACCTGTGCCGTAGTTAAGGAGCAATTGGTCTTAGAGAACGCAATACTACGTCAGCAACTCATTATCTTGCGACGGCAGGTGAACCGTCCACAGCTCAACAACACTGACCGTGCCCTGCCGGTGCTGCCGGTGCTGCCGGTGCTGCTGGCGAGCAGGCTACGGACGTGGAAGAGTGCTCTCGTTATCATACAGCCGGAATCATACAGCCGGACACCTTGTTACGGTGGCACAGAGGGGGCTTTCATTTGTTATGGAAGAGGAAGTGCAAAGCCCAGTCTCGCAAACCAAAGCTGCCTGCCGAGCCGATAGAGCTAATCAAGCGGATGGCTATCGAGAATAGGCTCTGGGGAGCCGAGCGCATAAGGGGAGAGTTGCTCAAGCTGGAAATCCGAATCAGCAAGCGGACAATCCAGAAGTACATGTGCCGGGTACGCAGGCCATCACCGTCAGGTCGCAAGCCGAACCAAAACTGGTCAACTTTCCTGCACAACCATGCCCACCAATTATGGGCGTGCGACTGGTACTTCGGCTGTGCCGAATTCAGGCCAGTTTATGACTTGATCTTCCGTCCGTTGTTCCTGTTCTCTATTATTGAGTTAGGCACACGCCGGGTAATGCATTTCGGCGTTACTCGATCTCCAACTGACGAGTGGACCGCTCAGCAACTTCGTGAAGCAACGCCCTACGGGGAGACGCCCAGATTTCTGATCCGAGATAATGACAGCAAGTTCGGGGCAACCTTCTCAAGGGTTGCTAAAGCCAGCGGCATCGAGGTGCTGCGAACACCCTACAGAACGCCTAAAGCTAATGCCTTTTGCGAGCGGTTGCTGGGAAGCGTCCGCCGTGAGTGCTTGGATCATATTCTCGTCCTAAGCGAGAGACACCTCCATTCAGTGATCAAGGAATATGTGGGATACTACAACTCAGCGCGCCCGCATCAAGGGATTGGTCAAGCTATTCCCAATGGGACACCAGCTCCATTGTCAGCTTCGCAACCTCTGCCGGCTGCTAATGGGGCTAATGGGAAAGTGATTGGCTTCCCAGTTCTGGGCGGTTTACACCACGACTACCGGAGGGCGGCGTGAGCGCGGATGTGGTATATAGCCGGGACAGCCCGGTATTGTTTTGTACACATAAGAATTCTGACGAAATAACCGCCAAATACTCACTCACCGCGTGACGGATCCTGTTGACTGTAACTAACCTAGTTTGGTAGACTTCAATCGCCTCAGGAGGGCAAAAGCATATGTCATCTACATTCTCTGATACGCTGTTGTGATCACTCTTTAGTGGCGATCGTTCCACGTTGTTGTCTGTGCCCGTTCACAGCTTTAGCCCAGCGTTGTACTGTGCGGCCAGGGGCTCGCCACGCGGACCGGGAGGAAAACTATATGGCACCTTTACGGCTCAGGCTAAGATCTACTCGATTACTCTCTGTGGCTCTGTTATTTGCGTTGTGTACATGCTTGATCGCCGGTTGTGGGGATGCGAATAACCCTCTGCCAACAGCAGTCGCAACCCCAGTTCAATCTACCGTCACCAGGATGGCTAACCTGCCGCTATCTACCGTAACAAGTGTTCCTACAAAGATACGAGCCTGGACGGCAGCCGAGCAGGCCTATATTGATAAAGTAGGCCTATGGGGGAACCGTTACGCAGGTGATCTCTCCAGAATGACTGATCTGCTCGCCAGTCCAAACCCTTTGGATAGTGGCTGGTCTTCTGAGGTCAACAACACGATAACAGACTTCGATGCCCTGAATAACGAAGTGCTAAATTACACGGCGCCAGCCCGCTTTAGCGGCATACAGGAAAGGCTGACGAAAGCCGCCGGCCACTGTGAGACGGGAGCGAACCTGGTGGCCGCGGGAACATCAGAGTTCGACTTGGGCAAGCTTCAACAGGGAGCCGGTGAGATAGAAGTGGGTGCTGCAATGGTTCCTCTGGCGATAGATGACTTGGCACAGCTTGCCCCATAAGAGCCACGGTACCTGTCGTGGCTACTCTGCTCATCCGCGGATCCCTGAGAACGCTTCTGGCACTTGGGGCATCAAGCTGCTCTCCGATAATCATGGTGCAACCCTCCCAGAACCGGAAAGCTGACTACCTTTGCACCGACCTCGGCGGGTGAAGCCACCCCCTGCGGTAGTCCTGCCGCTGGTGGGGCATTCGACACAGGAATGGCCTGGTGGATCCCTTGATGTGGGCGAGCGGAGTTGTAGTACTGCACATACTCCTTGATCATTCGGTGCAGATGCCTCTCCCCGATGATTAGAATGTGATCCAGGCACTCGCGACGAGCACTGCCCAGGAATCGCCCACAGAAGGCGTTTGCTCTGGGCGCTTTGTACGGGGTACGCAGCACCTCGATACCGCTGCTCACCGCCACACGCGTGAACTTCGCTCCGTACTTGCTGTTGTTATCCCGTATCAAGAACCTCGGCTTCTCATCGAATGAGGTTGCCTCCCGGAGTTGTTGAGCTAGCCATGCGTCGGTAGGATGCCTTGTGACGCCGAAGTGAACCACATGGCAGGAGCCAAGCTCAATAATGAAGAACAAGAACAACGGTCTGAAAAACAGATCGTAGACTGGCCTGAATTCGGCACAGCCGAAGAACCAGTCGCACGCCCATAATTGGTGGGCATGGTTGTGCAGGAATGTGACCCAGTTCTGATTGGGCTTGCGGCCTGTGCGCTCTGGATGCCCATGCTTTCGTGCCTGGTGCATGTACTTCTGCACTGTGCGCTTGCATACCCGAATGTCGAGCTTGAGGAGTTCGCCTCTTATCCGCTCGGCGCCCCACAGCCGGTTCTCGCCAGCGGTCCGCTTGATCAACTCTACAGTTTCGGTCGGTATCTTGGGTTCAGGAGAAGTGGTCCTGGACTTCCTCTTCCAGAAGAGGCGAAAGCCCGCCCTGTGCCAGCGGAGCAAGGTGTCGGGCTGTACAATAAACAGTACGTTCTTCCACGTTCGCAATCGACCAGCCAGCAGGACCATGAGTGCGCGATCAGCTCTCGTGATTTGTGGCCGAATGACCTGTCTGCGCAACACGATGAGTTGCTGGCGTAGCAATGCATTCTCCACCATTAGTTCTTGCTTACTACGACAAAGATCTAGCACCGCACCCGCGAATGGCCCAGGCATGGTACTGGCAGGAAGTGATTTCCCGATTGGCTTCCTCAATATCCAACTGACAATGCTGCGCCGGAACGCGGGGACCAGCTGCATCACGAGGAACTCAAGAAACGTGACCAAACTACAATGCTTCTCCTTGCACAAGAATGCCGAACTGAGAACGGTGCCCCAATTCTAATCGTAAGGCATCGAATCATGCCAAAGAGAAGCGTTGCCTGGGCGAGGTTGTCGACGTTGGGAGGCTGTGCAAGCGACTATTCCACGCACGGATCTGTCTGGTAGCCATCACAGGTACTTCTCCAGCGCCTTCAGTGACGCTGAGTATATATCCGGCCTGCGCTAAGCACAAGAAAATCCCCGATTTAAGTGGGAAAGAGTACAAGAAGAGCGAAGTACCAACTCCAAAACCAAAGAGAGAACTCTTTACTGGAATTAACGGGCTCTACTTTGCACTTGGTAGCAGCAATGTTGGGTTCTCCCCTATAAGGCAAAGCAGAAGCTGGTAAACCAGGCTCTTGATCACCGTCTGGCTGCGGTGACGGCTCTACCACTCGGTGCTGCCAACCGGCGCATAACCCGTGTAACCGGTATAGGCCGTGTACTGGCTACACGGCACATCCGGGCTCAGGCACGGATGAGGGAAGCAGCCAGCACAGGAGTTGCCTGTCCCGAAATCTGATACTGCCTTCCCGGGCTACTACCGGGGGAAGGCTTCCTTCAGTCCGCCGTCCACTGCGATCATGTTGCCGGTATAGCGCTCGTCAAAGCCGAGCATGGTGGCGCAGCCCTCGGCCACGCTATGCAGGCAGACCACGGGTATCCCCGCGGCCTTTGCCTTCTGTAGGGTTGGGCCGAACGCCTTGATGTCGATGAAGTTCACCGAGATGACGTCGACCTTCTCATTGATCAAGTTTTCAACTGCCTGGATCTGCTTGTTAACGTCGCCCTCACCCGAGGTCACCTTCAGTTCAAACCCGAGCCTCCTGGCTGCCTCCTTGGCTCCCTCCACTTCACCCAGGTGGAAGGGGTTGCTCAGGTCGATCTGCACCAGACCAACAGTGATCTTCTTACCGGTTGTGCCTGTAGTAGGCTCGGCGGCCGTGCCTGTGGTGGCCGTGGGCTGCTGAGCGGTAGTCGCTGTGGGTTCTGCTACTTGAGCAGTTGTTGCCATAGGCTCCGCTTGCTGAGCAGTGGTAGCCGTGGGAGCGACCACAGTCGGCGTAGGCGCCTCAGTCCCGCACGCTGCGAGCAGCATAGTGAATATCACCACAAGTCCGACGGACCACATCCTTTTACGGTACATGCTATCTTCCTCCTTTGGAATCTTGACCATCTTGCCCTGACCCGTCCTGTGAGAAGTTTAACCTTACAGTCTGCAAACCTCCTTTCAGCTCTGCCTCGGCAGAATCGGACCACAAGTTGACGCGGAACCGGCTTCGGCTGCCGGGAATGTAGTTGCGAGCGACGTGCAGCGGCACGTCGCCTCGGGTGAAGGTCAGTCGTTCGAGGAACATGAGGGGCGCGCCCGGTTCAACGGCGAGCAGGTGGGCCTGGGCCCTGTCGGCCAGCACCGGCTCGAGGAAGTCGGTGCAATGCGTGGGCGCGAGGTCGTAGCGCTCGGCGAGCATCTTATAGAGCGGAGGCTCGAACGGGTCGATCAGCAGAGTGGGACACAGGTGGTAAGGAACATAACTGCTGTCCAGCATAAGCGGCACATCTCGGAGATAGCGAACGCGCCTGATGTGAATCAGGGGGCTACCGGGTGCCACAGCGAGCAGGTTTGCCAGGTCAGGGGCCGCCGGCACCTGGTGGCGCTGCAGGAGGCGATCTTCTAATTGTACCCCCTGGCGGGCCATCTGCTCGGCGAAACTGTAGACCGAACGCATCTCTTGTTCGAGCTTGCGGTGCGCCACGAAGGTGCCACGGCCGTGCATGCGCTCGAGCACGCCTTCGTTGATCAGATTGCTGATCGCTTGTCGCACTGTTGCCCGGCTCACACCCGCTGCCTGCATCAACTCGCGCTCAGAGGTGATCATGTCGCCCGGCTTCCACACGCCGGACTGGATCTGAGAGCGCAGCGCCTGCTCCAGTTGGTAATACAAAGGCACAGCGCTATCGGGCTGTAAAGAAATAGCCGCGTTCATGTTGCTGCCTTTTGTACGTAACTAAGTACCACTTGGTATACTGGTACGTACCACTTCCGTGAGCACATGATAGCACCGTGCGGCAGCTTTGTCAATAGCTCAAGCTGAGAGTTAAGACCCGCGCTCGCGCGCAGAGCGGCCCGTAGTGCGCGGAAACAGTACCCACGCCTACAGCAGCCGAGCGCCACTCCACAAGCTATTCTTACAAGCCCGTTGTCGTGGCTGTTTGCCACGTCCACATTCAGGTGGCGGGGTATCTAGCTGCTTGCACTGCCTGGTTTTAATGAGCCACAGTTCTCACTACCCCACGAAAATCCTTCGACAGAGTTGGTATTTTGCCGCAGCAAGAGCCGCACAATCGGGGAATACACTCTGCGAGACGTGAACAAGCCAGCAGCGGTAGCAACATTCAACCGATACAACTCAGCCAGAAGGCAGCGGATACTTGTTATCATACTGAGTGGCCGTTATCAAGGGTCCGACCGAGCCAGGCTTGTGCGTGTGCGATGAAGTGGCGGGCCACCCTGGTGTCGAACGCCCAGTTTTGGAACCCGTGTGGCGCCCCAGGCACCACGTCCAGGGTGACGTCCACGCCTGCTGTGCGCAGTCGTTCGGCGTATGCTGTGTCCTCTGCATAGAGGAGCTCAATGTTCCCAACGCCGATCCATGCCGGTGGTAAGCCACGTAGGTCCTCTCTTCGCGCCCCTGCAGCGTATGGTGGTAGCTCGGTAGCTCCCGGCTCAGCGCCCAGGAATGCACGCTGGAAGGAGCGCATCTACTGCTGCAAGTGCGGACTGCGATGGTCAACGATGATTGGGAAGACACATTCCGGACCTGGTATCCCCAGTTTCGGCTGATGGTGTCAGACGCAGAGAATCGCGAAGCAGCCTGATGCCCCGACTTTTCACTGCTCTCCAGGTTATCTCTTTACGCCCGCACAGGCGGGCCGACACGCTCGCAAGTTATAATGACTAAGCCATCGCTGGCTATTCCTCTATGGGGATGTGGAGCAACTCGGCAGCTTTGCGCTTGGCGCCTTCTCCACGCCGGTCGTAGCGAGCGGTGGTTCCCACCTGGGCATGACCAGCAAGCCGCTGCACTGTCGATAGATCTGCACCCCCATTTTCGCAGCCCTCCTGCCGGCGCACACTTAGATAAGGAACATA
>JBDTQH010000042.1:0-51433 GCA_039932335.1 Chloroflexota bacterium
CTCGGTACTCGGTACTCGGTACTCGGTACTCGGTACTCGGTACTCGGTACTCGGTACTCGGTACTCGGTACTCGGTACTCGGTACTCGGTACTCGCGAAGCAGGAGCGGTCACGATGACGCGGGGATAGTGGAGCATCGAAGCGCTCAGGGACACCGGTATTCCCCTATATACCCGCGCAGCCGCATACCCAAAAACCAAACACTCCCTCGTCCTTGGCGTCTTGGCGTCTTGGCGTTTCAAACCAACCACCAATCACCCACAGAAAGGAACCCCAATGCCCACAAAAACCCCTAACAACCCCTTCCAACTATCACCCACCCCCGCCCCCGAAACCATGGAAAACGAAATCCGCATCCTCCGTAGCCTCATCCGCACCACCCACACAGCCACCCGCAACGGCACAATCGACCTCCCCACCGGAACCCGCACCATCGCCCGCCTCTCCGAAGCCCTCTCCGCCCTCCTCCGCGTCCAACACACCATCTCCCCACCCATCAACTTCGAAGACCAGGCCATCCAGGAAATCGACCGCATGATGCGCGTCCTCGGCAGCAACCCCACCCCCGAAAATGACCAGCCCAACTAACCACCCCAACAAAAAAGAAGGGAGGACGCCTCAGCATCCTCCCCTCCCCAATTCCTTACATCTTACATTTCACGTTTTACGTTTTACGTTTTACGTTTTACGTTTCACGCCCCCGCCCCTACCTCTCATGCTCCCCATACAGCATCTGCCGAATAACCAGCACATCCTGTCTCATCTGGTTGTCGCTCTCCACAAGCCCCTCGATCTTCTCATAAGAGTGCATCGCCGTCGTGTGGTCGCGCTTCCCAAAATAAGCAGCAATCTGAATAAAAGGCGTCTCAATCTCCTCGCGCATCAAATACATAGAAATCTGCCTCGGCAACAGCACCTCACGGCTCCGGCTCCCCGTCTTCAGATCCTCAGGCTCCAGATTGAAGAAACTCGAAACAGTCTCCACAATCCGCTCGTGCGTAATAGGCCGTCTCCGCTGCGTCCCGCCCAGATCGTTCAACGACGCCGCCGCCAGGTCAACCGTCACCGCCATCCCATTCAGCTGAGCGTAAGCGATAATCCTGTTCAGCGCCCCTTCAAGCTCCCGGATATTGCTCTGCACCTTCCGAGCGATAAAATCAACCACCTCATTAGGCACGCGAACGTCCATCGACTCCGCCTTGGCCCGCAGAATAGCAATCCTAGTCTCAATATCAGGTGGCTGCACATCCGCCGTCAGCCCCCACTCAAACCTCGACCGCAGCCTCTCCTCCAGCGTCAAAATCGCTTTCGGCGGCCTATCCGAGCTAAGCACAAGCTGCTTATTCGCCCCGTGCAGCGCATTGAAAGTGTGGAAAAACTCCTCCTGAGTGCTCTCTTTGCCCGCGATGAACTGAATATCGTCAATCAGCAGAATATCCGCCGACCTGTACATACTCCTGAAACTCTCGTTCCGCCCATCCCTGATCGCATTAATCAAATCGTTCGTAAACTTCTCAGAAGAAACATACAGAACCTTAATACCGGGAAACCGCCTCATAGCCTCATGCCCGATAGCATGCAAAAGGTGCGTCTTCCCCAGCCCCGACCCGCCATACAAAAACAACGGGTTATACCCCATCGCCGGCGTCTCAGCGATCCTGCGGCTCACCGCATGAGCCAACTGATTGCTCTTGCCAACAATAAACCTGTCAAAAGTATACTTGGGGTTCAGCATGGCAGCCTCTTCCAGGCTCATCTCCAGCTGGGTAGCCCCACGTCCACCCGTCACACCCGACCCACCAACATTCCCCCTCAGATAAGCAGGAGGCTGCTGCCCGGGCGCGCCACCGCGCCCCGGAATAGTCGTAGCATTAGAAGGCCCGCTCGACCGTGCAATATTGGTAATATTATTCCCGCCAAACTGCCCCTGTGCCCCGGCGGCAGCCTGGTTCTGCGCTCCCGCGCCGGCCCCGGTGCCATGCCCATGCATCTCGCGCCCCGCGCTAATTGGCGTCGGCTCATTACTCGATTGGCCCTGCCCGCCCATCTGCGCGCCGCCAACCTTCTGCTGCATCATGGCCCCGCCAACAACCTGCTGGCCAACAGCCATCGGCAGCTCGCGGCTCTTAGGATCGCTCCCGCCCACACCGTCCAGCGCGTGCAGGGAACGCTGGCTCTCGCCCCTCATAGGCGTCTTCACCTCGAAGCGCACCTCAACCCGGTAGCCAAGCACGTTCTGCAACGTCTCGCCAATCTGCTTGCTATACCGCTTCTCAAGCCACTCTTTGGCAAAGTTGCTAGGAACGGCAATAGCAACCGCCTTGTTCTCCTCAAACGATGCAATAGACGTATTCTTCAGCCACGTTTGGAAGCTCGGACCGGGAACCTTGACTTGCAACTCGCCCAGCGCGGCCTGCCATACTTGCTTGGCATTCATGCGGCCTTCTCCTCCTGCACTTGTAGGTTTCTCTTGCGACCTGTCCATGGAATCCGCCTCCCCGTTCCAGTCCTCAAAATCCTATCTAGCTGCTCTCTAAACATCTCTACCGGGAGAACCTATCACTCAAACTCCGCAACCCTCGTCTCTACTGCTTCTCCCGATCATAACCTCTGGCCGCCCAAACTTTCAACAACTTTTCGCTCGGATTTCCATAAGACTAGCTTATATCTTACGCCTGTCTACGTGCCGCTCGTAGACTTTTCCACAGGGGTTGTGTACAAACTTTTCCACAAATCCACCCCTGATAGTGTAAATCTTCCTGCTCCACCGCCGCTCCCTACATCTTGTGCCGAGAATGGCCTCATCATACCACATATAGGTGCGGCTTGTCTAGCCCCAATGTGCAGTAATCCACACATTCTCCTCAAAGCGGAGAGCGCGTAGGCCGAATTATTAACTTCCCGGTCTAATTATTGAAGCCCGGCCCCGTTCAAAAGAGAGCGGCTGATAAGCTACCGTCCGCGTCGCTAATGTTGGGCCTGTTGAGTGGGGCATTCCCGAAGCCCCGTTAAAATACTTTATCCACACCGCCGAGTCAAGCGATTTCCACCCCTTTAAGTGGAAATGCCCATAAGCATTCCTATTACTTTCCAGGGGTCAACTATTAGCAACACCCACTAGAACAAAAGAGCGTAATACGTAGTACTCAATATATAGTGCCCCCAAAAACCCTTGCCCCACGACCTACACCACATCTAGTCGCCACGCCCGCCCGCCACAGCAGCAGATACTACCACTCTCCACCCGCCCATAACTAGTACCAAGCAAAGCCAAACCAAAACTTATCCACCAGCAAGAAGCCCCTCCCCCGCATCCAAGCAGAGAAGGGGCCCCACCCATAACACATCAAGCGTCAAATCTCATTTCTCCAGTTTACGTTTTACGCATTACGCATTACGCATTACGTTTACGCCTCCCCGACCTGAGCCATAGTCCCATCAACAATCGTGCTAACCGTCGCATCGTTCAGGCCGAACTTCGCTCCAGCCGCATCGAACAGCTCAGGCAGAGCCTTCGAGCCGCCCAGCGCCAGCCCTCTCTTATATGCCTCGATAGCCCCCCGCTCGTCCTCAAGCGAATTGAGCCATACCCTCAGAGCGGCCAACTGAGCGATGCCATACTCGATATAGTAGAAGGGCACCTCGAACACATGTAAGTACTGCCAGCCGATCTCACGGATCCGCTCCAGGCCTGTCCAGTCCAGGCTTGGTCGGAACCGCTCCTCAAGCTCTGTCCACTTCGCCTTGCGAGCCTCAGCCCCGTGATCGCCGGTCGTCGTGTACATCCACTGCTGGAACGAATCGATCATCGACATAAACGGGAAGAACCGCAGCTTCTCCTTCAACTGGTCCTTAAGCAGCCGCGCCAATTCCTCCTCCGAGAAGAACTCGTCAAGATAGGGCCGCGCCAGCAATTCCATGCTCATGGAAGCCACCTCAGAGAACTCCGAGGTAGTGTTGTGGTAGCTCGGCAGGTCAAGCTGCCTAGCCAGGTAATAATGGAAAGCGTGCCCGCCTTCGTGCAGCAGCGTCTCTACATCGTCCTTCGTGCCCACCGCGTTCATGAAGATAAACGGCACACCCGTGTTCGGCAGCATGTCGCAGTAGCCGCCCGGAGCCTTGCCCTGCCTGTTGTCCAGGTCCAGCAGCCCCGAATCGATCATCTGCCGGAAGAAGTCGCCCAGTTGCGGGTCGATCTTCCTGGTGATACGCTCGCAGCCCTCCTCCAGCCGCCCAACATTATCGAACGGCCTCAAAGGTTCCGCCCCCAACGGGTCAACATCGATGTCCCAGGGCCTCAGCGTCTCCACGCCCAGTTGCTCCTGCCGCTCCTCCATGTCCCTCGACACCACGGGCACAACATACTTCGCAATCGCCTCGTGGAAAGCCATGCAATCGTCGGGCGTATAGTCAAAGCGACGCAGCTCCACAAACTTATAGTCGCGGAAGCTCTTGTGCCCTGCATTCCGAGCGATCTGCTGGCGCACTTCATACATGCGGTCGTACAGTGCATCGAGCGCAGGGGCGTCCTTCAGCTTGGCACCCCAGCGTGCGCGCCATGCCCCCTCTCGCGTCTCGCGATCGGTCTCTTCGAGGAAGGGTGTCAATTGAGCCAATGTATATGTCTTGCCTCTAAACTCCGCCTCTTGCGCCCCCGCGATCTTGCTGTACTCCTGGGTCAGCTTGCGCTCTTCGGTCAGCAGCGGCACGTTCTCCTCGCGGAAAAGCTCCACCTCCGGCCTGATGTTCCTCAGCAGCATGTCATACTCAGGGCCAAGCTTATCGAGCGCCGGCGACGCCAGCAGCTTCTGCTTAATCTCAAAGTCTCGCTGCTCCTTGATGGGCAGCACCTCTTCCACGATCTTGAGGTATTTCTCCTCATAAGCCGGGTTGGTGGTGTCCACCGTCATATCGATATATGCAACTGTATAGCTTTCATAGAGCACAGTGCCAAGCTCTTCCCAATCATGTATGAAATCATCAAGAGCTTCCCGCGTGTCCAGTTCTCTAGCCTGTAGTTGATCGTAAGCTTTGGTGACCGCTTCCGCGCTCGTTGGGTCGAACCCTTCCTCTACAAAGCGATGGGGCTCTGTACGTTTTGCAGTAAAGTTAGGCAATTAATTCCTCCTGCCAGAATAGTAGATAGTAGCATTATAACTATCCAGGGTCTAAGGTAACAGGGCCGCAAGCCGTATTCGGCTCACAACAAGAACCGGGAACCCTTTAATGCCAAAAGGGTTCCCGGTCTATAGCTTCGCGTTCTGTTCTGTCTCTCAGGGGGTTGAAGTGCCGGTTAAGCAGGCTTGCCAGCCGTACCCGCTGGCGTTGGTCCACCACCCGCAGCCTATGTCACGCGCGTCAGGACCCACCAGAATATCGTGATGTCCCTGGCTTGCCCACCAGCCGTCCACCACTCCGAGCGCGGTCGGGTAGCCACAACCCACCACTTCGCCCATCGCGAAGCCTGTGTAGCCCGCCTGTGCCGCTCTATCCCAGGGCGAAGAGCCGTCGGTGCCGTTATGCTGGCACAGTCCCAGCGGCCCGATGTCGGAGGCATGTCTGCGTGCTGCCCTGCTCAGGGCGGGATCTATCCGCAGCGTGACTAAACCAAGCGCGGCGCGCCTCTGGTTGATTATGTTTACTGTTTCCTGCTCCTGCGGCGTCAGTTGGCTGGTGCTCGCGTAGTACACCACTTTCACCACCTGCCCTCTGGTCGTGGGGTTGCCCGGCCGGAAGCTGCCGTCAGCATACCCCGACAGCGTTCCACGGGCAGCCGCCGTCTCCACATATGTATAGAAGGAGCTACCGGGAGGCACATCGTTGAACTGCCCCGCAGGCGGATCGAGCAGGGGCCATCCCTGCGCCATCACGACCATCTTTGCAAGCTGCCCGCGAGTTACCGGGTTTTCGGGGTGGAACGTGCCGTCCGGATAGCCTCCGATTGCCCCGTGCGCTTTTGCCGTTTCCACATAAGGGTAGAATGTGCTGCCCGGCGGCACATCGCTGAAGCTTTGCACAGGCGGGCTTACCAGAGGCCAGAGCATCGCCGATACTACTATCTTCGATAACTGGCCCCGCGTGGTCCCGTTGCCTGGCCTGAACGTGCCGTCGGCATAGCCCGATACGGCCCCCATGCAGAAGAGATAACGCACCCCATCATAGAAATAATCGGTAGTATGGACGTCTAGAAATGAGAACGGACAGGTATTCGTCGGCCCTGTCCCTGTATGCTCCACGCCCGAAGTCCTGGGCTTCTCCTGTGCCAGCGCGGGTTGCGGCTGAACAAGAGGAAGGATCAATGCCGCCAGCATCAACAGGCTCGCTATGAGCCGCCATTTACGCCCGGAGAATATGGCAGTAGATTGTTGCATGGCAGTTCTCCTTTGAGGGGTCAACCGACCCTGGTGGGCGCAGTGAATCAAGGGTGAAGTGCCAGCAGCGCCCAAGAGAATACTACAAGGTAAATAGAGAGGCCACAATAGGATATTGGTCGCCGTACTACCCGGTACCCACATGCCACCGCCTGCCTGAACAGCTATGCACGCTACACGTGGAAAAGCGTCCCACGACCCGAACGGAACCGAAACAGCGGCGCTCCCCACGAGACAAAGCAGCACTGATATAAGCAGCAGTGGTGCAGTATAACAGCAGCCGGGGCCATGCCTGTAGTACGTTTTACGTATTTCGCCTAAGCAACTTATCGTAATGCAGCACGTTACGATTTATATAATCTTCGTCTTGCACCACGCGAAAACACACAGCACCTTCCGTGCCTCTCGATCTGCGGTGGTATAATAGAGTGGCTCCAGAAAGCAAGTTTAGCCGCAAATTAGCACAGGGTACCGTAATGATTGAAGCAATACAGCCACATACAGCACGCATTGCTACAATGATGCGCACTTTCATACAACGCCAACAGTCGGTCAACTCGAACGTCACTCTTGAGCAATTCAAGGACGGCGATTGTCCGCCATACTTCATCGATCCCAGGCTTGTCACGTTCGCGGCCAGCGAGCGGCGAACCATTGCAGCCCTCTTGAGGGCAGAGGTACAAAACGCTCACAACAACGGCCAACAAAACCTGCTCCATGTCTTCACGATGCCTACAGAGGAATACATTTACCGCAACAACCAGTTCATCGCATTGTCGGAAATCGACCGGCAAGAAATCGTGGAGGTGTACGTCAAGTTCCTGACCGATCTTGCGGATATGCTCTCCCTTGCCGAGAACCCTGAAGAGATCAAGACGGCTCTCTTCGCGGCGCAAAAGCAGCATTTGCTCAGATTGCGCCGGTTCGTCATGTCGCTTGCGGAAAGAAACGGACGCCATGGCAAAAGCCTGGTCGACACGCAGGTTGTCTGCGAAGAATATTCGGTAAGCGTACATCTGCGCGTACTTGGCATCAATGAGACAGAACTCGACCAACTCGCCGAGCCTATCCTCGATGTCGGTTGCGGCAAGAGCGGCGCACTGGTCCAATACCTGCGCGAACAGGGTGTAGAGGCCATCGGTATTGACCGCCTGGCAACTTCGTCACAGCATCTGTTGCAAGCCGATTGGCTGGAGTTTCGTTATAACCTGATGGACTGGGGAACTATCATCTCCCATATGGCTTTCTCAAATCATTTCATCTTTCATCACCTGTACAGGGACGGCAAGCCCGATATTTATGCGCACAAATATATGGAGATGCTTACCTCGCTCAGGATAGGAGGCGCGATGTATTATGCGCACAAGTATATGGAGATGCTTACCTCGCTCAGGATAGGAGGCGAGATGTATTATGCCCCCGGCCTCCCATTCATAGAGCAGTTGCTTCCGGCAGCAACATACACAATCGCAAGGAACAGTCTGCCTATCGCCTCCACGCCCGTACCTCTGACGCATATCACCCTCTACTCGACTAAAATTACCAAACTGGCTTAAGAATTCAGGCGATCAACCCAAACAAAAAGAAGGATGGCCATGTGGAGCCATCCTTCTCTATTTCACCTGTATGATGTGGCGGGAGCGCATGGGAGTCGAACCCACCTGCGCCACTCTGCGTAACGCACAGCAGTTTTGAAGACTGTGAAGCCCACCGGGACCTATCCACCCCCTCGTTCCAATACAGGATAACCAAACCGCCCGCTATACGTCAAGCCAGTGGTACGGCGTACGATCGCGTTGTCAGTTGTCAGTTGTCAGTAGACGTCCGCCGACGGCGGACGGCCGACCGCCCAGTGCCGCATACTCGCTGCCCTCAGCACCCGGCAAACCTCAAAGAACCTCTGCGAAACTCAGCGCCCTCTGCGCCTCTGCGGTGAACCCGTAAATCCTTCGGCCATGGACTCCCCGTCGCTAGCGGTCTGCGGTCTGCGGTCTGCCGTCGGCGGTCTGCGGGCGTAACTGACAACTGACAACTGACAACTGACAACTACGCACTACCCCTACTCCCGCGCTTCCTTCGCGTCTATCACGCTTTGCAAGAACACCAGCGGATCCCATCCCTGGCCCTGCCACTCACGGAAATCCTGGCCCATGCGTGCGGCCACGCCGTAGGCGAGCCGCTGCGACAGGTCGTTGGCACGGTCTGCCGCCAGTTCGCCACGACTCACCCTTTGCAGAACCTCCCTTATCAGCCGGTAATCGTCCTGAGTCACATCCCTAAGAGAAATGCCCGGCAGAGGATCATACTTCGGCATGGCTGGAGGCGGTACTTCGTAGCCGCCGCTCGATGGCTGCCCGTAAGACCCATAAGGCTGATATGATCCGACCGGTTGTGCCTGCTCCTGCGATCCGTATAACGACGTGGTGTAGCTTGCCTGCATGGCCTGCTGTTGGGGTTGTGCAACCTGAACGTCGCGCAGCCGCGTCTGCTCGCCCTCGCGCACAACTATCGTGCCCGCTGCCATGTCGCCCAGCCGCCGCGCGTCCTTGTCGATAAACATGGTAACAAGTCCGATGCCGTAGAAACCGGGCAAGAAATCGACGATCCGCACCAGATTGCGTATCATCACCTCGCCCGCATGCACAGGCTGTCCGTCCCGCCTTATTACCCGCAGCTTTCCGGCCCGCTTGCCCGGCGTCTGTCCGTTCCACACAAGCTCGAACAGCACAAAATAGCCCCAGAAAATAAGGAACTCAACCAGCACCAACACGGCCAGCAACCCAAAGCCAAACTCCTCCCCGCTTTGACTACCGGAGAATAGACCCCCAAACAACAGCGAAAACATGGCGCAATATACGAGCACCATCGCGACGACAAGAATAAGATGGTCAAGCAACGAGGCCACAAAACGCGACCCGATGCCGGCCATCTCATAGTGGAACGCCACCTGCTCCGGTGTAGAAATTGTGATCTGTTCGTCCATGTTCGCTCCGAAGAAAGATGGGAAGTCAGAAAGCTAACTCTGACCTCCAAGCACTATGGTACAATAAACTCCATGAGTGCGCTAGAACGTTTCGTTGGTGAGAGGCAGGCCGACTGGGCACGCCTCGAAAGCCTCACATCGAGAGTGCAATCCGGCCAGTTGCGCACGCTGAACGCCGACGACCTCGAAGAAATGACCCGACTCTACCGCCTCGCCGCCTCCGACCTTGCACGTGCTCGACGCGATTTCCCCGGCGACCGCGTGGTGGCCTATCTCAACCGACTGGTCTCTTCGTCCTATGCCAATGTCTATAGCAGCGCCGGCTTCAGTTGGCGCGACATCTGGCTCTGGTTCACAAGCGGTTTCCCACGCCTTTTCCGTCAGACGGCAGGCTACTATCTGCTTGCCGCTTTCATGTTCTTCGGCAGCGGCATCCTCTCTTTCGCCGCCACCATCATTTATCCGCCGACCGCCGCGACCCTGCTCGATAGCAACACCTATCAGGCTATCGTCTCATATGCCGAGCGCGGCGAGCTTTGGACCACCATCCCGTCTGTCGAACGTTCACTGGCCGCCACCACGATCATGACCAACAATATCCAGGTCGCCATGCTCGCCTTTGCGGGCGGGATGCTGCTTGGCCTTGGCACAACCTACGTACTGCTCATGAACGGCATACAGCTTGGCGCTATCTTCGGCATCGTCACCCGCTACGGTCTCGGCTTTGACCTTCTTGCATTTGTCTCAGCCCACGGCGTAATCGAGTTGAGCGTAATCTGCCTGGCGGGCGGCGCGGGCTTCATGCTGGCCGACGCCATACTCCGGCCCGGCATGCTCACCCGTGGAGAAGCCCTTCGCCTGGCCGCCGAACGGGCCGTCCGTCTCCTGCTAGGCGGCGCTGCTCTCCTGGTCATAGCGGGCACAATTGAGGGCTTCCTCTCCCCTTCAGAGCTACCATCGTGGGTAAAGTTCGCCACAGGCGTCCTCACCGCCATCCTTCTCTACAGCTACTGGCTCCTGGCCGGACGCAAGAAAGAGCCGGAAGCGTCGAGCCATGCGCCCGCGCCGACAGCGCACGAGATGGCGGCGACGTGGGGCGGGGCGTGAAACGTGAAACGTGAAACGTGAGTTACTGCATAAAATGTAAAGCGTAAAACGTAAGGACGGAGTTGAAATGCCAAGTCGCTCTAGGTTTAGCGGTCGGCGGTCCGCCGTCGGCGGTCATACGCAATACCTCACGCATCACGTTTCACGTTTCACGTTTCACGCCCCGCCCCGCCCTACAGCCTGCCACGCGCCTTCAGTTCCAGGTACTTGTTCACTACGGCCAGCGTGAGCTTGTCTGCGGGCACATCTATGGTCATGGCACCGCGTCTCCTCAGGGCGTCCAGCGCGGCGGCACGGTCGTCCAGCACACCTCGGGCTATCACCTGCTCGTACATCTGCTGAGGGTCGGTTGGCTGCCTTGAGGCCATCGTCAACACCTCGTTGTCGGCCATCGTGACCGCCAGCGGTAGATGCCTGGGCGCGAGCCTGCCGAACCCGCTCACCATCGCGCCCGCCTGCTGCCTATCAATAATATCTGTAAAGAGCACCACGAGGCTGCGCTTGCTCCGGCGTGTCGACAGAAACGCGCTCGCCTTCATATAATCAGCCTCCACCTGCGAAGGCTGCACCTTATAGAGCGCCTCTAGCAAAGCCAGGAACTGCCGCCGCCCCTTGTCCGGCTCAATATATGTCACTACCGTATCCGAGAATGTCATCAGTCCCACGCGGTCCCCACGCTGCACCGCCACATAGGCCAGCAGCAGCGTCGTATTGATGGCGTAGTCCAGCTTCGACAACGGCCCCAGCGGAGCAGTCATCAGCCTGCCCGCGTCAAGCATCACGATAACGCTCTGGCTCCGTTCCGGCTGGTAATCTGTCGTGATCGGCTTATGCAGCCTGGCTGTGGCGGGCCAGTTGATACGCCTGTAATCGTCGTCCTGCTCGTAGTCGCGCAGCCGCTCGAACTCGGTTCCCTCTCCCAGCCGCCGCGCATTCTTCAGCCCGATTTCAAAAAGCTGATCGCGCCGCGCCAGCAGCTCGTACTTCCGCACCTCCAGCAGGTTGGGGTAGACCTTCACGGGAGCGTCCAGCGGATACTTATGCTGGCGCATCACCAGCCCGAGCACCCCCTTCCACCGCAAATTACACCCACCGAACCTGTAATCTCCCCTCTTGAGCGGCTTTACAGTATAACTTACCGTTTCGGTAGCACCCGCCCCCACCTCTCCAGGCAAGAACATCTCGCTGATGATGTACTCATAGGGAGGCTCGTCGCGGACAACGAACTCCACCACCCGCCCACGCACTCCCGCCATCTCGGGCGACCCCAGCCGCCGCACCACAATAGTAACCCTGTTATCCGCCCCTAGCGACAGCTTCGACTCGTTCTCTCGCGCCAATCTGAAATCTTTAGGCCCAGGCGACAGCACAAAATCGGCAACAAGCAGCCCCAGCACCGCCAGCAGATATAATCCGGCGGCCCACAGGGCGGCAGGTGTGAGCGTCGCCAACGCCAGTATGGGCGCGGCCACCAGCAGCAAGTAGAGCGTGCGGCGGGTAATCAACGGGCAGCGTCCAGTTCTTTCTCGAACCAGACCCACACATCCGGTCCGCTGGTGTGAGGCTCCTGCTTCACGATAGTGTATCCCAGCCGCTCATAAAACACGATATTCTTCTCCATAGACGCCCGAGTGCCCAGCCTCATGCGCCGCAATCCCAACCGCGGAGCTAACTCTTCCAGGTAGCCCATTAGCGCCGCTCCGATGCTATGCCCACGGTATTCCGGCAACACAGCTAACCGCCCCACATACAAATGCTCAGGCTGCACCTCATACCGAACAGTTCCCACGGCCCTGTCGCCGTCCCACGCCACCAACACTTGCCCACCCAGAACAGCCTCCCGCACCTCTTCAAGCGTCTCGCCCAGGGCGCTGGGCGGCACAGCCAGCACCCCACGGTACTCGCCGAAAGCCGCCTGCACAATCCCATGCAGCACCTCAGCATCGCCTGTTTGTGCCTGTCGTATCTCCATGCGCCCTTTAAAACGTAAAGCGTAAAACGTAAAACGTAAGGTACTGCGTACTCCTTATGACCGCCGACGCCAGACCGCAGACCGCGTTGTCAGTTGTCAGTTGTCAGTTGTCCGTCTGCGTGAATAGGCAAACCCTAATATCTTGGCGTTTTGGCGTTTCCAACCCGTCCTTCCCCTTTACGACTTACTCATTTCTCACTTCTCATCTCTCACTTCTCACGTTTTACTCCTCTACCTCGGCACCTCGACCCGTGCCAGGATCCTTTCCAGTGCCCTGTCGGCGTTCAAGCCTTCAATCTCGGCTTCCGGCTTCAGGATAATGCGGTGGCGCATCACGGGTGGCACCAGCACTTTAATATCGTCGGGCACAACATAGTCCCGACCCTGCAAGGCTGCCAGCGTCTTGCTTGTTTGCAGCAGCGCAATAGCCGCCCTGGGCGAGCCACCCAGCGACAGGTCGGGGGAGCGCCTGCTCTCGTCCACTATCCTCTGTATGTAGTCCAGTATTGCCTCGGCCACCTTCACAGTTGCGATCTCAGCGCGAGCCGCCATAATCGCCGCCTCATCGGCCACAGGCTGTATGCCCGAAGCCGCCAGCTTGTGAGCGTTGAACCCTGCTGCGTAATTCTTCAGCACCTCCAACCCCTCATCGTGCGTTGGGTAGTCCACCACAACCTTGAAGAGGAAGCGGTCGAGTTGCGCCTCGGGCAGCGGATAGGTTCCTTCGTACTCCACAGGGTTCTGCGTGGCAATCACCATGAAGAGATTGGGCAGCGGGTTGCTCACGCCATCAATAGTCACCTGCCGCTCTTCCATGGCCTCCAGCAGCGACGACTGCGTCTTGGCCGGGGCGCGGTTGATCTCGTCGCCAAGCAGAATATTGGTGAACACAGGCCCTTTCTTCAGCGAGAAGGTGGTGTGCTGGAAATCAAACACATTCGTGCCGATTACGTCCGAAGGCATCAGGTCGGGCGTGAACTGCACCCGCTTGAAATCGGCGTTCAGCGTGGTAGCGAGCGTGCGCGCCATGAGCGTCTTCGCTACGCCGGGCACCCCCTCCAACAGCACATGCCCGTCCGTCAGCAGCGCCACCAGCAACTGGTCAAATGTCCACCGCTGCCCAACGATAACTTTGCGCCTCTCGCTATCGAGCGCACGATACAGGTCTATAAGTGGCATCTATACTCCTTCATTCCGCGATTCTGCCCAAAAGTTACTTTTGAAGATTGCTGTATAAGTGGTCTGCTTACTGGCGCATCCTGCCCATCGTGAAGCGATGGTAGCATCTATGCTAACCTTCACCAACAACAGAAGGGAGCATAGTTACTTGCTCTCTATGTCAGTTCTATTAGATCATACGATGTTCGACTGATTCCTATGTTATGCTCAACCAGAAGCGTGACGAGTTGCTCGCCATTCATGAGAGCAACCGGAACAGCATTGGAGCGTTCAGCCTCTTGGCGCGCCCCCGGACTAAAATCACTTGTAGTGATGATTAGCCCCTGATCATGAGTACCGAGGCTTCCCCGTACCTGTTGAACAATAGGAGCTTGAACGTTATTCCTCCATCTTTTCGCCTGTACAGCCATGTTTGTCCGAATCACACCAGCAACTACCAGCGTACCTCTCACGTCTATTCCACCATCATTACTCCGGCTCGTAACCTGCACACTCTCAAATCCAATAGTTATCAGCAATGAACCTATTAAGTCCTCAAACTCTCCGGGTGTGATCCCGTATAATCGGTTTCTTAGTCTCTTGCGAACCTCGTTGTTATGCTGTTCAATCTCAGAAGCGAGCCCAACGTCAATCCAGTTGGTCAGGCCAATTAGACCACGACCATGCTTTATAAAGCGACCTTGTTCTCCACGCTTTTGATTACGGTCCATTTCCGTAAGAATCTGAGCATACATTGTCTGCTCGGGGGTCAGCCCCCTGGTCTTTATTAGCCCAAGTTCAAGGGCTTTACGCGTCAGATCCCTGTAGTTCATTGGCTTTCTGTCAGCGTACTCTCGAAGGATTCTCTCCGCGGCATCAGTAAAGGACAACTGCGCCACTATCTCAAGTGTCTCATCTTCATTCACTTCTACTGCTCCGGCGGGTTCCGGCTCTTGCTCAATGTTCAAGGGCTTTTTCCTGAACGGCTTAGCCACATATTCGTTGAGGCCCCAGCTCCGAAGCGCAAAAACACCTCTTTCTGTCCGTTGAAAACGGGATGTATCACCGTGGTCTCTTATATCTACTGATATGCGTGCGTCTATTGTCGCTCCCGGTGTGCTACCAGCAGTCTGCCAGAGGCCTTGCTGAATCATGCGATCTGCTATCTCCACAGGACGCATGGGCCGACCTTCATCGTGCAAGACCTTCTCAGCAGCATCTATTGAATTCATATTGATTCCTCGTTGAATCTCTTGTAATAGTGAATAGAAGGTTGTCCAGTTAGTTTCTCGTACATGCAGATCAACTACTCAACTACCCATCTTCCCGCAACCCCAGCGCCTGCCGCCTGACCTTCTCCGCCTCGCGTATCGCCGCCAGCGTTTCGGCCTCCATGCTCTCTGAGCCTGCCCCGCCGCCTTCAAGCGTCCTCAACCTCTCGATAGCACGCGCCATCTCGCCCTGGTCAAACGCATACCGCCCGCGCTCACTCAACGCCTGCACAAACCGCGCATCGGTCAGGAACGGGTCAAGCTCAGCGTGCCGCGACAGCGTTCTCTTGAAGAACTGCAAGTATCTCTCCGCGGCATACCCTGACTTGCGCGCCCGCCTGAACAGCCCCGCCACCGACCGCACGTAATCCGAAGAAGGCCGCCTCTGGTCGGGCGTCACCACAGGCAGTGGTGGACCCAGCCGCCGCGCGCTCCAGAAGAAATAGACCGCCACCAGTCCCGCGCCGTACAAAATCGCCCAGCCCCAGGGGTACGATGTAAAGAGCGCCAGAATATCTCCACCCACGCTCTGCCCGTGGTGCGCTTCATCGAAGATTACCCTCTTGTTCCCCGCCATCTGCACCAGGTTGTACGCGAACGCCCCGTTGCTCTCCTCCCGTATCCCCTGGTTGCTGAGCGGGTAATCACTCGACATTATATAAACCCGCCCCGACCCCACCCGCATCACCGCCGCCAACGGCAGCCTGTGGCCGTCGCCATCCTCCGACGAGGCCAACACGACCGTATCGCTCACAGGCAGGGTCAGCGCCCATACCCCGGCGAAGCGCACCCTGTCCACAGGCGGATTGCCGAACAGCGGCTGCGACATCGGCACAGTGTCCGAATAATTCGAGGCAAAATCGAGGTCAATCCCGAACTCGCGGAGCATCGGCTGCCTGCCGCCCAGGTTCGTGCTGAGGTCGCTCCTGCCCATCCCCGTCGCCAAAATCAGCGTGTTCCCATCCTCCACCCAACGCCGCACCGTGCCCGCCTGCCCCTCCGGGAACTCGTTGTTGGGGTTCACCATGACCAGCGTGCCGCGCTCCGGCGGAAACTGCTCCCCACCCTGCACGCGCCGCACCTCAAAGCCCGACCCCTCCAGCCACCTGTAAAGGGCCAGCGTTCCTCTCTTCCCGCTGCTCAACGATGACCCTGCGCTCTCCGGTGTCTCAGCAACTCCTTCCGCCCCCACCAACCACAACAGCACTACAAACACAGCAATCAGCAGCACGCCTATCAGGGCAAGCTCCCTGATGGCAGATCGTGTCCCTCTGGTTGTGGGTGGATTACTCAATGTTTGTTACCGGGAATGAGGCGTAAAACGTAAAACGTAAAACGTGAAACTGTAATAACCTTGGCGACTTGGCGTCTTGGCGTTTCATGTATCGCTATCACACTAAGCCGCCCTGGTCCGGCCGCGCACTTCGTCTGCTACTCGGGCCTCTATTGCAGCGGCACGGGCTGTGTATCCTGCCCATTCTTCTGCGCTTGTCTCGGCTCCTCCGTACCAAACCTGCTCGAAGCGGTCTAATAGCGGCTGCAAATCGTCGTGTATGGTGCCGGGCGCTCTGAACAAATACTCCCTGTTCGTCGCGGTCCTGTCGAACACAAGCATTCCCGCCTCGTCCAACAGCAGCAGCACCGCGAGACACCTGTACCTGATCGCGCTGCGGTAATCGCCCGCCCCTGCGGCCTCCTCGGCCCGCCTTCGCGCCTCCACCGCGCTCATGCCCAGCACCTGCGCCAGCTCCGACACAGGCCGCACGCTCGCCGGACTTGAGGCCCTGTTCAGGCCCGCCGTCATCAGCCACACCGCCACAGCCGCCACAATCAAGCCGAGCACTCCCAGCAAGCCAACTGTCACGTCAAGCGCCTCAACGGCAAAGAAGAAGATCGTGCCGACAACCAGCCCCACCACCACCGACAAGCCCAGCCGTGCCCACCTGTTGCCAAGCTTTTCACTGCCAAGGAAAGTCAGCGCGCCCGCCGCCAGTGCCGCCGATATAGCGAGGAACCAGCGCCAGAGCGTATCTCCGGGGTCGGCCTCGCCCGTCGCACTTGCCAGCCAGCGTGCCAGCCTTTGGAGCGGTGACTCGGTCCGCGTGTAGTCAAATATGGGGTCGCTCAGCGTCTTGTTCAACTCAGCAATGGATTGCTCGCCCGCAAGTGTCCCCTGCAAGCTCGCTGCGCTGCCAGCCGTCAGGCTATCTCCAAGCACCGACAATGCAGCCTCAACCGCACTCAGGTTCGGCTCGTTCCTCCCTAGCTCCACCAGCAGCAGCGTATTATCCACCTGGCTTGGCCTGCCGTTGCCGTTCGCCCCACCCGGCAGCACGCTCGCGCCCTCGACCCCTTCAAGTTCGGCAATCGCCTTTTGAACCGTCTTCTTGCGCTCATCGCCGACAGCCGATTGTGCCGCGCCCACATCGGTCCGCGCGGCAGTTATGGCGTTCCTGTAATCGTCAAACGTGATGACCTTTCCAAGCGCGGGACGCGCGGGAGGCTGCTGCACAATCACAACCGGACCTGGCCCCTTCAGAAGGAAGAACCACACCAGCAGCCCCGCCACTACAAGCAGCGCGACCAACCCGCCAATGCGCCCGGACAGGGGTATCCTCCTGAACCAGGCTGCTAATCTTTTCATGTCACAGCCTCGCCCGGAGATGGCCGGTTATACACGTCCGACGTACTCTGTGCCTCTGCTCCCAGCGGCACAGATCTTTCTATCGGGCGGCCCTGCTCATATTCGCCGGCAGCATAGCCGTCACCATCTTCGTCGCCTCGCTCATACATCTCCTCTATAGCCGATTCAATATCAAAACCCTCTTTACGAACCCGCTGGTCATAATAATAGAGCGCGACTGCACTCATCTCCACAGGCATGTAGACCGCCAATGTGAGAATGCCGGCGACCTGAGTGATAGCCAGAGTGGTGTAGATATCGGTCTTGATTACCATACCTACAAACGCCACAATAACTGCCCCTGGCCCAAGGGTCACAATAGACCGAAGTATGCCTATCACAAAGTTCAGCGCGAACGTTCGCCACCAGTAGTTTCGCGTCAGCTCCCAGCTGCGGCTCAATGCCTGCCTTGGCGTTAGCTCTTCGTTCACAGCCGCAGGCAATATAACCTGCAACCTGATCTGGATTATCGAGTAGATCAGCGGGAATATGCCCAGGCATGCAAGCGCGATTGCCAATCCGCTCGAAGCGCCGCTGCCGCTCAGCGCGAGCCCAATCACAAGCAGCAGAGCAGGCGAGAAGAGTCCGAGCGCAATCAGCGTCTGCAGCCCGATCAAACCCAGCACTGCCCAGAAACGCCGCTTTACCTCGGCATAAGCCTCCCCGAAGCTAACTCTATAGCCAAATACTGCCCCGGCCACCGCTACGGTAAGCGCCCATTGCGCGAAATACTGCAGGAATTGTTCTAAATATGTCTTGACCGTGGTCACCTGGCTTGTCACATTGCTCGCTGCGATGCTGCCGCTAAACGAACCCGAAAAACCGGACGCTGTGTAGTTCCCCAGGAAGAACACATTGACCGCATAGGAAAGTATCTGCACAGGCAGGTAGACCACTGCCACAATCAGCAAGAAGGTGCGGAAGTTCCGCCTGTAAATGCGAAAGGCACCGTCAATAATCTCCCCGACGGTGCGCGGGCGCAACTTGCTAACTATGCCAACAGGAGACGCAGCCATAGTGCTCCTACCTACTGCCACTTACTTGCCGCAAGCTCATTCGCCCCGCCGCACTTCGCCGCCGGGGTCCTCGCCGCCTTCAACAGGAGCCGGAGCTTCTACCCGTGCCACCTCAGACGAATCGAGCGGCCCTGTGGTGGGTGCCCTCCAACTTGGAGGCGGCGTATAATCGGATTGCGTCGGGTTGCCTGCGACATACCCAGGCGTACTGTACTGCTGCTGGATGGGTGTCTCTGGCCCTGCGTTGTAGTTCTGCCCGTAGTAACCGTACCCGAGCGCGGGTGGAGGCATAACAGGCTCCGCTGCCGCGCCTTGCCCGTACCCCGCCCATGCTCCCTGCGGCTGTGCAGGCAGGTAACGCTGCGACATAGCCGCCTCGATATCATAGCCCTCTTTGCGCACCCTCAAATCGAAGTAATAGAGTGTAACCGCGATAAGCTGTATAGGTATGAAGACCAGCGTGGTGAACACGGTTACAACACCGCTGATAACCTGCTGCAGCACAAGATCCCGTGGAAGGAATATCGCGATGATAGCCTGCACGAGCGCAGCAGGACCGGCCTGCACAATATACGACAGTATAATCAGCACGACGACCATGGCGAAAGTCCGCCACCAGTAGTTTTGTACAAGCCGCCAGCTTCTGCGCAGAGCCTGCACCGGCCCAAGACCCTCTACCATCACAATAGGCGTTATGATATACAGCCGCACAAAGATATAAGCGAACAGCACAAAAGCCGGGATGATAAGCGCGCACGAAAAGCAGAATAAGCCCAGGAACGCCCCACTGCCGTCGTTACCGCTCGTGGCCGAGCCAATTCCGGCCGCGAATGACAGAATAAGCAGCAGGATAATCGGCAAGAATACCGCTATCCCGATGCCCAACTGCAAGAAGATTATCCCCAGCAATGGGCCAAGGCGCGACAGCATCTGCCTGTAGCCGTCCCTGAAGCTGACCGGCTTATCCAGGTGGCTGTTGGCGACCTCCGCCGTGAGTGCGCCCTGGCTGAGCGACTGCAAAAGCCAGTAGAGCACGCCTACCAGTATCGTCACGGCATATACGATACCGAGATAGGCGAATAGCTCGTTCATACGCCCCGATGAAAAGCTGCTGCCCGACAGGTCTCCATTAGAAAGCTCGCCCTCGAAACCGGTCAGGCCACCCAGCATATATGCCGTGGTAAGCTGAAGTATCAGTTGCAGAGGCACATGCACCACCGCGATAATCGCGATAAAGGTCAGAAAGTGCCTGCGGTAGAGCCGGAACGCCTGGTCGAGTATCTCCGCAACCGTGCGCGGCCTTAGCCGAGAAATAATAGGGTCAACCGAAGCCGCCGGAGCAGGTGCCTGGTACATATTAAGCGCGCCTCCAATCTTGGGTGGTACCGAGGTGTCAGGTGTCAGGTGTCAGTTGTCAGTTGTCAGTTGTCGGCAGACCGCCTCGTGCCGCATACTCTCTTGCCGCAGCACTCAGCAAACCTCAAAAACCTCTGCGAACCTCTGCGCTCTCTGCGCCTCTGCGGTGAAACCGTATGTCCCTGACCCCTGACACCCGACCCCTGACACCTAACACCCGCCACCTACCTGCTATCTATCAAGATAGTAACAGGGCCATCGTTGAGCAGCGATACCTCCATGTGAGCACCAAAGCGGCCCATCTCGACCGGTATGCCTGCCGCATGGAACAATTCTGCGCACCGCAGCACGAGCCGTTCGGCTACATCCGGCGCTGCCGCATCGGTGAACGAAGGCCGCCGCCCCTTGCGTGTATCAGCATACAGCGTGAACTGTGAGACCAGCAACACCGACCCACCAACATCGCTCAATCCAAGGTTGAACTTCCCGTCAGCATCCGAGAAAATCCGCATATTGGCGACCTTGCCGCTCAGGAAGCGCGCGTCCTCTTCTGTATCGTCTTTGCCCACACCCAACAAAACAAGGAGGCCAGGGCCAATCTTGCCCACAACCTCCCCATCCACCACTACGCTGGCGTGCTGCACGCGCTGTATAACTGCTCTCATTTATTCAGTGTGCTATGGCGTACTGCTTATTTCCGGCAGTCTGCGCTAGCGTCCCAGCATCACCGCGCAATACGCAGCCATGCCTTCACCCGTGCCTGTAAAGCCCAGGCCGTCGGTCGTCTTGCTCTTCACGTTCACCCGTTCTTCTTCGATGCCTAGCGCCGCCGCGATAGCCGTCTTCATACGCCCGGTATGCGGCGACAACCTGGGCCGCTGTGCTACTATCGTACCATCCACGTTCTCGACGCGCCAACCCGCCTCACCCACCAGACCAGCCACCTTCTCCAGCATGGCCACGCTCGAAATCCCTTCCAATGTCGGGTCGGACGATGGGAAGTGCGTGCCTATATCGCCCATCCCGGCCGCTCCCACTATCGCGTCTATCACCGCATGGAGCAGCACATCCGCATCCGAATACCCATCCAGCCCCTTCTCAAAAGGCACTTCCACCCCGCCCAATATTAGCGGTCTACCTTCCACCAGACGGTGCACATCATACCCAAATCCTGCCCGAAAAGTGGTCATCCCGGTCTCACCCAGAGCCTGCACGACCACCTATTACCCCCTATGTATAAGTTCGTCACGACCGCCCAAGCCCCTTCAGGATTGCTTCAGCGATCAGCAAGTCCAGCGGCGTGGTAATCTTAATATTGGTTGGCTCCCCTTCAAATACCTTCACCGGGTGGCCCGATAGCTCCACAATTCGGGCACAATCTGTTGCTTCCAGCGGCTCTTCGCGCCCAACCAGCATCTCATAAGCGTGTGATAGAATGGATACTCGGAATATCTGAGGGGTCTGCGCCAGCCATATATTGCTGCGCTCGATTGTGCCCGTAATCGTGCCCGAACCATCCACGCTCTTCACAGTATCGATCGCGCGCAAAGCAGCGATGGCCGCGCCTACTTCCTGCGCCATCTCGAATCCTCTGCTTATCAGGTCAGGCGAAAGCATTGGCCTTGCCCCATCATGCACAGCCACCCACTCAAAGCCGCCTTCGCTGCGCGACATCTTCACCACCGCCGCCAACCCCGCGCCAACAGAGTCCTGTCTGCGCTCGCCGCCCGGCACCATCACGCGCACCTTCTGCCAGCCATATTCGGCGCGCAGCTCAGCCGCGCCCCCTATATTGTCAGGGTTCACAACCAGAACGATTGCCCCCACGTCCTCGCAAGCCTCAAACGCCGCCACCGTGCGCGCCAGCACAGGCATACCGCCGATTGTGCGAAGCTGTTTGTCAACTCCACCCATTCGCTGGCTCTTTCCCGCTGCTACGATTATTGCCGCTAATCTTCCTGACAAAACATGTGCTCCTGGGGCTACCGCGTACTGCGTATTGCGTGACTGTTCTTTGCCTGCTAGCCGGGCATCTTGCCGTTCTTCATCTGAGCGAAGATCATGCGCCCCGCTACTGTTTGCAACACTCTGGTTACGACCACATCCACGTCGGCGTTCATGTACTTCCGCCCATTCTCTACTACAACCATCGTGCCATCATCGAGATAAGCCACGCCTTGCCCCAACTCTTTGCCTTCCTGTATCACATGGACGTGCATTTCCTCGCCCGGCAGCACCACAGGCTTTACAGCGTTCGCAAGCTCGTTGATGTTCAGCACCTTCACGCCCTGTAGCTCGGCCACCCGGTTCAGATTGAAATCGTTGGTAATCACAGGGCAGCTATAGGTACGCGCTATCTTTACCAGCTTGCTGTCCACTTCGGCCACGTCCTCCGCATCAATCTCACTGATCTGCAACGGCACTACGGCCTCTTTCTGCAGGCGATTGAGCATGTCCAGGCCGCGCCGTCCGCGAGCACGCCTTAATGGGTCAGCCGAATCCGCGATGTGTTGTAGCTCGTGCAATACAAAGCGCGGCACAAGCAGCGTGCCGTCGATGAACCCGGCCTTGCTGATGTCGGCTATCCTGCCGTCAATGATTGCGCTTGTATCCACCAGCAGGTACTTATCTATGCGTATCTTGTCAGTACCGCTGTTTGTGACCTCCGGGTGCAAATAATTGGTCTGCGGGCTCATCGTTTCAATACGAGGCGCTTTGCTCGTGTTCTCGACAGGGAAGGGGCCGCCTGCATGCCGCTCGGCCTTCAAGGCATCCAGCACATCGCGCTTGCGAAGCATCGCCGCGTATATACCCAGGTAGGCAAGCACTAATGTCGCCAGCGTGGGCATCACAGCCCCCAGCCAGCCCGGCAGCAGACTGAGCGGCCACGACAATATCGCGCCGAGCAACAAGCCCGTAAACATGCCCACAGCCATCGAAATTAGATCAAGCGGAGGCATCAGCTTCAGGCGGTTTCGTACCCACCTGAAAGGATAAACAGTGATGTAAGGGGTAATGATAAGCCCAAAGATCGCGCCAAACAGAGTCAGGTAGGGGACAAGCTCGTTATACTGTTCGCTGCTGGTGCCGTAGAGCCAGGGGGAAAGATAGATAGCCAGAAGGAAGCCTGCTGCTCCAAATAGCAGCATGCCAAGCACACGGATCGTTATGTTGAACGACATAACACTGGTCCCACTGGAGTTCTGCCTCTTGCGTTTCGTGTCTTGCGAGTTCTGAAGGTGAAACAGCATAAAGCATAACTCAAACCCGGTAATTCAAGACCCAAACGCTCTCAGCCCAAGCTGCTATCAAGCTTCCTAGTGCTTGATGATAGCATAAGCCTGTCTGTAGTGTCAAAAGAGGCGTACTGCGTACTGCGTAGTTGTCAGTTGTCAGTTATTATCGTCCACCGACGGCAGACCGCCGACCGCCGACCGCCGACCGCCACAACTGACAACTGACAACGCGGTCAGCCGTCTGCCGTCCGCGGTCATATGGAGTACGCAGTACGGAATACGTAGTACGCTCCCCTCCCCACGAACCTGTATAATATAGGAACCATGTATGTACTAGGAACAGCAGGCCATGTAGACCATGGCAAGTCTACGCTCGTCAAAGCCCTTACAGGCATTGATCCTGACCGCTTGCAGGAAGAAAAGGCCCGCGAGATGACCATCGACCTCGGCTTCGCGTGGTTAACCCTTCCATCTAGCAAGGAAGTATCGGTCGTTGACGTGCCGGGCCACGAGCGATTTATCAAGAACATGCTAGCGGGCGTTGGCGGTCTCGACGCTGCCCTCCTCGTCATCGCGGCCGACGAAGGCCCCATGCCCCAGACCGAGGAACACCTCGACATTCTCCATCTGCTCGGCGTTGACCGCGGCATCGTGGTGCTCACCAAGCTGGACACCGTAGACGAAGAATGGCTCGCACTGGTGGAAGAGGAAGTGCGCGAGCGTCTCAAGAACACAACCCTACAGGATGCCCCCATAGTGCCCGTTTCCGCCCGTACAGGCGTGGGGCTGGACAACCTACGCGCTCAAATAGATCTGCTTCTTAGCAGCACAGAGCAGCGCGCCGACAGGGGCAGGCCGCGCCTCGCCATCGACCGCGCTTTCACAATAGCGGGCTTCGGCACCGTCGTCACAGGCACACTCATAGACGGCTCTCTTAGAGTAGGTCAGGAAGTCGAGATCGTGCCGGGCGGGCTTAAGAGCCGTGTTCGCGGGCTTCAGAGCCACAAGCATAAAGTAGATAGCATCGGCCCCGGCAACCGCGTGGCCGTCAACCTTGTCGGCCTGGAAGTCGATCAAATCGAGCGCGGCATGGTGCTCACCACCCCAGGCTGGCTCCACCCTACGCGCCGCATCGACATCCACCTCAGCCTGCTGCCGGATGCCCCTGCGCCCGTAGAGCAGAACGACCCGCTTGATTTCTTCACAGGCTCAGCCGAGACCCCGGCCCAGATAACCCTCCTCGATACCGATCGTCTCGAACCCGGCGGCACGGCCTGGGCACAGCTACGTCTTCGCGACGAAGTTGCCGTCTCAAAGGGCGACCGCTACATTGTGCGCCGCCCTTCTCCCAGCCTCACTATCGGCGGCGGCCAGGTGATAGACCCAGCGCCCCGCCGCCATAAGCGATTCAACGAAGAGACCCTGCAAACGCTCCAAACCCTCCAGCGCGGCACCCCCGAAGAACTCCTGCTGCAAGCCCTCGGCAACAGCCCCATGGACCTGAAGAGCGCCATCGAAAAGTCGGCCCTCGAAAAGCAACAGGCGCTCGATGCCTTCTCCACGCTCGTCGCCACAGGTCAGGTAATCCAGCTAACGGGCGACCAACAGGCTGCGCTCCGCAACCCGCAGGCCGCGCTCGTAATCTCCGCAGGCGGCTACGAAGAGGCCATGCGCCGCGTCCACACCCTGCTAACCCACCATCACCACCACCAGCCGCTTCGCCGCGGCATGAGCAAAGAAGAACTGCGCAGCCGCCTTAGCTCCAACATCCCGCCCAAAGCCTTCCCGCACGTCATGTCGCTCGGCGTGGCTCGCGGCGCGATTGCCGAGGACCCCACCACATACCGCCTGCCGACACACAAGCCCACCTACTCTCCTGCCCAGCAGGCGCAGGTAGATGCCTTGCGCCGTGCCCTGGCTGCCTCTCCTTACTCTCCACCGTCGCCCGCCGAGCTTGGCACTGACCCTGAAGTAGCTGCCTCTCTTGTCGACTCAGGTGAGCTTGTCAAGCTGGACGACACTATCTACTACAACCGTCAGGCCTTCGATGAGATGGTAGTCGGCATCCTCAAGACGATAGACGAGCGCGGCGAAATCAACGTAGCTGCCATACGCGACCTCTTCGGCACCACCCGCAAATACGCTATCCCTATACTGGAACATCTTGATGACCAGAAAATAACCCGCCGCGTGGGAGACATCCGCGTGCGCTGGTAGAAAGCGGTAAGCCAGGGGAGGCGCTATATGAGCACAGCCGCCGTTTCAAATGCGATAGCAGATTCAGGTATCGATAGCCGCAGGCCATACCCACCTAGCATCATAGACCGCGCCATTAATTGGGTGCGCGGCCTACCTATCCCCGCCTGGCTCTTCTACTTCGTGGTGGCGCTGGCCGTCATTCTACTTCATGCATCTATCAAGTGGATGGACGGCTCGTTCCCTGTTGGTGTGTTCTCGTGGCGGCTAATACTTGGAGATATCAGCTTTATCTACGCTGTCGGCGTGCTCCACTATCTGGACGACTCGGCGCGGGAGGCGCTCAACGACTTCCGCCCGGTTATGCAGATAGACGATGCCGAGTTCAATACGCTGAGATACCGCTTCACCACCCTACCGGCCCGCCCTACCCTGATCGTGGCCTGCCTCGGCGCGCTCTACGGGGTGAGTTCCTGGCTGAGCCTCAGCCCTGTGCAGCGAGAAAACGGCAAGTTCTTTAGCTCACCACCTGCTACGGTACTGGAAGGGCTGGTGTTTATGCTGACCTACGTGGGCGCAGCCATAGTGATCTACCACAGCGTACGCCAGCTTCGTATGGTCAGCCTTATCTATGCCACCCACACTCAAGTTGACCTTTTCAACCTGGCACCTATATATGCGCTCTCTTCGGTCACCGCTCGCACGGCCATTGCGGTTTTGCTCATCACCTATGCATGGTACTTCATCAACGTAACCTCGGAGCCCGGCTTTACAAACCAGTTCGACATATTTATCCTCAGCGCTATAAGCGTGGTTATGTTCGTGGCTCCACTAGGGGGAATGCACCGCCTTCTGGTGAGAGCGAAAATCAGAGCGCAGACGGCAGCGCAGCAAGAGTTCAAGGCCACCGTCGCCGAGCTGCATCGCCGCCGGGACGCAGGCCAATTCGCTGAAATGGGCGGCATCAACGATGCCCTGGACGGCCTGCTCAAAGAGCAATCCGCTCTGGACAAGATCTCCACGTGGCCCTGGAAGACCGAAACCCTGCGCGGGGTAGCTACCGCCGTGCTACTTCCCATCCTGCTTTGGGCCGTCACCCGCCTGCTGGAACGCTTCTGGACATTTTAGCGCCGGCAACCACTTGTGTAGTATGTCTACTCGCTACTCGCTACTCGCTACGCCCTATCCAATAGGTCGCCCTACCATCAGTGCCTCGCGCAGGTTCGGTTCCAGCGAGTCGTATGTCTCCTGATCAGGCTGCGCGCCTGTCCCGTCCAGCACTTTGCTGAAGAAGTTGCGGGCAGAGGTCGCGAGCACAACATCGAGGACCTCGGCGTCGGACAGACCGAGAGAGCGCAGATTCTCTATGTCCTCTTCCATCACCTTATAGGCGTTCTGGGTCACTTTCTCGGCAAAGGCCATAATGGCTACATCAACATCACTCAACCCCGCACTTCGATAGTCGTGAGCTATGGCCTCGACCTCCTCAGGGCTGAAGAACTTGGAACGGAGTATCGCCCCGTGAGCCACCATGCAGTAGCTGCACCTGAGCCTGGCTGCAGCCGCGAGGGTCACCAGCTCATAGCGCCTGGGATCCATATTTCCCCTGATAGAGCCTATCAGCGATCGCCACGCCTGGTTGACTTCGGGACGCAGACTGAATGCCCGCGTGTAATTCGCGATGAAGCCGTTGGCCTTCATATCAGCATCGTAAAGCTCGCTGAGCAAACCTGATGCCTGTTCTGCCGGGACAGTCTCTATATATGACATTGCCTTGCTCCTATGATGGATTTGGCGGGCGTAAGGGCGTTGGTCTGCAAAACCGGTCAAACGATGCTTCCTTATATCAAAAGCGCAATGGCTTGTAAAGGAAATTGACGGCGCTTGCAACTGCTCTCTACGGCACACGTTAAGAGCCACCCGCGCACTTCCCTTGCCCAGGGCTGATGCAAAGTCGGTTTCTAGCGCGCCCTCTCGGCGGTGTCATTCTGAACAGAGTGAAGAATCAACCTCCATAGCAATCTGCCCGGGGTTAGTGATTCTTCACTCTGTTCAGAATGACAAAGTCCAGGTGCTGGTCGGTTCGCCACCATTTCTGACTTTCCATCAGCCCTGTTCCCTTGCCCAGCCCCGTTGGTGCTCTAAACAGACAAATGCTATAATGACCGCGCCAATTCCTACCAACAGGAGAAATTATCATGGACAACACTCCCGCGGAGCCGAAAAGCCTTGAATGGGCACTGGTGCTTGGCTCATCCTCAGGTTTCGGGGCCGCCACAGCCGCTGCCCTTGCTGAACAGGCCGGGCTAAACATCGTCGGCGTGCATATGCGCCGCCCCACCGACCAGGATGCATTTGAAGAAACAAAAGCTCGCATCGAGGCAGCGGGGCGCAAGTACATTCCTTTTAATATGAACGCCGCGAATCCCGACCGCCGCGCCGATGCCCTGGACAAAATGGCCGAGGCTATGGATGGCTCAGGCTTCCGGGTCATTCTCCACTCGCTAGCCTTCGGCACGCTCAAGCCATACATCACCGAAGCGGTCGAAGACGGCATCACGCCTGCCAATATGGACATGACCCTCGACGTAATGGCCCACTCGCTGGTCTACTGGGTGCAGGATGCCTACAGGCGCGGACTATTGGGCAAGGGCAGCCGTATCTTCGCCATGACCTCGTCAGGCTCGCACCGCATCATCCCCACCTATGGTGCAGTATCGGCAGCCAAAGCCGCCCTCGAATCGCACATTCGCCAACTTGCCGCCGAATTCGCCACCAGCGGCATAACAGCCAACGCCATCTGCGCGGGCGTCACAGATACCCCCGCGCTACGCCGCATACCGGGCAGCGACCGCATCGTGGAAGGCGCCCTTTCGCGCAACCCATCCAAGCGCCTCACCGTCCCCAACGATATAGCCAACTTCATCTCCCTCTTAGCCAAGCCAGGTTCCGGCGCAGACTGGGTAACCGGTAACGTAATATTCGTAGACGGCGGTGAAGACATAATGGGCTAGGGGGATGGGGCGTACTGCGTGTGACCGCCGACCGCCGGGGTTGACAGGGCGTTCCCTGTCCGGGATATGAGCGAAGCGGGGGCGGTGGGTCTTGGCTTACCTGGATATAAGATTGCTCCACCCCAAGTCTGAACACTTACTTCTCCTTTTGTAAGTGTTCAGACTTGAGATGCAAAGGGGTGCAGGGGCGCAGCCCATGACGGGGGTGTGGGGGTGTCCCCCACTCTTCCCTCCTTCTTAGACTCCCCTCCCACGCGTGGAAGGGGTATGAGCGAAGCGGGGGGCGGAGGGTCTTCCCTGACCGAGATGTCGGGTTGCTCCACCCTAAATCCGAACATTTACCAGGAGAAGCTAGTTTGACGGGTCCGGGTCAATCGCGTATAATGTTAGGCAGGCTTATTTGCTGGCCGGTTTATAGAGGGCCAAAGTGTGGCCCACAGTATCTACATAGAGGAGTCATAATCAGGAATGCTCAAGATCAGACTGCGCCGCATGGGCGCTATCAGGCAGCCTCACTATCGTATCGTGGTAGCTGATGCTCGCGCACCCCGCGATGGCGCGTTTATCGAGACATTGGGGCACTATAATCCACTCACCAACCCGGCCACTATACAGGTCGATGTTGCCAAGTACGAAGAGTGGAAGAGGAAAGGCGCGCAGCCGACAGACGCAGTTGCCAGCCTGGTGAAGCAATTCAACAGGTCAGCACGTGCTGGTGCTGCTGCTGAAACAGCCACTACCGCCACTGACAAGCGCACTCGCACAGCCTCAGGCAAGCGCAGCGTACCCGCTGCCGCTGCCCCTGCTGCTCCCGAAGCAGAAGTTGCTCCTGAGGCAGAAGCTGCTTCTCCGGCAGTTGAAGAGGCAGTCACCGATCAGCCAATGGGCGAAGCAGTTGCCGAGGCCACGCGCGACGGCGGTGAAGAGTCGGACGCTATCATCAGCGAATCTGCCGACGACGCTACTTCGGCTAACCCCGGCCAGGCATAATCACTTTCTACTGTATATTGCGGGCCGCGTGAGGTGTTGGTCTCACACGGTAAGTTGCAATATACAGTGCCTTTGAGGTTCATATGAAAGAACTGGTTGAGTACCTTGCCAGGAACCTGGTAGACAATCCCGATGCTGTGCGCGTGCGTGAGCATCGTGGCGAGTACGTTGTGCGCGTCGAATTGACCGTTGACCCTGAAGAGAAGGGCAAGGTTATTGGACGTGAGGGCAAGATCGCCCGCGCCATGCGTGCACTGGTAAATTCCGCGGCCGCCCGCGAGGGACGCCGCGGCGTCCTGGAAATAGATTAGTCTACTGCGTACTACGTACTGCGTAATTCATTAATACGCAGTACGTAGTACGCAATACGCAGCACCTTATGTCTGACACGGTTATTAACCAACCGGCGCCTGAGCCGGAGCACCTGATTGTTGGGCAGGTGGTTGGCACTTTTGGCGTCAAGGGTGAGATGAAGGTCAATATAATGACCGAATTTCCCGACCGCTTCAGCAAGCTTGAGGCGGTCATTCTTGCGCCCTACAGTTTCATGGCTGCTGCCGATGTGCCTACCGGCTCGCTTGATCCTGGCACTGTGCGCACTGCTTCCATACGTGAGGGACAGACGTTTCGCCCTCCCAAACAGCCTACGCCATATCAGATAGAGTCGACCCAGATTCACAAAGGCCAGCTCTTACTTAAAGTAGAAGGCGTGAACGATCCCGAGAGCGCCCAGGCGCTCAGGGGCTACTGGGTGCTGGTGCCAAGAGAGCAAGCCCGCAAGCTGCCGCGTGGTGCCTATTACATTTACCAGATAATAGGGCTTGACGTTTACACCACAGCCGGCGACCTGGTGGGCAAGATTGAAGACGTACTCACTACCTCAGCCAACGACGTATACGTAGTGCGCGGCCCTGGTGTGAAAGATAGTACGGGCGAATTGCTGGTTCCCGCTATCAAGCAGTTTGTGAAGAAGCTTGACGTAGAGGGCGGCCGCGTAGTGATCGTCCCACCCTCCGAGTGGGCATAAGAGGACGCTTACATGATCTATGTGATGATAGTTGCTATTGTCCTGTTTGTCGTTGTGATGGGCTATCTTGATGCCCGCGTCGGCTGGCCCGGTCCCACCGAAAAGATAGACCGCTACGTGAGCATTACCGAGCGAAGCACCACTCTCAAGAGGGACTAACGCCAGGGAGCGAGCGGCGGAAAAGCAATCGCCCGCATAGCGCGGCCTCTGTTCGCATGTAAATTACTCTACAGGAGACACTAGCTTATGTTAGCCGGACACTTCGGCCTGGCGGCTATAGTGAAGTCGCGGCAGCAGCAATTGCCGCTCTGGGCGTTGATGTTGAGCACGAGCCTGCTTGATGTGGTCTTTGTGGCGCTCTATTTCCTTGGATACGAGAGCTACAGCGTAGTGCCAGGAACGGGCGGTGGCTACGGCGAAAAGATCTTCACAGCCGACTATTCGCATTCGTTGGTTGGCGCGCTTGGGATAAGCCTGCTAGCCTTGATAATCACCTGGGTGGTATGGGGACGCAGAAACGCTCTTGTAATCGGCGCCGTGGTCTTCTCACACTGGATCCTCGATTTTGTTACGCACAGGGGCGACCTGGCCGTCCTGCCCGGCAACACCAACGGCTTGCCGCGCCTGGGCCTCGGCCTCTGGAGCATTCAACCGGCGGCGATAGCCCTGGAACTGGTGCTCTGCATTCTCGGCGCGTATTTCTACTATCACGCGTCCATGCGCAACGCGGTCAAGCTGGAACGCCAGCGCGGCAAGACAGGAAGCAGTACCGCAGCTGCAACCGTGAACTTCCGCCAGAATGCGATAGTCGCCACCCTGGTCATGACCGTCCTATTCGTAGCAACCCTGGCAGCCGACATACTCGTTCCCTAGCATATCCACACAAGCCCAATAGCTCCCCATGGTCGGTTTTTGCCGACCCTTCTTCATGCCCAAAATAGCCATGCAACCCTAACTCTTTCCAGAGTAGGTACTTGTATATCCCAGGGAAAAGCCAATGGGGTACCACTCCCCCCGCTTCGCGGTGAAAGGGGAGTATATTGGGGAAAGAATGGGGGACACCCCCACACCCGTCATGGGCTACGCCCCTGCACCCCTTGTACAATGCTGACATGGAAGGCATGATCCCGTCATGGGCTTCGTCCCTGCATCCCCTTCTCATAAGCCTACCCTTCAAAGCTGCCTAACCCTGCCTACTCCTCCCACATTACGTTTCACGCGTCGCCGCTCACTTCTCACTTCTCATCTCTCATTTCTCATTTCCCGTCTCACGTTTGGCCTGCTTCTTGCACTACTCTTAAGCAGCTATTCACAAGCATGAGATGGTTGTGCTGAAGACGCTAGATACCGGCACCGCCATAAAGGAGTAGAAATGAAAGCGCGAGATATAATGACCAAGAACCCCGAGACCGCAACCCCCGGTACCACTGTCGCGGATGTAGCCAGGATGATGCGCGACCTTGACGTTGGCATCGTGCCTGTAGTCAATGGAGACAAGCTGCTGGGTGTTATCACAGACCGTGACATCACCATACGCTTCACAGCAGAAGGGCTTGATCCCGCAGGCACTTCGGTAGATGCCTTCGTATCGCCTAACCCAGTAGTTGTCTCCCCGAATGATAGTGTCGAGAAAGTGCGCGAGTTAATGGCCGACAAACAGATACGCCGCGTGCTGGTCACAGAAGGTGATAACCTGGTGGGCGTCATTTCAATAGGCGATGTCGCCATCAAAGGCAAGTCGAATGACACCGAAGTAGGCGAGGCATTGCAGGACATCTCGGAGCCAACCGACCTGTCCAGGAACTGATAACTATAACGGCATCCGAACAAAACGAAAGGGCGCTACTCTGTATGAGTAGCGCCCTTCTTTTGTATATTTTGCCTCGCTCTTTATTTCCCCCAGCTAAGGCCGGAAGTGGCATCTATTGTAGCGTTGTCGGTTAGCTGCTGAGATTGTTCAAGCGAAGGGTTGTCTGCCGCATCTACAGTGAAATCGGCTGCGTACAGATCGAACGAAACGCCTTTCAACGAGATATAAGCAAGGCTGCTGCTATCGGTAGACCACGCGGGCGAGCGAGCACCCCTGTCAGCGCCATCCCTGGTCAGTTGAACCGGAGTGGGGTAGGTGTCGGTCCATGTCGAGCTATCGGTCGACACTACGTAAATATTGTGAACACCCTCTTCGCGCATAGTGAAGGCAATCCATCTGCCGTCGGGCGACCATGCCGGGTCGTATGCGCCCTCTTTAGCGTCAGTGATGGCTCGCCATTCCTGGGTTGTCAGGTTGTAAACCCAGATCTGCGCTATATGCCCGGTGGTGCCTGTGTAGTTGGCTACGGCGATCTTCTTTCCGTCGGGCGACCACGTGGGGTGTTCTATGGTCTGCTGGCTGTAGTCAAGACCTCCCGCCAGCTTGCCATTCTTTACCCCGTTCGGAGCTATTGACCACAGGGCAGGATATTCGTAGCCCACGTCAGAGGTGTACGCTATCTCGTCACCCACAGGTGACCACGCCGGGAAGTTTGCCCACAGCGCCAGCGTATTATAGCCGTCCGTGACACCCGGTATCTCGACCTGTCCTACCTCCACGTTAGGGCGGTGATCGGTCAAGGCGATTGGCGAAGATGGGTTGGCAAGGTCGAGCAAATAGAGGTCTGAGAAGCCTTCGTCAATACGTGAATAGACTATTTGCGTGCCGTTGGGCGAAAATGAAGGAGCCGCATCTCGCTTGTCGAGATGATCTTTCGGCCCGGCTGTAAGCTGGTGCTGTTCGCCACCGCTATATACCCAGAGGCCGCCATTGCGCGTATAGGCGATCTTGCCGCCTACTTCCGGGCCTGCAACGACGCTTGCAATGTGCCCTTTGCTGCGCCCAAACGCGGACGCGGCCGCCACCAGCATTACTACTAGGACAGATAAGAGAACGACTTTTCTTAGCATTGATATCTCTTTTGAGTAACCGTGGGCAACGGACCATGCGTGGAGTTCCGCGTAAAAAGGCGAGCGTGCCGTGCCGCAAGTACCGTTGTGGTGGTTGGGTAAGCAGTGAATACCGTTCTGCAGCACCTTCTACTGCTTACCATTTCTGTGTCAGCCTAAATTGGCTCCGCGCCAGCGCATCCATATCTTGTACAGGAATGGGTTATATATGTAGTCATATGCGCCGGGATATTCTATCTCTCTGCCGCCGAAGCCTTTCTTGAACCAGTATACACCACGCAATCCTGAGCGTGTATTTATTGGGGAAACTTGCGCCCCCTCCTTGCCTTCCTCGCCATCTTCCGCCGGAGGGTCGGGTATGCCCCAGAAATCGTACAAAGTGCAGCCATGTTCCTTTGCCCACCTGATCGCCTCCCATTGCAGGAGGTAGTTGGGCATATGCTCCCGGCCCCGGTTGTCCGACGCTCCATACATGTATATGGCTTCGCGCCCGAACCTGAACGCGAGCAAACCGCCGATTGGCCCCTCTGTGCGCTCGGCCTCGTCAGGGTGGTCGGCCAGCAGTACAGTCATACTGTTATCGCCGCTGGGACCGAATGTTTTCCATAGCTGCTCGTAATAGGGGAAGGTGTGGATGCCGAACTCGTCGCGCTGGCCTGTCACTTCTAACAACGAATGGAATGCCTTGAGGTCGCCAAGCGAAGCAGCACGCCGGATCACCACGCCGCGTTTTCCCGCCAGGCGCAGATTATAGCGCGTCTTTGGCTTCATGCCCTTCAGGATGTCGTCCTCGCTGCCGCCGATGTCCAACACCCATGTGCGGGCGGGCTGCAAGCGGCCCGACTGTGTGAAGCCCAATGCTGCCATCTTTTGGTTGACCCAGCTTCGCGGCATCATGTCATTTATGGCGATGTTCGGCTCGACTTTGAGGAAGATGGCCCCACGCTTGCGACTCTCCGCGTGCACGCCGCGCCAGAAAGCCTTTTCGGCTTCCTTGTCGGTCTCAGCACCGGAGAAATAGATGGGTCCACGCGGTAGATAGCCGACGGAAACAGGGAGCGGCAGGCGGGGCAGGGCACGATAAAGCACCTGCCCGTAAATGCATGGACTATCGTGAGAGTCTATGCCAAGCCTGAACGGAGACCAATCGGTGGCTCGTTTGAACTCGCCCCAGCGCCACGACTGCAGAAGGCTCGCGTTCTCCTGTTCGATAACGGGATCCCAGGCGGCGGGCTGTGCGGGCTGATGGGCGCGAGCTATTATCGCTCCTGTAGTTGGCTGTGCGGTCAGATCGGGCGTTGCGGCAAGCTCTTTGCTTCTACTGCTCATGCCCATTCGGCGTGCCGGACTGGACCGAGGCTGGGCGCGGCAATGGGATGGAATGGGGGTCAATACAGGGTTCGCCCTCGGGGAGGCCAAAATCCTGGTTGGCAGCATACTCGTAGGCTGCGGGCTGTGTACCGCGCTGCTCTTGCATCTCTATCTGGGCCTGCGAACGCTGGTCACGGTTGTCCCACGGCTGGCTTTGAGCCTTGTCGGCAGGCAACTGGTAGGTGGCGTTGTAGCTGACGGAACGGTAAGCGTACATCCCGGCCACGTTCTGCTGAGCACCACTCTGCACAACAGGACGCAAATGAATACTGGAGCCTGACGGGGAGTTGCGGAAGATACCGGGCAGAGAGCTGATCTCGGTGAACTGGTCGGCGGCCTCAATTAGCTCGTTGGAGGTGCTGATACCGAACGATATCACCTCGCACCGCACGCCCTTCATCTGCGTCGCCTCAATAAGGCGCACAAAATCGCCGTCGCCGCTGACAATCACCACAACGTCAAGATTCTCAGACAGGAGCATGATGTCAACGGCCATCTCTATATCGAGGTTGGCCTTGATGCGTCCGCCTTCATACTTGTGAATGTCTTTGCACACCACTTTGTAGCCGTTGGCGCGCAGAAAGTCTATAAACTTACGCTGGTTGGGATTATCCGGATCAACGCCCGTGTAGGCGCAAGCCCTGATTAGATCACGTCCCGCTACAGCGAGATCAAGCAAACGACAGTAATTTACCTCGACCCCGGCGGACTTTGCCGAGTAGAAAAGATTCGATACGTCCACGAAGACGCCTATGTTATGCGACATTCCATTATCTCCAGGTGACTATTCTATAAGATTTCCTACGCGACGCTGCGTAAAATGTGCGATTCGTAGTGTATTTTCGCTCTATATAATCGAATTATACCTTAAAACCTCATCTGTTACATCAACGGATTTTCCTTTATTCGGCAAGCACTTCACCAGAGCCGAACTGGGGGAGCGTATGGGCCTTGAGATAATGCACACGATGTGCAAACATGTTGACACTTCTATGGCATTGAGTTATTATTTATATGCATTCTAAATAAAGATTTGCACAAAATAGATAGGTGTTCCAATTATGAATGTACATAACCCCCTCACACTGACAACAGACGACCTGATCTCGCACTTGCGCGAGGCTGGCCTGCGCGTGACGCCTCAGCGTTTGGTGATATATGAGGCGCTGGTCAAGAATAAGCACCACCCGACGGCACAGGTGTTGTTCGAGGCTATTCAGCACGCGCTCCCGTCGCTTAGCCAGGCGACAGTGTATAACACTCTGCAAACTATGGTAGACATGGGCCTTGTGCGCGAGCTTGGCACTGCCGGAGACGGCACTGTGCGATTCGACGCCGATATAAGCCCTCACGCTCACCTGGTCTGTACCGGCTGCAACCGCATCGAGGACTTTCCCGGCATGGCTGTGAGCACGCCCGATCCCGTTGTGCTTGAGCAGTCAGGCTACAAGATTAACGCCATGGGCGTCTATTACTACGGACTATGCGCCGACTGCCAGCGAGTGGCTGACAACGAGGAGGTGCGCGATGATGGATAAGAGACGGCACAACGCTCCCAATGACAGCACACTTTCGGCTCCTGCCGCGCACGCTTTACATGACGACGCATGCGTTGACTTGCTGCGTGAGGCGGTGGATGCGGAACCGGGCATCGTAGAAGTCAACCTCGACACCGAGAACAGCACGGTTTCGTTCGGATACGACCCTGCGCTGGTGGCACAACCCCGGTTGGATGAGATAGCGCACGAGCTTGCGCCCACGATACAGCAAAGGCTAGAGACATGTACTCTGCGCGTGGGGCAGGTGGGCGGGCGCGCCTGCGAGTCGTGCGCTGTCGGGCTTGAGCGGCGAATGAGCCGCGTACCGGGCGTGCGCAGCGCATCAGCGAGCTATCGCGGCGGTGTGCTGAGCGTGACCTATGATGGCGCTCTCATCTCGCCCGCAGCGATTGCAGACCGAGTGCAGAAATATGGCGTGCGTCTCGATGAGGTGCCGAGCTATGGCACGGAGGACGAGGAAGCAGACGAGCAGCCTCGGACACTGCCCCGCAGGGTAGCGGACTGGCTCACTTCCGATAAACTCGAGGCTATTTTCACAGGCATTACGTTAGTAGCGATGATGCTGGCTCTTGGCATAGACAACTGGGCCGGGCCGAGCGGTGCGGGCGTAGCAAGTGCGCTCTATGCGGTGGCCTATGTAACGGGCGGCAGTTTTGGCCTCAAGGCAGGCGTCGAGTCGTTGTCCCATGGCACCATCGATATTGATCTGCTCATGGTGCTGGCGGCGCTCGGTGCTGCCTTTGTGGGATCCCCCTTCGAGGGCGCGATGTTGCTCTTCCTCTTCTCGCTGTCGAATGTGCTTCAAGCCTACGCCCTGGACAGGACGCGTAACGCGATCAAGGCGCTGATGAAATTACGCCCCAAGCAAGCGCTCGTAAAGCGCGGCGACACGACCGTGGTGCTGCCTATTGAGCGAGTGATGGTGGGCGATTGCATAGTGGTGAAGCCGGGCGAGCGTATCGCCCTGGACGGCATGGTGTCGGCTGGCGAAAGCACGGTTGACCAGGCGTCCATCACAGGTGAGTCAATGCCTGTAAGCAAGTGTGTGGGCGATACGGTTTTCGCTGGCACAATCAACAAGAACGGCAGCCTGGATGTAGGTGTCACGAAGCTTGCGAAGGACTCCACCATCGCGCAGCTGATCAAGATGGTCGAAGAGGCCCACAGCCAGAAGGCCCAAACCCAGCGCTTCATCGACAAGTTTGGGCAGTATTATGCGGTGGCGGTCATACTGATAACCGCTCTGGCAATCGTTATCCCCATATTCGTGCTGTCAGAGGCGTTTCATTCGGCCTTCTACCGCGCCATGACGGTTATGGTAGCCATGTCGCCGTGCGCGCTGGTAATCAGCACGCCCGCGTCTATTCTGTCGGCTATCGGCAACGGTGCGCGGCGTGGGGTGCTGTTCAAGGGTGGTGTTCACCTCGAACAGGCGGCCACCATCAAGGTTGTGGCGTTCGACAAGACAGGCACTCTCACCGAAGGCAAGCCGAAAGTAACTGATGTAATTGTCGCGCCCTCAGCATCGCTTACCAAAGACGAACTGATCGCACTTGCTGCGGCAGTACAAAGCAAGTCGGAGCACCCGTTGGCGCGGGCGACCCTCAGCGCAGCCGCCGAGCATCACGCTCAGGTTTCGGAGGCGTTCGCATTCCAGGCCACCACCGGAAAGGGCGTGCGCGGTCTAGTGGACGGCAGGGATATCCGGATCGGCAACCTGCGCTACTTCGAGGGCTTCAGTTGTGTTGGCCTGCACGAAATCGAGCGCGATGTGCTGAGACTGGAGCGTGAGGGCAAGACCAGCGTGGCTGTGGGCGAGCTAGGCGACGATGGCGAAACTGCTACCATGCTCGGTGTGATAGCCTTTGCCGACCTGCTGCGGCCCAATGTGGCACGCATCGTCCGCGAGATAAAGGCGGCAGGCGTCGAACGCGTGGTGATGCTAACCGGCGACAATAAGCACACTGCCGAGGCAATCGCGAGACAGGCAGGCCTTGACGACTTTTACGCCGAGCTATTGCCCGAAGACAAAGTAAGGGTGGTGCGCGAGATCGGCGAGAAATACGGCCCTGTGGCAATGGTGGGGGATGGCGTGAACGATGCGCCCGCGCTGGCTACGGCCAGGCTCGGTATCGCCATGGGTGCGGCGGGCACGGACGTGGCGCTCGAAACCGCCGACGTGGTGCTGATGGGCGATGACATCGGCCACATTCCTTATCTTATAGCGCTGAGCAAGCAGACCCGCCGCACGCTCGTGACTAATATCGGCTTCGCAATGTTCATGATAGCCGTCATGCTGCTTGCTATCTTCTCGATCCAGTTGCCTCTGCCCCTGGCGGTGGTCGGTCACGAAGGCGGGACGGTGCTTGTGTCACTAAACGGGCTGCGCTTGCTTGGCTACAAATATCGCCCATTACCAACGGCTTAGCTTCTCAACAAAGAGAAGGAGCCTACCTGTATCGCCTTCCACGGCGCAGGTAGGCTCCTTCTCTTTTCCCGCTATCAGAGCAGCGTCGTGATAACCTGCCCCAGCCTCTTTATCGCCTCGTCAATATCAGCAAGACCCAGCAAACTGTAGCTGAGCCTGACATATGTGCCCGGCACAGCGGGCGGCTGAGCAAAGCATGGCTCACCGGGGAGATATTCCACGCCCTGCTCGCGGGCCAGTTGTGCAAGACGGTCGGGCGCGACGGTGGGCGGGAGAGTTACCCAGACGAAGAAGCCGCCTGATGGACGTGTCCATTCCACGCCGGGTGGGAAGTAGCGGTCGCTGGCGGTGAGCATGGCATCGCGCTTGGCTGCATAGGCGGCCACAAGCGCCGCTATGTGCGTGGTGAGCGCGCCATCTCCGGCGTATTCTGCCGCTACGTGCTGGGCAAAAGGCGATGTGCCTCCTTCCTCCTTGAGCAAGAGCATCCTTCGGATGATATCAGGCTGGGCAACGGCCCAACCGAGCCTCATGCCCGGCGCCAGTATCTTCGAGAACGTGCCTGTGCGAATCACCCGGCCTTCGACGTCCAGCGAGTAGAGCGTTGGGGGCAATGAACCCTGAGCGGAGTCGTAATAGAGTTCTCGATAGGCGTCGTCCTCTATTACCATCAGGTCGTAACGGCGGGCAATATCGAGGAGCGCACTTCGTGCCGCGGCAGGTATGGTGAGGCCGCTGGGGTTCTGGAAGGTCGGGATTGTATAAAGGATTTTGGGCCGTATGCCGCGCAGGTGTAGCGCGTTGAGCAGCGCCTCGGTGGCCTCCACGTCTATGCCTTGCGGTCCCATTGGCATGTTGATTAGCTCAGCCCCCGTCCTCTGCAACACACCCAGTGCGCCCGGAAAAGAGGGTGCTTCGACCAGAATAGCGTCACCCTCGTCTATAAGAGAGCGTGCCGCCAGCCCGATGGCCGACGATGCGCCGTTGGTGATAATAATGTTTTCCCGCGTGACGCTTATGCCTTCTTCTCGATGGAGCTTGGCAGCCAGCATCTCTATCAGCTCAGGCAGGCCCTGAATGTTGCCGTACTGCAATGCTAATGCTGCTCTCCGCGGGTCGGCGAGGATGCGGGCAGCGGCTGCAGCCACATCGTCGGCAGGAAAGAGCGCGGGATCAGGGTTGCCGTAGGCCATTGAGTAGGGTGCGCTGACCCCTCCGCTGAACCATGCTGTGCCGCCCGCAGCCACCCGCCGCGCCCACTGTGGTGTATAGAGGCTCTCTTGTGTGCTGTTCACGATAGTCAAAATCCTGTACGGCTTGCGCGCCGCTCTATCTGCTTATTATGCGGCTCCGTTTCTAAAATAGAAAGGAGCGTACATTGCTGCACGCTCCTACTATACATCCTACCACGGTGGTAGGCTACTAAGTGATTACGTCGAGCGGGTTGGCGTTGAAGGCCACCTCGTGCAGGGCTTCTTGTGCTGCCTCGCGCATGGCAAGGTTCTCGCTCTTGATCACCATGTTGAGAGCATCGGCTGCGGGCTTGCCGCCTATCTGCCCCAGCGCCCAGATTGTCGCAAGTTGTACTTCGGTGTCATCGTCGTCCAGTAGACGAAGCAACTGAGGCAAGGCCTCTGCCAGCGTCATCTCGCCTGCCGCGTGTGCTGCCTCGTAGCGCATCTCAGGACGCTCGCTCTTTAGCTCGTGCAGCACAATTGGCGTCCACTGGCTGTCCATGCTGCGGCCCATAGCCAGCACCGCGCTTTCCGCGTGATGCTCGCTCCGGCGATACTCGTCGGCTATCAGAAGCTGCACGTCGCTATCATTGCCGTAATAGCCGAGGCTCTCCACGGCGCGACGGCGCACGTCCTCTTTCTCTTCTTTGTCGCTCGCACATTCCATTAGAGTGGCTCGCAGGCGCGCGCCTTCTCTGTTCAGCTTGTTGCACTCGGCGAGGTATGTGAACCTGCCAAGTGCAGTTGCGACAGCCTCGCGCACACCCTCATCGGGATCGTTGCGGAGCATGTTGAGCAATCTGCCCAGCAACAGAGTGCTTGTGTCCTCGACAAGACCCTCTATCGCCGAGCGGCGCACGTTCGGGTCGACATCATCGAGCGCGGTGAGAAAGACATGGCGGAAATCATAGTCAAGGTTGTCCTCGATGATAACAACCAGAGCATCGACAATGCGAGTGCGCCTGTCGAGCGGCAAAGTGGGCCACACCTCGCGCAACGTGGCGCGATCTTCGCTACTGGGGTCGGTAAGAAATTTGAGCGACTTGACGCTTGGCGCGCCACCCTGTCGCAGGTTCTGCAGGGTTTCTTTGAATGTTGGCATATGTTTATCTTATTCCTGTTGCTAGCTTGTCCGGTAACACATAATTACTGTTTGTTTGTAGTATACGTACTCAGAGTATGATCCATATCACTTAATTATCCCAAACCTGTCAAGGTGGCGTGCGGCGTCTTCCGTGCACAGCTACTCGGCGCAAATGCCGAACTACTGCCATCGTACATGTTCAGGGCTATGGTACCTGGCCTCCAGGGGCTTCACGAGCGGCTATCCATGTGGGGGTCCTGGCGAGTCTTATGATGCGAACAACCTGCCCTACTTCAGGTCGGAGAATAACGCCACACGAGGGCAAACAAGCAAGATAGTCAGCATAGCGGTGCTGCCTGATTGCAGCCCTCTCGCCAAATAGCAATCAAGCTGAATAATAAAGAAAGAACCACCTTCCCTGCTGGAGGTGGTTCTTTCTTTATTCCAGTACTATTTACGAGGGGCGCTTGGAAGCGTCGTAGAAGTAGGCTCCCTCTGTGGTCTCGTCGGGGTAGAAGAAGGGGTATGCTCCTGAAAGCATCGTGCGCAGCCAGCTGGGTGAGATAGGGCGCTCGATGTTTACGATGGGGTAGATATCGTCGAAGATAGCCCAGAGCTTGCCGTCATTGTTCTCGCCCACAGCCTCAAAAGCATTGGCGATAATGAAATCGGGCCGTCTCCTCTCGGAGTCCTCAAGCTTCTTCTGATTATGCATCTTGCCGAACTTTCCTTGCGTCAGCAGCATCGCCGGATCGGTAGCCACGGCGTAAGAGACAGGACGGAACACATAGCGGCCCTTCCTCTCGTCCAGTTGGAGCAGGTTCTCCTCTTGCTCCTCGGCCCGTGTGAAGTGTATCTCGAATACATCTTCGCCGCGGTCAGTGGGTGTAATCGTGAACTTTGCACCGGGCACCATGTGGACGGTGAATAGCTCACTCAGCCCCATCAGGAAGCCGCCGCGGTTGCCTGTCGGGTAGCGCAACTCTGCCAGCAAGGAGCCGTAAAGCTGCGGTATCTCAAAGCGCAGGAGCGATGAACGCTGGTCCTCGAAGACCGCGCCGGGGTACACCCTCTTGAAGCGGCGGTCGTAAGGCAGCACACCGTTCTCGTATTCGTAGTAGGTGAGAGAGTAATCGATCGGGCCACCCTTGTAGTCGCGGGCAGCCTCTTCCTCTTCTTCGACGGAGGCGATTGCCGGGTCTTCGAGGAAGCGGTAGTCCTGGCCGATTTCGGCGGGCTTGCGGGTTGTGGGCAACACAGGTGATGTACCCGTATTTATCCAGAGGCGGTCGCTATCGATGCCAACAAACTCGAAGTCCTTCTTCTCCTTGAGCATGCGGTAGTTCAGGGAGAAGCGGAGACGGTCGTAGTCGGGGTGGTCGGTGCGGCGGCCAAGCACGTCCGCCATAATGTCACGGTCAGAAGCAACGCCTCCTGTCTCCGGCTCTTCCAGGTATTCCTTGATGCGTCGATAGTCGCCCTTGCTGAAACGCTCGGTGGCCTCCTCTGCGAAAATGTCGGAGCCGAAGCGGATCAAGCGCGTGTCGTTTGCTGTGACAGCATCGCTGACCAGTTTCTCTAATGCGGCAGCGGCTGCATCGTCCAGCAGAATCTCGTCCACAGGCTGTGTCAGGTCGATCGTAATGGGGCCATTCTCCGAAGGTATGGCCACTTCGATCGGGCCGGTGACCACGGGCGTAGGCGGGGCTGCGGGTGCAGCAGGCTTGGCGGGCGCGGGCGGTGCAACCACAGGTTTTGCCTGTTCTACGGGGGCCTGCGTGGAGGTCTCCACGGGAGCAGACGGTGTGGCGGGCTTTGCGGTGGCGGTTTGTGCTTCTCCAGTGGAAGCAGGCGGCGCGGTACGCGGTTGGGTTTGCGCCTGTGGTGTGGCTGCCTCGGTGGGTCGCACAGCTGCGCCTGCTTCCGGCGCGGTAGCGGGCTTCGCCTGGGGTGTCGGCGGTACTGCAACGGCAGGGGTCTGCGTTACTGTAGTGGGTGCGGCCTGTGTGCTGGGTGTAGTTGGTGGCGCGATAGGCGTTGCGGGCACTGTTGGAGTCGCAGGGGCTGCGGTTGCGGACTGTGTTGCGCCTGCTGCCGTCGCGGGCGTTCGCGTTACGGGCGTTGCAGGGGTTGCCTGTGCTGCCGGTTCCACTGGAGGTGCGGGTGTCGCGGGAACGGGTGCTGCCTGAACCTCTTCCGGCTCGCGCTCCTTAACAATGTGCGCCTGCGGAATCAGGGTCGGTATCTCGGTGCTGCGACTATATGGTGTGCTGATAGGAGGAACGTAGGGACGAATAGGAGCAGGAACCGGCGCTTCGACAACACTTTCCAGTATGGCAGCGTTCCGCTCTGCGCGTGTGGTGGTACGATTCACCAGCGAGGACTGGTATTCTTTGGCTTCCTCTGGGTCGAGGGGCTTGGCCTCGGTATTGAGGCGTTCCTTGAAGGTATGGGTATTCTCAGTCTGCCCAATGTTAGGAGCGCGGCCTGCCTTGGTAGTGACATATTCCCCGTTCTGACCGGCTGCGAAAACAGCGCTATTCTTGCGAAGGGCTGCCTCCAATTTGGGGGTCACATCGGCGGGCTTGGTGCCTGCCATCGGGCCGCCCGCCTTTGTCAATGCTTCGACAATGGCCGTCAGGGTCATTTTGATGGGAACATTCACGCCGTGCATGATATGTTTGCGCTTAATAGCGTCAAACGCACGTGTCGCCAGCTCCTGCTCGTCTTTTGTACCTTCGAACGCGATTTGCGTCTCTGTTGCCATGCTTGTCTTTGCTCCGGATTCTATTGCGTGGAGGATAGGGTTCGTGGGCGGTGGCCGCTCCTCATCCTACTCGTTGCGCATTATTCAGCTTACCTGTACCTGCAATTATCGGTTATTGCCATCGCGAATGCCGCGCTCTTCGCGCAGCATTTCGAGGTAGCGGCGGGCGAGCGATTGTACCGTCTGTGGATGGCCAGAACGCCGCATCCAATCTATCAAACGCTCCATGTCGCGCATACTGATCGAAATCTCTTTGCCTGCCAACTTAGCTCCTTTGCTCTACTCCTATTGCACATCGTGCACATATACTAAAGAAGTAACAGTGCCTACCCATTTTACAGGATAAGCCCGCGAATGACAAACGCCGCTCATTGTATCGCACCGCTAATTACCGTGCTAACAAAGAAGTGGCAGGTAAGCACACCCCACCAGGCAGTGTCATTCTGAGCGTAGCGAAGAATCCGTCTGGATAGAAATTAGCATGGAGGTTGATTCTTCACTTCGTTCAGAATGACAAAGGAAAGAGACACGCTCACCTGACACCTCTTTGTTAGCGACGCGCTAATATGTGCTTATGCCGGTGCTATTGCGGTGAATCCAGTCTGCGGGCATAGCAAAGGCAGTATGCACTCACATACTGCCTTGCATAATCTATATTGAGCAACCCCGACGGCGCACTAAGGAATGTAGCAGTTGGGCAATAGCGCCATACCGTCCATCTTCACTGTCTGGCCTCTGCTGGCGGTTGCCCCCGGTCGGAAGTAGGCCAGGTTGCCTGGTCCGCACGGCTCACCCGCACCACCACACGGGTATCCAACAACAATGCTTCGGCTGTATAGTCGTGCGATGAAGATATAGAAAGTGTTATCTACAGTCACATCGGTGAAGGTCTGATCAGTGTGCGGTTCCGCGAACCCCGCCGCGTTCGAGATTATCTTGGCGATCTGTCCTCTCGACGCATTGTTGCCTGGCCTGAAGTAAGGGAGATTAGCGCTTCCGCAAGGCTCTCCCGGCCCGCCACACGGATACCCGCTAAGTATGTTATGCCGCGCCAGCCTGTTCACATAATCATAGAATGTGTTGTACGGCTCTACATCAGCGAACATCTGCGGCCCTGGATCGCTCAGATAACCTACCGAGTTAGAAACGATCTTAGCCAGTTGTCCTCGCGTTACGTTCTCGCCAGGCCGGAAGACCATCTCAGGCGTAGGGTAAGCTGTGGGCGTAAGATTGGGGTCGATGGTCGGCCACGGAGTGCCCGGTGTCGGATTGACCCCGGTTGGCACTGGCGGTGGAGGTGACGGATAGAGTGTATACCCGCTAACGATGCCCTGGCAAACCAGGCACTCTACAGCGTCGTAGAACGTAGACCCTTCCGGTACATCTGTGAATCGCAGCTCGCACGACACACATGCCGTTGAGTAGTGCTCGCTTAGAGTCAGAGGATGTGGGGTCGTCATATTGTAAGCCTCACCCACTGCCCATACGTCATCGGCTGTGATCGCGGTCACTCCCAGCAAGTAGCTCTGCGTATATTCGGATTTCGGGGCAGCACGCACCACACGCCACGCCGAACCGTCCCAGTTCAGTGTCATGCCCTGTGAGGTGTAAGTCGGTGACACACCATAGCCCGCAATCCACACGTCATTGGTGGCCAGGGCGTCAATTGACATCAATTTGGCACTATTCTGCTCGGGGTCAGGCAAAGGCACGACATTCCAGTTGCTGCCGTCCCAGTGTTCAAGTAGCGCCCTGAAACCCCCAGCAGTGCTATAGAAGTCGCCCACAACCCATACGTCGCCGGTAGTCGCACCATCTACGGCGGTAAAGCTGTTATAGTCCGTACCCACAGCAGGAGACGGTACTACACTCCACGCCGAACCATCCCAATGCATGGAAAGGGTGCGCGTGTGCCCATTGAATATGTTATCGTTAACATAAGCGCCCACAGCCCATATGTCCCCGGCCGATATGGCTGACAGGTCAACTAACACGTTATCCTGTGTGCCTGCATTAGGACTGGCAACGATGCTCCACGCAGTACCATCCCAGTGCTCAATCAGGGTTGTCAGCCGCCCGTTTTCATCCGATGCATATCCTGCTGCCCATACATTATTCGGGGCGACAGCTTCTACCGAGTTAAGCATGTTGTCCTGTAAGATCGTGGTATTTGCGCTGGGCACCAGACTCCAGGTTGAGCCGTCCCAGTGCAAAGTAAGGGTCTGCCCGATGCCCAGGTCGTTGATAAAGTAACCCACGGCCCATACGTCGGTTCCCGAAATAACGCTCACCTGGGAGAGGATGTTACTGTCGTTGCCGGAGTTGGGGACAGGCACGATAGCCCATGCAGTGCCATTCCAGTGCTCGATCAGGGAGCGGTTGACATCGTAAACGCTCGGGATGGAACCCTCCCGCGCAGAGGGTGCTCCCGGCATGGTCCTTGGAGCACTCTTGCGGTGCGAATAGCCGCGCACAGTGTACGTTCCTACTGCCCACACATCGCTTGTCGACGCCGCATCAACTGACCTGAGTTCCTGAGACTGCGTCTCGCCAGCCAGTACGTTCTGCGTTTCGACCACCGCCCATGAAGGTGCGCACGTAGGCACAGGCATAGGTGTCAACAGCGGCTTGCTGCTTGCCGACTTATCCTGCGCCATAGCAGGCGCGGCACTTGTGCTGACAATTGTGTGCGAAGCGCCCACTGTCAGCCAGATAATACCCGCCAATAAGAATGCACCTGAGAATAGAAAAAGGCGTTGCATACCGGTCCCTCCTCTTACTTAACCAGGCAAAGACAATTTGTGGAACACATTCCACTTACGGTCTCATAAACGAACAATTGGCGCGCAGGTTCTGGATATTGAGTCGCCGTTCTATGAACTTACGGTCAAATTGCTATTCACGATTATAGGCGGATGGGCGCAAAATGGGAGCGGTATGCACAATCCACGGCACTAGCAGTATGTGCAAACTATAGTGCCTGCGTAAGTGTTCACACTTGGGGTGCAAAGGGGGTGCAGGGGCGAAGCCCATGACGGGGGATGAGCGAAGCGGGGGGCGGGGTGTCCCCCATTCTTCCCTTTTCTTTAGACTCCCCTCCCACGCGTGGGAGGGGCATGAGCGAAGCGGTGGGCGGTGGGTCTTCCCTTACCTTGATGCTAGGTTGCTCAACCCTAAATCTGAACATTTACCTCATACATAGTGTGTTGACACCACACGCACAATCCGCTACACTAGCATATGCAGCAGTGCCCAGGCTGCCTAACGTTATACGCCTCATAAGAGAGGTACAAACCTATGAGCGAAGCAACCTATCCTAAAGCCTCAAAGGCTTCCAAGCCCCCTGCTCGACCCGTCGACGACTACGAAGACTACGATGAGGAAGACGAAATAATCGAGCATGACGTAGAGCCCTACTACGAAGACGAACAGGAACCGGGTACGGGCCTCCTTGCCAGCCCGGGTCGCGCTATGGCGCTTGGCGTCGCGGGCCTCGCTTTGCTGGTGGTCTTCTCGGCGATTATTTGGCTAATGAGCACGCGTGAGCCTCAGGCACCCACACTCCTCAGTACCAACGAAGCAGGCGTTCCCACCATACTCGGCCTCGCCCAGACCAGTGAAGCCCAGGCTCCCAACAAAGGCGCGCTGGCTCCCGACTTCATCTGGAAAGAAGGCAATGATCAAACTCTTCAGCTTTCATCTTTCCGCGGCAGCAAACCCATTTTCATGAACTTCTGGGGAACATGGTGCCCCCCGTGTCGAGCCGAAATGCCTGCTATGGAAACCTTCTATATGCAGCACAAGGACGAGATACAGATAATTGGCGTCTCCATGTACCCGCGCGACGACCCGACTCAGGTACTCAACTTCGTGAAGAACGCCAACTATAGCTGGAAGTTCGTTCACGATGGCGACTACAGAATCGCCGAGAAGTACCAGGTCGCCAGCGTCCCAAGCTCCTACTTCATTGATAGAAGCGGCGTCATACAGGCCGTACATATAGGAGCCATGAACAACCAGCAGATGGAAACATATTTTCAGCAAGTACGGTAAAGATTAGTGCGCGGCATGTGAGGCAGGGCGTGGAAATGCCCTTACGCTCTAGCTGCTCACGCTGTGCACCGCGAACCATATTAAGAAACAACATAGAATCGGAGGATACAACATCGCATGAGCCAACCCCCAAGAAATAAGCCGCCCGTCCGGCAGGTTTCATCAAGGAGCGGTGGTAATTCAGGCGGGCAATCGTCGAGAAACTACAGCAGCAACCGCCCGAGAAACGTCCCACCCCAGCGCGACCCCTTCCCATATATCATGGGTGGCGTCATAGGCGCACTCGTAGTAGGTCTGATGCTTGTCATCTTCCTGCTTGTAAACAACAACAAAACCAACAACCCTGGCCCTATCGCAAGCAACACCGTCGACCCTAATGTGGCCGGTGTGCCCACCATAGCTCCCGCGGGTGACCCTCCTCCCAGAATGGCTATCGAGGAGTTCAAGACACTATACGACAGCGCCAATCGGCCTCTTATCATCGACGTTCGCGCTCCAACAGCCTTCGAAGAAGGCCACATAGCAGGCGCGGTCTCGTTCCCTGAAGTCGACGTTGACGGTCGCATCAAAGAGCTACCAAAAGACAAGCTTATTGTCGCCTACTGCCAATGACCGGCCGAAAATGAAAGCGCCCGTGTGGCGCAAAAGCTTCATGACAGCTACGGCTTCGATTACGCGAACCTTAAGGTTCTCCTGGGCGGATGGAACACCTGGAAAGAAAAGAGTGCCCAAGACCCGAAGGGCTATCCCATCGGTACAGGCGCTGGTAGTGGCGGCAGTGGTGCCACAACGGATTCCCCGGCGGCCCAGACCACAGTAGAGCTTGCACCGGCTCCGGTACAGGCTACACCTTAGGCCCCATCCGGTAACGAACAGGCGAAACGCAACGTAACGAGTGCCAGGTGCAATAACCGGCACTCGTTACTTATGCCGCTCACAACTAACCCTCGCAGGGATAAACGGTCACAGGCAGCAACACTATGAGCCAACAGAGACCAGATGAAGTACCCGATCGCCGCGTCAGGGTAGTGCGTACAGGGGGCGACCCTCCATCCCAGCGGCCCGAAAAGCGCGGCACAAACTTCGTCCCCTATATTATCGGCGGCCTGACCTCAGCACTGGCAATGCTGCTGATAATCGCCATCTGGATGCTGATGTCGCCCAATAACCCGCTCACAGGCGCATCCGCACCCACAGCAAGGTCAGCGGGCACTGGATCGAATGCAATCATCAACCCCCTCGATGTCCCCACACAATTGCCCGCAGTAAGAGTAGGCACAGACGTTCCCGGTGATTACCCCACAGTAGATCCCGCGTTAGTTCCCGCTGTCCCCACAGGCTCCCCGGCTCCCGTGGGAAGCCACCCACTCACCACAAGCGCCAATTACAAACCAAACCTCAAACTTGCAAAGAACCCAGACGCCGCACAGAGCACACTAACCGGTTACGCAGTACGAAGTACGCAATAGCACCTTACCCCAGGGTGTAGCTCGACGGCAAGGACCAAGTCCGCTCGGCCATCTGCACCAAGGGCGCATCCTGCGCAACCATCTGCGCGTAGCCTCGTACAGCCGGGGCCATCTCGTCGCTGCTGCCAAATAGCACATCAAGTTGCGACTTATACCGGGCAATCGCGGCGATCTTCAGCCCGATCATGTCGGTTACCGGCGTAAGACGCGGTTGCACTGGCATACCTAGCTCCGCGATACGTGCCTCCAGCGCGCCCGGCCTGGCGGCATAAGGATAGTCTTCATAGTAGAGCACGCCGTAACGCGGTCCCAACCGCCGCGCCGCCAGAAACACAAGCTGATGGTCAACATGGTGCCCCACACCCAGCGGTGCGAAAACCCGCACCCTTCCACGGGCGCCATGCTCGGCCACCACACGTCTTATCTCAGCGACGATCTTCGGCACCAGCAAACGCCGTTCCTCCCCTGCAATCTTCCCGAATAGATCAACATCTGAGGTGTAGAAATAGTGTCCATCCTCACCTCGCCGGTAAGGCGCATCAGGGAAATCAAGCCACACAGGCTCCATATTCAGCAGGCGCAGTGCAGCCCGCTCTTCGTCGCGCCGCACATCGTTGATCGCCTGCACTGTTGCGCCGCTCGCCTTCTCCCATTTATCATGCATATCCACCGCATAAGGTGATAGCGACACACCTTCGGGTGCGGGAGCGGCAAACACGGTGATACCCACACAGCGTGCCCCCATTCTGGAGAGCCGCGCCGCGACCCCTCCGCATGAAAGAGCGATATCATCGAAGTGGGGCGACAAAAAGATCGCCAGCGGAGCTTGTTCTACCACACTGTCACCTCACCGATTCTTTGCTCTGAAAGAGCGCCAGCCGCCCACCAAATCGTGTGAGCGACACTCCCGCCAGCACGAGCGCCATGCCCGTCCAGAACTGCCACCCCAGCGGCTCGCCCAGCACGAAGAACGAGATAACAGCCGCCAGCACAGGCACCAGGTTAGAATAAACAGCCGTGCGCGTGGCCCCCAACTTTTGCAGCCCCTTGTACCAGATGATGTAAGAGGCGGACACAGCCAGCAAACCCGACCCTGCCAGTACCACCCAGAAGAGGGGAGGCAGCCCCGGCAGCGTGGGCGCTGTTGACGCCAACGATGGACCGGCAACGATCAATAGCGCGACTGACCCAACAGGCATAGTGAGCGCGTTCAGCTGCACAGGCGCATAACGCCTCAACAACCGCTGCGAAAAGACGGTGTAGAGAGCCCAGGTCATTGTCACCACGACCATGAGGACATCGCCCAGCAGTTGCGAGCCGAACTCAAACGGTTTCCCCGACCCCAATACCACAAGCCCCACACCCGCCAGCGTCAGCACGACCCCACTCCAGGCGTAAGCGCGGATTCGCTCAAACCCGAACAGCGCACTAAAGACAGCCACAAAAGCCGGGTTGATAGATAGAATGAGCGCGACATTGCCGGCCAGCGTTAGATTTACGGCCAGGATAAAGACAGCCTGGTAGAAGCCGTGGCCCACCAGCCCAAGCAAGAGAAGTTTCGGCCCATCACCCCTGTGCAGGCCAAAACCCTCACGCCGCGCCAGCACAATACCCACAGGCACGAGCGTCGCCAGCAGGAAACGCAGCGCATTGAACGCCAGCGGCTCCATGAACTGCAAACCCCATTTGAGCGCCGCCGGGTTGGCCGCCCACGTGACGACCATGCCCAGCAGCATGGCATCGTAAACGGTAAACCCCTGCACAGCAGGCCGCATACCCGCATGATCACCACCGGCTGTCGAAACCTCCGGCAGCGCCTCTACAGAGGCAAGCCCGCCCGCCTGTCTCCCCTCGACCTCCGCCATGCACTCCCTACTCCATCCCACAGATTACCCATAACACAACCGGTACAAAACCGATTATGTGGGATAGAAAATTATAACAGAAGGGGGAGGGGTGTTGCGTACTCCGTACTCCGTACTGCGTAGTTGTCAGTTGTCAGTTACGACGGCCGACGGCAGACCGCCGACCGCCGGCCGCAAAACGGACTACTGACAACTGACAACGCGGTCGGCGGTCATACGCAGTACGCAATGAATGGTGCTAGTTAGGGATTAGAGACTGAAGTGAGCGATAGAAAGATGGAT
>JBDTQH010000043.1:0-50814 GCA_039932335.1 Chloroflexota bacterium
ACATTCGAACGTAGCCCTCCGGCTCGGCCAGCGCGAGGGCACGTTCCAGCGGCACGAGAGCAGCAGGGGTAGCGCCTTGCGCGTGGTGAGCAAGTGATTGCAGCACCAGAATCTCGATCACGCTTCCACCCCTACCACCTTCTTCTGCTGCTTTCAGGAGGCGCTCTATTAATCCCACCGCTTCAGCAATGGAGCGCCCTGCACTGTCACTCTTATGCATTGCCAGCAACACCCTGGCCAGAGTGATGTGCTCGAACTCACGCAAGTAGCTGAGATCGTCCGCGACTGACAGGCCACGTTCACGCGCCCAGCCCAAGGCATCACCCAAAGCGCCTTGTGATACCCACACCCGTGCCCGAAGCGCCGCGACCGGACGGACATTGGGGAAGAAGTCACGCACATATAGACCCTCGGCCTCCTGGATCAGCTCTAGCGCACCGTCGATATCACCCTGAGCCTTTCGTATTTGGGCCATAGCAACGCGCCAACGATAGCCGTGCTGGGGGAATCCGTTGTGCGCACCCAACTGCTTACTCTTGAGCAGGTGCTGCTCGGCGGCATCCAGTTCGTTGTGCTCGAGGAGGAGCCCGCTCATTCCAACGTGCATGTCTGCCGCTCCCCGCAGAACAGGCTCGCCGCGTGTTGTCTGCGCCATCGCCAACTGCAATCCCCGCTCATAAGTCCGCATCGCCTCGCGTAGACGACCTTGCGCGAGGCGGATATCAGCCAGAGCAACTGAGCCACCGATTGCGTCAGATAGGTACCCGGCCTGCTGCAAGTGAGCCATGCCCTCGGCAAACGTCCGGTGGGCTGCCTCCAGATCTCCGCTCGCCCAGATTGCGAGCCCCATGAGCGCTGCACCTGATCCGGCCCCGGGCTCTTCGCCCTCAGGTACGAGGTCAAGCACCCGTTGAGCATGTTTTGCAGCGTTGGTCCCGTTGCCCAGGAGCAAGGCCATTCCCGCACGGGCAATTGCGATCTGAGCCGGAAGGCGGCGGTATCCCTCTTGGTCCGCCACGACCATCCCAGCAGGCATGGAGTCCGGTCGCGCACGCTCGTCTGCGGTGCCTATACCGCTCAGACCCTGCCACCGCTCGGCGTCGCGCAACATGTCCTCAACGCCCTCCAGTTCACCAATGCCGAGCAATACATGAGCATACGCGGCGCTGAGCACAGGCCTGCAGTGGATAACCTCATCCGGTAGCGCCTTTAGCCAGCCAAGTAATGCGGCCTCCTGTCTGCTCGGACGCATGACCGGCACTGCCCGCTCAACAAGGTCTGCCGCTCTGCTGAAGTCTTCGGCGGCCAAAGCGTGGCGGATCGCCTGGGGCACCGCATCAGGTGCTGAACCATTATGCTCGTACCACTCGCTGGCGCGCCGGTGCAGGGTGGCTGCCATAACTGGCTGCTCCGACATGAGATGAGCATGGAGAACGTCGCCGAAGAGGTGGTGATAGCGATACCATTGACGTTTGTCGTCCAGCGGAACGACGAAGAAGTTGCCTCGCTCAAGCGCCTCCAACCGCGCACTGCCTCCACCTTGGCCGGTGACGGCATCGCACAGTGGGCCATTCAAGCGGTCGAGGATAGAGGTCTGGAGTAAGAAGCTGCGGACGGAATCGGGCTGCTGCTGCAGGACCTCCTCGACCAGATAGTCCGCGATGTAGCGGTGGTCTCCAGCGAATGCCCGAACGAAGGCACTAACATCCGGGTGGCCCTGCATGGAGAGCGCAGCTAATTGCAGGCCGGCAATCCAGCCTTCGGTGCGGCGTTCCAGGGCGGCGACATCTTCCGCCAAGAGATTCACACCCATTGCCTGGAGAAATGCGGCCGCTTCGGAAGGGGTAAACTTCAAGTCTGCGGCTCGCAACTCGGTCAACTGGTTTCGGGCCCGCAGGCGTGACAATGGCAGTTGTGGATCCTCACGAGTGGTAATGACCATGTGCATCTGTGGCGGCAGGTGGTCAAGTAGGAAGGTGAGAGCCTGATCAATAGATGTGGCATCAATGACATGATAGTCGTCGAGAACAAGGACGAAATGCCCAGGCATGGTGGTAGTGATTTCATTGAGCAGAGCAGTCAAGACAGATTCGTTTGGCGGTGGCTGAGTGGCCTGAGGATCTTGGAGCACACCCAACACTCCTACTCCAATATTGGGTGCAATTGTCCGGAGAGCAGCCACGAGATAGGTGAGAAAGCGTGCTGGGTCGCTATCCCCTTCGTCCAGCGACAGCCAGGCCGCCTGGCTGCCGCCGGCTGTCACCCAATCGCTGACGAGGGTGGATTTACCGAAGCCCGCGGGGGCAGAGATAAGCGTCAATTTGCGGTGCAGGCCAGCGTTTAGCCGCTCGACCAGGCGGGAACGCTGCACAACCCTGACGGGCGGTGGAGGGATATAGAGTTTAGTGGCTAAGACCGGCACTAACATAGAAGCCATTATAGAACATCTCACCAAAGCTCAAGAAGCGCTTCTTGAGCTTTGGAAAGCACAATGTCGAGCCTGGAAAATGTAAGAACCACCGTCACACAGATAATGGTTTTCCATCTGATTGGCCCCCTATGTGCAAGCTGCATATTTTGAACAAGCTAGAATTGCACCTTGTTCTCTTCGGCTGTAGCCTGCTCTGCGTCTTCGCCAGGAAGCGGAAGGAAATTGGCAAGGACGGGGGCCTGCAGATAGAGATAGTGCTGCACCATCAACGACACGAAAGCTGTAAAGGCCAGTGCAAATAAGACGGCAACAAAGACCGACAACACGCATAGGATAGCCACGATTAGGGCCAGGCCGAAATTAGCTGCGGGAACACGGAGGGTCAGGATCGCTGCGTTACGCACGACATCGCGGAGCGGCATCTCGGGCCGGTCAACCAGCAGCGGCCAGGCGAGGAGCAAAAACTCCACCCAGATAATCAGCACGTAGAGGAGTAAGAGTGTGCCCATATTCATGAGGATATGGTTGCCGCTCATAACGTTAGCGTAGAAAGCGATGTCCGTCACCAGGATGGCGGTGCCCAGCAAGGACACGAGCCCCAAGCCCCACGCGCGCCAGAAGTATTGCCCCATGTAACGCAGGAAGTTGCGCGGCTCACCACCCTGCATCAGCAGCGCATCGCGAGCCACCGCGAGCATAGCTGCCGTGGCCGGAGGACCCCCGATTATCGTCAGAACGGATACGAGCCAGAGGAAGTTCATAACCGAGAAGGGGATGAGGCCGTAATACCAACCACGTGCGGCTCGTGTGAAGGCAAGGCGCAACGGGCCGGGAGGGTGCATTAGCTGTTCGTGCGCATCACTTGATACCACTGTAGGAGACCGCCTGAACATAGTATCGAGAGAAGAAGATGAAGAGCAACACCACAGGGAGGGTGCTGAACATCGACCCTGCCAACACCACGTTGTAGGACGTGCCGTACTGGCTCTTCAGGAAGCTTAGGCCTACCGTGAGAGAGAACATGTCCGGTGTGTTGAGCAACACTAGGGGGCCAAGGAAGTTGTTCCAGACTCCCTGGAAGCTCAACAGCGTCATGGTGATCAACGCAGGCTTGGCAAGCGGCAGTATCACCCGCCAGTAAGTCGTCCAGATGCTCGCACCATCTATATAAGCCGCCTCGTCCAGTTCTTTAGGCACCGTGCGGAAGAACTGAGTAAGGAAGAAGATCATGGCGGCGGATGCTAGATTGGGGATAATGATTGCTCCGTATGTGTTGACCAGGTGCATGGGGTCCAGGATCTGGTATTGCGGGATCATGAGCACCATGCCGGGGATCATCAGGGTAGACAGCATAGCGCCGAAGATGAAGCGCTTGGCCGGGAAGTTGAGGCGGGCGAAGGCGAAACCAGCTATCGAGCAGAAGAAGAGTTGAGCTATTGTAACCGTGGTTGCCAGGAAGAGGCTGTTCAGGACCCAGCGTGGGAAGTAGGAGTTGCCGTTTGCATCTGCCAGTGTATTCCATACCTCGGCGTAGTTTGCAGTGCGCCACTCCTGCGGTAAGAAGGTGGGCGGCCATGCCAGTACTTCCTGTGTGCTCTTGAATGAGCCGAGCAGCGCCATAACGAACGGGCCGATCAAGACCACCGTCACTATGGCAAACAGGACATAGCGAAGTGCCGCGATGACATAGTGTCTCGGCCTTCGCCTTTTTACCTCGACGGCAGTAAGAGACGCCGAGGCTGCGGCGTGCTGTGTGGTTGTTGTCGTTGTCGCCATAGGCCGACCTTCCTGAACGATGCGGCTCTTATGCATTAGCTCTCGGTGTTACTCCCGCCCAGTATGCGCTGCTGCACCAGGAAGAGCAGGAGGATCATCACGAACAGGATGAACGACATCGCTGAGGCGTACGCCATATTGTAGTCGGTGAAGGCCGAGCGATAAATCAGCAGGTTGATGGTCGTCGTCTGGTTTAGTGGTCCGCCGTTCGTCATGATGAGCGGCTGGTCGAAGACCTGTAGCGAGCCGATCGTGCCGAGCACAACTACGAGGAACATGATCGGGCGCAGCAGCGGGACCGTAACTTGGAAGAAGCGATGAGCGCCCGCCGATCCATCCATGCTGGCCGCTTCGTAGACCTCCTCTGGTATGTTCCGCAGTGCAGCCAAGAAGAAGAGCATGAAGATGGGCGCCGTGGTTATGATACTCAAGATCATCAGTGCGGGCAGTGCAGTGTGGGCGCTCGCGTCGGTGAGCCAGGCCACAGGTTGGAAACCGGTCCAGCCGAGTAGCATGGACAGTGCATAATTCAGGATGCCCTGCTTCTGGAAAACCCAGATAGAGATGAGCGACAGTGCGACCGAAGAGGTGACGCTGGGGAGATACCAGGCGCTGCGGAAGAACTGTGTTCCTCTGATTTTGGCGTTGAGTGCCACGGCCATGAGCAACGCCACCCAGGTCTGGAAGAACGTCACCACGACCGCGTACAGCAGAGTATTGAAGAGTGCCGTCTGGAACAGCTTGTTGGTGACGACCCTAATGTAATTGTCGAAACCAATGATTTTCGGCTCGTTTAGCGACTTAAGATCAGTGAAGCTTAGGTAGAAGACGTACACCATCGCTCCAAAAATGAATACGAGTGCAGAGATAATCCAGGGCGAGACAAAGAGCAAGCCGGTTAGAGCCTCCCGCGTCTTACGGTTCATGCCGGGCGACCGCACTACCCGCGGTGCCGGAGTAGCTTGCACCTCTGTAGCCATTGTGCTTCTCCTGTGTGACATTTAGGACGGGCCACGGTGTGTAGTATCATGCGCGAAACCGCCGAACCTTTCGGCGTGCTGAACTCGCTTCCGGGTTCAGCACGCTCCGGATAGCTTAGCTCGACTTTGTACATTACCAGCTCAATAGGAGACGGCGTAGGCCAGCCTGTCCACGTGTGGCGCGGAACTAAACAGACATTAGTCGAGCTTAATGGCCGGTGAGGGCATCATCAATCTCCTGGCAAGCCTGGTCGAGGGCTTGCTGCCCGGTCTGCACCCCGGCAAACACGCGCTCGCCGGCATCGTTGAGCGCCCTCTGGATCTTAGGGTTGGCCTCACCGCCCCAGACGCCAGGAACGCCGTAACTCGCCCCCTCGTAGAGCAGCTTGGAGATCTTGCTCAGTGTGCCCGAACCCTGGAAGAAGGGATCGTTCTCCATGCCTTTGAGCGAGGGCAAGGCAAAGCCGGTCTGCAGGATCGCGTCTTCGTTCTCGCGGCTGGTAAGGAACAGCACGAGCGCCGCAGCGGCCTTTGGGTACTTGCTCTGCGCCGCTGCACCCCAACCGGCGAAGCCCACCATGGTGGCCGGTGCCCCCGTCTTACCGAGCGGCAGCGGTACCGCGTCATAGTGAATACCGAAAGACGAATTGGGGTCATTCAACAAAGGATTGACCCAGCCGCCCACGACAATGCTGGCCGCTCGCTTCCTGGCGAAGGCCTCACCTTCCCAGTTGGCACCGACTTCGGAGGAGAGTGTAAGAGACTTATCCTTGTACAGACCATACAACCAGTCAAGGGTCGAGACCCCTGCGGCACTATTGATGGCACACTTGCCGTTGTCGAGCACGACGGCGCCGTTCGCAACGGCGAAGTTGCCCCAATAGGGGAAGAACACGAGATCGGTTGCCAGGCCGAAGACTTGCGTCTGCCCGTCTCCATGCGTGTTCTCTTTGACCCAGGCAGTGAAGTCGTCCTGGGTCCACCCTTCTTTCGGCGGAGTCTTGACCAGATCGGTGTTGTAGAAGAGGGCCATGCTGTTGAAGTCTTTGGGTAGGCCGTAGACCTTACCCTCGTTGCTGTCCTTGCCGAGGAAGACGTCCATGAGGTTGGGAAAGTAGTCGTCCTTGCTGCGCCCGACCTCAGTCAGGGCGGGAGCCAGGTCCAACAGCACGTTATTCGGAATGAGCTGGTAAGGCAGATCCACGTCGAGGTAAAAGACGTCGGGTGGAGAACCGGCCTTGATCTGAGCCAGCAGCTTGGTCCCGTAGTCAGAGGGCTGAGGTTCATAGGTGATTTTGACGTCAGGATAGATCTGGTTGAAGCGTGCGAGGGCGTCAGTGGCCACCTTTTGCTCAGACTGATCGCCCCAGCTGGAAACGCGCAGCTGGGCACCTGGCTCGATCTCATTCTTCGTGTAGCTGGTCGGATCGAACGTGAAAGTGGCAGGGCTCCCGTCGCTACTTGCCGCCGGAGTTGTGGTCTTCGCAGCCCCACCTGGGGCCGCCGAACCGGTGGGTGCGACCGCAGAGCCTGTTGTGGGTGGCTCGTTCCCACCGTAGGCGCTCAACAACAGCAAGGCAGTAAGCAGCAGCACTGTTGGAACTCGGCGTAGGGTGGTCATAGGAACCTCAACTCTCGTCGTAGCATATGGCATGGCAATGCCACTTGGTAGGCGCGGTAGGCGCGGTGGGCGCGCATTGACTGGCACAGACCGCCGTTCAGCCGCTCGAGCAGCATAACTACGTAGCTATCGATCAATAGGTGAGCTTTCACGATGGCCCCAGCAATCTCAACATGCGGGCACGTGCTACCGCTTCGGTGCGCCTTTGGACTTGCAGTTTGCCGAAGATAATGCGATTGTGCCCTTTAACGGTGCTCAAAGCGAGGAAAAGCCTCTGGCTAATCTGATGGTTCGAGAGGCCCTGGGCATGATATCAGCGAACATAACCGCTGCGTCCAACCCCCGGGCGGCGAACAGGCCGCATGGTTACCTCGGCGCACAGGTCAGGCTGCCTGCACACGTCCATGAGGGTGTACTGCTCTCGTATCTTGCGCTCCTCTGGGAGCATCCGCCCGGCCTGGCGCATGAACCACACCAGGGGTGGTGTCGGCGCGCTCCAGGCGGCACGCTTTCATAAACCGCGTATCACTAATAGACATATATTTCCTCTATCCCTTTTGCGGGTGCTCCATGAACCGCCTGGTCTGGGTTGCCAGAAACGCGGCTACCTCAGACACCTCGAATGGCCATGCATACACCATGGGTATCTCTGGGTGGCGCGACTGAGCAGCAGTTACTGATAGTGCAATGTCGCGCTCGGAGTGCTCACCTCCCCGGGTCATCATTGGTGTTATAGTTATTACCTTCTCCGCACCTTCTCTGACCGCCTGCTCGATAGCCTCCTCAACGCTTGGCCCGCAGAACTCGTTAAAGCCCACAATGATGGCACAACCCGTTGCTCTGGCCAGGTGTTCGGCTAGCTCCTGTGAGCCCCCAAAGAATGGGTCGTTCTTGGCGTTGCGCGGCCATGCCCGCATCTTCTCCTCCAACTCGTCATGGCGCTGCTTCATGGCTTCACGTTCCGCACCGGTAGCCTGTTCCAACTGGCTATGCAGCCGGAATAGCTCGCCCGTCTCATGCCTGGGGAAATCACTCGGCGGTACACCGTGCATTGCCAAAACTATCGTAACTCTCATTCTTCATCCTCAGCGGAAAATAGGTTCGAAGCGTAGTCAACTATCCCAACAGTTGGAGGACCTCACCAAGCGGCCGATAGATACAGGTGAAAACAGGTTGGTCTTTGAGGGTATACCGGCGCGCCCACGTGGACCGGAGAGCAATTAGGAGACCCTGGCAGGAGTGATGTCGTCCGTCTCCCAGACGACCACGAACTCCCGGTCGTCAAGGCCTGTGGTGTAGAGAAGCACCTGGCGTACCTTCGCATACTCGTGCCCCACGCGCATCTGCTCGTTCATCATCCCCTGGCGGGCCTCTTTGCTCATCAAGTAGCACTCGGTGATCTTGCTGAACGGGTAAACCGTCAGATAGGGCAGCCTCTTTTGCTCGTCAGCCGCCTGCTCCTGTGGTGCGCCGCTTCTTGTAAACAGAGGGACGGGTCATACTGAAGAGCGAATAGGTAGGCTGCACATACTTACCCGGCCCGGTTTGTAATAGTTGCCCGAGCATATCCTGTAGCGCGTCCAGAGCGTCGGCTATGCGCCACGGCATGAAGTCGGCATCTATCTTCAGGCCCAGGGTGCTGCATGAAGAGGTTTGCACCCCGGACGTACCCTCCACCGCCTGTGCGAACTCACGCCGCCCTAACTCACGCCGCCCTTTCGCACGCTCCTCCTCAGGCAGTCTTCGCCATAGGGGATCAGTCTTAAAGAAAAGGTACTGTATAGACCGAGGGGCCTCCAATTCTGTGGGGCTACTTTCGGTCCGGCCGTCGTTTTGCATTATTTCCTCGCTATTCATTTCGCTTAGTCGCTCTGGTGCATTGTTGCCTGCATCGCTGTAGAAGAGGTCGGCCAGCTCTTTTTCGCTTAAGTCATCAATAGTGTAATCAGCTTCCATGTCGTCTGACTCCTGAGCCTTTAGCCACTGAACAGGACCGTGCAGCAATTTACCTGCGATACGCGCACTCATAGCTTGGACAATGTGCTTGGACAATGTCCCGCTCGCGCTAGGAGGTCTGGCAGCTTGGTTAGTGCCCACTGTAGCTCACCCTCAGCTACCGCAGCGGCTTGCTCCCGCAACGTCTTCAAACCTGGGAAAGTTGCACGGGCGCTTAACCAACGGGTGAATTCTCTGACTTCGGTAGTAACCATTCTTTCGACCTGAGGCAGGGTCCTACCGCTAGCTTGCTGGATATTGAAGATGATTTTGAACATGGTGCAACTATCATATTTTAGCACAAATATCCACCGGCGAGTCCTGATAGTAAATCGTGCCACCGGTTTGAGGGACCGCAAAAAGGGTGAGTTCGTGCGGCTCAGGAGGAGACGGAGGCACTATGTCAAAGACCTCGACGCCTGCGACCAGCAGGTAGTCGGCCACGATGCGCCGGTGACAGCGCCACCAGACGGCCTCTGCGCACATGATCGCAACAGGCCCTGCCGCAACCAGGGTTTCCAGTTCGGCCAATCCCTTCCGGAAATCAAAGGTCAAGGCGTAATCTGCATAATTGCGGAAGCTGGTATTGCGCCACGCAATGTTCGGAGACGTACCTTGAAGGCCAGTTCGTCCTCGGAGACCGCCCAGCAGGGCCAGGTGGGCATACCCTATGCCGGCGGCGGCCAGAAATGCAGGCAGAGAATCGAGGTTGTACTGTGGGTTCGTGCGCGACCGAGGAATGCTGCGGATGTCAGCGAGCACCCGCACCCCGCAGTTATGCAGCTCTGCCATAAATGCCTCCAGAGGCAGGGTTGAGTGCCCTATCGTGTAGATTGGTGGTCGAACATGCAGCATAAGCTGGACCTCAGGGCTTATCTAGCAGAACCAACCGCATACCGGACCTTGTGCTCACCCGCCTGCTGAAGCGCCCAGCTTCTTGTTCTCGGTATGGTCGACGGGCACCTCGATGAGCGTAGGCATATCCATATCCAGAGCGCGCCGCAGTAAGGGCGCGAAGTCGTCCGCCTGCTCTACGCGCCAGGCAGGCACGCCGAACGATCCGGCGTACTGCACCAGGTCGGGGTTTGTAAACTCCACGCCGAAGGTGCGCCCGAAGCGCCGCTGCTGGTTCAGCTCTATCACGCCATAGCGCCGGTCTGTCCAGACGATATTAACGTAGGGCAGGCGCAGGCGCTGGGCTGTCTCAAGCTCCTGCGAGTTCATCAGGAACCCGCCGTCCCCGCTCACGGCGACCACCTTGCGCTCTGGCAGCGCCAGCTTGGCCGCCAGCCCGCCGGGCACCGCGATCCCCATGGTGGCGAAGCCGTTCGAGATGACAACGCTGTTAGGCCGGGCAGCAGGGTAAAGCAACGCCAGCCACAGCTTATGCGCGCCCACATCGCTCACCAGGATGTCGTCGTCGGCGAGCGCCTGCCTCAGCTCCCATATCACCCGCTGCGGCTTCATCGGCATGGTGTCGTCTGTAGCAAAGTCGCGTAAACCTGACAGGGCGGATTCTTCTCCGCCACCCTTCGCGCCTGTAGGCCACCACGAGTGCTCGCGGGCCCGGCACATCTCGGCAAGCGCGCTTAAGGCATTGCCAATCTCGCCCACAACCTCGATGGCGGGCAGGTAATGGCCGTCTATCTCGGCCGGAGTGCTGTCTATGTGCACTATTTCTTTGTCGCGGCGCGGGTTCCAAAGAGCGGGCGACCACTCTACCAGATCGTAGCCGATGGTGAGTACAAGGTCGGCCTCCTCAAGCTGGGGCATCGCCGCAAGGTCTGCGCCCGGCCGCTGCAGGCCCACCGTGCCCAGGGAGTGGCGGTTGCGGTAATCGATACAGCCCTTACCCATGAAGGTATGCGTGACGGGCAGGTTCAAGCGGTTTATCAGCCCGGCGAGAGCATCCGCGGCGCCGTGCCCGCTCGCCTGCCTGCGGATCACACCGTTGCCCACCAGCACGAGAGGGCGCTCTGCCTGGCAGAGTAAGTCGGCCGCTTTTTCCAGCACGTCACGACCTGCCTGGGGATAGGTCGTGCGGCGAACGGGCATCGGCTTCGCCCCGGGCGGCACGGGCATGGCAGCCACGTCTTCGGGCAACTCGATGTGGGTAGCGCCGGGCTTTTCCAGCCGAGCCAGCCGGAACGCTTTGCGCACCATCTCAGGCACAACTTCGGGACGCTCCACCCTGGCGTTCCATTTGGTGATGGGCTGTAGCATCTGCACCACGTCTATGTACTGGTGAGACTCTTTATGCACCCGCTCAAGCCCCGCCTGCCCGGTGATGGCGACCAGCGGAGCGAGGTCCAGCGTAGCGTCGCCGATGCCTGTGATGAGGTTGGTCGCGCCGGGGCCGAGGGTGGCCATGCACACGCCGGGGTAGGTGCTCAAGCGCCCGTACACGTCCGCCATGAATGCAGCACCCTGCTCATGGCGGGTAGTCACGAACTTGACGCTACGGCTGCGCGACAGGGCATCCAGGAGATCGAGTATCTCCTCGCCGGGTACGCCGAAGACGTACTTGACCCCTTCGTTTTCAAGGCAGCGCACCAGTAACTCGGCTGCATTTGCAGGGTCGGAGGGGGGGTCGGGTGTCGAGGTCATCGTTGGCGCTCCGCTACTCGGCAGGGGCGACAGGCGCGACAGGGGAGGGTGCTCCCGGCGCCGGGCCTATCCACACCGTCTGAATGTTGACGAACTCGCGTATGCCGAACTCCGAAAGCTCGCGCCCATAGCCGCTCTGTTTGACCCCACCAAAGGGCAGTCGGGGGTCCGAGGCCACCATGCCGTTGATGAACACCGATCCGGCCTCGATGCGCCGGGCAAGCTCGCGGGCCGCGTCAATATCACGTGTCCACATGTTGGCGCCCAACCCGAAGGGCGTATCGTTGGCGATCTTTATCGCCTCGTCGGCGTCTTTGACGCGGACCACCGCGGCCACCGGGCCGAAGGTCTCTTCGGCCAGTACGGGCATTTGCGAAGATAGGTCTGTGAGCACGGTAGGGGCGTAGAAATAGCCGCGACCACCGGTGCGCTCGCCTCCCACCAGGGCCTTTGCGCCTTGATGAATTGAGGAGCGCACCTGCGCGTCGAGGGCATCTCGCAGGTCGCTCCTGGCCATAGGCCCTACCTGAGTGTCACGCTCAAGAGGATTGCCCACCTTCAGCCGGGAGACTTCCTGCCCAAACAGCCGCTCGAACTCGTCCGCTGCTTCCTGGACTACAATAAAGCGTTTGGCGGCTATGCAGCTCTGGCCGGCGTTCTGGAAGCGAGAGCGCGCAGACATGGCCGCCGCTGCGGGTAAATCGGCATCAGCGAGCACGATAAAGGGGTCGGAGCCTCCAAGCTCCAGCACCGTCTTTTTGAGGGCGCGCCCCGCTATGCCCGCCACATGAGATCCGGTCGCGGAGCTTCCGGTCAGCGACACCGCTTTGACACGCGGGTCCTCAATGATGCGCTCCACAGCCCCACCCTTCACCAGCAGGCTGCGGAACACACCCTCAGGTAAGCCACCCCGCGTAAAGGCTTCTTCGATTGCAAGCGAGCATTGCGGCACATTGGAGGCGTGCTTGAGGAGCGCTGTGTTGCCCGCCATGAGGGCGGGGACGGCGAAGCGAAAGACCTGCCAGAAGGGAAAGTTCCAGGGCATTATCCCAAGCACGACACCAAGTGGCTCGAAGGCCACGTAGCTCTCGGCCGCATTCGTTTTGATGCTCTCGGTGGAGAGGAAGCGCTCGGCGTTGTCGGCGTAGAAGTCGCAGGTCAGGGCGCACTTCTCGATCTCGGCCTCAGCCTCGACGATAGGTTTGCCCATTTCGAGCGTGATGAGGCGGGAGAAGCGGGGCTTGTTCTCGCGTAAGTAGCCCGCCACGCCTTGCATGAGCCGCTCTCTTTCAGTGACCGGGGTGCGCGACCAGCTTTCCCATGCCTTGTGGGCGGCGTTGATTACTTCATCCACCTGGGCGGGGCTCAACTCATCAAGGGTAGCAAGGATTTCTTCGGTGGCGGGGTTTATCGATTCGATTGCCATCTGTTATCTCCAGCCACTCCAATTCACAATCTGGAGCGTCACATATCATCTCTACACTCCATTATACACCTCCGGTACATCATACACCTCACATACATTCCCTCGGCCTCCCTCCCGGTTACCAGACGGTGATATGAAGGCTTTTGCATGGCTCTGCTCATATGCGTGTATACCCCGATTTCGATTGCAGGTAGGTGAGTCTATCGCACAAGCCAGCCCCTCCAGTGCTACTTCTTTACCACCGCAAGCCTGACGCTTCCCGGTTGAAGTGCTATACTGTCAGATGAACTTCGTCGGGGATCTAACGCTGGATAGCCGCATAATTGCACTCTCGACAGACACCCCGGGCAAGGAGTCAGCAGCTAGGTAGAGGATCACCGCCGATCACTTATCGGAGTGCGAGGAGGCCAGGGTTAGCCTCCTCACTTCAGCACAGCAGCCAGTCTCAATAGAATGAGCACACAGCGATCGGAGGGCGCATGATTGCTGCTTGTCCCACGGCGAGTCAGGGAAGGATTTCATACAATTGGACGAAGGACTGAAGGAAGAGGGACGGAGATCGGCAAAGATACTGGTCGTGGATGACGAGCGCAGCCTCGTGGACCTGGTGCGCAGCTATCTTGAAGCCGACGGTTTCGTGGTGTCTGAGGCGTACGACGGCCCGACGGCTCTGGAGGTCGCTGCGCGGGAAGAGCCGCAGGTAGTAGTGCTAGACGTCGTACTCCCCGGCTTTGATGGGTTTGAGGTGTGTCGGCGATTACGGCACTTCTCCAATGCATATGTGCTGATGCTCACCTCCAAGTCACAGGAGGTAGACAAGCTGATCGGATTGTCGGTGGGTGCAGACGACTACCTCACAAAGCCCTTCAGTCCTCGCGAGCTTGTGGCCCGGGTGAAAGCCATGCTTCGCCGAGCCGAGATAGGAGCCTCACCGGGTACACAGGGTATGGTCGGTGCGCGAATGCCCCCCGATATACCTCCCCCGATAGTACTTGCCGATCTGGTCATAGACGCCGCCCGCCACGAGGTTCGCAAGCGGGGAAAGCTTATCCATCTGACACCCCGCGAGTTCGAGTTGCTGGTCACTCTATCGGCGCACCCAGGGTTGGTCCTCACGCGCAACCAGTTGCTCAACCGCATATGGGGCGACGAAGTTTTCGACGAGCGGCTGGTGGACGTGCATATGGCGGGACTGCGTAAGAAGCTGGAGGACGACCCCGCTGCGCCGCGGTTTATTGAAACAATCCGGGGCGTCGGATTTCGTTTCGGCTCGCGAAGCAAATCTTCATCGTCGCCATCTTCCTTATCTCAGCGATCCTGCTCGTCTGCACCAACTGTATTGCCGGCACCGCAGGACGAAACGAAAAACGACAGGGGTCATGTGAACCCTAAAGGATGAAGTGGTCGCGTTTTGGCTTACGGGAAAAGATCGTGGCGACGCACCTGCTCGTCGCGGCTGCATGTACGGTCACCCTCGTGGCTCTTCTTGTCCTGGCGTCCACTCTATTTACAACCTGGACGTCTGAGGGCCTGCCGGTACTGCCTGACCCCGTGCTTTTCGTAATAGTGGCGTCCACTGGAGTGGCAACGGCGATAGTGAGCGCACGCTGGCTTTACAAGCAAATTACGGTGCCTCTGGGTCGTGCTTCAAATGTGGTGCAGCGCCTTGCGAAAGGAGAGTACCGGTACGACAGGCCCATGGTGCCCAACGCTGATCAAGCCCAGCGCTCCCGTAATGATGACCCCGAGGAGTTAGCCGCCGCTCTCGATGATCTATCCTTATCCCTCGACGCAGCGGAGAGGCGGCGCATGGATTATTCGGAATACCCCAGCTTGCTCTACTGGGCCTATCGATTGAGCACGGAAGCGACTTCGTGTGCCGGATGGCCCGCACCATAATACCACAGGTTCGGCAGTCAGGTTCTCACTTGGTGATAGAGTACGAACATCGGCGGTTAATGAGACAGCCACAAGGTAGTTCCAAGACCTACATCCATGCTATGTTACACTCGATGGGGCGGATACCAGCCTTCTCACTTGTCGCCTTTCCCGAGCCGCACATTGGCGTGTCAGCCACCGATGAGCAGTATCCCGCCCTTACGCCTTGATCACGATGCTGTCCTGCTACCAATTCCAGAGGCGCCGCCCATACTGAGCAAATATGCGTCCTCCAAAGTCGGCTCTGCCACGACCGCGTCCTCATGAGGACGGGTTGAACCAAGTAGCCGTAGTGTTACCCCTCTTGCGGAGCTAACCAGACCACTCACTCTGTAGCCGTCTTGCAGTCGTCGAGCGGTCTCAGCATCAACCGTGGCAAGCCACACCTGCCCTTCGGCTTCCCGCAAGAGTTCTTCAGACGTAGTGTCACAAATCACACGACCCTCTCGCAACAGCACCAGCCGTGTGGCCGCCGCCTCCGCATCAGCAATGATGTGCGTAGAGAGGATGATAAGCCGGTCAGAAGTGAGGCTGCTGAGCAAGGTACGAAAGCGCACTCGCTCCTCAGGGTCCAGCCCCGCCGTGGGCTCGTCCACGATCAGCAACTCCGGGTCATTGAGGAGGGCCTGGGCTATGCCCACTCGCTGCTTCATGCCGCCGCTGTAGCCACCCAGCTTACGGTCGGCATCGGGCTCCAGGTTGACCACTTCTATCAGTTCGTCTACCCGGCGCTTCGCCAACTCAGTGGGTATGCCCTTCATGGCGGCTATGTAGCACAGGAATTGGCGCGTTGTAAGCTCCGGGTACAAACCGAAGTCTTGCGGCAGGTAGCCGAGGGTACGCCGTACGGCTTCACCTTGCTTTTGTGTGTCGAGCCCGTTCCAGGCTGCGTGGCCTTCCGTCTGGTCGAGAAGGGTGGCTACAATGCGCATGAGGGTGGTCTTACCAGCCCCGTTCGGCCCCACAAGGCCCACTAAACCTGGCCCGCACTGCAGAGTGACGTCCCTCAGCGCCCAGCGCTCACCATACCGTTTGCCCAAACCCTCTACCTTCAGCTCCATACTTGAGTCCATACTTAGCTCCATGCTTGCTTCTCCCGTGTCTCTTGCACGCTGTCGTTCCCGCCTCGGTGGCGACATAAGCATTGCCATCTGCTACCTCTGCTGGTGTGCACTACAGCTCATACCGGAAGCGGCTGAAGTAGCGGGCCGTGAGTGCCACCATAACCACACCTACTCCCATATAGGACAGTTGCCAGAGCCATAGTGACAAATCAGGCATACGGGTGCCCACCTCATAGGCCAATTTCACCTGCTGCTCGAACGTAATACTCGCGTGCGACGACTGCGCATCCTGGAGGGCATCCAGGTAGTAGCGGCCCATCGCGTTCAGCATGAAGGGGTGCCCGGGGAGCCAGGTGTTGGCTCTGTCGGTGTAGTTGGCAGCGTACACCGGCATTCCCACGAGCCACAGCGCCACCACTGCTACGATAGCAAGATTGGCCCAGCGAGGGAGCAGCGTACCCAGAGTGAAGCTGAAACCTGTAAGGAGGAAGACGTCTACCGGGACAATTAGCGCAAAGGCTATGGCAAGGCCAACCGCGTCGGGCATCTCATATGCTGCGGGCCGTGCGCCTGCCATCTGTAGCACCCACCCGCCTGCTATGATGCCCAGAAGCGCCACTATGCTTAGACCCAGACACATGAGCACCCCTGCCAGCCAGCGGCCCCAGACGTACGCCCATGTCGGTATGGGAGTAGCCATAAGCACTTCGTGAGTGCGGCGGCTCAGGTCGCGAGCTACCATGCTCGAACCTATGGCTACAAACACGATAGATAACATCTGCATGTATCCAACAGCCAGACCAAAGGCGCTATGGATTGGGAAGTTGAGGTGATCTCTGTCGAAGTGGCCCGAGTTCAGCGGTGCCTGAAGGCACGCGCCCGCAAAGACCGCACCCACCAGCAGCCAGGAGCGCCAGTCCGACGTGGCTCGGTTCAACTCCCACCCTACCACCGAGGCCAGAGCGTGCCTTGCATCGCCTGCCATTACCGTCGAGTGCTGGAGGACGCGGCCATCCGCACTATCACTCCTTCTGCCGAAGCCGTTATTGGCTATGTTCAGCGATTTGGTGCCGGTGGTGCCCACTGACTTCTCCTCCTTCGCTATGCCCTGCGCTACCCCCGCCTGATGTATAACATGCCCGCCTTTCCCCACCTGCTGGATTACGCGCCCTTGAAGCGCCGGAACCTTGCCGCGGCGAACGCTACGGCCGCCAGTCCCGTCGCGGCATAGACAGACCTGGGCAGTATCCAGGGCCACAAGTCCGGCGTCTTCTGTTCCACGTCCCTAACTATGCCTTCTGCTTGTTGCTTGGACATTGGCTTTCCTGCCTCGATCACTTCACCGACGCTCCTGAAAAAGGCCACAGCATATGGCCCTTGAATGCTTTGTGACATCATGACGGCGGCTGGGTCTACCAGCGCGTAAGCACCCTGTCCGGCAGAGTCCTCCCATAGCGCCCCTGTGAACTGGCACAGCACCCAGCCCACGAGCAAGACCGCCTTGATGCTGTTCGCATGCCTTGTTAGTAGCGTGCCGAGCGCGAAGCCCAACCCGCTCAATAGAACGGCAGCGGGCAGCACGGCCACGGCCCACAGAGCCAGTATGGCTGATGTACTCGGGGGTGGATATCCGGCCCACAGATGAAGGGCAAAGCCTGCGAGGAGCACTGCAGCGAGCATCACCAGCGCGAGGCCGAGTGCTATAACCAGCACTGCCATGTACCGGCCAACCACGTAAGCCCAGGTTGGTATTCGCGCTGCCATCACGATTTCGTGCGTGCGTCGCTTGAAATCGCGCGCCACTCCGTCCACGGCAACGAAAGGTAGCAACATCCCAAACACAAGCAGGAGATACTTGGGTATCGTGATCGACATGCCCCAGGCGCTAGTGCCTGAGACCCTGATTGTGTCGGGCCGAGCCATAGCGCCATCGACGGATTGAGGCTCTCCATAAACCAGGGACTGCGAGTCTTTCAGGAGCAGCGTAATGAGGGCGAAGAAGAGAAAGGCCACCCCCACCAACAGCCACATAGAGCGTGAGGATGCTATCCGGCGCAACTCCCACACCACGACTGAGGAGACAGGACTGGGGGCGGGCATAACCGCTCGGAGAGGCCGGTCAGTAGCCGCGGCTCCCGCCACGGTGCTTGTTGCCCCCGCCCTTGTCGTTGCAGTTGCCTTTGGTGTATTGGACATACCTTCTCTCCCTCTCTACTTCCCCTGGATTCCTCTAGCACTGTGCTTTGTTAGCCTCGCTGGAGCATAGCCGGCATACCCTTACGGACGCTGAGTAACGAGGCGAAAAGCAGGCACCCGCCTACTATGAGCAGCACTAGCTCGCCCTGCGTTAGAAGCGCGGTGAGCACACCCTCCTTGCCTTCCAGCATCGCTGCTGACAATACCAGTAACCAGCCGGCGTATGCCGTGGAGGCAGCGGCTGCCGGGTGCATCCTGATGCTTAGCAGGAGAGCGGCGCCCGCCACCAGCAGTAGAGGAGCCAGCCAGTGGAGCGTAAGTCTCAAGAGGCTGGCTCCTGCTCCTTGCGTTCCCCATAACAGCAAGCTCATGATCAGCCCCAGGGCTATGTCGTAGCCAAGTACCACCATCAACCGGGCAAGAGCAAGCTTGACAGGAGAAACCGGGCACGACATTTCGATTTCGAGCACGCGCAGGTTGGCGCTTCGCACAAGGCTGTTAATGCTTATAACAGCGAGCAGAGGTCCCAGGGCTCTTAGAGTGAACGCCTGGTCCACTGAGAGGCCGGACAGCACGGCCAGGGTGCCTACCAGCACGATCGCGGCGCTGGCGATCCAGAAGGCGGGCCTCAGCAATCCTACTTGCGCCAGGGCCACGTTGAAGAAAAGGGTCAGTTCGCGTTGGGGACGGACGCTCTGACTAAGTAGAGCTTGCCGAACGGGTGACGGCTCGACGACCGAGCGCACCGCAGGCACGATGGGCACCGTTGGCACCGTTGGCACCGTGGGCGACGCAGGTGAGATGGATGTGGTGAGGGCAGTAGAGGTGGTCGGCAGCAGTGGCGTCAGGGCCGATAGCAAGCGGGTAGTCTCTACCGCCGTTGGCGCCGGAGCCTGCCACTCCTGCAAGCGGGATAGCGCCCGCGCAAGCGTGGCGATGTCCTGTTCTTCTTCACCCTGCTCCCGCAACATAGCTGCCAGCCGTATGGTGTCGCTGACCGCCGGAGACGTGCTGTTATCTTTCATAGCCATGTCCTCTTTGGCTGCGTTGCGCCTTGTCTATTCCGACCTCGCTCTGCTGGTCAGATGTGCTTGCCACAGGTGCGTTCGCCACAGATTCGCCCGCCAGTAGGTCCCGTAACCGGCGGCAGCCCACCGAAAGCCTGGACTTCACGGTGCCCACGGGTATGCCCAGGGCAGCCGCGATCTCCTGCAAGCTGAGTTCGCCATAGAAGCGCAGGAGCAGTGCTGAGCGGTACTCCGGTGATAGCCGAGCCATCGCGGCGGCAACCTCCTGGCCCCTCTCGGCTCGCAATACCGCGTCCTCCGGACCAGGAGCTACCCCCTGGTCCGCTGCCCTTTCGCCGCTACCCACAATATCCGGATCGCCAGCCAAGTAGCGCGTGTCGGCGGCCTTGAAGTGATCGCGTGCGAGGTTGGTGGCGATAGCGTACAGCCAGGGCTTGAAAGGCTGCGTCGGCCTGTAGCTCCTGCTGGTGATGACGCGAACAAAAGTCTCCTGTACCAGGTCCTCAGCCAGCGCGCGATCCCCGCCGACCATGCGGTAGAGGTAGCCTATCAAGGGGCTATGGTGACGCTCTACCAACAAGGAGAGAGCCTCTCCACCGCCAAGCTTCACGCGCCCCATTAGCTGTTCATCGCTCTCCGTTTGCATCGCCTCTCGGACTGCTCTCCTTACTGTCTCGGGCCCCGGTTACTTCCTGCCTTACCTGAAATAAGGTCTATGTCTCGTGACACCTGGGAGGGATGTGAACCCTCTTACGATCTTGGAGGGCAAAAGGTTCGCGCGTAGGGACTCGAACCCTCAGGCCATGCTAACTCGTAACACGCTGCGAACATCGGTCATCTATTAGGCCCCTGCGGCCCTCACCTGCGCAACTCTCTTGATTGCCGCCCGTTTTGCTGGCGGAGTGACTATGTGTGTGTGAGGTGCTCTGCCCCAGGACCCTGGTGGCGAGGGAACTCCCCAATGAAGTGTCGCTACCCTAACGATACCCTATCGTCACAGTATTACTCTACACTTTGTCTGATCCGCGCCCGCGTTCGCCTCCTGCTGCTCCATGGGCTCTCCGAGGGTTAAGCAGTAATATGTTCGTGCTGGTGTTATATCTTATGGTTCGCGGTTCTGGACCCGGACGGAGAGGACTCTATCGGAGCCCCAATGAGCACAGACGACGACCAACGGCTGGTTGAGCGAGCAGCATACGAACCCGAGGCGTTCAGGCAACTGTACGACCGCTACCTGCCGCGCGTCTTCACCTACGTGAGCTACAGGGTAGGCCGCCGGGACGAAGCCGAGGACCTCGTATCCGAGATATTCCTCAAGGTAGTAGAAGATCTCCCTCGATTCGAGTGGAGGCACGGGGGTTCGTTTGCTGCGTGGGTCTTTCGCATCGCTCACAACGCTGTGGCTAACTTCCACCGCGACACAGCCCGACACGGCAGGTTATTACCGGCGGATGCGCTCCCGCCCATAGCGGCCAACACTCTGCTGCCTGAGGACGCGCTGCTACGCAAAGAGCTGTTCGCCCACCTGCACACTGTTGTGAACGAGTTGCCCTCAAGGCGGAGGGAAGTAGTAAGCCTTCGATACTTCGCTGGGCTACACAATCAGGAGATCGCCCAGATTCTCGGTATAGACGAGCGCACGGTTGCATCTACGCTCAGCAGGGCACTCGACGAGCTTCAGGCGCGGCTCAAGACGGCCGGCGCAAGCTGAGCCATTAGAGGCGCGACAACAGACGATTACAGCAAACTGGTTGTAAGAAAGTACCGAACCGGACAGGCATGAGGGGCACAGCACATGGACGAGCAGCCTTACCAAAATAGGGATAACAAGAACAGTAACAACGGTGCGAGGGATCACGATAGCAACGACCTACGCAGGCCAGAGGATGCCCTGGTGTCTAGCCACATCGCAGGGCCGGTTGAGGTGGATGCCTTGCTTTCAGCTACTATGCCCGAGGTGGACGCGCGCTTTCGCAGAGAACTGGAGGAGCGACTAATAAGCAAGCTGCAAGCGAGACAAGCCGAACGGGTCGAGCAACAGGCGATAGAACAGCCAGGGACGCACCAACGGCCCCCGACCAGCGTAGAGCAAGCCGGCGGGGCACGTGTCCCCGGGCGTTTACTGCCCACGTTTCCGGCTACAGCGGCCTTAGCGCCCGCACGCGGCTTTCGTCACAACATGAGCAGGGCCGCGTCAGTGGCTATGGGCGTCGTTGGTTTCGCACTCCTGGCACTCCTCTTCGTGGGGATGTCGGCGCTCCTCGGCTCGCGGCAGCTACGAGGCACGGGCCCGGATGGGCGCTCGCTGACGGGCACCCCTCAGCCATGGATTACCCCTACCTCGGCCTCGGCAGGCGAGTTGAGCAACGAGGCCTTCGCGGCTTCTCTTCAACCAATCACCACTACACAGGAGCAGTTGGTGGACGCGGACAGCATCGCCTGGTCGCCTGATGGCCGGTCACCCATGCTCGCCGTGCTGGGGCCGAGCACCATAAGGCTATGGGATCCAGCCACAAACGGTGGCACTCAGATAACAGTGGATCGTGCAGTGCCTGGCCGCGCATACACAGGCATCTACTGGTCCCCCGACGGCAAGCTGCTGGCGACGCGCTCGCAAGATGGTAATGGTGGCGGCAGCACTGGCGGTGGGGAGACTATGCTGTGGGACTCGGCGAGCTTACGGGGTGTGGAATCCTCAGCCATTGCTGTGGGGGCGGTGGCTATGGCCTGGTCACCGGATGGACATACGCTGGCTTACTCAGACGGAGACACGGTCACACTATTGAGAATAAGTGACGCGGGGAACAGCCTGCCTTCTTCCGGCCAGTTCATACCCGCCGAGTTACGGTCTACGACCGCCGGCGGGGCGAGGATCACTGCAATTGCATGGTCATCGGCGGACAGGTTGGCGGTCAGTCGAGGGAGCACCATAACCATCTGGGATCCAGATTCGGCCAACGCGAAGGTAGCCACCCTCCAGAACAACGGTAAGGTAGCCAGGATTGCGTGGCCCAATGGCGGAGGGGTGCTGGCTGCCGTTGTGACCGGACAGGCCGGCGGGAAGAACGGCAACTATATTGCGCTGTGGGGCATCACGGGCGACTACAGGCTCAACGAGTGGATGCAGATGACTGGGGTCAACGCCCCGGAAATTCACGCTGATACCATAACGAGCCTTGCGTGGTCACCTACAAGGAGCACAATCGCAGTTGGTCTGGCGGACGTGCAGGGTGGCAAGACTACCAACGAGCGAATCGATCTGTACGATCTGGACCTTGCGGCAAAGAGCCCGCTGCGAACGCTGCAGGGCAGGGCCACAGACCTGGCTTGGTCGCCTGACGGCAAGCGGTTGACGGTCGCTGACGCCTCTGCAGGCAAGCTCACACTGTGGGCGGTGCCCCTCGGCGCGCCAGCTGCTTCTCCAGGCGCGGTCCTAACGCCCACTCCGATGTTAGTGCCACCTCCCCCGGCTGCATCTGAGGGGGACCCACCAGCATTCGCTCGAAGCCTGCAGCCATGGGCAAGGTGGAAGGCCAGCCAACTTTATTCCGGCGCTCTCGCATGGTCTGCCGAGGGCGGGCTGCTGGCCGTGGCCACCTCCCGCGATGTGACCTTTCGCAACCCCACTACGGGGCAGGTGCGCTTCACCTATAAGTTGGAGCGAGCTGGCACTATAACAGACATTGCGTGGTCGAGCGATGGACGAGTCTTGGCAGCCATGGGCAACGAGACCATCCCAGCGTCCCAGCCTTCCGCAGGTGCTAGCGGTTTCATCCTGCTGCTTGATGTGTCCTCGTCCGGAAGCGTTAGCCTGCTCGACACCATCACCTCGCGCAACATGCTGACGCAGATGGCCTGGTCGCCCGACGGGCATACTCTCGCGTACACCGATGGCTGGCAGGTATACATGTGGGACTCGACAGCAAGGCCAGAGGTGCCAAAGCCCCTACCTACCTGGCCTGCGCCCCTCACCACACACCCTGACGCCAACACAACAGAGCTCAACGCGGTGAACGGCCTATCCTGGTCACCTGATGGGAAGCGGCTGGCGATGAGTCAGAACCGAGCAATCAAGCTGACCGACGTGCAGAGCGGCAAAGAGCTCCTCTCGATATCGGTGCAGGCACCCTCGCGAGTGACGCAGGTCGTCTGGTCGCCTGACGGCAATAGGTTGTCCGGAGTGGTGGGGAACGATAGCGGCACTCGGGAGAGCGTGGCCATGGTGTGGGACGCGACCAAGGGAGAGGTGCTCCAGACAATCTCCCCGGGCCGACCGGTTAGCAGGGTGGCGTGGTCCAGCTACGCTAACGTACTGGCTATCGGCACTTCCGACAATACAGGTGCGGCCTTCTTCGTCCTGTACGATCCGTCCACCGGCGAGGCTCTGAACGACCGTACCGCGGTGGGGCAGGCCGTGGACAGTCTCGTGTGGTCACACGACGGGCGGACACTGGCGATCGGCAGTGCGGCCAACGAGACCGTGCTGGTATTCGCACCGGGCTCGCGAACTGGCCCCTCCCCTACCCTGGCGCCTATCGAACCGACCATAACACCTGTGCCCACCGGTGTGACGCCCATCCCCGGCGGCCCTCCTGCCACTGCCACCGAGGCAATGCCTGAGCCTCCTACACCGGTCGGCAGCGGCAACGTTCCGGACGCCCTGCGCGCAGCCGTGTGGAACCTGCGGCACATCGAGATGGTAGACGAGAACAATGGCTGGGGTGCGAGCGCGATCGGCGAGTACCCGAACATGAATAGTGTTCTCCTCAGAACGACTGATGGAGCACGTACCTGGAGCAACATCAGCCCATTTGCGGGGCCGACTGGCGGCGGCGAACTAATCGGCATGCACTTCCTCGACGCCAACGTCGGCTGGATTGTGGCCGGAAAGGCGAATACAAAAGGCGTAACGGTATATCGAACCACCGATGGCGGAAAGGCGTGGAGCGGTTTGCCCCTGCCCACCCGCTATCTCTTCGTCCAGCCCTATGCCCAGGTGTCTCTGGACTTCGTGGATAGGCAGTTCGGCTGGATGGTGGTGTGGGGCGCTGGTGGCATGTCCTACACAATAGGCCAGCTCTTTGCTACTGAGGACGGAGGTATCACCTGGCGGGAGGTTGCAAGCACCGACAATAGTGCGCTGCCCTTCGGAGGTGATATAAGCTTTCGCGACCGAAGCACGGGTTGGCTTGTGGGCAGCCAGGCATCTACCGCTCCGAAGGAGCTATATATTACTCGTGATGGCGGTAAGAGATGGGTCGCACAGAAATTGGCAGTGGCCGATTCCGTTGACCCGCTGGTAACGATAAGCGTGTTGGGCCCTCCAACCTTCTTTTCCGGGAAGGACGCCGGCAAAGGTGCTGTTACCGCCCTTGTTACGTCGCAAAATGGCACAACCACAGACCAAAGCACCGCAGTGTTCATCACCGCCGATGGGGGTAGCACCTGGCGGGGCAGCAGTGCGGTGCCGTACTCCTACCCTGGCTCATCCTTCTTTCTCGATGCTGCTCACTGGTGGGTGTGGAGCACAGACCCTATGTCCGTTGGCCCCGGCACACCGGTCAATGGCCAGCTATACGGTACCACCAACGGTGATGCTGCATGGTCCGGCAACGGCGCTATATGGGAGAAGGTCGGGGGATCTGCCGATTGGATGGAGAAAGCCGTGGCACTCGGTTACCAGATGAGCCAGCTGGAGTTTGTAAGCGCCAACGTAGGATACGCCTTGCTTACGGCCTCCGATACGAACAACCCCGGCACTGTTTATATCTTATTCCTCAAGAGTGCTGACAGCGGGAAGATTTGGAGCCTTGCTGATCCCGCCCAGGTTCAACAACCTTTGCCACCTACTGCCCAGCCCGGACCGTAAGGCTCGTCGCGGCACGCTAGCGCGCTAGCACGGTAGCACATTCGTAGGACAACGAATGTGCGTACGCTGAAAGAGAGATGAATGCCATGAATTCACCGATTGTCACGACAAAGCTAACACGAATGGGTAACCTCTACTGGCTGCTCGCGGGTGCGCTGCTGGGCTTCGGCCTGATGGCCGTATTCTCGGTCGGCATCCCCATCTTTCTGCTCGGGCTGGTGCTCGTGCTGTACCGCTTGAGGCGTGCAGGTGATCGAGGTTTTGGGTTCGTGCTTATAGGCATGGGACTGCTGCCCGCTGTATACCTGTCGGCACGCTACCTAACTGCTGGCCCCAACGAGTTCTACCCTGACAACACCTGGGCGGGCATACTTGTTTATGTGGCGCTTGCCCTTGCCGGGGGAGTGTTGGTATTGATTGAAGCCCGCCGCTCTAAGCGACAGCCTCATCACGAGTCGTAGGGACGAGTGGGCTGGTGATGCCTGCGATGGGCTCATGTGTGCAAGTACGAGAGAACAACAGTGTATATCTAATGCTGTGGAGGCGACAACAGTGTTCACATCATCACTGGGAGTTCAGGAGCCGGAGCCTGCAAACACCCAATATCTATCTCGCACGAGAGTGGGGAATCTGGCGCTCACGGCGATCCTACTCGGGATCATCTGGGGAGTTGTTGAGCAGGCGATGCGTGATCACCGCTTGCTAAGCGATTGGCTCCTCATGTTACTCTCACTTCTCTTGCTGCTGGCCCTCTTGCTGGTTGCCTCACGCAAGCTCAGATTCAGCCTGGTGGGTATGCCTGTAAGAGCGGGCGCTGTGGCTGCGCTCTTCCTGTTGAGTGCGGTGATCACCCACTACGCATACTACATCGGGACGCTGGCCCTGGGGTTGGGCAATCAAGGCGCTTCCCTTGACCTGAGCCAGCCGGGTACCTACACCGTTCTATGGCAGCTGATCAAGAGCTCCATCGCGCAGTGGCTGTTCCTCGCGCTAATAGGCGGTATGTGCCTCGGTGCGCTCATCAGTTGGTTGCTGCCTGTAGTTGGGCGAGCACGCATCGCCGGGCGCGCGCTTGATGGCAGGCGTTGAGAAGGACCTCTGCGCTGAACTATTAGCGCGACGGACCACCGTACCAGTGCGCGGAGCAGCCAGAACCTGGCCCGAGGGGCCTCGTTAACTATGCAGGTGCACTCATTTAGCAGCGCAGCTCAAAGGCTCGCTGCTGAGCCGACGTCATCGCTGGCCGGAGTGGTTTGGCAGAAAGTCGAGGTGTAACAAGATGGCCGGCAGTATCCAACCTCGTGCACGGTTAATTACATCCCTTGCACTTCTCTTGATTTGCAGCGTCCTTTTACCCGGAAACGTGTCGACGAACAGCGCACACGCCCAAGCGAGTTCGAGGTTATTCCCAGAAACGGGGCACACGGTAAAGGGGAGGTTTCTTGAATACTGGGACACCCATGGCGGCTTGATGCAGCAAGGTTATCCTATCAGTGACGAGGTGCAGGAAGTATCTCGCACCGATGGTAAAACTTACACCGTCCAGTATTTCGAGCGGGCCGAGTTCGAGTTCCACCCTGAAAACCAGGCACCATACAATGTGCTGATATCTCTCCTGGGTCAGAGCTCTTATCGCGAGAAATACCCACAGGGCGCGCCCAATCAAGCTCCCAACACTCAGGCGAATTCGGTGCTCTTCCCCCAGACTGGCCGAAGGCTGGGCGGCAAGTTCCTAAAGTACTGGCAAGAGCACGGCGGCTTGATGCAGCAGGGTTATCCGATCTCCGACGAGTTTCAGGAGAAGAGCGAACTCAACGGCAAAACCTACACTGTCCAATACTTCGAGCGAGCGGTATTTGAGGCCCATCTCGAAAATCAGCCGCCGTATGACATCTTGCTGGCTCAACTCGGAGCACTCAGGTACGGGGAGCTCTACGATCCCACCGCTTGGCTGCGCAATCGCGTGGTTGCGCAGCGAACTACTGAGCCGGATAGCAATGACCAAGATCTGATGGCGCTCAAGGGTGTGATAGGTAACGCGCACATAGTGGCGCTGGGCGAATCGACGCATGGCAGTCATGAGTTCTTCACAATGAAGCAGCGCATCCTACAATTTCTCGTGAAAGAAATGGGCTTTACTGTATTTGCGTTGGAGGATGGCTGGGCTGAAGCGCAGGAGGTGAACAGTTACCTTCAAACCGGAGATCACCATACTGACGAAATTGCGAAGGCAATGCAGGGGCTCAATCACTATCGGTTCCCATGGGGCACAACCGAAATGCTGGATATTTTTGGGTGGATACAGTCGTACAATGAACGTCAAGATCTGGTACCCAATCGTCTCTCGGCGGTGAACTTGCAAGGATTCGATATGCAGGACGCAGGTCCAGCAATAAGCTACGTGCTCGATTTTCTTCAGAAGGTAGATCCACAAACGGTAGATCAAGCGGCCAAGCAATATGCCTGCTACGGATCCATGGAGGCGTATCGACACCGGATGGCCCTCGACAAGTCTGCATGTCAGGACAGTATCCAGCACGTTTATGATGCCCTGGAAGAGAATGAGGCTCGCTACCAAGCACGCTCGTCGGCTCAGGAATTTGACGAGGCTCTACATGCCGCACAAACCGCTGTGCAATCAGCAGCGTTCTGGGGTGGCCCGAGCGAGAATCCTGTCGACCACCTGCGCGATCAATATATGGCCGAGAATGTGGAATGGATCGTCCAACACGCCGGACCAAACTCCAGGATAATCATATCGGCACACAATGCGCATGTGGAAACCTCTCCAATTCAAATATCGCCTCGCGTGAAGAGCATGGGCCAATATCTGCGGGAGCAATATGGAGAGGATATGAGAGTGCTAGGGCTAGATTTCTACGGCGGTGTTATCAATGCGTATGGGCCGAGTGCGAGCGAATCGGATCCTCCTGAGCCAGTCACGGTGGCTGAACCGTCTGAGAGCAGTTACGAGCAATACTTCCATTCCGCCTCTATTCCAATCTTTTTGCTCGACTTACAAGCGGTCAGCCAGGACTCACCAGCAATTAATTGGTTAGGCAGCCAGCGGAAGATTTGGAGCATTGGTGGTCATTATGCTCCACCTAATAGTGGGACATACACACTTAGCCTCACCGCAGCCTTTGATGCACTGATTTACGTTGACAGACTTACGCCGTCACTCCTGCTGCGGTAACCGAAAACATTAGGTTTCAAAGGACGGGAGAGAAACACATGCCTGATCTTATACAGGTCGTCCTCGCGCTTTCGGGCGGTGTCCTGGGCTATGGGGACGTCCTGTGGATGCTCGCGATAGCCGTTTGTTGCCTGCTCAGCCTCTCCGCAAGCAAGCTAGTGGGTCAGTATACAACCGCAGGTGCTCGCCGCTGGCCTATGGTTCTGTTGTGGGCGGTTATGCTGGCGTCGCTATGTTTCGGACTGGCGGATTGGCTGGGCGTACCGGACGTAGACGACTCCACCACCCCCTGGCACGTCACTATCATGCTCTGGGTTCTGGCCAGCCTGCCCCTGGCGCTTGCCTTCCTACGGGCGTGGCCCCGACACCGCTTGCTGGCCCTCCTCTGCGGAGGCGTGGGGCTGAGTCTCTTTGCTGCGATGGTCGGGACCAGCCTGCGTCTGTGGGAGCACGGCGTAACCGGGACAGCAGCGCTACTGTACGCAGCGCCCCTCCCCCTCGGCAGTGTTCTGCTCGCGTGGACGCTTACATCCGGTAGGCGGCGCTATGCTTTATATATCGCTGCCTGGTTCGTGGTTCTCGCAACCTTAGGGCTGCGCCTGTACCTTTACGAGATGTCTACACTCATGTATCAGGTAGAGCAGTATTCGGCAGTGCCGTCATCGAGCCCGGAACACGCAAGGCTGCTGGTGCTGGCCGGCCAGGCCACTCAGGCAGAGGTGTGGATAAGCGTTCTTTACTTTGCAGTCGCTCTTGCGCTACTCATAATACCTATCCACTCGCTACTCCTTTCGCCCTTATCGTGCTTATCGCGCTCTCTTGCGGGCAACATCATAACACGCGTCGGTCGAGGAGCGCGCACAGATACGGATACGCCCTCGCGGTTGGAGCCTCATCGTGGCTTTCGAATGAGTATAGGTCTTCTGATCCTTCCGGTACTTCTCATGCTGCCTGGCGGCGCGTTACTGCAGCAGGGCTCTGCAGGCGAACTGGATTTCACCTGGCTATGGTCTCTGGCGCCGCTTGCCATGTATTTCCTCCTCTTCCCGGCTGCCCGACTGCTGGCGAGCAGCAGTGGTAGACGCGGGCGCTACCTGGCCATAGCATTAGCGTTGGCCCTCGCGGGGGCAATGATGCACTATGGCGGGTTGCTCAACGCTCCCGGTATGCTTGCGGCCGCGGTAGTCATGTTTGTACCCTGGGTAGTAGTGGGTTTCGGTGCGGGGTTCGCCCTCTCCATGTTCAAGAGAGGGTATCGCACCCGTGCTCTGTGGTCTCTGGCGATTGCGGGCATCTTCGTTATCCAGCAGGCAGCCGCCATAGGCGGGCGAGCGAGTATCCTGGACTATCCCTACCAGGGAACAGGACTCTCTGTTCTGGTGCCGCTGGTCGGGGGCTTCTTGCTCGCTTCGGCTGCAGCAGCTGGAGACGAGCAGCGCGCGCTCTATATCGCTACCGGCCTGCTCTTTGCGGGCAGCATTGGCCTAGGAGCCTACCTGAATCTTATGGAAGGCATCACCTACGCCTTTGTAGCGCCCGATCAGATGTTCGGTCCGTACGCCGGTATCAGGGTGGCGCAAGCCACCTCGGAAGCGATAATATCCACCCTCGTGTACGTCGCAGGATCGCTCGCTATGCTGGGCCTCCCGTTCATAATGGACCCGGCCTCACCTGCTGGCCCGATTCCAGGGCACGCTCTAACATTTCGCCGTTGCTGAAGATATTAAGGATGTGAGGCCTAAAACTGCCGGGCAAACCAGCGAGCCGAAACCGGGTTATTGTGGGCCTGTGGGCCTGTGGGCCTGTGGGCCTGTGGGCCTGTGGGCCTGTGGACTAGAGGCTGGAAGGGGGCCGAAGGAATGTCGGATGAGTGAGCAGGTAGCGATAGCTCGGCTGAAGAGAGGCGATATCGATGGCCTGGAAGAATTTGTCCTTCGGTATCAGGCCAAGGCTATACGCACCGCCTATCTCATCTGCCGCGATCTTTCGCTCTCGGAAGATATAGTTCAGGCTGCCTTTCTGCACGCTTATGAGAGGATCGACCAGTTTGACTCCGCCAGGTCTTTCGCCCCCTGGTTCTTGCGCATCGTCGTGAACGATGCGGTGAAAGCTGTGAACAGGCGCAAGCGTACGATTTCGCTGGATAGAGAAAGTGGGCAAGGAGAGATCGGCGCTACCTATGGAGACCAGACAGAGATCACAGGCTCGCTCACCGGCCTCGATGCCGGTCAAATAGCCAGTTACTATCGCTCGCTGGAGGAGCAGCTGGAGAGGCTGGACACGACGGAAGCTCTCAGCTCGGCCCTGGCCCAACTGCCTACCGAGCAGCGCGCAGCCGTGGTAATGCGTTACTACCTGGGATTGACCGACGCGGAGATCTCCGAGCGGCTGGACTGCACCCCCGGCACCGTTCGCTGGCGACTGTATGCTGCACGGGAGCGGCTGCGCAGGTTGCTACCTTCGTGGGCCCGGCCGGGTTCGGTAGATTCGGAAGAAGGCGTACCGGTGGAGAAGCATATCGTGCCGAATGCCAGTGCTCCCTCAGTCTCATCGGCATCATCGAGTCCGTCAAGAAGGGTGCCCTTGGAAAAGGAGATGTATGATGTCCACGACGTCTGATCTGCCTGAAATGCACAAGCTACCCATACGGGTCCGTATCGAGCACATCCTGCAAGAGGAAGCTGAAAGCGGGGTTCCGGAGGGCAGGAACTTATGGCCCAGGATACGAGAAGGGGGCCGCAGTGTGCCGGCCCAGCACAGCAACGTTGGAGCGCGAGAACAGGGGTCCAACGGGCTTATCAGGCACACCAAGGACACCATGCACCCTCGCAGCGCGCAGCGCAAGGGCCTTAGGGGTCTCTCGTGGGGGGAATCCCACGCACCCGGCGCATCCGTGGCGACGATCAAGCCAGGATTACTGCGGCTCACAGCCTTTGTCATGGCCAGTTTGCTCCTGGTTGCGGTCGTGCTGTACTTTACCGGTAGGGCCGGCACTGTTTCTGCCTCTGTTTTGCTGCAGAAAGCCGCCGACGCGAGCACCTTCGTTCCCGTGGGCAAAGTGCGTCATATCGTTATCCGACAGACTGATAGTGTAACCGGCGAGACAGGTGGTTGGACAGACGAAGTATGGCTCGCTAACGGGCAAAAGCGCCTGATGATGTGGAAGCCGGCCATGGTTACGCCCTCCGGTACGCCTATGCCCTGGGATGGGGCGCAACTCATAAATGACGACGGTATATGGCAATTCCCGGCGGACGGTGACGGCAAGACCGTTCAGAAGATGCCGGAAGGTAACACCTTCTTCCTTGACCAGGTGCTCCCTAACAGGCAAGCGATAGACCAGATGCTAGCATCGCCAAACACCCGCATAGCAGGCTCGGACACCCTGGACGGGCACAGTGTGGTGGTGATAGAAGGGCACGTGGGTAGCTTTGTGTCGAACACACCCAGGGACCTCGCCGAGGGCAAGGCACAGGGTTACCAGACGGCACAGCATGACTACAAGCTCTGGGTAGACAATCAGACATACCAGATCCTTAAGGAGCAGCACATCATCACCTGGGATGTACAGGGGCCGACCGGGCAACACCAGATAATCAATACCAAGCGCATAACGCTGGATGAGTTGCTGGATGAGGAGAGCGTGAGGGCCGATATGTTCAAGCTGCCCGCGGGGGTCAAGATAATCGATAACACGGTCCCCGTTGCGGGCACGCCGGCCCCCGCACCCACCAGGCACACCGGCTGGTACGATTTCTCACCCACCGACGGCAGCTTCACCGTTCTCATGCCCAAGACGCCTGATTACAGCACCACGAACATGCCAAACGGCCAGACCACAGAAATGTATGGAGTAAAGCAAGGGCCAATTGCCTACGTGTTGAAGTACGCCGATTACCCCCACGCCTTGATAGCTAAGACGGGCGCTGACAAATGGCTGGACAACGAACGCGACTACATAGTGGCGGGAGTGCAGGGCAAGCTGTTGAGCGAGAGCAAGATCTCCCTCGACGGCTATCCGGGCCGGGAGTTAAGGGTGCTGGCTGACGACGGTAAGTACCGCATCTGCCGCATCTACCTGGTCGGGGACCGCTTCTACAACGTGTACGTGGTGATGCCAGATGAGGGGAGCCTCACACCCGAGATCGAGCGCTACTTGGACTCTCTGAAGTTACTCAAATGACCGGATGCAGGCGAACATGTCCACGCCACTGAGCAGCAGTTCAGTCGTCGAGGGCTGGCATATATGTGGAGCGACCCTCAAGGACCAGCCATTTATATGGCTGTCCGGAAGCGCGTGTACCCGTATAGCAGTTACGCTGCTGCGCCGCCCTGTGGAATCCCGCCAAGAACTGGCGGGCAAAGAGCACTACCCGCCAGTTCTTGGCGGGATTCCAGTTCCCGTCAGATTATGGCGGGCAAGGCTGAAAATAGAGGTGAGTATTTCCATGTGAGTTACGCAGCTACCGAAGCTATCTTAGGTACGGGTGCCAGGCAGACGCGTCGCTTATGTAAACGGGGTCTGCAATATCCACAACCGCAGATACAACAGCCGTACCCTTATGGCTCGTCACCCTGAGGCAAGACATAGTGCAGGGCTTTGCCCGAACCCCTCCGCACAAGAAGCCCCAGATCGACCAACTCCCGCAGTTCCCTCGCAGCCGTCCGGTCGCTGATGTCAGTAGTGGCCCTGTAGCTGTCATTCCTGATACTCCCCTGCTCCTGTACGATTTCCAGAGCCCTTAGCTGGCGCTCATTGAGCCGCCGCAATCGTGCCTCCGGCAGTACCAACCGCCCAGTTCTCAACGCACCTGCGGCAGGAGCAGGGGCACAGCAGGGGCACCAGCCGACGTTGCTTGGATCTCCGCCGGCATGGTTGCCACGCCGGTGAAAGTTGATCCTGCTTCGGCGCTCGTGCTGATGAAGCGAACCACGAATTCATCACCAACCTCTTCTAGTATGGGAGGCGGCAGCCCCTCTTCCTGCATCGCAGTCATCATGAGCCTTACTCCAGCGCCTAGCCGCTCAATATAGTGGCCGCCCGGCCAGTCGCGGAGCAAACTGGCCAGGACCGGATTGCGGGCCCGCGATATCGCTTCGCCTTGTAGCAATGCCTCTATTGACACCCCCGGAAGCAACCGCCCTGGAGACCTGACCTCTAGATGATCATGATAGATGAAAACGCGCACGTTTGAGCCGGCGATGCTGTAATCGCGGTGTACAAGCGCGTTTACAATCGCTTCCCGGACCGCCTCAAGAGGGTAGGCAGCGGTCTCGATGCGCTGGCTGCCCACTATTCGCGCAGAAACACGGATGTGGGTCTGAACGAAGTGCAGCGCACCCTCAATCAGTTCCGGAACCGGCCCTGTAAGCCGCCTGCGGTCTAGCCATCCACCTCTGCCTGCCTCACCTGCTGCCATCCCAGGTGCTGCCCCTCCTGTCCCCGCCCCACCCTGTGCCATGCCAGAGGGCGTGCCCGGCACACGCCACTCCACCACATCGACCTCGCTCTGCAGCAGCAAAGCCTGTGGCAGTTCGCTGAACATCAGAAGACCCACGTTGGTAGGGACCAACCCTCGTCCGGATACGTCGACTGCCGCTCCAAGTCCTACCAGGCGCTGGCTGTCGTTGCTGTGCCGCAGCAGTGCCGGAGAGCGGCTCGCCATGAAAGTAGCAAGCAGGTCTGAGCTGAGATCCTCCAGAGACGCGGGCAAAGGTGAGGGTTCCCGTTCCCACGAGCGCAGGCCCCGGTGGTACATCGCGCTCACGAGCTCAGGCAAAGTCATAGGCACGGTCTGGCTGCCCTTGCGTATCCAGAAGGTACCGCCGGTTGTCTGGTACAGCGTATCGGTAGCCTGCGGCACGTAGGCCACGACCAGGCGTTTGCCATCGATCGCGACGCTTTGAGGCTCGGGGGGTGAGAATAGCAATTGCGGCTGGCAGCGCCGGGCGGCCTGTATCAGATTGTCACGAGCGTACTTGGGGCTGTTGACGCCGATAATTTCCAGCGTGGCATCGTCCACGCCCATGATCACCCAACCACCGGCGCTATTTGCCAGACCGCAGATACGCTCAGCCAACTCAATAGGCCGCGCGCCGGAACCCTTGAGTTCGACATGCACCCCCTCGCCCTGAGCTATCAGAGCCCGCAGCTCGTCAGCCGTTAGCATCTTCATGCCAAATCAGTTTGGAAAGTGATCCTGCTTGGTTGCTTCTCAAACATGTCCTCCAGACTCCGGTTCTGCAATTCTACCAGACGCATAGTACCCCGTCTTCCTAATTCACCAGCATTCACCAGTCAGCCAGCACCGGGACGGAGAATCCATCATAAGGCGGACATCATACATCAAAGCCGACCATCGTAAGGCAGCCATTCGAAATCGCCTGCTGTCGGAAGACGAGCAGGTCGTATGTTACGAACCCCCACCCTTCGGGGGTGGATCCGTAAATCCCATGCAGTTTATCATTCATCACTGTCGTTTCTGACAGGTGCGACAGGGTTGTCAAACACAGGGCTATCAAACCCGAAAAATGTCAGTGGGATCCCGTGAGTGTTGGCTCCCCTGGCCCGCCTCGCCAATGTTCTTTGCGCGCTGGACCCTTGTGCCGAGCTGGAGTCCCCGTCGCCTGGTGACCGTGACCCGTGACCTGCTTCTTGCGAGCGCCCTAGAGCCTCCTGCAGTTTCTCGTGATCATCCTGAACAGCAGCCAGTTCTTCGTCAGTAAGCTCCACCACTTCCATGAAGCGCTTGACAGTCTTGCTGGCCTCAACAAGTTGAGCCCGGTCTCTGGGCACGAAGAATGGACACTTGATGCAGGCCATGCGGTACTGGCACGATGCCCACTCTGGATTGCCACACAGCCCTTGCTCGCCCAGCACGTAGTAGACTCTCACATCTCCATTGGCCTCGGCCTTTGTATCAACGAGTGCTTCCACAAGGCGGCTGTTGCGCTCCGCTTTTACGTAAGCACTCGCCAGCCTGGTTGGCTTTACTCGCGCGTAGTGCTGCGTGCTGCTCACATGCTTATGCCCCAGCCACTGCATCAGGTCGAAGATTGATAGCCCCTCCGGCGCGTTGTAGAGCAAGGTAGCCAACGTAGCACGAGCGCGATGGCCTGTTATTGCTCCTCGCTCGTCCATTCGAGGGATACCAGCCTTCTCGCAAAGCATCGGGATCAGTCGGGTGTTGATATACTCCTTGCCGATCGTCCGCCCGCGGTGTGCGAACAGGTAATCAACCATGACCCCGGTCTTTCGATCTCTATGCAAGGGTTGGTTGGGGGCTATCATCTTCCGCAGTTTCTCCCATTCGGTAATCGCATGACCCACCACAGGGTTGACGGGCTTTTGGAATGTGCCACTCGTCTTGTTGACCGGGACTGTAAGAAAGCAAACAGCGTCTTTGGGTAGCATCTCTCCCGATTCCGGCACCCGGACATTTTCTCTCTGCCAGCGGATGCAACCGACAGGCAAGCGCGTTATTTCGTCGCTGCGAAGTCCCGAATAGACAAGAGTAGCTGCGATCGCCCGTACCATGGCCAGTGGATATTGAGCTACGCCCTTACCCGCGTGTGGAAGGTCCTCCCCGGCCAGTTCTAAAGCTGCATGGACAAGCCTGGCCCACACCAGTGGATCGAGATCCCTGGGGTTAGGCCCAATCTGGCGCTTGATGGCCTGAGGGGTTCTGAAGGCTCGGACCGGATCAAACCTGCGTGGAACCCTGGTATTGAAATCGGTTGTATCCAGTTCTTGGAGGTCTCTGAAGAAACAGCGCATCGCTATCAGTATTCCTCGCTGCGTGACCGGGGCAAGAGGTTTACCCATGACCCTGCGTCCCGCGCGAATAGAGGGCGAACGGAAATCTCCTTCCCTCATCTCCCTTATTGCGGCCGCAAACTCGGCGGCGATTTCGATAGTCCACTGGTGGGGAGTGGTGATCTCGGGATGGGTCTGGGCCAGCCAACGGCCCGCTCGCAGAAGCTTCGATAGGTTGCCGCGTTTGGTGCGTGGGTCAAGATCGGACAGTCGGTGCCAGTGCATGCACCACTCCGCCCATTCCGGAGCAATCCCCGTTGTATCTATCTGTTCGGGAGGGACCCTGCTCATCTCGTGCATCGTAGGCAGAGCCTGATCGATAATCCTCAGATGAGCAAGCGCCCTGGAGACGCGTCCAAGCGTGGCCCTCTTGTGGTGAGCCAGATCCTGCTGGAGGGCGAGCAGGAATTCGAAGGTCAAATCTTGGAGGTAAGGACTGCGGTTGGCCAGAAGGATCTCAGCCACGATATTGGCCAGTTGTTTTCTACAGGGATAAGAATCGACTTTGTATCCCCACGTCCTCAGGATATCGGCAATCGGTCCAACTGCCTCTCGGAGATGCTCCTTGCCTATTGCAGTGTCTGGCATAGCGGGCATAACAGGGATAGCGGATGTAACGGGCATACTGGGTGTCTTGGCAGGACTAACAGGAGCACCTGCTATATGATGCGAAGACACGGAGGAAGGCACTGCACTGGCTAATTCCTGCAGGTCCGGATTGTCAGGCGTGTCAGGCGTGCCTTCCAAATGTGTTGCAGATGCTCTGGATGCCGTTGCTGGTCTTGCCGAGCCGGTCGGAGCAGAATTGGAGAAGACTCGCCAGGCAATAGGCTGTGGCGAAGTAAGTCGTCCGAAGAGTTGAAGGAAGAAGTTGGTGCGAGGACCCAGTAGATATGCGAAGGTGACGAGGTGCCGGCGCATCTCTGTCGAAGGCCCTCTGACATAAACGGCTACAAAGTGCGGAAAGATCGTCGTGAACAGGCTGATCCATTGTTCTTCGGACCATGCCCAGTATGCCACTTTATGCTCGTTCAGGCCAAGCAGCATGACATGGACGGGCACCACGCACCTATGCGTTTCTACGCCGAGGAATGCCAGTATGTCATCGAGGGGCTGAAGAAGGCGTGCCAGTCGCCGCCTGGCGTCCTGGGGAAGCTTCGGCGCCCTCTTCCCCTCGCAATGCGCCAGCGCCTGAGCAAGCCCAAGCTCCTCAGACTCAGTTAACCTCGCGTGCCGGTCGTACCCGTCGTACCTGTCTAGGTCCAGGGGAGATCGCCAGGTAGAAGACGTAGAAGCAGGAGTCCTCCCCACGGGCGAAGCTGAGGCGCTAAAGGCAGAGGTCTGCGGTCGTATCCTGCTCATCGCGCTGCCTCCTTCTCAATCTCCACGTCCATCTCTATCTGTGTTCGCGTTGATGCGTCACGCTCACCGGGCACCCTTAGCAATTCGCACGAGGGCGTCGAACTCGGCGCTTCATGAAGGAAAGTCGCCAGGCGCTTATCCAGGTCTTGCATCCGTAACCTAACTCGTTCTGCCGTTTCTCGGCCGCTTAGCTTGACATAGATCCTGGTCGTTTCCAGCGACTGGTGACCAGCATACTGGGCAATAGCATGAAGGTCCATACCCGCTCGTGCCAGGTCGGTCAGTCGAAGATGACGTAGGGTGTGGGTGGTTAGCCGATGGCGCAAGCCTGCCCTCGCAGCAATGCGAGCGACCACTTTGTCCCAGCTATCGGCCGTAATGCCGAGGGAGGAGTTGCGATTACGGTCTGATTGCGAGCGGAAGAGGAGGCCGCCGGCGATGTTTGCCTGCGCACGCTCGGTCAGATACCGGTCCAGGAGTTCGCGAGCAGCGCCGCCGTACATTACCACCCGCCCCCGCCCGTTCTTGGTGACCTCCGCCCGCACGGTAATCTGCTGGTGGGGGAATGCGAAGTCTCGCACCTGCAAAGCAACTAACTCGCTCCTTCGTAGTGCTCCATCATAGGCAAGCAAGAACATGAGGCGGTTTCGTAACGGCTCTTCCTGCACCGCTGCTAGAATCATCTCCCACTCCTCGTCATCGGGAATCCAGGGGAGACGCTCGTAATGAGGAAGGAGGCCTCGTTCTCTCTTGCCCGCAAAGGCTCGGCCAGGGGTATACTTGCCTTTTCCAACCGGGTTGCGCTTATTCTGACGGATTCCTTCGTCGATCAGGTAATCGTAGAAGATGCGGACGACTGTCAAGCGCTGCTGGATGGTGGCGTTGGCGAGCCCTGTTCCGGAATGAAGATAGCGGACACTATCGCCTCTTGAATTGGGACGAGAGGTCAAGTCCTCGATGTATGCCACGATGTCGGCTCTGTCGGCCTCGATCCAGGCAGGCGGGGCGGTGGAGTTGACAATTGTCTCGGAGGTAACTGCCGCGTGCGATGTGTACTTCTTGCTTTGGCGCTCTCGACGGTCAACGAACGCCAGATAGTCATGAAGACCACGGGCGTAAGCATGAACGGTGTTGGGAGCCAGGCCTAGCATAGCCTGCACTTGCAGCCAGCTTTGGGCGTAGTGATTCCCGCGTAGGGCCGGATAAAGTTCCCATCGAATTACTTGCATTGTGATACACCTCCGTCTTGGTAGAAGGTGTATTCAGAATAATGTAGAAGCGTTCGATGAGGTAACGCACGAGCTTCGCACCCCGATAGCTATACTTGAGGGATATTTTGAGGGCCCGCTCGACGGGCTCGTGGAACCCAGCGATAAGACCTGGGCGATGATTTACGATGTGGCAGGCCGGGTGCACCGCCTGGTCGATTCGCTGCGGGTTCTTTCTCGAGCCGGGGCTCGCCGAGAGCCGCCCGACCTCCAAACTGTTGCCCTTGACTTCCTCGCGCACGCGGGGCTGGACCGTATGCGATTGCACTTCGATGAGAAAGGCCTCGAGCTGATCGCCGACGTGCCCGCAGATTTACCCCACGTGCTGGCTGACCCCGACTATACGATCCAGGTACTTGTGAACTTGCTGACCAACGCGCTCGGGTACACCCCTGTCCCCGGCAAAGTAACCGTTGCTGTCGATAGTTCCAGGGCCGTCGAAGGAGTTTCGATTGAGCCGGGTGCCGGCGAAGTTGTATTCAGCGTAACCGATACGGGAGTGGGGATCGCGGCCGAGCACATACCCTACCTGTTCGAGCGCTTCTTCCGCGTCATGCCGAGCAGCCGTGCAGCCGACGGCTCCGGTACCTGGCTGCCCGTCGCCAAAGCGCTCGTGGAAGCGATGGGCGGCCAGATATGGGCGCAGAGCCCCGGCTTAGGGCAGGGCACCACCTTCTTATTCACGCTGCTGTCGGTGACGGACCCTGTGGGAACGTGAAAGTGCCTCGGCGGCTTCCTCTTTTGCCGCCTTTGCCGACTCTCCCTCCGCTGCTACCTCGATAGCACGAACCCAATCCACAGAATCCACCAACTCCACAGAAGCTGCTCCATGGGTGGCGCAGCCCGGTGCTGCCTCCACAGCGGGAGCCAGAGCGTTTTGAGTGAACGGCATGGCAGGTCTTAGCGCAATGGCTGGCCTTCGGTCACGCTGCGCCTTTCGCTTAGCAGTTCCCCGAATCGCATGACCATCTGGATGGTCAGCTCACGTGTGTCTCGATCTTAATGTAACCTTAGCACTTTCCTAGCATTACCCTTAAGCTCCTCCCCCATAATTGAAGTCAAAGGGAAGTCGCGCTCAACACGTTTGCGCATACGCCACTGACATGACGAAACCCCTTACGAGAAAATCGAATCACATGGAGGAGATATAGAAATGGTTCTTCAGAGTAAGCGCCACGTTGATACCACTGCCACTGTCGCAACCAACGCCAATGCCAATGTGCACATGGGCGCACCAAAACCGTCCCATGTCAGAGAACTACTGCTGACGCTGAAGACGAGGCTGGAGGCCCAGCTATACGGGAACGGAGCCGCTGCTGCTGTCGACCTCAACGACATGGCAAGCAGACGCGGAATAACTGATATGGCTGATACAGCAAGAGAGGTGCACGACACCGTGATCGAGCGCGCCCTGCAGGGCAATATCGCCCGCCAGCTCGCGCAGGTCAACGAGACGCTATCGAGGATTGACGACGGCAAATATGGCATCTGCGCCAACTGCCTCAAGCCGATTGCAGCCGACCGCCTGGTCGTTAGGCCCTTCTCGACCCTTTGTATGGATTGCCAGAACCAGCTCGACCGCGGCAAGCTCCCGAGGTTCTGAATTCACGACCGCTCCCTGGAAGGCCGGGCACTCAGGACAGTGTGGTCCTGAGTGCCCGGCCCCACGGAGACCGAGCCATCTCAACTCTTATTCGTTCGACACCACAAAGTTACAAGGAGGTAACAACACCAATGGTTATCAAGCAATCTTCTATGGAAGCTATACATTCGGGCTCTGCTTTAGACCGCCCAATCGAACACCCGGAAAACGGGAGGACTCAGGCAAATGGACGCACTGGTGAGCAAGCTAACGGGCACCTCAGAGGTGCGGGCACAGCAGCCGCGGGTGCCCGGCGGTCGATGCTGCGGGTCGTACCAAACGAACCGGGGCTTCTGAACAGCGCCACCGAATACTTCAACAGGGCCGCTGAGCGCCTGAATCTCAACCCCGGACTACGCGCCGTGCTTGAAAGGCCCGAGCGTGAGATGCTGGTGTCTATCCCCGTGGTGCGAGATGACGGTCGCCTGGAAGTATTCGCAGGGTGCCGCGTGCAACATTCGACCGTACGCGGTCCCGGCAAGGGCGGTGTACGCTATCATCCACACGTTAGCCTGGAAGAGGTGGCGGGCCTTGCCTTCTTGATGACCTGGAAGTGCGCCGTTGTGAACATTCCCTTCGGCGGTGCCAAGGGGGGCATAATTTGCGACCCCGCAACCATGTCCAAGGACGAGTTGCGGCAGCTCACGGTAGGTTATACCCAGGCCATTATGCCGATCATCGGCCCCCACAAGGATATACCCGCCCCCGACGTCAATACTAACGAGCAGACCATGACCTGGATGTTGGAGGCCGCAAGCGACATCGCGGGCCACAACGTCTTCGGCATAGTCACCGGTAAGCCATTGTCGCTCGGAGGTTCCTATGGGCGCGCAGAGGCCACCGGGCGTGGCGTGGCCCTGGTCACCGCCAGCATGCTGAAGAAAGCGTTCGTGCAACTCGAAAACACCACGGTGGCTATTCAGGGCTTCGGCAAGGTGGGTTCGTACACAGCGCAAATACTCGCCGAGATGGGCTGCAAAGTGGTGGCGGTGAGCGACATCTCAGGGGGTCTCTACAATCCGGGCGGCCTGGACGTGGGGAGCCTCATCAAGCATGTCAACAGGTCCACGAAGCACCTGCTCGAAGGATATCGGGGCGACGCCGAGCCTATCACCAACGAGGAGTTGCTATACCTGGAAGTGGACGTGCTTATCCCCGCCGCAATGGAGGACCAGATAGCGGGTGCCAACGTTGACCGAATCAGGGCTAAAGCCGTCGTTGAAGGGGCGAACGGCCCGACCACTCCTGAGGCCGACTGCGCGCTCACAGAGAGAGGTGTGCTCGTGGTGCCTGACATCCTGGCGAACGCAGGTGGCGTGGTGGTCTCCTACTTCGAGTGGGTGCAGAACCAGCAGAACTACTACTGGGACCTGGACACGGTGCGCGAGCGCCTGGAGGAAGTCATGCTGCGCAGTTTCGACGATGTATGGAACTTCAGCAGCCTTCACCACGTCGACCTCCGTACGGGGGCTTATATGCTCGGCATCCAACGCGTCGCCGACGCACTTGACCCCGCCGGGCATAGTCGGCTGGCTCCGAACTATCAGCGGATCACAAGTGGTGCAAGTGGCAAGGGAATGTGTACGGCAAATGAAAGTCGGGGCTAGACTTCCCGACCGAAGCGGGCGAAGAGTTACATGGCGAATTACTTCGCACAAAGAAAGAATGAGGCAATAGACATGATACGCGAAATGATAAACGATATGATGGACCAACCATCACTGATAGCTGAAACGGACATCACACCAAAGGTAGCGCAAAGGGTGTACTGCGCCGAGGATTCGCCACTCAGGTTGGGGGACGGTACACCTCTGCACCTTGAATGGGTCATAGAAGGCAAAGACGGCGAGTTATATAGGGTGCTCTCTGAGCCGGGAGGCTGGCTCAGAGAGCACCCCCTGCTACGGAGCGCTGGACGGGATGAAACTTGTAACCCCCGAAAAGGCTGAGACTATCCTGTGGCTCACATATGCGGACACCGATGGCGATGACCTGGCACACGTCTGGCGGCGCGACGGTTACAGAGGCTACAAGGGGTTCGAGAGACCCTCGGAGTATCCTCTGGGGCAATGGGCGTACTGATCGTGATTGCGGGGTTTCCGAGGTTGCAGATTACCACTACCGCCTACGCTCATGGGGCCCTCCTTTCGGGTATGGCCGTAAGTTCATGCGCGCCCTATGCGACTTCTCAGCACTGCCGACCCCAGACCGGTGCAAGGTCTGCATACTTCGCATAAGAATAGCATCGACTCCGGAGGAGAACCCTCTGGCAATAATGTAATCAATATAGGAGGCAATTAGAAAACAATGACTAAGATAGCAATTCACGGATTCGGCAGAATCGGCCGCTCCACTGCCAGAGTGGCTTTGTCCAGGGGTTTATTCGTACCCGCTGCCGTCTCTGACATCCAGGACCCCTCTACCCTGGCCGAGCTTTTCGCAGTAGACAGCAACTACGGCATCTGGCCTGAGCCGGTTGCCTTCGAAGACGGCAAGTTCCTGATTGGTGATAAGAAGATCCCATACTTCAACACGGCGGAGTCTGTTCCTGACTGGAGCAGTCTAGGGGTAGACGTTGTTATAGATTGTACAGGTAGAGCTACCACCAGGGCAGGGGCTCAGGCACACCTTGACCGTGGAGCCAGGATGGTACTGGTGAGCGCTAACAGCAAGAGTCTGCAAGACTGCGATGCGCTTTTGCTTGCCGGCATCAATCTCGACTCGTATGATCCGACAGAACACAGGATCGTGAGCATGGCGAGCTGCACTACTAACGCTCTGGCCCCCGTAATCAAAGTCATCCGCGAAAACTTCGGGATCAGGATGGGCTTTTTCACGACGGTGCACGCATATACCGCCTCTCAGGCACTGACTGACCAGCCGATGCGTCACAGAAGGGACTCGTGGGCAGCAGCCGAGAATATCATCCCCTCTTCTTCAGGCGCTGCTCAGGGTCTGAAGTTTATCTGGCCGGACTTGAATGTCACCGGCAAAGCCTACAGAGTACCTGTGCGGACTGGAAGCATAGTTGAGGTTACGGTACTGGCAGAGCAAGCGGTTTCCACAGATAAAGTAAAGGATGCTTTCCGAGCAGCGGCATCTTCCCCACAACTCAAGGGCATTATGGGTGTCTTAGAGAACGAATACGCTTCAAGCCGCGTGGTTGGCGAAGCGCTTTCCTCGCTTGTAGATCTGCCGCTGACACAGGTTTTGGACGACTCACTCATTTCTTTGGCCACCTGGTACGACAACGAAATGGGTTACGCCGCCAGGCTCGCGGAAGTTGCAGCTACGCTCACGGGCTGCCTGACCGAAAGCACCCTGTTGGTCACTGCTTGATGACAGACACCTGGTACGGCGTCAGAGGAGAAGCAGGACCGGACGCAGTCGCCGGCTCTGTGACTGCGCGATGTACCTCACATTCATCTTACATGTTTACCTTGTCGGAAAGGCGCTACCCATGACCAGCCAAGTGACATTGCCAGTACCCATCCACTCGGAACGGGCTCGTATTTTTGTTGCTGACGGCGACAGCAGCGTCGCTGCGCTGATACATGAGTTGTTACAAGGCGCAGGCTACTCAGTCACTCTATTGCAGCATGCAAAGTATGCCTACGAGGAGATGGTCCAGACTCTTCCCGACCTCGCGATTCTGGATATCACACTAGAGCGCCAGGGGGACGGATGGCTGGCACTCGATAAGCTGAGACACAACCCCAAAACAGCCTGCATGCCAGCCATAATCTGCTCGGCCGACACGCGAGGACTCCGGGCAAGGCAAGAAAGCCTCAGCGCTATGGGCTGCCTTGTAATTGAGAAGCCCTTCGATATTGATGCTCTTCTTACCGCGGTTCAAGAAAGTCTGGGCGGCGGGAGCCAGGCCAGGAGCTCGATGCGAAGCGCAATGATCCCGAGGCCAATGGCGATAGCCAGGCCTTGATCGTGGTCGTGCTGGCCAAGCACTATGTTGCCCATGTTTTCGCCGAACCCGGTCACAAGGACCAGTGTTACGTGTATGACGATGAATCCAAGGAAGGCCACCAGCCCGATGAAATGCAGGCTACGAGCGGTTTGACGCCCACCGAAGAGCCGGGCGTACCATGGAAACTGAGCCTCAATAGCCGGAGACTGTGCAGCTCCTGTGAGGATCAGGAGGGAGTCAGCACAAATATCACAGCCGCATAGGCAAGCTGCTGCAGTGGGTCAAAGGGATTGTACGAACCGGCAGGCGGTAGACGGAACGTCACATAATCGGTGAACGTATTCCATGCCTCCGGGACGACGGACCAGGAAGTTGGTATCAAGCGGGTCCATCCACCCGACGCGAAGAGCAGGACCACATAGACGAGGCCGTTGAGCACCCAGAAGCCTACTGCGGCAAAGTGCCACTGGCGGCCCAAGCCCAGGCTGTTCCCCGGCTGCGCGACCAGCGGCGACCAGTCCTCTTCTTGCTCTCTGGCTATCCAGGGCAACTCCGGATTGATTACTCTGCGCGTGAATTTGATCCATTCGGTGCCCGGAATGCAATGGTCGTTCCAGTAGAGACGGGGATAAGCTGCCAGGATTTGTATTCCCGCTCGGATAACGAAGCCCATCAGCAAGAAGTTTATCCAGTGGGTCACTCGAATCCAGGCCGGGAAGCCGTACTGCGCATCATTCATTTAGGTTACCTCCATCCAGTCGTCAAGACTGCTCCCCTTGTTCACCTGAGGGGCTGTCACCCATGCGATTTACTATATTTGGCCGCTCGCCCCTCTGCATGCCCGGTGCGCGAACGAGATCGGAACTTGCTATAGGACTCTATCCTGTTCTCACGCCACTGTCCACTGTCCCACTGTCCTTGCGTTGCCTACCTCACGGTCAGCGGAGGCGGACCGGTAGCTCCCCGAAACCGTTGCTTGGATAGATGTGCCTCCTCGGCAGATCAGCAGCCCCCAGCTCGATTGTGGTCGTGCGTGCCAGCAGCTCCTCCATGGCTACCCTCATCTCGAGGCGCGCCAGAGGAGCGCCCAGGCAATAGTGAATGCCCGCTCCGAACAAGAGGTTATCTGCAGAGTCGCGATCGAGGTGTACAACGTCGGGATCGTCAAACGTGCGGCCGTCGCGGTTCGCTGAGATCCAGTTGAGCGAGATACTCTCGCCCGCAGCGATCTTTCGGCCCTCGATCTCTACGCCGCGTGTCGTGGTCCGGCGATTGGCCACCAGCGGACCGTCGGCGCGGAGTATCTCGTCAATGGCGACCGGTAGTAGGGCCGGTTCCTCGCGCAGGTTTTGCTGAATGTCCGCGTGCCCGGCGAGGTAGTACACCAGTATCCCGATGGATGCCGCCACGGTGCCCTGGCCTGCTGTCCAGTTGCGCAGGGTACTGACGATCTCTTCGTCGCTTAGCGCCACGCCATCGACCGTAGTGCTCATAATGCTGCTTGTGACGTCCCTGGTGTCCACCGTGCTCTCGCTATCCTTCGTGTCTGTAGTGCCCGCGCCATTGCTTGTACGTTCGCTCGCTTCCCGGCGGACCCTGAGCGCGTCCATGACATATCCGGTGAACTCGCGAGCCAGTGCCGCTCCTGCCTCTTTGTTCTGCGAGAACGCCACCTCCTGATTGCCGTGCGTCCAGCCCCGAAGGTTCTCCCAGGTCTCCAGCGGCCAGCCGAGAAACATGCAGAGCGTTTTGATGGGGAACGGCTGGGCGAATTCGGGGATGAAGTCGACCTCGGGCTCACCGCGTGCAAGCATTGCCTGCAGCAGGTCGACCGCAATACGCCGGCAGCCCCCCTCGAGCGCATTCATCCGTTCAGGAAGGAAATACGGCGCCAATACGCGGCTGTACAGAGTGTGCTCAGGCGGGTCCATGCCGTTGGGAACAGCGAGACGCTTGGACGCACTACTGTACGTTCCAGGATCTGCCAGGACTTTGACTATGTCCTCGTGCCTGAACAGCGACCAGTCGAGGAAGTGGCTGTAGGCGACGGGGCAGCGCTCGCGCATCTCATCATAAACGCGCCGCTGATCGCCCAGGATGGAAATATCTCGTGGATCCCAATCAGGCGTAGGCCGCTCCAGGGTGGGCCGATTGGGGGTTGGATGGTTGCTCATGTTACCTCCTAATTTGGTGTCATAACCGCTGCACGAAAGAGAAGAACCGGTGCAATTTCCTCTAACCGTGCACTGCTTTGTTCACTCATGATTACGCCCGCCCGGTCTTCGACTGTGCCCCGCGCTCGCCCGGGCGGGGACGCTACTAACCCGGCGCACTATCTTCTTTGCTGCTTTGTCCGGGTGCGCCAGCCGAGCCAGTATGTACAGCATGACTCTATCCTGTCGTTCAAGGTGAGTGATGATAGCCCGGATCTCGTCTTCCGCCACATGGTTGACCCGGAAATCTTCTTCAGCCATAATCCGATCCTTTGCCGCCTGCCGGTTCTGGCTCATCATGATGATGGGCGCCGAGTACGCTGCCTGGAACGACAGGGCCAGGTTGAGCAGGATAAACGGGTAAGGATCCCAATGATTCACCCAGCCGATCACATTCAGCGTAACCCACACGGTAAGCAGAGCAGATTGAATGCCGATAAAGCGCCACGACCCCATCGTGATGGCGACCGCATCCGCAACACGATCTCCCACGCTCATCTGTTCGGCTACAACAGTGTTTACGTTGCGGATGATAGGGGGTGCAGGATTAGGGCGCGGGCCAAGTAACTGTTCGAGCTGGTCTTCGAGGGCATCAACGGCTCGCAGGATGTCCCCCGTAGCCGCTGGGTTAGCTTTAGGGGCATCCACTTCGCGAGTGCGCTGCTTGCGAGCAGGCGACATTTGCGTGGTCACAAAGGATCTCCCGTGCGAGGCCATGAGCCGGGCCTCGGGTCCTTTACCTGTAGCTCACCCCACTCCTCGGTCCACCCCTCGACCCGGCCCCGCGACGCTTGTTGCTTTCGGCGAGTGTTGTTCACGATGCGCCTTCGTGAGCTAACAACCCGCCAACCCTGTCCGATATGTTGCTCGGCACGCCGTGCAGGAAGCCGACGAACACCAGGTCCTCGTCCATTGCTCGCACCGTATGCTCAACATGGAACTCCAGGTTGTCCAGCAGTTGTATTGTCCTCATTGGTTTCTCCGCTTCGGGGATGAGTTAGTAACCCACAAACTCCTCTGTGCGGATATTGTCTTCGTTCACCCCCGCCTCGGTAAGTAGTTCGCGCATGGCAGAAACCAGCGTTGCGGGGCCGGAGCAGTAATAGATGGGCGCGGTAAGGTCATCGATATATCTTTCCAGCATGGCCCTTGTGACATAGCCTGTCTCTCCGGCCCACTCCTCACGCGAATGTGCCATGTCCGTCATGGTAGCAACGAGAGTAAACTGTGGGTTCTTCTCCGCAACCAACCTCAATTCTTCCAGGAAGGCGGTGTCTTCGGGTGCATGGTTTGAGTAGAAAAGGAAGATACGGCGGGATAGCGTTGCCTTGCTTGCCTCGACGAGCATGCTGCGCATTGGCGTGATACCTATGCCACCTGTCAGGAAGACGGCAGGTATTGCGCTGTTCGTATGCAGTGTGAAAGAGCCATAGGGGGCATCGAGCTTCACTTGCGTGCCATACGGCAACTTCTTCAGTACCCGCTTGAATGCTGTGTCGCGCATACGTGTTGCGATTTTCAGCTCTTTTTCACAAGGGGCACTTGCCAGAGAAAAGCCGCGCGTCGCTCCTTCAGCATCTGTCTCCGGAGGATCTAGGAGGGTGAAGTCCCCAAACTGCCCGGCTCTATACAGGAAACCTTGCGGCTTCTCAAAGTGGAAGGCCATCGTCCCATCTGCTACATCCTCTCGTTTCGTAAGCTTAACCATGTTTATTGGCATATTCATACTTCCTTTCCAAAGCACCCCTACCGCAGACAGAGCCGAACGTGCACTCCCACAGGTATATCACCTTCGGGTACTCTTGTTTTAGCGGCGCGGCCAGGTGATGCTACCGGGTGTGGTGCTCACGCCGTTTACTCGACCACATGGCCAGTTGAGCATACCGACCGCATCACCGGGACGTCGAGGCCTCATGGAACGGCCGCACGTAGCTAAATGTACCGTTGCTCAATCTATGGGAGCGGCTTCCCGCCGTATACTCGAGGGCAAGCATTACACCCACCTGCGCGCCCAGGTCTATCTCAGTTAGCCCTCTGCGTTCCTCCGCTTCCACCCTGTTCTCGTCAGGCGCTACAAGACCCAGCGAACGGAGTGGCACGCGTACATCAGGTGTTACCGCCAGCACGCCGGACACATCCGGGGCGACCCCATGCCGCATGGCAGCCGACAACCCGAGCTGGTGCACACGCATGGACTGTCGCGATACGAGTTCGTTTGCAGGCGCGGCATCTCGAAGTACGTCTCCGCGCATAGAAGGGTCTGCTGGCCTGGCCGGGTCGGTCAACGGTCCATCCATATTTGGAATCTCTTTGACCAGGGGTTGGTCTACGATTGTGGTTTGTTCAATTAGCATTACATCGTCCTGGTTTCCATCAGGCGCTTGCATATACTGGCGGCTAAGTTCTGGAACTCGTACCGATTGCACTCCAGACACCCTGACTCGATGAAGTTGAGCGATCCCAGTAGCCCGTCTGCCATAGGGAAAGGGGGCCGTCACTGCCCGGCTGGACCTATGACCTTACTGTAGCGCCCCTAGCGCCCCTCGACAGACACAGCCTCAGAGGCGCACCTGCCCTCTGGGGTCGTGGCTCCGTAAACCCACAGGGCCTCCCCATCTTCGTCGGCTAGCACAAGGCTTTGAACATTTTGCAGGGGACTGACCGTTAATCTAATTGTACGCTGGGTGTGTAAAGATACAGATTCGAACCTGTTAAGATTCGGGCCGATTAGTGCTAAGATTTGATTAAGACTGGGGCCGTGGGATAATGAACAATTGCGTGTCGCTGAATAGATAGCCATTCAAGCATCAGTGATAGCGTCAGTGATAAGGAATGTGGAATAAGGGATCTTGGCTAAAATGTCCATCGACGGTTCGCTGGAACGAGGAGGACCCTTGTGGTGCTGCAACCTGAGTTATTCGAGGAACCACCCGGTTGGGTGCTGGCAGAGCACTTCGTCGCACCCTGTGCGCCGCCCTACCGGCTCGATCTGACCGTGGCCGTGCTGCGGCGTACCCCGCTCAACCCTGTGGACACCCTGGCTACGGACGGCCGCTATCTGCGCGCCTTTGCCGACCCGGCAGGGGCCGGCCCCTGGGTTTGCGTTGTCCGCCAGCCGTCCGACACGAACACCCTTCAGATCGCCCTCTACCACCCTGCCGTCGCTAACGGCGAACGCCAACATCCGAACAAGGACTTGACAGAGCGCATTCCCCGGAGGCTCGGCACTGGCGTGGACTTATCCGACTTCTACGGGGTGGCCTCGAAAGTGCCGGAGATCGCGTCTTTGGTGGTGCAGGCACGAGGCGTGAAGCCGCCGCGCTATCCATCGCTCTGGGAGGCCCTGTGCAATGCAGTAGTGTTCCAGCAGGTGAGCCTCGAGGCGGCCATGGCGACGATGCGACGGGTGATTGCCCATTGCAGCGCGTCCCTCACGTTCGCTGATGTCCAGCTCTACCCGTTCCCTTCGCCCACACAGCTCCTGGAAACTGACCCCACAGTGCTGCGCTCGCTTGGATTGAGCGCAGCAAAGGTGCAGACCTTGCGGGAGGTCGCTGGCTTGCTGGTGGACGGGCATCTCATGCCCGAAGACCTGGAGGAGATGCCGACAGCCGATGCAATGTCCCGCTTGATTCTCTTACGGGGAATCGGTCCCTGGACAGCCGCTGTGGTCATGCTGCGAGGATTCGGGCGGCTTGACGTCTTCCCAGCCGGGGATAGCGGCGCGCTGCGCAATTTGCGGGGGTTGCTGGGCGCAGGGGCGGGCCAGGATCCCGACGGCGCGGCGATCCTGGCCGCACTCGGGCCGTGGCGAGGGATGCTCTACTACCACCTGCTGCTCTGGCGGCTGTCGAGGCGGGGCCTGGTCAGCCTGGCTGCGAATGGGCTATGACGCTTGATGGTTGGGTGGTGATGGGAGTGGGTAAGAAGGAAAAGGAGAAGGTTTTGAAAGACCACTTCAAGGTTGGGGATCATGTCGAATGGAACTCGGAAGCCGGGAGAGTAAGCGGCACCATAATCAAGAAAGTTACCTCAGAAATCACCTTTAAAGGCTATACAGTGCATGCGTCGGCAGATGAGCCTCAATACCAGATCAAGAGTGATAAGACAGACCATGAAGCCATGCACAAAGGCTCTGCGCTAAAGAAGATAAGGAAGGGCAAAAGGATCCTACCGCCTCTCATAAAAACAAACCCTGAGAATGGTTAGTACCCGAGCGCCGTCCTGGTTAGCCGTACGATTCTTGTGCTGAGGAGTGGCCTGGCAACAAGACGGACAATGGCTGCCTGTGAAAGAAGCTCGTATTTCGCGAAAGGAGAAGACACCAATGGAGCGACAAAAAGAAGAGCAAGCCCTCCCGGAGTTTTCCGCACAAACCGTTGCGACGATGACGGCAGAGCACTCCGCCTGGTAGCGTCAGAAATGGGAGCACACCTCCCTCCTGAGAAGGTCCAGACCGATCCA
>JBDTQH010000044.1:0-49676 GCA_039932335.1 Chloroflexota bacterium
CTGTTCTTCACTAATTATCTTTGCAACTGAGCAGGGTGTCCCCTAACTCTTCTCTGTTCTTTCTAGACTCCCCTCCCAAGCGTGGGACGGGTTGGGGGTGGGTCTTCCGTTACCCGGATGTTAGATACCTCCACTGCAACTCTGAACATTTACCAATTAGCCGCGCCTTGACGCAATCCTGAACCTGAGTACAATTACACTGTCCGCCACTGCGCTTGCTGCACCATTCCCGTACTGAAGGCATCAAACTTGCAGACAACGCAGAAGTAGCCCAACGAAGGGCATAGCGAGATACAACAAAGTAGTAACCAATTTTCAGGAGGACTATAGAATGGCTTACGAACTACCGCCCCTACCATATGATTACGATGCACTTGAGCCGCATATCGACGCGCAGACAATGCAGATCCATCATGACAAGCATCATGCGGCATACGTAAATAACCTCAACGCCGCTCTAGCCAACAACCCCGAACTCCAGAACAAAAGCCCTGAGGAGCTTATCAAGAACCTCAGTAGCGTACCTGAGACTGCCCGCACCGCTGTTCGCAATAACGGCGGCGGCCATGTGAACCACACCATGTTCTGGAGCATAATGGGCCCGAACGGTGGCGGCGAGCCGACTGGTCCTATAGCTGACGCTATCAACGAGGCGTTCGGCGACTTCGCCACATTCAAGCAGCAGTTCAACGATGCAGGCACCAAGCGCTTCGGCAGCGGCTGGGCCTGGCTCGTTGTCAATAACGGCAAGCTCCAGATCCTGAGCACCGCCAACCAGGATAATCCCCTTACCGATGGGCAATACCCCATCATGGGTAACGATGTCTGGGAGCACGCGTACTACCTGAAATACCAGAATCGCCGGCCTGATTATCTCGCGGCCTGGTGGAACGTCGTCAACTGGGACGAGGTGAATCGCCGCTATCAGCAAGCAAGCAAGTAGCCCAATCTACCGGATACAAAGAAGAGGGACGAGGCTGTAAATGCTTCGTCCCTCTTCTTTGTGTTCCAGTATAGAAATAGCCCCTGAGTTGCGCTGCTCTCACTCGGCGGGAGGCGTGTCATCGTGCAGACTGACATACTCATCTCCCTCATTACGCCTATACCATACAGGCATGTCCCAAGGCTGCGTAGCGCCGATACTGAACACTACTTCCAACTTCGCACAACGGCTGTCTCTATCATATGTGACAAAAGCGGGGTAGTGCCCGTCTCCACCAGAAGGAGCCAGCACAATCGCGGCATCACCAAGCATTCGTCCATGCCACGGCGCGGCGGATGTTAGCTTCCATGCCTCGTCGTAACTGTTGACAGGATGCTCTTGATCCGGCACACATTCGCCTGCCCGCCAATATTTTAGAAAGATAGGGTCAACCAGCACCAACCGCCCGCTTTCAACAGTAACATATCCGATATGCCTGCGCTCCAAAACCATCGGGGCTTCTCCTTCGCTCTCTCTGTACGCACCGAAATCCGCTGCAAGGTACTATTCCGGCGCATAAGGCAAAGAGCGACAGGATCAACTATGGAAGAATATTCTCATTCTCGCTCCAGTAAGCGTTCCAACTCATTCAAACGCTGTTCAAATAGCTTTGCGGTGCGCTCCACCGGCTCAGGGGAGGTCATATCTACCCCCGCGTCTCGCAACAAATCCATCGTGTAGGCGCTGCTACCCGACGCAAGAAAGCGCCGCACACGTGCCGCCGCTGGCTCCCCTTCATCGACAATCTGTGCGGCCAGAGCGCTTGCTGCTGCTACGCCCGTCGCGTACTGGTAAACGTAGAAGTTGTAGTAGAGATGAGGCAAGTATGCCCACTCAATGCGGGCGACCTCGTCTACCACGATGCCATCACCATGATATTCCTTGCACAAGCGATAGAATGTATCGCAGAGTAGGTCCGCGGTTAGCGCCTCTCCCCTCTCCACTGTCTTGTGAGCGAACCGCTCGAACTCCGCGAGCATGGTCTGGCGGAACAGCGAATACCTGATTATCTCCAGTTGCAAATTGATCACCCTGATACGCACTTGCTTGTCCTGGGCGTGCTGTAACTGGTAGTGCGTCATCAACGCCTCGTTTAATATTGACGCCACCTCTGCCAGGAAATCAGAGTAGTAAGCGTAATGATAAGGCTGAGTGCGGAATGAATAGTAACTATGCATTGAGTGTCCCATCTCGTGCGCCAGCGTGTATGTTCCGAGCAGGGTGTCCAGGTAGTTCAGCATCAGATAAGGATAAGTGTCGTAACAGCCCGCGCTGTGCGCCCCTCCACGCTTGTTCGGCGTCTCATAGACGTCAATCCATCGTGCCGCAAGACCCGCCCGCGCTGCCCCAACATAATCCGTGCCCAAGGGACTTAGTGCCTCCAGCACAGTAGCGGCGGCATCGTCAAACGCAATGCTCTCCCCGGTGTCGTCAAGCAGCGAATTGGCAAGGTCATACATGTGAATCTCATCGAGGCCCAGAGCGCGTTTCCTGAGTGCGATGTAGCGATGCAGCAGCGGCAGATGATTGCGCACACTTCTAATCAAGTTGGTATAGACAACAACAGGAATATTGTCAGCGAACAAAGCCGCCTTAAGTGACGACTCATGTTTTCGCGCCCTCGCAAAGAAGACGCTTTGCTTCACATTTGCCGCATAGATAGCCGCTACACTGTTCTTATGGTCCATATAACCTGCGAAGAACGTTTCGTACGCCTCTCGTCGAATCTCCTGATCGCTGCTCCTGACAAGCCTTTCGTAAACAGCTCGCGTCAACGGCACTTCTACACCACGCTCATCCTTCACCGTGCCAAAGAGCACATCCGCGTCGGTGAGCATACTGTGTATTACCTGCGGCGAGCTGGCAATCCCGACTGCCTGCGCAAGCAACGCCTCCTCTGAAGACGTGAGCAGATGGGGCTGCTCTCTCTGCAGATTATTGACGAAATGGACATACGTGCGGAGTGCCGGCTCCTCCTGCATAAACAGGGCAAACTTGACTACATGCAGTTCAAGCAGCGCCGGACTTAGGAAAGACGATGCAGCAGCAAGCTTGTCTCTTAGCGCGCTTGCCCTCTCGAAGAGAGCATTATAGCGGCTGCTAGACATATCTTCATCTCTGTGGCGCGCCGCATACTGCCACAACTTGTCGATAAGCCTTCCAGCTTGCTCATGTGCGTGGAGCACCCCTGCCAGTTGGTGCGCCGATTGTGTCATGGTTCCTCGAAAGGCGGTCAGGGTAGCGAGTACAGCAGGTACACGAGCAGCATCGGCCTCCCATGCAGTATCATCACGATACATAGCGGTCAGATCCCACTTGTATCGCTCGGGTATGTCGGCACGTGAATTATAGGCAACATGTTGTGCCATAGCGATAGCCCCTTGTTAAACAGGATGAGCGTGCTCATGGGTAACGCGCCTAGAGCAATCCTAACTGAAGACGTGCCGACTTCCTAGAGTCTGCAGGCGTAGTTAAATGCAAATGAGCCGAGAGGAAAAACCTCTCGGCTCAAAATTAGCTCTTTCAGCCGTGTACTGCAGCGGTTACAGCTGACCTCCCCGGTCGGAGCTGTTTAGTAGCGGCTGCGTCCGCCGCCCCTGCTGCTGCCACCATTCATCTGGCTGTAGCAATCGGAGCAATAGACGGGCTTGTCACCGCGCGGTACGAATGGTACTTCGGTGTCCTTGCCGCAGTTCGCGCAAACGACCTGGGTCATTGTGCGCTCGGAGCGACCGTAGCCACCACCACCACCGCTGCTGTAGCCGCCGCTGCCGCCGCCGTAGCTGCCGCCGCCGCCGCCGTAGCTGCCGTAGCTGTCACCACTGTTGCGTGCGGCCTTCTTGGCTGCGCGGCAATCAGGGCAACGTGTGGGCTCGCTGTAGCCCTTCTGTGAATAAAAATCCTGCTCGCCTTCGGTGAAGGTGAAAGTCGTGCCACAATCTCGGCACGTAAGTGTCTTGTCTGCCATGTTGGTTAATTGTTTCCTTTTTTGAAAATAGAACCGTCAGTTACTCGATAGGTTCGGACTGGCCAGGGGAGTTTCAGGGGAATGATCACAGAGGAACCGGGGAGAGGAATACTTGCGATAAATCCTAGATACACAATTACTTGCCAGTTGTTACCTCCATAATTGTACCACACTCGCTACCAGAGTGCAAGGGCCGAGCGCAAAGAGATTCTACAATAAAAATCTGGACAATCATTCTGCTACGTATTTGCAGGCGAGCCCTCGCTTTGATGTGGTATAATTAGTCCAATGGCCTATTTTCAGCCCCGTTTAAATATTGGGGCATTTTTGTGGGGTAGCTAAAATAAATGCAGCGGAATGACATCCGAAACATAGCAATTATCGCGCACGTTGATCACGGCAAGACCACCCTGGTAGACGCAATGCTCAAGCAGAGCCATATATTTCGCGACAACCAGCAGGTTGCCGAGCGTGTAATGGACTCTAACGCCCTTGAGCGCGAGCGCGGTATCACCATTATGGCGAAGAACACCGCCGTGGTATACAAAGACATCAAGATAAACATCGTTGACACTCCGGGCCACGCTGACTTCGGCGGTGAGGTGGAGCGCGTAATGAACATGGTGGACGGTGTGCTGATCCTTGTGGATGCCGTTGAAGGCCCCATGCCTCAAACCAAGTTCGTGCTCCGCCAGGCTTTGCAGCGCGGCCACCAGGCTATTCTTGTCATCAACAAGATCGACAGGGCTAATGCTCGCCCGAACCATGTGCTGAACGAGACGTTCGATCTCTTCCTTGATCTTGGCGCTAATGAGCACCAGGCCGAGTTCGCGGTTGTCTATACCAACGCGCTCACTGGCGAGTCGGGTCTCGACCACAGGCACATGGGCCCAACACTTGAGCCGCTATTTGAGGCAATTCTCGAACACATCCCTGCCCCTGAAGCTCACCCACATGAGCCTGCCCAGCTACTTGTCACCGCTACAACATATGATGAGTACAAAGGCAAGGTCGTCCTGGGCCGCCTCCATAGCGGCTCACTTCGCAAAGCACAGAACGTCATGCGCATTGACCATGACGGCAAGATGTATCCAGCTAAGGTCACCCAGTTGTTCACCTTCCAGGGTCTTACCCGCAGCGAGGTTGACGAAGTTGAAGCCGGCGACATCGTGGCAATCGCGGGCATACCTGACGCTAATATCGGTGAGACAATAGCCGACGCAGCGGATCCACGCGCCCTCCCTACTATACGAGTGGAAGAGCCTACCGTTCGTATGACGTTCGGCGTCAACACAAGTCCGTTCGCCGGGCGCGAAGGCCAGTTTGTGACAAGCCGTAAGATTCGCGAGCGGCTGTATGCTGAGCTTGACCGCGACGTAGCCTTGCGTGTTGAGGACACCGACACAGCAGATACGTTTCTTGTCAGCGGGCGCGGCGAGCTTCACCTTGCTATCCTGATTGAGACGATGCGCCGCGAAGGGTATGAGTTCCAGGTATCCAAGCCCGAAGTGATCTTCAAGGAAGAGGATGGTGAGCGCAAGGAGCCTTACGAGCAGGTGGAGATCGAAGTATCGCAGGGCGCGGCGGGCGTGGTCGTCGAGATGATGGGGCAGCGCCGTGGGCTGTTGATCGACATGAAGTTCCGCGACGATGGTTCCGTGCATTACGTCTACAAAGTGCCCACGAGAGGCCTCCTCGGCTTCCGACAGGCTTTCCTCACCAACACCAGAGGGCAGGGCATTGTTAACACTCTGTTCGCGGGCTATGGGCCTCTAGCGGGGCTTATTGATACGCGGGACCTTGGCTCACTCATCGCGTGGGAGAGTGGCGCTACATCTACATTCGGTCTCAATGGCGCACAGGAGAGGGGCACGCTCTTCCTTGGCCCTGGTATTGACATTTATGAGGGCCAGGTGGTGGGCCAGCACATACGTGAGAGCGACCTTGAGGTGAACGTCTGCAAGAAGAAGCACCTGACGAATATGCGTAAGAGCACCGCGGACGAAGGCATACGTCTTGATCCGCCCCGTATCCTCTCGCTTGACGATGCGATTGAGTTCCTCGCCGATGATGAATTGCTGGAAATTACGCCTAAGGCATTCCGCCTACGCAAGCGCCTTCTTTCAAAGCATGAGCGCGACCGCGCCGCCGGGCAGGTGCGCAAGTCCAGCTAGCACCCGCCCTGAAGCATAACTAGCAAGCCCCGGCAACCGAGCAGCAGCAACACAATGAACGATTGCTGCTGCTCGGTTGTTTTAATGACATCGTCCGTAAGGATTGCCGAAAGCACAACTATAAAGTTCTAATAGAGGGGGGTAAGAGTCATAGAAGAACAACGTCTGGATGTAGCGCTTGTCACATGCGCTGAGTGGCCTGATATGACCGCCGAGGGACAGCTTATCCTCTCAGAGTTACGGCGGCTTGGGCTTATTGCGCGGCCGTTGGTCTGGGACGACCCGGCGGTTGATTGGACGCTACCTGCGGTCACGGTCATTCGAGAAACGTGTGACTACCATCACCGGCGCGACGAATTCGTTGCCTGGGCCGATCGCGTTTCTTCGCAGACAACTCTGCTGAATTCTGCTGAAATAGTGCGCTGGAACACTCATAAATCCTACCTGCGCGACCTCGAACGAAAGGGAGTCCCGATCGTTCCGACGGAATGGTTGGAGGCAGGCACGGAAGCCGACCTGCTGCATATTATGTCAACTAATGGATGGTCAACGGTAGTTGTAAAGCCAGCCGTATCCGCCAGCGCCTATGAAACCATGTTGGTCGCCACCGACAAGACAGCAGAAGGTCAGAGCCACATCGAACGGCTACTCCCTACCCGCGACCTGATGGTGCAGCCTTTTCTCACGTCAGTGCGCGATTATGGCGAGCGATCACTGCTGTTCATCGACGGGGAGTTGACCCATGCTGTGAGGCGCAAACCGGCGCTCGGTCCCACCGAAGAAGGCAATCCCTGGGAAGCCACCCCGGTGGATCCTACGCCCGAAGAGGCAGAATTCGCAACAGAGGCGCTCAGAGCATCGCATTTTAGCACCCTTTACGCACGTGTAGACATAGTGCGCGACCCATCAAACGCGATCCGGCTCATGGAGCTTGAGCTGATCGAGCCTTCCCTATTCCTTCAATTTGCACATCACGCAACCAGTCGGCTTGCAGAGGGTATAATGCAGCTATGCCGATCTCAAAAGGGTTATTAGTTGCCACGTTCAGCCTGCTCCTGAACATTGTCTGGGTATTCTGTATACCTCCGCTAAACGCACCTGATGAAACTGCCCACCTAATGGCTGTGATGGAGGTTCGTAAGTTCGGCAGGCTACCACAGGTACATTATACGTTCGAAACAAATCCAAAAGGAGAGCCAGTAGAGTCGTACTTCGATCCTGGAATTGTAGAATATGCCCGCAAGTATGGAATACCGATGGGCTGCTGTATGGTACCGTACGAGTCCATGCAGCCGCCTCTTTACTATGTGGGCGTGGCTTTCCTCTCCCTGCCGTTTCCTCCCGATCCCCAACCGCTCCTCTATGTCGGCAGGTTGCTCTCTGCAGTTCTCGGAGCGGCGACAGCCTACTTTATTTGGGCGGGCGTTCGCCAGATCGCGCCTGAGACCCGTGGACTAGCACTATTTTCAGCGGGACTTATCGCAATCCTGCCGCAGTTCACAGCAAACAGTGCAGCCTTGACTAACGATACTCTGGTGAATCTAGTAGGCTCTGCCAGCTTCTATGTATGGTTTCGTGGCCTTCGCGAACCTCAGTTTGACCCTTATCTATTCAAGGCCGGCGCTCTAATTGGCCTCGGCTTCCTTGCCAAGCTGACAGCCCTCTCACTTCTTCTCCCTTTCATACTCGTCATATTCTTCCGGGCCAAGGATTCTCTTGCAAGACAACCTGTTGGGAAGCAACGACTCAGCCTCCTTGGACGCGCAACTCTGTTTGGATTAGGAGCGTTGCTTGCGTTTCTGTTAATTGCTGGTTGGTCCATCCTTCGTAATGCATTTGAATATCGAGATTGGACTGGAAGTGCCAATGCATTGAAATGGATGTCGCTCAACTTCAGCCATGCTAATTTACTTGACGCGCAGCTACTGGCTAATTTTCTCGTCGCTACCTTCAACAGCACAATTGGAGTATTTGGGTGGACTGACGTCTTTTTACCTCAAGCCGCCTATGTTCTGGCACTCTTAGAAGTTATCAGCCTTACCTGTCTGACCGTGGTATATCTGCGGCGATACTTCTCTCGGAGCAATAGCCGCCCTCCGAATAACTACAGTAGATTGATACTCCTGATTTTGGTAACTGCGACGATAGCTGTGGTCATTGCATATCTGCAATTTAACCTATCTGTTAATCTTCAGCCGCAAGGCAGGTATCTCTTCTTACTCCTATTGCCATTCTCATTACTGTTGTCCGTAGGAATATATAAGCTGAGCACAACCACACGACACCGACGAGTCCTCCTTGTTTTGCCGCTTCTCTGGCTCGGGCTTACCAACCTGATAGGTCTTTACACGGTGCTGGGCAAATGGGGGCCAGGCTAGCCCCTTCGGTTGCACAGGTGCTTCTCCATCTTAGCTACCAAAGCAAGCATATCCGCACTGCATTAACTACGAGTTACACCTCGCCGGGCGCATGACCTAATACTCGGTAGTAGATATATAACGCTTATTGGGTATTGAACGCCCCCTGCTCGTGCTGTACAATTGTTCTGTTGATGAGCAAAGCATGAATAGTGCTGGCACAGAGGATATCACAGGCAAGGGACGGCGCTTACTTTATCTCTCAGTACAAACCGGTATCGCCGCCGAACCTCTAAAGTAGCCTCCAGGGCAGCCGCGCAAAGCACGAGTGCGCGGTTGCCAGGCACAATAGGGCACCCCGCTCGCCCGCTAATGCAAGCTCCATTTTAGCGCCGTTGCTGGAATTGCACGTTATGCAATTCGGCTGCGTAGTTGCGCTCTCTACCGGCAAGACTTCATGTCAGCCGTTGGGCGCTATTATGCTTCGGCATCCTCTCGTGCCGAAAGAATGCCGGCAGTGCGAATCCTGTTCGTAACCCCAAGGTTTCCATACCCGCCCCTGAAAGGCGACACGCTACGCACGTACCATCAGATACGCGCACTGAGTCGCGACCACCAGATAACCCTCCTGAGCATGGCGGATGCGCCTGTCAGCAGGGAAGATTACGACCATGTAGCCCGCTTCTGCTCGCATGTCGAAGTGGTTCGCCTACCCCGCTGGCGTGCCGCGCTTAACCTTGGCACAGGTGTGCTCTCAGACCGCCCTCTGCAGGTAAGCTATTACCATTCACCGATCTTTCAGCAGCGACTCGATGAGACCCTCATGAAGGGGAAGTTTGACGCAATCCATGTGACCCTGATCCGCATGCTCCCCTACTTCTGGGAGCGGACCGATCTGCCGGTTGTGGTTGACTTGATCGACTCTCTCGCTCTCAATCTGGAGGCGCGGCGCAACAGCGTAAGAGGCCCCAGGCATCTCGCCTATGAGATGGAATACCAGCGCGTGCTCGACTTCGAACGCTCGGTTGTCGAGCGCTTTCCTGCCCTTGTAGTGTCCTCGCCCGCCGACAAAGAAATGCTTGGCGGCAAGAATATCTCCGTCATCCCGAACGGAGTTGACCTCGATAAGTTTGCCTTACAACCCCAACAGGGCCGAGACCCACAAACGCTGATTTTCACCGGCAATATGGGCTACGGTCCAAACGAGGAAGCCGTGCTCTGGTTCATTGCCGAAGTGTGGCCAGTACTGCGGAGCAAGCATCCACGGCTGCGCTTTCAGGTGGTCGGCACAAACCCGACCGACCGTGTAGGCGAAGCCGCACGCACTGCCGGCGTCGAGGTGCTTGGGCGCGTGCCCGAAGTTACGCATTACCTGGGCAAAGCAACAATCGCGGTCTGCCCTATGCGATCCGGATCGGGTATACAGAACAAAGTGCTGGAAGCTATGGCGACCGGTACGCCTGTTGTAGCCACGCGCATAGCGAACAGGGGTGTGGGCGGGGCCGCCAACCATGATCTGTTGGTAGCCGACTCTCCCGCCGATTTTGCTTATGAGATCGAGCGCCTGCTCAACGATGCACAGCTACGCGCCGATCTGGCGAGCGCCGGGCGCGCACTGGTCGAGCAGAAGTTCCGCTGGGAAGAGCACGCCAACCAGCTATCCATAATATACAGGACGCGCACCCTGGGGCGACGGGACTATAGTGGGACGCCCCTGCCAAACAAGCGGCAAGTCGACAAAAGGCAAGGCAAACGCATAAATGTCATGCAAATGACAGACATAACAGGACGCGGCGGGGCTGAAAAAGCCCTTGTCGATATTGCATTGCGCCTCGACAGGAGCAGGTACAACGTTACAGTATGCGCCACCCGCAGCGCAGGCAACTACCAGCCTGTCCTTGACCAGGCAGGCATAAACACCTTTGTACAGGGACGGAAAAGTCGCTGGGATTTCGCGCAGTGGATCAAGCTCGTGCTCCTCTTGCGCCGCGAGAAGGTGGATGTTCTGCACACTCATCTATTTGGCTCGAACACGCTAGGCAGACTCCTCGGCAGGCTGGCGGGCGTGCCGGTAATCATCGCCCATGAGCACTGGTCGACCAAAGCCCGCCGCGAGGTCACAATCGACAGACTGCTGTACCGTCTCAGTGACCGCATTCTCGTGCCCTCGTCGGCCAGCAAAACTCTGGTGAGAGAGATGGAGAGAATCCCAGCGCGCCGAATAGATGTCCTTTACAACGGGGTTGATACCGCACAGTTTGCGCAGGAATACAGCCGCGAAGAAGTACGCGCAGAACTGGGCATTGACCCGGGCGCGACAGTAATCGGCATTGTGGGCCGTCTGAGCGAAGAGAAAGGCGGGGTGGACAACCTGATTCGCGCGGTCGGACGTCTGCATGTCGCCAACCCCGACCTGCGTTTGCTCATAGTTGGCGATGGTCCCCTGCGTTCGAGCCTCGAAACAGTCGCAGCCGCCGGTGCCGCTCCCGGCGTGGTCCACTTCGCGGGCACGCGCACCGATGTTGCCCGGCTGTTGGGCGCGATGGATATGTTTGTGCTCCCCTCGCTGAACGAAGCTCTACCGATTGTGCTTCTGGAGGCGATGGCCGCAGGACTGCCCGTGGTGGCGACGGGTGTGGGCGGCGTGCCGGAAATCGTTGAGGATGGCAAGACCGGACTACTCGTTCCACCGGGCGACCAGCAGGCTCTCCAGGCTGCGATAGCCCGCCTTCTGGACAACCCACTCTTAGGCAAACAACTTGCCGCGGCGGGCAAGGCAAACATAGCACTTAACTTCACAATCGAGAAGATGGTTGAGCGGCTGGAATCACTTTACGACAGCCTGCTCACGCGTAAGCGCAAGGGAATAGATAGAACGCATAGGTCAGGCGATCAGAGTAATTATGCCGTTGGCGGCACAAGGTAGCATAAATGGGAGTTGAATAATGGAAGTCTCAGCATATCTGAAGATCATAGCGCGATACTGGTGGGTTATTCTGCTTGCGGCAATCGTCTCAACCGGAGCTGCAGTCACGATAACCGTTGTGAAGTCGAAGAGCTACACGGCGAATGCGCGCGTGCTGGCGCAGCCTGCAAGCGTCCTGACCGACACACGCTCGCTTGTTGATATGACAGGTCAGGTGGGCTATCGCTCGGTGATGAATACGTTCGCACAGGTCTTTACGTCAGCAGATGTGCGCACAGAGGCCCTCAAAGCAGCGGGAATTGACCCCGCCAATGCTCTCGACTATCCAATCGAGGCCAATGTGCTGCCCGATAGCTCGGTTATTCAGGTGAGCGCGCGGGGCCATGATCCTCTCGCCCTGTCTGACTACGTAAACGCCACCGTAGACGCAGCCGTCAGGCGCGGCAGTGAACTGTACCGCGTGATCGAGCTTGTGCCCCTCGACCGCGCTACAGTGCCCGTCCTGCCCACATCGCCGGTTCCCTCGCGTGACATCCCCGTTGGAGCCGGTCTCGGCCTTGCGCTGGGCATACTGCTGGCGTTCGCCATCGAGTATATGCGCACACCGCGCCGCATTGAGGGCGAGATGCAGATTCGCGCCCTACCACCCAACGCCGCTGCCCTTGACTACGACGATAGGAGAGTTGTGAACGCAGCACCGAGCCAGAACTACCTGACAGGCAGACAGCCATACCAGACAGGCATTCTTCGTCCCGACCAGGACGCCGGCGTCTCAGGTTAAATTATGGCGGCGATTACCGGTCTGAGACCATCGCAGCTTACGTTCACACTCCCTGCCAGGCTGGGCATTGGAGTGCTGGCTCTGCTTGCGGCGATCTTGACCGGGGCGGCGGCAGGCTTCGGAATCTCGCCGACCGTGCTCTTTCTCGTCTTGCTCGCACCCTTCGCCCTATTGCTGATGTTTGCGCGCCCGCACTGGGCAGCAGTTGTTTATGTCGCGGTGGTTTACGCAGACCTGCTCAGCATCCTCGATACATACCACGGCATGCCCCCGCTGGCGCGCTTTGCGGGTCTTGGCTTGCTCAGTGCCGTTCTGGGCTACCGGATATTCGTACAGCAGGAGCGCCTGGTGGGCGACCGCACGACTCTCTGGATGCTTGCGTATGGCGCTGTGGTTGCGCTCGGTGTCCTCTATGCTCGCGCCCCCGACCTTGTGGTAAGCAATGTGGTGGAGTTTGTTCGGAACTTCTTCACGTTTCTCATCATCATCAACATCATAACGACATCATCTCGCCTGCATGCGGCCCTTTATGCGCTGCTTGGAACGGGCACATTATTGGCTTCACTCACCCTGTTTCAGTCGCTCACCGGCAGCTTCGAAAACGATTTCGGCGGCCTCGCGCAGTACAGGGTTAGCGACATCGCGGGAAGCACGGAAGGAGCCCGCCCCGGCGGCACAATTGGAGACGCCAACTACTACGGACAGCTTCTACTTATCCTTGTGCCTATCGCACTCTATCTCTTCTTCGAGGGCAAAAGTAAGCCGGCCCGTTTAGTAGGGCTGGCATGTGCCGCTACACTGGCCGCGGCGGTCGTCTTTACCTACTCGCGCGGTGATGCCGTGGCGCTCGGTGCGATCGTTGTAGCAACCGTGATCTATAAGCGCCCGAACCCGCTGCTCATTGCCGGCGGGGTGCTCGCCCTCTTGCTGGCGCTCCCTATGCTGCCGTCCAACTATCTTGCGCGCATGACAACCATGCTGGACATCGCTCAGGGCAACCCGCAGGTTATATACGGCGAGGACTCGGTTCGTGGCCGAGCGGGCGCGACACAGGCAGCCATAGAGATTTTCGCTGACCATCCTATCTTTGGTGTAGGTCGCGAGAACTACCCGCTCTACCAGCTTGAATATCTGTCGGGCACCGGTTTCGCCAAAGTAGCCAAAGGTATCCCACCGCACAACCTTTACCTTGAAGTGGCAGCCGAACAGGGGATTCTGGGCATAGTAGTCTTCAGTGGACTGCTTCTCACGACCTTCGCAGCACTTCGGGATGCCAGGCGGCGCTTCACCTGGGCTGGGATGAAGAGTGAGCGTGAGCTTACAGCATGGTTAGCAATTATGCTAATTGGCTATTTGGTTAGTGCTCTGACGCTTCACGGCGCATTTCTGTACTTTCTGTGGCTTCAAATCTCCTTGATTGTCGCCTTAAGGGTTATAGCTTGCTCTGTCACGTTCTACCAGCAGCTACCATGGGAATACGAGTTGCCACAGCCTCAGCTCCAGGCAACGACACAGGCAACCTCGGAGAAAGCGACACGCCGTCGCCCACGCTTGCTTATACGGCGCAATTCGGCTACGGGCAAGATCACAGAAACCGTAGCTGCAACCGTTCAGACGCCCACGGCGCCGCAGCGGCAGCCGGAATATCGCAGCCTGCCCGCGGACACGACCGGGTGGCTGGCAGCGGCCGATGCTGCTCTGCAAGGCGGCGACGCGAAGGTGGCGCGTGCTATGGTCGAGATGGCCGTCGAGCGCGACCCGTATAATGCTGCCGCGTGGACCATGCGAATGCGGGTGCGGCAGGCCGAGGCGGGCGCTCCTGCCGGAACGACTATCCGCGATTCAGCCGTGAAAGCAGCGGAGCGTGCAGCATTTAAGGCAGCCAACGCTGGGCCAGCTACGTCAGCGCATAAGGTCAGCGAGAAGCTATACAATTTCTGGCACGAGAATGGTGGCGTGCCGATCTTCGGCTGTCCGATAAGTCCATACTTTGCCGAAATAGATGTCGAAGGCAGTCTAATTGACGTGCAATATTTCGAGCGTGCGCGCCTGGAATATCGCCCACAGCGCCAGGGTACACCCTTCGAAATCATGCCGGGCAGGCTTGGCGTCGGAGCAGCGAAGAGTGGATCTGTGGCTATTCGGGTGCCTGCCGGTCTGGATGGAGAGCAGGTCATCTTCAACTCAAGGGGCACAGGTATGCCCACGCCACGCAAGTTCTTTGCTTTCTGGGAGATCAATGGAGGCCCTGCCATATTTGGCTATCCTATCACGCCCCTCCTGGTCGATACCGACAGTGAAGGGCGTGAATTGGCTGTCCAGTATTTCGAGAAAGCGCGGCTTGAGTACCGTTCCGAGCTAAACGGCACCATCTTTGAAACGCAAGTTGCAAAATTGGGCACCGAAGTGTTCACCGCAAAGTATGGCGAACAAGCGTAGAATTATACTTCAAAGACTTCGTACAGGGCACGAAAGGAAGTTATGTCTAACTCAACGGTCACAATACTTACTTACCACCGCATCGCGGATGCCGGCAGTCGTGACCTCGCACCGACTCTCATAGACGCCTACCCTGCCGATTTCGAGGCGCAGATGCGCTACCTTGCCGGCCACTACAATGTTGTCTCCTCGTGGGACATCGTGCGTGCGCTGCGAGAAGGTTACACGCTGCCCCGGCGCGCCCTGGCTATTACCTTTGACGACGGCTACATTTGCTTCAGAGATACCGCGTTCCCTATCCTTCGGCGGCTCGGTCTGCCCGTGACCCTCTTTGTCGCGACCGGATACACAAGCAATCCCACGAGGCTCTTCTGGTGGGATGCTATCTACCGCGCCCTTACGCGTACCGCTCAAGCAGAGATAGACATAGAGAGCATTGGACGTCTGCCGCTGCGCACGAATAGCCAACGAGAATATGCTTTCAACCTTATTGTGCCCATTATCGAGACCCGCCGCGAGGCCGATGCAGCGCGCCTGGTGGATAGCATTCTCAGCCACTGCAATGTTGAGCCTAACCGCGACGCGCACTTGCTTGGCTGGGACGATGTTGCATCCCTTGCCGCTGAGGGCGTGGCTATCGGGCCACATACACGCGAGCACCCTATCCTTGCGCAAGTGTCGCCCGAGAGAGCCAGGGCAGAGATAGAAGGCTCCTGGGCAGATCTGGGAGCACGCATACCGCGTCCACTGCCGATCTTCTGTTACCCAAACGGGCAGCCATACGCCGTAAACCGAGCAGCACGTGAAGCCGTACGCGCTGCCGGATTTGCGGGTGCTGTAACAATGGTCGCCGGCCTGAACGTGCTCGGGCAAACCAATCCTTTTCTACTCCACCGGATAGGGGCAGTTGCAGGTGAGTCCCTGGACCACTTCCGCCTGAAGATCAGCCCGGCAGGCCGCCTCTACCGCCGCGTCAAAGCCATAGCCAGGCGTAAGCCCTTGCATATGTTCGAGGCGTAGTTGTCAGTTGTCAGTTGTCAGTTTATTGTGGATTCACCGCAGAGGCGCAGAGAGCGCGGAGTTACGCAGAGGTTCTTGAGGATTAGACAGTGCTGCGGGAAGCAAGTAAGTGTCACAGGCTGACAACTGACAACTGACAACTGACAACTGACAACTACGCAATACGCAGTACAAGCTATAATTCACATATGGCCGATACCCTTACTTCATCACCGCCGCACGCTCGCAGGCGCTGGCCGCTTGTTGTACTGGCGATAGGTCTGCTTGCGTTCATCTGGTTTGGCGGCGACCTCGCGTATGTCGCTGTGGGCGCTGAGAACGATCATGCAGTGCCCGCTGACGTGATCATCGTGTTGGGGTGCAATATTGTAGGCGAGAACGGACCAAGCCCCTGCATACGCGCACGGGCCGGACACGCAGCCGACCTCTACAAGCAGGGGCTTGCGCCAAGAGTGATTGCAACAGGCGGTCCAGTCGAGAACGGCCCTACTGAGGCGGCAGTGCTGGCCTACGTGCTTGAGGCCGACGGCGTGCCCAGCGACGCGATTGTGCAGGAAGGTCGTGCACTGAACACAATCCAGAACATCACTTACAGCCAGCAGATTATGCGCGAGCAAGGATGGTCGACTGCCATATTAGTCACAGAGCCATTCCATATCAACCGCGCCGCACTGATCGCAAGGGACGCAGGAATGCAGGTCTATCCCTCACCCGCCACCGACTCAGCCAACTGGCAAAGCTTCTCCGCTAAAGCCTACCATGTGGGCCGAGATACACTCTCGCTTATGCTCTATCAAGTCAAATCGCTACTGGGGCAACGCAACTGATAGGTTCGCAGCAGGCTCCCACATTACCCTGTAGGCACTGCGCTCTTCCGCCTCAACATGCTGCGAGCAAGTGACACCAGCCCATTAACCGTCGCGCCGTCGAGCAGCCATATCAAGGAAACATAGATCGCCGAGCCCGACAGCGTAGCCAGCACCAGGGAGAGTATGCTCGAGCCGTCGCGGCCAAACACCAACAGTACCTGTACGGCCGCTGCCATAATTGCCGAAGCAACCATTGGCGGCCAGATCACGCGCAGGTTGGCCCAGACACTGACCCCTACAAAACCCGACACCACCCACATATCTATGATTATTCCCGCCACGCGCACGATTAGCTGACCCCAGGCAACGCCTTCTATGCCGTAGTTGGTGGCACCCCACCAGAGCACAGGCACAAGCATAACGAGCTTAACGAGGCTGAGGCGATTGAGCATATCGGGCCGCCCCACCGCCTTGTAGACCACGCCCGGCCAATGGTTGATACCGCCAAGCAGCATATAAATCGACAGAATCTGCATGACCGGGATCACGGCATCCCAGCGCGACGGAAAGAGAAAGTGAATTACAGCGGGTGTAACTGCATAAAGCCCAAAGCCAAGCGGCGCAAGGATGACCAGCATATACCGCTGCATCGTAAGGTAGGCGTCGCGCATGGCGGCGATATCCGCCTGCAGTCTCGCCGCCACCGGAAACGCCACCGTAGAGACCGCCTGTGCAAGGTTCCTGATGAGCAATTCGGGGATGCGGAAGGCCAATGTGTAGAGGCCAAGGGCCGTTTCACCCAGCAAACGGCCTATGATCAGGTAATCAACGTCGCCCAGCAGCGTACCGAGGCCGCCCGCCATCATCACCTGTAGCCCATAGCCCATCATCGGGCGGAACAGGCTGCGCTCAAACTTCAATGATGGACGCCACGGGACCACCACCCAGAGCAGCACCGTAGCGCAAAACTCACCAACCACCTGCCCTATCACAAGGCTCCAGGCTCCCCAACCCATCAGTGCGAGCACAACCGACAACACACCCTTTACCAGCGTGCGGCCCACTTCGGGCACCATGCGCCGCCTGTAGTCTATCTCCTTCTGCAAGAGTGCATCGTACGCCGATCCCAGCGACGAAAATAGCAGGCTGAGGCCGAGCACCTGTAATAGGAGGGTGAGGGAAGCAGTCTCGTCAGGACCGGATGTCTTGAAGAAGGTCGCGGCGACCGGGGCGAGCAGCAAGTTGACTGTGAACAGGATCACGCCAATACCGCTGCTGAGGAAGAAGGCCATGTTCGCTGCGGCCTTGCCATCGCGCTGCCTGTAAATCAGCGCGGAGCCCATGCCGAAATCGCGCAGGATGTCGAGAAGCGTAATGACAAGCAGCGCCATGCCGACCAGTCCGAACTCGGCAGGCGTAAGCAGACGCGCCAGGACCAGGGTTGCCACAAAGAGCAGCCCCTTGCTGACCAGGAAAGCCGCGTAGTTCCAGATAGCGCCCTGTGCCGCTTGCCTACCCAGGCTCATTATCTACTCCAGCAATAAAGGCAGCCAAACAGCAGTGGTGATTATGACCCATAGCACAAGTATAACATCCAGTGCGACCGCTATCATCACCTATAAGGGCTATTGAGCAAGTAAGCGGGAAGTATACGGCGAGGTCAGGTGTCAGGTGTCAGTATTACGGCGGCCTGCGGTCTGCGGTCTGCGGTCTGCGGTGGCAACTGACAACTGGCAACGCGGCCCGCGGTCCTCGCCCAATTGCCGCTGAGGCTGCACTGTGCTAAAATGACTTGATGTTTGGAGCGCAGGTTTCCCCAATGCCCTTTTATGATCGGGCAGATACGACTATACCCTATTCCGGTAGAGTGGGGCTGTACGCATGACGGCCAGGCGACGTCTCTTGCGGGCCTTCTATCGAGGCACCTACGTTGCGGGTCTGCCGTTCAGGGACGGCGGTATAACCATCCTCAGCTATCATTCCATCGACGCCAACGGCACGCCTCTCTCAGTATCGCCCGGCCTCTTCGCTGCTCAAATGGCGACCCTCGCTGCTGAAGGCTGTGCGACCTTTACGATGTCGCAGGTTGCCCAACACCTGGGGGAGCGCAAGCCCTTCCCGCCCCGTGCTGTGGCAATCACATTTGACGATGGCTTCTCGTCGGTAGCCGAGATTGCCCTCCCTCTGATGCGCCGCTTTGGCCTCAAAGCCACCGTCTATGTCATCACTGGAATGGTCGGGCGCACCACACGTTGGACCGATGGGGGCAAGCCGCTGCCCTCCTTGCGCATTCTCGGTTGGGATCAGATTGAGCAATTGCATGGTGCGGGCGTTGAGATAGGCGCCCATACTGCTACCCATGGCTTCCTGACACAATATGCTGATGCAGAGCTTACCGATGAGCTAGATGCCCCAAGAGAAGTGCTTCGGGCACGGTTGGGCGCTCCCGTAAGTGCATTCGCCTACCCTCAAGGCGACTACGACAGACGCGTGGTTAATGCCGTTCGCGCGACAGGCTATTCGACGGCTACAACGGTAGATCAGGGTCGAGTCCGCCTGAATGATGACCCTTTCTTGCTTCCGAGGCTCCTGGTGAGCAACAACACGACCCCGGCCGTGCTGCGCGCCTTTACCGTCCCGTCAATTGGACCCGCGTACAGGCTGATAAACCTGGTGATCCGCGGCTTTATGGGCCGCAAGCAGTGGCCTCGCCGCAAACCGGGCGAAGTGGACAGTACAGGCAGTGTGCCTATCTCCGAGGCAGGCCTGTGAAGCGCGTAATGCATGCCATACGCACGGTCGATGCCCGGCAAACAGGGGGTGCCGAGGAGTTGCTGCTTCTCCTCTCGCCCGCGCTCCAGGACCAGGGCAACTTCGAGCCGCTGATCCTGCTCCTGAGAAAGCCAGATCCGGACACCGATCCCACCAAAGACTTCGCCACACGAGCCGGAAAGCTCAGGCTAAAGGTGTTGCCTTTGCAACAGATGCGGTGGCGCTACCGCTGGCTGAGGTCGTTGCCGCCACGGCTTGATGTTTCGCTGATACATATGCACGGCCAGCGCGCTAACTATTTTATCTGGCTGATGCGGCATCTCTTTCCGCGCACATGGGGCCGCGTTCCGCTTGTTGCCACCGTTCATGGATGGGTGCAGGACAACTTTGTGCGGCGGGTCGTAACTCGCCTGGAGTTCGCGACACTACGCACGTGCGATCACGTCATAACGGTCTCGGAGCAGCAACGGCAGACATTGCTTGAACGAGGTTTCGCGCCCGACAGGGTGACAGTCGTCCGGCCCGGCATACCGTATCTCGCCTCCGGCGAGCACCGCGCTGCCACGCCCGCGGAACGGCAGCAGGCACGAGAGAAATGGGGTCTGCCACCCGATGCGTTCGTGATTACGGCTGTGGGGCGGCTCTCAACAGAGAAGCGGTTTGATCTATTTTTGGAGGTCTGTGCGGCCGTTTTAGAGCGATTGCCCGGCGCGCGCTTCCTCCTTGTTGGTGGCGGCAAACAGGAAGCGAACCTGAAAGAACTTGCGTCCGCACTTGGCGTTGACGGCAGCGTCACCTTCACGGGGCTTACACGCGACATGGCATCCGTCTACGCCGCCACCGACCTGCTGATGCTTACGTCCGACACAGAGGGAACCCCACATGTGCTGCTGGAGGCTATGGGCAGCGACATCCCGGTTGTCGCCACGGCTGTTGGCGGCATCCCCGAGTTCATCACGTCGGGCGAGCATGGCTTGTTGGTCCCACCGGGTGACAAGGCGGCTCTTGTAGAAGCGGCGGCCGGCATACACGACAGCCCCGATCTCAAAACCCACATTATAGTGGGAGGGCGCACAGTAGCCGCACAATTCACCGTGGAGCGCATGGTCCAGGGTGTTGAAGAGGTCTATCGAAAGGTGGTAACGGAGGCAAAGGGCTAGAGTACAGCCCTTGCTTCCAACAGATGGCCCGAAAGATTCGCATCCTACAGGTGATAGACCACCTCAGCAACGGCGGTGCCGAGCAGTTGCAGGTTACGTTCGCGACGGGCCTCGACCGCACCCGCTTCGATCTGCACGTTGTTGCCATGCGCCCGGACATCGGTCTCCCGGTAACACCGACGCTGCGTGCGCTCGATGTGCCCGTCACCGAGCTAAACCAGCGTAACGCATACGACCTGCCCGCCCTTCGCGACCTTGTGCGCTATATCCGCAAGCACCGCATCGACATCATTCATACGCACTTGATAGCCTCAGATGTGATGGGGCGCATGGCGGGCTTTCTCACCCGCACACCTGTTGTATCAACCATCCACAATTCGCGCGAAGACCTCGACCAGGAGCCGAAGCGCCGCCAGCAACTCGAAAAGTGGACTGCCCGCTTCATGGTCCGCCGCCTGATAGTGGTGTCCGAATTACTTAGAACCGAGATCGCCAACTGGTTCGGAGTGCCCCTGAAGAAAGTGGTCGCAATCCCCAACGGCATTGACATAGACAGATTTCGCCCCACCGCCAACTTTGACCGAGCCGCTATGAAGCAAGAGTTAGTCGGCGGCAACTATCCCATTGTCGTGAACGTGGCGCGCTGGACTCCCCAGAAGGCGCAGAAGTACCTCATTGATGCCGCGAAGATAATCAGCGAGGCAAGGCCCGATGTGCGGTTCTTGCTGGTGGGCCATGGCCCCTTGCAGGGCGAGTTGGAAGCGCAAGCGCAGGCGCTCGGCATAGCAGACAGGGTGATTTTCGCCGGGTTCCGCGACGATATTGGCAATGTGCTGGGTGCAAGCGATGTATTTGTGCTCTCGTCGCTATGGGAAGGCATGCCGCTGGCGCTGCTCGAGGCAATGGCGGCAAGCCTTCCCACAGTCGCCACGGATGTCGGTGGGGTTGCCCAGGTTCTCCAGCACGGCCGCACAGGTCTCCTGGTTCCCCCTGCAGATGCAAAGGCGCTGGCCGCCGCTCTGCTCGACTGCCTCAACAATCCTGAACAAGCCCATCTCTATGGCGACAACGGCTACGCCTGGGTCCAGCAGCACTACAGCATGGCCGCCTGGGTGCGCAAGCTTGAGCAGCTGTATCGTGCTGAGGCGGGGAGGCGGGGGAAGCGTAAAACGTAATACGTAAAACGGAAGAATGGGATTGGAACGCCAAGTCGCGAGGACGCCAAAGCTCCTATGGTCTTACGTTTTACGCATTACGTTTTACGCCCCTCACGTTTCACGTTTCACGCGTCACGCCTCTCCCCTACTTATTCGCCGGAGCCGTTGGGTCAATCCTGCTGGTAGGGTTTTCTTGGCGAAAGAGCGTGCTGACCGCTCTGCTTGCTCGTGCCGGGTTATCCAGACGCCGGGTCCATCCTTTCTGTATATGCGGACCGATACAGTGCGGCGCTGCTGCGTTACCCAGTCTGCCTTATAGCTCTCCATGCCCCTGAGGAAGTCGTATTCCTGCAGTCCAAGCTCAAAGGCATGCCTGAAGGTTTCGCCGATCAGCACCAGACCAACGCTCTTGCTTTGCCATTCGGGGTCGCGGCCGGACTGGTAGTAGATAAACTTGCCACCGTGTAAGATGCCGTAGACGGAAGCGACCGCCTTCTCGCCAAGCCGCATTGTGTAGAGACAAAGCTGGTTGCGCTCCGCGAGAAACTGCGCCGCATCCCTGTGGAACGCCTCCACCGCCGGACCTGTGATGCCCTGCGAGCCTCCCTCGCCAGCCCATCGCTGAGCATGCAAGTGCATGAAGTCGGACATCGGCCCTGCGAGCTCGCCTGGATCGGTGGTGCGCTCTACAATATACCTCGGTTGCTTCTCCAACCACTTCCGCCTGCGTACAAAGTTATCGTAGCGGCTTGTCCCCTTCATGAAGGCATCATATTGCAACCCCGGCGCGAATTGCTCATATGGGCAAATCGAGCCGTCGCTTGTCTCAATCACGAATTGCTCCTCCGAAAAGAGTTCACGCAGCAAATCGAGGGTAGGCGAGTCGGAGTCCATGTCAAGCAGGTCGAGCACATCCCAATCACCGTTCTCCCGAACGTGCACCAGCAAAGCCCGCCGCACATCGACCTCTTGGCCGTTTCGAGCTATAACATCGAGATAGTCGCTGCCAACTTCTGTGTCGCCCAGGAAGGAGAGGCGGCGCAGCGTGCGGCCCATGGCACGCCGCTTTTCGAGCGAGAGAGGCAGCAATCCCAGTAAGTGGCCATTCTCCTTGCGAGCAGCCAGCAGGTGCAATTCACGCTCGCTGCCAATACGCCTGTACCAGGGGTAAAGCCACTCCCACGAGTTAAACACGCCCGCCGTGCTATCATCGAGTAGATCGCCCCACTCGCGGCGTAGGGCTGCAAACGTGGACACATTTGTCGCAGTCGTTATGTTCAGCGTAGGTGAAGCGCCTATGGTCGCCATGGTATGATCGCGGACAGCCAATTGATGGATCATACGGCTTGCCCCCGGGACGTGGCGATAATGGGGAGTGGAGGCGCGTGCCCGGCCGAAGTTATGGCGTAGCGAACTGCCTCGACAATATGCACTGCCTGTCCAGACGTAATGTCCTGATGACAGGGCAGTTCGACAATACTGCGGCGCAGCCAGGCCACTTCAGGGAACTCGGCAGGGTCGCATGCCGGGTGGAATTGCCTCCAGAGATCAATGGCATCCACCCCACGTTCAGCCAGGCGTGAAAGCACAGCATCCTTATCCTCCACAACAAGCGGATAGAAGAGAGGGCATACCCCCGGCGGCAGGCTATCAAGCAGAGGCGGAGATATGTCGCCTAGCTCTGCTTGTAGATATTCGTAGTTGCGCCTGCGGGCCTCCACTATGCGTGCCAGGTGCTGCGACCTCATAATCCTTTTGCTGAGAGGACTCATCCCCAGCCTTGCCTGCTCCGGGTCGAAGTGGTCGCTACCTGTGGTCACGCGCTCTATCCCCGCGGCGGCAACCGTGTGCCGACCAAGACCACGTGCCGCGACGCGCAGCAGGCGACCCACAGAGCCGCCGCGCATCTCCACATTCTGGAGAAGCGAAGACAGCACGTGGCTAACTGTGGAGATGCGCGGAGGGGTGACGGCAGCATGCAACTTCCTACCAGGCGGCTCACGCAGCACAAGCGCGCCACCATTCGGCACGGGCAGCGTCTTGTACAGGCAGAATATGCTCGCGTCCCCTGTTGTGCCCAACGGCTTTTCGCCATCCGCCGACAGGAGCGATAACGCACAATCCTCGATGAGACGCAGACCATGCTTATCAGCCAGAGCGCGCATCTCGGCGGCAGGTCCGGGAAAGCCGGCGTAATGGGTCAAATAGAGCGCGCCGGTTTGCGGAGTGATACGCCGCTCGACGTCGCTCATATCGACGTCCATGCGCGCCCCCACCCTGTAGAAGACCGGGATCGCGCCCGCCGATTGCAGGGCCTCTATTTCGACGCCGTGATGATAGGCAGGGACCAATACCTCCAAGCCTTCCAGCCCAAGCAACCATACCGCCAGGTATAGGGCGTTACGAGCAAAATAGAAATAGCGCACATTTGTGGCCGAGAACGGGTAATAGCTGCCGGTGGTGCCGCCCAACCCCAGAAGCATCGCGGGCCAGAGCGTTGGGAGAGACGGAACAAAGAAGTTACTCTTGTTCATCAGCCCTCCCCCGGGATACAACGCGCTTTGCGTAGGGGGCCCACCTGAACTTTGCGCCATGCAGCAAACGGCCGTAGCGTGAATCTCGAAATATAAAAAGCCAATCGTGACGCCTGACACTGCCGGTCCAGTCGCGCTTCCAGGGCATATCAGGGCCGAGGAAATCGAACTCCAGCATCTCCCGTGCGATGCAATCTCGAACGACATCCTGCATCAGCAGGTGGCCCGGACTGTACTCTTTATACGCTTCATCGTAGGACGGCTTAAGGAGATAGAATGCTCCGCCATCCAGAAGGCCATACTGAAACGCAAGCGGCTTGCCGTCCAACCGCAGAAAATAGAGCGAGAGCGCACCACGATACGACTCGTTACGGGCAAGCTCTGAGTAAAAGCCCCAGGTAGCCGCCTCCTGCGAAATGGCAGTTCCCTTTCGTCCTTTCCACCCGCTCGCTTCCAGCGCAAACCCTTCTTCAAGCTTGGCGGATAAGTCCACGCTGCCTGTTACCTGCTCCACGCTCACTCTGCCCTGGGTTGAAAGATTCTTGCGACGGCGGCGCAAGTTGGATTTGTGCTTTGCGGAAAGTCTGCTCTCGTAGGCTTCCGGCGAACCGGGCAGCGCAATATAAGGCGACCGCAACGATTCCCATGCTCCGCACGGAAAGCCCGCTGCCTGGGCCGCTTCATAGAGTTGTCGCGCGTTTCCCTCTTCAGGCACATCGCGTATGCACAGGACATCCCAGCTAGTATCCGCAACCAGGCGAGAGAAGAAAGCAGCGCCTACAGCCTTGCTGTCCCAGGCGATCATATCAAAGCGGCAGGAGTGGTCGTTGGCAGCAGCCACGAGGCGGCGAACAGGCGCGCCGTACATGCTTCCGCGCTCAGCCATCAATGGGAGCGCGCCTACAAGATTGCCTTCCTCGTCGCGAGCCAGAAGAACACGCAACTCCACAGACGGCGCGAAATTGTCCAGCCACACGCGAATGAAGCCGTGCCGGTAGAATGGTTGGTCGCAAGTGCGCTGCACAAGGGCGTCCCACTCGGGCTGGATACGCATAAAGGCGGTGCGGTCGGTAACCTCAGTGACAGTAATCGGCCCTGGCGTGACCGTAGTTACAATAGTTGGCAGGCCAATTGTGGGTGCGCTGCCGGTCTTTCCATAGGTGGGAAGGGTGGCACGTTTGTCTGTCTCAATCCGGAGCAAAGGTCATTTCTCTTTTCAGCTGCGTGCAGCTATTCTGTGGGATGGACGTATCGAGTGCTAAATAGTGCCGCCATTTTGCGCGCTGCAATCGGGAACTGCCGCTCTGCCGCGACGACTCCCGGGAACCAAACGACGCACAGCATTGAAACCGGAACGACCAACCGCTATGCGTAACAATAGGCCGGCCTTGTTGCGGCTCTCGTGCGTAGGGTCGAGCAGCGCCGCGCCGAGCGCCGCTTTGAAAGCTTTACCGCCTTCATGCGAGTTGTCGGCAAGAGAAGCCGCCACGTAATAGAGGTTCATGCTCTGAGCAGCCAAGAAGAGCTTGAGGCGCACCGGCAAGGAGCGCACCTGCCGGATGTACCTGCGCTGCAACTGCCTGTTTGAGGCGTAGCGGGCAGACAGCTTGCCCGCCGTCAGGCTTGAAGTATGTCTGGTGAAAAGGATGAGCGTAGCATCCACAACGCCCACCGGGAAGTGACGGGCGATCCGTATCCACATCTCCCAGTCTTGCCCCAGCGGCATTGTTTCATCGAACATGCCCAATCGATCGAAGCAAGCGCGCCGGACCAGTGTAAGAGATGGGTTGCCGATGCTGTTTTCGACCAGGATCCGGGGATAAATATTCGCGCTAGCAAACGGCTTGCGGCGGAGATGGTAAGGCGTGTGGCCCGACTCGTACACCTGGCACTCGCTACCTGTCACAAGGCCCACCTCGGGATATCGAGCCATGTGTGCAAGCTGCAATTCCAGTTTCTTAGGGAGCCAGCGGTCATCGCCATCAAGAAAGGCGAGCAACTCTCCTCGGCTCTCGCGGATGCCGGTGTTGCGCGCAGCGCCTGCCCCACCATTCTCTCTGCGCACGTAGCGCACGTCCCTTTCCGCGTAGGCCGCCACTACTTCGGCTGTGTCGTCGGTGGAACCGTCGTCCACCACCAGAATCTCATCGGGCAGAATGGTCTGTGCGAGCACACTGTCGATAGCTGCCGGCAAGAACCGCGCATAGTTGTACCCTGTGATAACGGCGGAGACTGTCGGGTTCACAACACCTTCTCTCAGAACGGTCGACACCGGGCGATGGATAAGCGTTTCGCACTCACCACCGCCTGGAGTCGCGCCGTTACTTTCCTCCCAGCTTCAACACCACAGCTACGGTGCGAAGAAGGATCAATAAATCGAGGTATAGCGATTCGTTCTTGATGTAGTAGAGATCATACTCGACCTTGCGAAGGGCATCGAACATCGTATTGCCGTAGCCGTGACTAACCTGCGCCCAACCGGTCAGACCAGGCCGCACAGCGCGGCGCGCACGGTAGAAGGGTATCTCACTCTCAAGCTCTTCGTCAAACTCAGGACGCTCAGGGCGCGGGCCGACAAAGCTCATATCGCCGACAAAGACGTTCCATAGCTGAGGGATTTCGTCCAGCCTGCTCTTGCGTAGGAACTTGCCAACGCGGGTGATACGTGGATCGCTGTCGGTTGCCCACACTGCGCCCGTCTTTGCCTCGGCATCACGGCGCATGGTACGGAACTTCATAATCTTGAAGCTCTTGCCGCCCCTGCCCACCCGCACTTGCTTGAAGAAAACGGGGCCAGCCGAATCCAGCCTGATAGCAAGCGCCAGTACCGGTAGAAGCGGGGCTGCAAATACGAGCACAGACAGCGCCATTGTGAGATCCATGAGCCGCTTGACGAGCATGTATGTGCGGTTGTTCTTTTTTACGTGCGCGGGCAGCGCCACATACCAGTCGTCGCCCAGGTGGTTCACAGGCACGCGCCCGGTGAGATCCTGGTAGAGCGCAAACATGGGCGTGATCTGCACGCCGCGCTCGTGCAGTAGAGAGAGCGTACCGAGTAGCTGCACGCTCTGTGCGGGATTAGCAAGCACAACTTGATCTATTCCCACATTGTCATGTATGGGCAACAGTTCGCTTGTCGGCCACACAAGCTGCGCTGATCCATCGCTACCGCGCACGGTCGAGTGAGGAGCAAGTAGGTCCAGAGCGCCAGTTGACCGCGTCTCGTCATCGAAGTAGCCGAGCAAATCATACGTCTTGCCATCGTAGCGGGCGATAACATCACCCATCTCAAAACCGTCACGATTTGCCCCAACCACCACCACCCGGCGGCGCAACGGCGCGTGCGACAGCAGGGCCGAGACTGCACTGCGCGCCGCGATCAACGGCAGCACCAGCACTATCACGGCCAATGTCTCACTGATACGAGGCCGCAGAATCGGCAGGAAGCCGCCTGCGAACCACGCCACGAGCGTATAGGCGATCACCGTCATCGCAAGCACCTTCGCGGCAGTGTAGCCGCTCCTGAATGTACTTTGCATTACGGGCATCTTGTAGGCGTCGAAGGCATCCGCGAAAAAGAACCAGAGAGCGCAAACGACCCCAAGGCTGACAATCATGGCCCCCTGTAAATAGTGCTCGCCGCCCGTCGATAGAATGGCAAGAGCGCCGCCCACGACTACCAGCGCATCACATGCCCCCTGCACTAGTTTCCGCTCGCCGAGACCAAGCCCCGCCCGCCTGGGCCGTGGGATAGCCGGTGCTGTAACAGGGATCGCCGCTTGCTCTGTTATACCCGCGCTTACGATATGTGCCGCAGCAGGTGTCTGTGTGGTTGTGCTATTCTGTTCAATGGTAGACGCACCGGTAGTGGAACGAAAGCCGCTCCAGGGCAATACATTATCCCTTTTCTTTATATATGGTAACTGCGCCATCCAAGCGCCCCCTTCATGCATAATTATCTGTTTTGGTATGGGTGGGCCTATCAGCAAGCGCGACATGATGAACGGTAGCAAGGCCATGAAGCCTTAGTGCCGTTTGGTCCGGGCACGACCATGCACATCATTGTGGGAATCTGGGATCAAAAGTGAATGGGTACTACTACCACCACAGTATCATAATACCCGTAGTAAGCGGCCGTTGCAATCACCCATTGGGATTAGATCGGGGTAAGTCCCAGGGGTAATTTTATTAGAGAGGACATCACGGGCCGCCTGAGCTTATTGTCACGAGCTTGGCGACTTGCCCTCGTGTCGCGCTGTTTGCGGACCTAAAATAGGGGCGGTTGGTGGCATCGCACGGCTCATCCGGATTGCCGCACGCATAGCCATTGATAATGCCGTTTATGTAAATCGCTTCCACATAGCCGAAGAATGTGCTCCCCTGTGGAACGTCCATGAACGTTGGCAGGTCGGGATCGGGCAGAGCATACCTTTGAGCCAGCGCGACTACTTTGCTGAGCTGGCCGCGAGTTATGTTGTTGCCGGGGCGGAAATATGGCCTTTGTCCCTGGTCGCACGGCTCGTCCTGACCCCCACATGCATAGCCGCCAACTATGCCTTTGCTGTACGCCGTCTCGATGAAGGTGTAGAAGGCGCTGTCGCGCGGCACATCGGCAAATGTGGAGTCCTTGGGGTTGAGCAGACTCCACCCCGCCGAGTTCACCACCATCTTGAGGAGTTGCCCGCGCGTGACATTGGCGGCAGGGCGGAAGTAAGCGCCGGGGCATGGTTCGCCTTCACCACCGCAATCATACCCACGCACGTAGCCGAGCGAAGACATCCAGCGGATATACGGGTAGAAAGTACCATCGGTGGGCACATCGGCAAAAGCAACTGCGAGCGGCGCTGAGGTGGGCGTGGGTGAAGGCACAGCGGCGGTCGCGGTTTCCTGCCAGGAGCCGGCGATGGGACAGACAGAGCCGCTGAAGCCGATCCAGATGCCCCAACTTCGCAGCATGCCCACGTCGTAAGGACCACCGTCTGAAATCTCCAGTTGCCATGTACCGTTGGAAGGCTGGCCGATCAGGGGCGACAGGTTACCCTCTTCGGGGAGATAAGTGCCCTGGCCGGGAGGACAGGTTGTGCCTATCACGGAACTGACGCCGCGCGAGATCGTGAAGCCTGTATTGGCTGCTGTCCAGACGTTGCTGCCACAAACATGCGTGAAAAGCGCCGTTCGCAACCCCTGCGGACTGATCAGGTACACGCTCAGGTCGCTCGCATAGGTGTGGTCGAGCACCATGTTGACCACTCTGATTTCACCAATTGTGCCGGCCGTATCTATCGTAAGGGTGGACGTAACAATTCCCTGGTCGGGCACGGCCTTCGGTATGTCGGTGCTCATGTACGTCATCGAACATGAGCCTGTAGCGGTGGCTGTCCCGGTAGGCGTAACGGTCGGCGCACCTGTGGGTGTTCGGGTGACTGTAGATGTGCGGGTTGATGTCCTGGTGATCGTGGCGGTACGTGTTGAAGTAGCTGTTCGAGTGGATATGGCTGTCCGAGTAGACGTGCCCGTGCGCGTCGGTGTGGCAGTGCGGGTTGCTGTGCGAGTAGATGTGCCTGTTAACAGGGGCGTGGCTGTGCGGGTTGCTGTTGGAGTGACTGTACTCGTGCTTGTAGGCACCTGCGTAGACGTGCCGGTGCTTGTGGATGTAGAAGTCGCCTGCACTGTGATAGTGGCTGTCGTTGTGCTTGTAGGCGTCAAAGTGACACTGTTTGTGCTCGTGGGGGTAGGGGTTGCTTGTACCGTTTTAGTGCCTGTGGGTGTAAGAGTGGCTTGAGTCGTATTAGTGCCCGTAGGCGTCAAAGCGGCCGTATTGGTGCTTGTAGGCGTAAGGGTAACGGATGCTGTATTAGTGCTCGTAGGCACCTGCGTAGACGTGCCGGTGCTTGTGGATGTAGAGGTTGATTGCGCCGTGTTCGTGCTCGTGGGCGTCGAAGTGGCTGATGCTGTGCTAGTGCTGGTGGGTGTAAAGGTGGCTGTATTAGTGCCTGTAGGCGTAAGGGTGGCTGATGGCGTGTTAGTGCTTGTAGGGGTCTGTGTACGTGTGCTGGTGGTAACTGTGCTTGTGTTTGTCGCGGTTGAGGTGGCAGCAGGCGTTCCAATAGGGCAAGGCGACGCATATGTTATTCGCAGACTCCAGCCAAGTATACTGCCGGTATCCGACGGTCCGTTATCGTTCACCTCAAGCGACCACGTGCCGTTGGCAGGCTGCCCTATGAACGGCAGGAGGCTGCCTTCTTCGGGAAGATATGTCGCCTGACCTGGAGGGCAGGTTGTACCCATTACAGTTCCGCCGCTGCGTGAGATATTGAAGCCCGTATTCGCCTGTGTCCAGACGTTGCTCCCACAAACATGCGTAAAGAGCGCCGTTCGCAGCCCCTGCGGGTTGACCAGGTATACACTCAGATCGCTAGCATACGTATGTGCAATCCTGATGTTGGTAACAACAATATCGCTAATGGTGCCCACATCGTTCACGGTAAGTATGGATGTAACAGTGCCTGGATCGGGAATTGTGCGCGGCACGTCGAGGCTGATATAGGTAAATGAGCAAGACGCGTCGGGGGTCGCCGTTGGCGGAGCCGCGGTGGGGCTCAGGGTCGGTGTGCGGGTGCCGGTGACCGTTGGCGGGGTAGTCGGCGTGCGCGTTACACTGGCCGCGGGAGTGAACGTAGCTGTGGGTGTGCGGGTCCGTGTTGCCGGCGTGCCCGTCGCGGTTGGTGCCTGGGGCATCGGTGTGCGGGTCGGCCGGGGTGCGGTCTTATAAAATGTCTGGCCGGCGCAGGGTCTTGCCTGGCCGTCCCAGTAGCCCGCGAAGCGGTCGATAATGTTTGCCATCATCTGCTGGATGCGAGGATCCGACGCTTTCGATTGGTAGGCCGGCTGGAACGCCTGGTTAGTATAGGTATGGTCCATCAACCCCCAGGAGAAGAAGATGCTGCCTGCCGCGAACACCTGCGCACCACTGGTTGCCGTGTATATTGTCGACTCATGAGGCATGAGAACGCCATGCGGGTCGGGTATTGAGCCGCGTGCCATGACCTCCAGCCCGGGAGGCGAACCGCCGTTCTCAAGGATGGCGTCCCATTCTTCGCCCACGATGTTGTTTACCCTGTCGCCCGGCTGAAATGCCGTGCAGTCAAAGTACCAGCTACTCGCGGGGGCGAACGCCACCCACGGGTAGTTGTACAACCCCTCATCATAGTAAGACTGATAACCCGTGCCGACAAGTATGTTCTCCGGCCGCCCCAGGTCGCGGAATGTGATTGTTTTGTCGGCCGACGGGTCGAAAGATGCTTCTTTGTAACAGGTGATTACGCGGTTTGGGCCAACTGCGGAGTCCTCAAGACGTATCCGCCAGTACGACTCGTTTGCCGAAGCAAAGATGAGGTTCACGCCCGCGTCGCGGGTGGCCTCCATCGCGTCTCGCTCCTCCCAGGTCCAGTATTCGTCGTGTCCCTGTACCATGAACACTTTATGATTCAGAAGAAGGCCGGGGTCAGCCGCGCGGTCAACGTCGCTGATGTACGACACATCATAGCCCGAGGCCTCTAACCACCGCACCATTTCTACATCGTGCGTGAACAGGCCCCCTGTGCCGCTGCCGCCCGCATACGGCCTGTCAAACGACACCTTATAGGCGCGGTCCCGGCCTTCGTTATTGCCTGAAAAATAAAGGCTTTCACCACCGTAGCGGTTGTATGCCTGATTGGTTTTGGTCGGCTCCATCACCAGGATGTCGGAGTTGTAGCTGTCGTTGCGAACAATAAAATAGACAAAGAAGCGATAGCCGTTATTCGAGTCGAGACTGAGCAGGTAGAAACCGCTTATCCAGTTAGGGTCCGTATTGATGGTGAATGTTGGGGACCATGGGCAGCTAACAAGGCCGGTGGCCCGTTCGCGCGTGCAGGACGGTTGCGCAGGCGTGGAAATACCGCTGTACGTTGCATAGAGGCGCGCGCCGTGATCCTGATAATAGCCGATACGGTACAGATTGGCGGAAAGTGAGCTTCCTGTCGATTTCACATGAATATTGATTGAGCCGCCCGCGTTGACGCTTGTCGCGCCCACATATGCTTGAAGAGCATTTATATTGAAGTTACCCAGATTGGTCCACGCATCGGTGCCTGGCAGTGCGTTCTCGGTGGCGATGCGGCCCGAGCGCGGGGCGTTTAGTTTATCGGGGAGCGCCTGCTGATATGTCGCGGCCGTGAGTTGCGGCCCGTAACTTGCGGCAGTCTCACCAGGATACGCTGCTGCCAGCCACACAAAAGAGAGCAGCAAGAGAACAAGAGACAGCCACAGTACCGTGCCACGCGTCCTATGGCGGTAGTTAGTAGCCATTAGCAAACCCCCGACGATTATAAAGCGAAAGTTCGGCCTATAAATTGTAGCGCGTGGTGGAGATGCAGGCATCACCCTAATTAGGTACAAACGGGTAACACCGAGGTTAGTTAGAGGGCGCTATTTTTGCAGTACTAACCGGCCTATATGCTGAACAACATCAACCTCTACATAGCCGTGCTCGAATTCGCGGCGCCAGATACCGGGCGTCACCTCACGGCAACTACCCAGCGAGTGAGCGACATCGTACTCAGGATAGAGCCAGAGCGAGCTATAGTACGAATCGAAACGAGTGTAGCGGAACGAGGCGTTCTCACCGTCGGACACAAGCATATAAGAGGCGAGCGTGAAGTTGAGGCGTTCTTTGTCCTCTTGCGGTCCCTGCCCGACCATGACCAGGCCCTTGCCGAGACCAAGCCACCGCTGGGCACGTTGTATCTGTCCCTGCCATTGCTCCGGCGAGCGCCAATCGTCCACCCACCTGACCGCGAAAGACTCGTCCATCGCGCCGTCAAGGTACGGCGCATAAGGGTCCCATGCCGTAGCGCTCATACCTCCGCCCACGATGTTTGCCCACACAGGATAGCCGTATCCAACCTCGGCACGCAGCCCCGACAGCCAGCCCGTGACCGCAGCTTGCCATTGCTCACCTGTCTCGTATTCCTTCACAAAGCCGTCGCTGTTGGTCACTTCGCGCCAGGCTCTGCTCAAGTCAAGGTCAAGGTTATCCAGCCAGAGACCCTCATAGTACCATGTTTCCTTTATAAACTTCAAGCGTTCATACGAAAATGCACGCCAACCGGGATCGGCGGGATTCATCAAGTACGACCAGCGATCCGACCCAAAATAGTCGTCAACGATACGCTCGCCCTTCCCGTTATGTAGAAACCACGATTCGTTGCCGTGGATATATGTGCAGAAATCGCCCTTATAGAAGGCAACCTGATTATCGTATCCCTGATATTCGTTATCGCAGGCAGCCGCCGAATCGCGATACGGCCCCGGACCCTCAACGCTATTCATGGTCACATACGTCAGTATCGGCCCTTTGTATCCCGCCTCGCGCAAGTCGTCGCGAAACGGGATGTCGCTGGCCCCTGTGAGGTGTATATAGCTGTGGTTGGCCGCGATTTCCGCAGCCGAGGTACCCTCTTCGGGCGGCTTGTGGAACCATGCCAGCCCGAAAAAAGAGGAGATGGGCGGCGGAACAACGCGGGCGGTCGCGGTTGGACCCGAGTCGGGCGCGCAAACAGGCATACCGGGAATAACCAGGGGCTGGTTGGCCGATGAGGTCTGCACAGCCCTGAGTGAGCGATCAATGAACGAGCCGAATAGCCCTAGCCTGTAAGCGGCGAACAGAGCGCCTGCTATAACAACGACGAGCGCGACCACCAGGAGCAAACGGCGGAATGGCGTGCGTACTACCTCGGTCTCTATTGGATTATCAGTACCAATCTTCATGCATACAACCTGGCTCTATTGTACTGTATAATCTTGTTGCGCTCGGTCACCCAAAAGGGTTATCTCGCGCCGCAACAGCCGCCAAACTGGCATGCCTATTGCTCCACCTACGCCACGAGAGCAGTGCGGCGAGCATGATACAGCTTCAGTTACAGGGGGACAAAATGGCGACACAGCAGTTATTGAACAATGGCCCATTTTCAGGGGGCGGCGATGTGCCCGTAGGTTTTGTGCTTTCGCATGAGCAGTTTCCGGTTCCCCAGCTGGTCGAGTTGGGAGCGGCAGCCGAAGAAGCGGGTTTCAACGCTGTATGGGGCAGCGACCACTTCCAGCCCTGGCAAAGCAACCAGGGACACGCAGGGCTTGTATGGGCGACATTGGCCGCGCTCAGCCAACGCACCCGGCGTGTCGCGCTCGGCACGGGCGTTACCTGCCCAACATACCGGTACGAGCCTGCTATCGTAGCGCAGGCATTTGCCACTCTGGGCCAGCTTGCACCGGGACGTATCTTCCTGGGCACAGGCAGTGGTGAAGCCATCAATGAGCAAGCTGTAACGGGCAAATGGGACCCATATAAGGTGCGCGTGGCAATGCTGGTGGAAGCGGTCCAGGTTATTCGCAAACTCTGGTCGGGTGATACAATCGAGCATAATGGCGAATACTATACGGTACACGCAAGACTATACGACATACCCACGGAACCTGTGCCGCTCTATATCGCGGCAGGCGGCCCGAAAAGCATGGAACTCGCGGGAGAACATGGTGACGGGCTGGTAACCGACGCTAAAGGTGTGCAGGAGCAAGAAATGCGGTCAGCCTACCAGAAGGGAGCGCAGGCCGGAGGTAAAGACTCGAAGCAGTTACCTGTTCTAATTGAGCAGATGATGGTGGTAGGCGACGAGCAGGATGCTCGCAAGGGGGCAGAACTGTGGCGTTTCATGCCCAGGTCATGGGAAGAGTACGTGAACAACCCCGACCCCGCCGACATTGCCCGTAGAGCCCACCAGGACGTACCAATCGAGGACGTTATAACCAACTGGGTGATAAGCAAAGACCCACAGGCGCACATCCAGCGTATCCGCGAGCTACTGGATGCCGGCGCGACCCAGGTATTTGTGCACTCTCCTCAGCCCGACCAGAAAGCTATAGTTGACTTCTTCGGGCGCGAGGTACTTCCGAAGATATAAGCAGGCAGCAGGCGCGGTTGGGCGGCATAGCTCAACCGCCGCGCTGCAACCTGAAGTCAATTCGCCTTACGGCCACGCTTGCGAGCAACAGGAGCAGCGCCGGGGCAAGCAAGAACGGCCAGAAAGGTTCGCGCTCAGGCGAAGCCCCCGCCAGGCCGGCTGTATCCAGCACTTGCTCCGGCTGGCGTAGATATGCCTTTCCACCATTCAACCGCTTCAAAAGGCGGTCGTTGGTGCCTGCCCGTAGATATTCCAGCCCGGTCGGTACGCTGAACCCTGTTGTTTCGCCTGCAACCACAGCACCATCACGCCGCACCCTCACTTCGTATGCCCCTTGCTCTCCAACCGGTACATCGGCCTCGTAACGACCCGGCGCGGTCTGGGTCAGCAGCGTTGTGGTGACCGCACCAGACGGCGACCGTAGGCCCGCAGTTATGTCGGCCAGATCAGCAAATGTGTTGTCGGCGTTGAGACTCTCGACCGAGATATGTGCCGTTCCCACGCCCTCTTGCCGGTTTTGATCTTCGCTGAAAGTAACGGAAGGTTGTACCAGGCGGCTTGCGGGGCTTGCCATTGTCCAGCGCACAGCCTGATCCCAGAAGCGCCCGAACTCGGTCCAGGTCAGCCACTTTCCGGCCCATTCCGACCCGGCCTCCGAGGTGAAGGCAACCACGCGCCCAAGCCCGTAGTTCCAGTGAGCGAGCAGCGGATCGCCCGCATCCGTGGTCAGGGCGATTACCGCGTCGTCTTTCGCGACTGTGATGTCGTAACCCGTTAGTTGAGGCACATCCTGTGGAGTCAGGCCGCGAAGCACAGGACTTGGCGCTGACAGGTGAGGCTGAATCGTCCCTTCAAGTATGGCCTCCCTCAGAGTAAGATCAATCTCTTTGAAGACGATTTTGGGGATGTTTTCCGGCTGCTCGGTAAAGTAATAGCGGCCGCGCCCATCGCGCGCAAGGCGGGTGAGCAGTTCACGGTCTGAGTCGGCGCCGATTGCGATGGCCGATAGATTAGTGTTATCCGCGCGCAACCGGTCCAAAAGAGGGCCATAATCCGCGATCGCCTGCTCGCGCCCGTCAGTGAGCAGCACGAGATGGCGTGTCGGGACGTTGATGCTTCGTATCGCTCGCGCGGCCTCTTCAACCGCCGGGAAAATTGAGGTGGTGCGGCCCATCTCGATCTCGGACACCAGTTGCTTTATCCTGTCCTTGTCCCTGTCATCTTTGATCTGCTGCACGGGAACTGCCCATTCAAATTCGTCATCGAACGCGATCACACCAATGGTGTCACCTGCTCGCAGAGAATCGACCGCCAGCCTGGTCGCCTGAATAGCCATCTCGAACTTGTTTACGTCGCTGTTGGACCCGAAATCTCGCATACTCGATGACCGGTCCACGATGAGGACAAGGGCGGTCTGACCTTCCTGTGGACGAGGGGCGGGCCGCGACGACACCGGCAAGACCTCCTCGAACGCGCTGTTCAGGTAGTCGCCCTTACCGTAGCTTGTTTTGCCGCCCACAACCACAAGGCCGCGCCCACTGCGCCTGACATATTCCTGTATGGTGCGCTGCTGGTCCAGGCTGAAACTTGTGGCCGCCACATTGTTCAGCACAATGGAATCGTACGCATCAAGATCCTGTACTTGCGCCGAAATAGCTGACGGCAGTCTCACATCAACCTTCATCTGCCGCGCGCCAAGGGCATCAGCGAGGCGATCCGCCTCGCCCAGTCTTTCTTCAAGCACCAGCACATTGGGCTCCGTCTTGACCACCAATGTGCCCACCGCGCTGTTGTTCTCTTTAGTCGTATCCGCTCCCGAGGCGATTGACACCTCAATCTTGTGGAAGCCCTCGGCGGCAGCACGCTGCTCAATGGGGATGCTGTTGTCGCCTGCTTGCAGAGTAATACTGCGGCCCGATATAAGCGCGCCGTCCACGGAAATGCTGAGGGTGGCGCTCGTCGCATCGGTGCTATAGACGTGAAGGTCGCTCGTGACCGTGTCGCCTATGCGCGCATACGGCTGCATCGTTAGCCTTTCCACCACCACTTCAGGCTTACCCAGCGCCGTCATTCCGGCCACTTGCAGGTCGATATTGCGCGCGGCAAGTCGAGATGCCTCGTCAGCAACCTGGCCTCGTGTCTCCCACCCGTCGCTTATGAGGACCACGCGCCTCCTGCCCGCATCGCCAAGCAAGCTGCCCGCGAGCCGCAACCCGGCGGCCAGGTCTGTAGCCTTGTCGGCGTCGGCGGCAGACTTCGCCCATGCCCCGCTCGTGACTTGCTCTGGTGTCAACACAACGGCCTCACGACCTGTGGCGACGAAGCGTACGCTGTCGGTTGGTTTTATGCCTGCCTGCACAGCCTTCGCATAGTCAACAGCTTCCTGCCGGCTGGCATCGCTGAGGCTGCCGGAAGCATCCAGCACTACTACCACGCTCAAGGTGTTGTCCGGCTTCACCAGCGCAGGCTCGGCAACCGTGATGAGCAACAGTACCACGCTCGCAATCTGCAGCAAGAGAGATGTACGGCGCCGCCAGGGTGCAAGAGCGCGCAGCCTGCGAGTGGCGAGCACCATGAGCGGTATTATTATCACGGCGAGCCAGAGAAGTTCCGGCCTAAGTAGGGAGATGTCGCTCAAATGGAGCCTCGTTTCAAGCAGTAGATAAGCCACTCCCCACCGAACAGCGCAAGGGCAAGCACCGCCAGCGGCAGCCAGAATGCCTGGCTCGTAACCTGCCCAACGGCAAGCTCCACAGGGTTATTGAGTTCAGGGTGGTCAACGCTCACGGCTTCTTGCGGAGCGTCGGCCATATTTACAGCGAATTGCAGCAAGAGGTTTCCGCCGGTCCCCGTTACACGGTATATGCCGCCTTCGTCAGTGTCGGTGAAGAGGCCCGGCGGCTCAACAGTAACCGTGCGGCCCGACGGTGTCTGCACGCTCGAACCGGGTGCAAGCTGCAAAGGCTGGCCCGGCGCAATAGTCTGTGCGCCCGCCAGCGGATAGAGCCAGTCGGCGGCGTTAGCCATAAACAAGGGGAAGGCCGCCAGCTTGGACAAATTAGACCGGCGAGGGTCGAAGGTTAGCACCACAACGCGGCGGCCATTCTGCTCGCCCGCCAGCACCAGCGGCCCCTTTGACGAATCAACCACCGTATCAAGCCAGTCGGGCATCTCATATGTCGAGGCATCGCTCACCAGCAGGGCGTTCAGGTCAATGCCGGCAACAAGCGGATTGGCCGCATCCAGAATGTTGGGGCGTACTTCGGCTACCCTACCGGTCGGCTTCATAAGCGCGCCGTTCGGGTTGATCAGCAGCAGATTGCCGGAGGGCAATGGATCAGGCAAAGTGCCTTCTATTATTGTAAAGGCCGCCCCCGGCGCGGTGGTGTTTGTAACTGCGGTAAGCCCATCCAGCGCGCCAAGCACGCGCAGATAAGAATCGGGCTGCGAAGAAACGACATCAACCCTGTACTGGCCTGCTGAGGGCAGAAATAGCACAGCGCGGTCGTCGGAAGGTACAGCATCCTGCGGGCTAATGCTGACGGTGAAACGGACAGTGCCGGCGGGCACTTGCCATGTCAGGCTGGTGTGACCACCTTCGGGCACAGTTTGGCTGCGGGTAGGGAGCGGCACGGTGTCAGCCATCGCCGCTACTTCTATGGTGGCCTCAGTTGTACCCCGGTTCTCAATGCGGGCATATGCTATATAGCCGCTTCGCCCATCGGGCGGCCGCCTTGCGCTCAGTGTGGCGACCGCTATATCGTTTACCGGCCCGCCGATCTGCACGAACCGCAGCGAGAACTTTACATCCTCGGTTGGCAGCGTGCCGAACTCGCCATCGGACAGCAAGACCGCATCGATGCCGCGCTCTGTGTGGCGCGCCAGGCCCTCCGCCACGCTTAATGCGCCTGCCATATCTGCCGTACCTGCTCCGGGTGTGAGCGCAGCTATGGAGCGTTGCGCCTCCTCGCGAGTACATTCCGCGCAGGCAGTAGTAACATGCACACCTGCCCTGAGCAGTGTCAGGCGGTCTTGCCCTGCCAGTTTCGTGATAAGAGTGCCGGCTTCGTCTTTGGCCTTATCAAAGCGGCTCTGCCCATTTTCTAGTGCCTGCATACTTCCGGAAGCGTCCATCACTACAACGGTGTGACGCCCAGCGGGCGCGGTAAGGGCCGGCTGGGCAAGCGCGAACGCACCTGCCGCAAGCGCGATTGCCTGCAGAATAAGGAGCAGCGACAGCGGGGGTCTGCGCAGCCGGGCGCGTGAGCGCTCCATCTGCGGCATGGCCTGCCAGAGGCGCAGGCTTGAGACGGGCTTGCGGAGACGCTTTGGCCTGAACATGTAGAGTATGACAAGCGCAGGCACCAGCAGGAGCCAGAGCAACCCCAACCCGTTAAACAAACTCATGCCGTGACGCCTCGCCTTCTAAGCATGTCCAGCATTATCCGTTCAACATCCCATTCGCTATGTACCATCAGATAATTCGCGCCATGGCTTCGCACCCACTCTTCGGAATCCGCCAGCCATGCGCGCAGTTGCCTGAGGTATTCGTCAAGGCCCTCCTTACCAAGGTAAACGTCCATCAGTGCGCCTGTTTCGCTATCCAGCAATTCCAGGTCGCCCATATCAGGCGGCGACAATTCTTCAGAGCTCAGTACATGCAGCACTGTCACCTGAAAACCGGACGAGAGCAACTGGAGCACGCCGTCACGATAGCCATCCAGCAGCAGGTCTGAAATCACCACGGCGATTCGCCCCTGCCCGTGCCGTGCTGTCCAACCCACCATTAAATCATCGAATTGTGCCACCGACTGTGTCTTCAACGCCTGCAGAGTACGGAAGAGAGAACCTGCTTCGGCGCGGCCACGGAAGATTGTGTTGAGCGAAGAGGATTGCAACGAGGCACCGGAGGGCTTGCGTGCGTCTTCAACGGCACCGGGTGTTGTCATGACGACGCCGTCCAGGTGAGCGAGCGCGATATATCCCAGGGCAGCCGCCAACCGCCGGGCAAGCAGGAACTTGCTTGGCTGCCCGAACTCCATCGAAGGGCTGCCGTCCACAAGCAGATAAAGTAGCGTATCGTGCTCGGCCTGCGACTGCCGGACGTGCAGCGTGCCAAGCCGTGCGTATGCGTTCCAGTCCACGCGGCGCAGATCATCGCCCGCGCTGTACTGGCGGTAGTCGGCAAACTCGATGCCCGATGTGCGGCGGACAGCCAGGTGCTCCCCCATAAGGCCGTGGATGAGGTCGCGCCCCAGGCTCAGCGAAAGCCTGTCCAGCTTCTGGAGCAGATCGCCATCCACCACCATGCCGCTGTCGTTAGCAGCAGGGCGGCCGGCACGAGTTACTCGCTTTCGGAAACCGCTAAAGACAGAGCGTAGGTCTCGCGCTGCTCTCACTCGCGAACCTCTCCCAGTATCTGCACCAGGATGTTGTCCGCGTCCACGTTCTGCAGCTGTGCCTCAACGCTCAAAACGATGCGGTGCCTCAAAGAAGGCAACAGCACACGCCGAAGGTCGTCGAACGACACATTGTAGCGGCTCGACAGGATAGCGTTCACTTTGCCCGCCAGCACAAGAGTCTGGATGGCGCGTGGGCTTGCTCCGTAACGTACATACTTCCGCGCGGCAGCCGGGCTGCCCTCCTGGTCGGGGTGGGTAGCCATGACGAGCCGAGCCGCGTAATCGAGCACAGGCTCAGCCACCGGCACTTCGCGCACAAGCTCTTGCAAGCTCATGAGTGTATCGCCGTCCATCACCTCTTTAGGGTGGTGGTCGCGGCTGCCTGTGGTGCGGCGTGCGATCTCCTTTAGCTCGTCAGCGGTGGGATAACCCACAAGCAGCTTGAAGAAGAAGCGGTCAAGTTGTGCCTCAGGCAGGGGATAAGTGCCTTGCAGGTCGATGGGGTTCTGGGTGGCCAGCACAAAGAATGGGCGCGGTAGGCGGTGGGTCTCGCGCCCAACGGTCACAGCGAATTCCTGCATGGCTTCCAGCATGGCCGACTGAGTTCGGGGTGTGGCTCGGTTTATCTCGTCGGCCAGCACAAGGTGCGCGAATATCGGGCCGGGTTGGAAAGCGAAGCCGCGTCCCTCGTTGCTGTCCATAATAATGTCGGTGCCGACAATATCAGCGGGCATCAGGTCGGGCGTGAACTGTATGCGGCTGTAGCTGAGATCCACCGACTCGGCGAGCGTGCGTACCAGCAACGTCTTGCCAAGGCCCGGCACACCCTCCAGAAGAACGTGTCCGCCTGCCAGCAGTGCGGTCAACACTCCCCGAACAATATTCCGCTGCCCTACGATCACCCCCGCGAGTTCCTCCTCGAGGGCTGTGATCAACCGCCTGACATCATCTCCGACTTGTGTCCCACCTCGTGGCGTGCGCGCTACTATTGGTGCGTTCAATGCTGCTCCTTATCGTACTTCGTACTGCGTAGGTGTCAGGTGTCAGGTGTCAGGTGTCAGGTGTCAGTATCTGGCGGTCGATTATCACCGTTCTGATCCCTGCCGTTCCGCTACTTCCCGTTAAAATACTTCTGCACGATACTCCATCGCTCGACGGGCGTATTATTGCTTTCTCCGTTGGCTGTGATGGGACCGCCTGATGAAGGTGCTGTGGCCGAGCCGGAGCCACCGGGGTTGGCGTCGAGGGTCATGCCGGGCGGGTTGCTGCCGTCACTGGGGCGGTTGGCGTTGGGGTCGGCGTTCCCGTCAATCTCGAAGGGATTGCCCTGCACGCCAAGATCGCGGGCTGTCGGGCCTTTGACACGACTGCCTTCGCCCTGCAGCGCGCCGGGATCGCCGCTGTTTTGCCCATTCTGATTACCTAGTTGGCCATCCTGCCCTTGTTGGCCCTGTTGGCCGTTGCCGTTCTGCTCATTTTGCCCGTTCTGGCCTTGTTGTCCATTTTGACTCTGCTGGCCGTTCTGATTGCCCGATTGCTGTCCGTTCTGGTTGCCCTGTTGGCCGCTCTGATCCTGCTGGCCTTGTTGCCCGTTCTGACCCTGTTGGCCGGGTTGTGCTTGCTGTTGGCCTTGCTGATCGGGGAAGTTCTTAGCCATATCTTGCTGAGGCACCACGCTGCGCGAGGCATCCTCGATTGCCTTACCAAGCTGCTCCAGCCCCTGCGAGGTATTGCCATAGTCGCCTCGTCTCAAAGCATCAGCGGCGTTGCGCTCGGCTGTTTGCAAGTCGGGTGTTCCCGCCGACTCCTCGGCAGCGCGATCAAGCGAATCGGCTATGGCACGCTTCGCCTCATCTGAAAGCTGGTCGTTTTGCTTGCCAAGTTCGGCCAGTTGCTGAGACGCGCCCGCGTAGTCGCCCTGGCGCAGCGCGTCCGCCGCTCCCTGTGTCACACTCTGCTCATCAAGAGCGCGCGTCAACCGCTGGAGAGATTTCTGTGCTTCTCTCGACTGGGTTGCCTGTTGCGCGGCTTCATCGGGTGTGAGGGGTTGCGTGGTTGTGTTGTTGCCATCCTGCCCGGGTAGGCCGGGCATCTGTGAGCTTTGTTCTTGCTGCTGCTCGGGCTGCTGGCCCGATCCCGGTAGATTCGATTGAGGAGTGGCCGTGGCAACAGCCGATGTTGCGTCCTGGCTGGGCGGAAGGTTGCCCGTTATCAGGGCGTTGTCACCTAACCCACCCTTTAATATGAAGAGGCCAAGCGCGAACATCAGCAAGCCGCCGCTGATAGCGAGCTGAGGCCAGGGCATATGTGCAGGCAATAGCGTACGTGGGTTGATGCTCTCCAGCATCCCCACCGAGCTGGCAAGTTGAGCCTCGGCAACAGGTCGTTCCTCACCGGCAGCCATCAATTCCACAGAAGTGACCATCCTCTGCTTGTTGTCCAGCATCTTATCGAGGGAGGACGCCGTCTGCTCAATGGTGGGCTGCTGCATCACTTCATAGACGAGCGCGCCGGCCGGGATCAACACCGTCAGTGCCACGGCTGATGCGGTCAACAGCGCCGGTGCGAGATCAAAATAACCCAGCAGGGCCACAACGAGCCATATTGTGCTAACCGCAATCGCCGCGACCCCCAGATAGCGCCGCCTGCGGTCCTTCCGGATGAGGGCACGATACCGGGCCAGGTGTGGGGCCAGTTGATTCGCGTTTGCGCTGCCCCTCTGTTGAACAGTTACAGCCAAGATCCGCTCTCCTCTCCTACTTGTGTGCTATTCGCGGCCACGCGCACTGCCTGCCGCCTGCGGAGCAGAAGTATTCCGCCGCCCAACAGCGCCAGCAATCCAAAACCGAACGCCACCAATCCTACGGCCGTAAACGCAAAGGAAAGGCTCGATACAATCTTATTCGCCTCGGCGGCGCGGGCTGTATCTCCTAGCTTGGCGAAGGTCTGGCCGGCATAGCGAGCTTCGGCGCGTGCGTTTGTCAGGTCCAGTTTGTTCATATGCTCTTGCGCGTTCGCCAGCACAACAATAGCGTCCAACCCATCCTTAGCCAGCTTCGAAGTCTGACCTGCCAGGTCGCTCTGCGCCGGAAGATTGAGGTCGGAGAAAGTCTGCATAGCCTGTTGCGCCTTCTCTTGAGCCGCCTGGTAGTCATACGCTTCAAGCGACTGGCGGGCAGCAGCGGCCTGTTCCGCCGCTGCCTCGGCCTTTGCGCTACGGGACACATAGTCGGCCGCTTCGGTTGCGCGCTCGGTGCGGCCCAGGTCTGAATAGAGCTTCTGCGAGCGTGCGAAATGCTCTTTAGCTTCCGCGAAATGGCCGGCATCGTACAGGGCTACGCCCGGACTGAGATCATAGGCAGTCAGTAGATTCTGCTGCCACCCATCCTTGAGGAAGCCCGGCAGGTAGGCGGACCATTCGGCCTCCAGCTTTGGTACGGGCTTGCCGTAAGCCGCTTCCATAGCCCTCGGCCATGCGACGCCCTCGCGCACGCCGGTCATGAAGTTTGCGAAAGCGCCCATGCCGTACTTATCAGCGAGAAAGGCCATAACAGTGTAGGCTTCCGGATAACCAAGTGCTGCCTTCTGCAAGAAGACGCCACGGTCGTTCAATTCAGCCCAGGACATAAACTTCACACCCGACGCCTGCGCGCTCTTGAGCGCCACCATCGATTCCTGGGCGCGGCTTGTGGATAGCTCATTGTACTGAGCAAGCGCCTCCTGGAAGCCGATTGTGAGGTTCTGGTTGGATAGAGCGCCCGCAACGATATGGGTCATCTCGTGCCGGAAGCTTTCGCGAGCCACGTTCGGCTCGACCTGCCGCAACCGCTCTACCGCCACTCCAACTTCCTTCTCAGAAGGCACAGCATGGGCCATGATGCCCGGTTCGTCGCCTGCTGCGGGGTTCGCCGCGATATATTCTGCTTCGGTTGTGTATATCCTGAGGGTCAGCCCGGTAACCGGGTCTTGCCCCAGCATCTCCGACACTGCCGCACTCACGTCGTCAGCAAAGCTGGCATACCACGATGCGGTTTCTTCCTCACCTTGTGGATAGTAGATGGTGAAATATTTGGTTTCCAGCTTCTGCTCGCTCGACGTTTGGGCAAGCGCATGCCGGGGCAGTACTGCTGCCGTCGAGAGTACAGAGAGGAAGATGAACGCCAGAAGAGGCCAGCGAACGCGCAGTGAGGGAAGCTGCATTGTGCCGTGCTCGCAATCTAAGGGGGACCGTGGCCGCGGAGAACCTGCCCTAGGTAGAAGCCATTATAACAAACCGGGCGTGGATGTCGCCACAACTACCGGCTACTCTATTAAAACCGCTCGTGGCCGTCCGGTTCCATCAATAGTGTATAATTTATCGTTACGGCTGAAATTACATTCCAGCGAGCCAGGTCGTCGTGCCCGGTGGAGGCACGTATTTCTATTGCAAGGTTCGGGCCGCCGGGATGCAGATACGCCCGTATACAACGCGTTGCAGCACTGAAGTTTACTCTACCTTATATATACGAGATACAGGACTGGAGTCTATCGATTGCTGAAACGACCCGTTATCTTCAGAATGTGGCAGCAGGAGTTCCGCGGCTATGACGCCGTGCACTTTCGCCGCGACCTGCTGGCAGGGCTCACTGTCGCTGCGGTGGCCCTCCCGCTTGCGCTGGCGTTCGGTGTTGCAAGCCAGGCAACAGCAGCAGCCGGATTAGTAACCGCCATCATTGCAGGCTTTGTGATCGGCGCACTGAGTGGAGCGCCATACCAGATCAGCGGCCCCACAGGCGCGATGTCGGCTGTGCTCGTAGTCATTGTAGCCAAACATGGTTTGCCCGGCCTCTGGTTGGCGGCCACCCTCGCGGGCGTGATGATGCTGGCCCTTGGCATATTTCGCCTGGGCGCGGTCATCAACTTTATCCCAGCCCCCGTTATCACAGGCTTCACAAGTGGCATTGCCCTCATTATATTTATCGGCCAGATAGACAATTTTCTCGGCGTCAAGACACCCGCCGCTGACACCGCTGCCCAGAAGGCGGTCGGCTACTTCACGCAGAGTATCCCTCTCCTCAATTTTCAGGCTATTCTATCGGCTCTTATTGTGGTCGCCACGATGGTCCTTTTGCCCCGCTTCAAGCGTACAGCCATACTTCCCGCCGCGCTCATCGGCATTGCTTTGGCCACTACTGCGGCCTGGTTGCTCAACTGGCAAGTCAACATTATTGGTGAAGTGCCCGGCACGATCATCCTCGAGGACCGCTTCCAGCCGACCTTAGATTTGCTCGGCACAGTCGGCGAGCTGGTAGTACCTGCCGCAGCCATCGCCGCCCTCGGCGCGATTGAAAGCCTGCTGGCAGGCACGGTGGCGGGCAGGATGACAGATATCAAGCTCAACGCTAACCAGGAACTAATCGCGCAGGGCGTGGGCAACATTGTTATTCCCTTCTTTGGTGGGGTGCCTGCCACAGCCGCCATAGCGCGCATCACGGTCGGCGTAAAAGCAGGAGGAGCCACCCGCCTCGTCAGCATAATCCACTCGGTCGCGCTTCTGCTTTCGGCCCTCTTCCTGGGCGCGATAATAGGCCGCATCCCGCTGGCCGCCCTGGCCGGAGTCCTTATGGTGACGGCCTTTCGCATGAACGAGTGGCATCTCATCAAGTTTTATGTCAAGCGGCGATTGAAAAGCCCGACTACGGTCATGGTCGTAACAATGCTCGCTACGGTAGCTCTTGACCTTACCCAGGCTATTATCGTGGGCGTCATATTGAGCCTGCTGCTCTTTATCAGCCAGGTTTCGCGCCTGTCCGTAGTACCAACCGACGTTGACTGGGAGCGGTTGCGCCAGGCCGGCCACCCTTTCACGCAACAGGTCGGCGGCATCAAGGTGATCTACGTCACCGGCCCCCTCTTTTTCGGGGCAGCAAACCAGCTTGTCAGCGCGCTGGATGACATGCCGCCAGGCAGGGTCATTATTCTTTCGATGCGCGGCGTGCCCCTTATGGACGCCTCCGGCCTGCACGCCATAGAGCAGTTATGGCAAAATCAGATCAAGCGCGGCGGCTATCTTTACCTTACCGGATTGCAGCCGGCTGTCCAGAAATTAATCCAGCGGGCCGGGTTGAGCGAAGAAATCGGCAAGGACAAGTTATTATGGTCGGCAGATCAGGCTATCAACAGTGCCTACGCGCTGCTTACCACAATACCCCCCGCTGAGCCGTCCACTGCAGATAATCTCATCACTGAAGACATCGAACTGGACGAGATGCCGCTCGGCGTAGTAAAGATGTAGAGATGGGTACGTCTTGTGCTTGTTAGGCAGAGATGTAAACAACATAATGCGCAGACAACGCCGATGCTACAGGCAAAATCGGAAGGCAAAATGATGCAAGATAACGCCCTACAATTCAGTATAGCGCGCCCCCAAGATGCGCATGCATGGGTGCAGCTTTCCTATCCGGGAGCTAACCTTCTGCCACCGGACGTTCTCACCAACGAGATAAGTCAATTCAACACCACTCAGGGAGATAGTGCAGCAGTAGAGCGCTTTATCTGCCGCCTGGGTGAAGCGCCAATTGCCCGCTTCGAGCTTCACAGGCTCGATAGCATGGTTGAGCTGCACGAGTTCAAGATCGGGGAAGGCTACCTTGCAAGCCAGGGCCAGGCGATTCTGCACGGTATTATTGGGATAGCGCGTTCGCTTGGCACTATTCTTACAATAGATTTCTACTCACCAGCCTACAGCGGCATCATTCTGGCCGCCGGTTTCAAGCAAAACATCCGCACTCGCATGATGAAGTCGCTGACCAATTATATGGCACAGCCTGTCAGACTGCCGGCGGGCATCACTCTGCGCCACCCCATCTTCGACGACGAAGGCGCGGTCGCCGAAATGGTCTATCATAACTATAAAGGCACAGCCGACGAAGAGATGGTAAGCAGCAGCCCCGCCCAGGCAGCCGCCATCATCCGCGCCATGTTCCATAATGACTACAACCTGCTCGACCCCACAGGATCATATCTGGCCGTAGACAAATCGGGCAGGCTGATTGGCGATGTAATTCTTGGTGATGCAAGCCGCAGCCTGACCGAGCTGCAAGGCTGGATCATGGACATCTCCATCGCGCAGGAATATCGCGGCCAGGGCCTCGGCAAAGCCCTCATCACCAGCGCCATCAACGCGGCCAAAGCACACGGCTACCCACGCATCGGCCTGATCGTCACCATAGGCAACAACATCGCCCAGTCTCTCTACCGCTCCCTCGGCTTCGAAGATTACGGCGAAGTAATGTACGAAGCCATCCTGAAGCTGAAATAGCCCAATGCGACGGGGTGAGTTTTCCCTCACCAGGATGCTTGATTTCTCCACCGCTGGTCCCAACATTCACGCTCAAAATGCAATTTGACATCCCGTGTAGAATCTGTTACAATAATCCTTGCCCCGCCAAAAAGGACCTTGAAAAAAAGCCCCAAGGGTAGGCAAAAACAAAACGAAATTGCTGTGAAAATAGGCAGCCAAATCGTTTGACAAAACAATCATCATCTTGTATAATATCTAAGGCGTCTGGGACTGACAGAACATTAGCTGCGGAGACAAGATAAATGCTCATGATTGAGGAAGTAACAACGCAATAGGCCAAGCTCGCATACCAACAGCCATCAAGGCTTGAGGCGAGTGCCCGGGCCTCTTTTGTTGCCCTCAAACATCAGAGCCGCCACCTTACAAAATAAAGTTTAGCCACCGAGCAAGACCTCCGCTCCTCGTCCAGCATATGGACGGCGACTGGCGGTCAGCAAAGAGACCGGCAGATGCTCCACTCCTCGTGAGCAGGGCAGGCACTTTACCAAGAGAATAGTTAGCAACGAGTAACAAACCGCATATTATTGTTGGGAACAGTAATATGCAAAAATAGGGAATTCAATTTCGCATAGTACCGCAAGGTACGAAACGATCAAACGATCAACCAATGTGTAAAGTGAATGACCACAAACAATGCGCTGTAAAGAACGTGCTTGTTACTTCCCGATCTGAACCAAAGCAAACAACCGACTCATACTACCTTGTGGGAAACCAGGGGCAAAGTAGGAGGAGGGGGTAAGCGAGGGGAGAGAGAAAAGTGGAAGAGATTATACAAGCGAATAAGAGCATATGGTGGATGCCTTGGCAACCAGGGCCGATGAAGGACGTGGTTACGCTGCGATAAGCTTCGGGGAGCCGCTTACAGGCCGATCCGAAGATCTCCGAATGGGGCAACCCCCTACCGTGATGGGTAGGTACTCTCTCCTAGTGAGAGAAGAGGCAAGCGGGGGAACTGAAACATCTAAGTACCCCGAGGAAAAGAAACAATTCCCGTAGTAGTGGCGAACGAACCGGGAAGAGCCCAAACCGTTTGTATGTGATAGGCTGCCGCCGTTATACAGATGGTGTTGAAGGACCCGCGCAGACACGGCAGACGTCTGACATAGTTACCAAACCTGAGTGTAGGTGAACGCGCCTGGAAAGGCCGGTCGTAGAGGGTGATAACCCCGTAACCGAAACACAAAGGACTGTGGCGGTGTTCCTGAGTACCGCCGGGCACGAAGAACCCGGTGGGAAGCTGGGGAGACCACTCTCCAAGGCTAAATACCCTGGTGACCGATAGTGAACTAGTACCGTGAGGGAAAGGTGAAAAGCTCCCCGAGAGGGGAATGAAATAGATCCTGAAACCATATGCTTACAAGCAGTCAGAGCACTATGTTACACGCGCAAGTGTGTAGCTGTGTGATGGCGTACTTTTTGTAGAACGGGCCGGCGAGTTACCCTCTTTGGTAAGGTTAAGCCAGTTGTAGGCGGAGCCAAAGCGAAAGCGAGTCCGAAAGGGCGATCCTACTTCGGTAGGGTATTGGAGGGGGTAGACCCGAAACTGTGTGAGCTACTTATGGCCAGAGTGAAGCGCACCTAACCGTGCGTGGAGGCTCGAACCTACTGTTAGTGCAAAAACAGGGGATGAGCTGTGAGTAGAGGAGAAATTCCAATCGAACACAGAGATAGCTGGTTCTCTCCGAAATGCATCTAGGTGCAGCGTCCTATGAATGGTATGTTGGGGGTAGAGCACTGAATCGGCTAGGGGGCTTAGGCTTACCAAACCGAAACAAACTCCGAATACCAGCATACAATATAGGGCAGTGAGACGGCGGGTGCTAAGATTCGTCGTCAAAAGGGAAACAACCCAGACC
>JBDTQH010000045.1:0-47384 GCA_039932335.1 Chloroflexota bacterium
GTTGCCGCCATTATCTCATTTTTCATCTCACTACTTTAGATGCGTTTGCCCTGCAGCGAGTTCCGAGAGCACTCTTGGTACCCGGCCAATGGAGTCGTTGTTCTTTGTTTCCCCATACACACCGACGGCGCCCACGAGAGAAACTATCAATAGGCTCATCGAGGAGCAGGCACGGTAGTCACCATTACCATGCTACAAACTTGCGGAAGGGAGCGTGCCGCCCCTCCTCACCGTTTAATGTGTCCCCAGGAAAGCCTGACCAATCGCTGCCCTAAGGCTCGGGAGTTTCCGGGCCGGGAACGCCCAGCATGAAGGCAAGCTCCCCACCATGGCACAGGCCGTGTTCGAGTATCCTCAGACGGTGCGCTTTGTTAGCGACGCAGTACGGTCCTTCCGGGGCTGCTAGCTGAGACCGATCAAGTACTAAAATAACCTCATTGAGCTAGATCACAGGTTCATTAAGCGCAGGGTAAATGCAAAGCTGAGGTTCTGGTCGTTTGACACATCTTGGCGAACTATTCAACGATACGATGCAATGAACCAACTTGGGGAGGCGTAAGTACAGGGCACAGTTCAGGGAAATATTCTCAGCCAGATTCAGATTATATCTGCCTGATGAGGAAGGTGTTGCAGTGGAACCATAAATTGCACTGGCCTTCGTCGTAACTATAGACATACCGGCAATCTCGTTCGGCAAGGATAGCAGAGAACGCGGCGATCGCAGGCCCGAAAGCCTCGGCATTATCCACTAATTCGCGCAACCCAGGTAACCCATCTGCGTTAAGTGTATTGAAAGGGCCATAACCCTTTGTCTTTTTCCAGCCAGGACGCGGACCAGGTCCGTGGCATCTCAGCCCAAAGACGTACTCCGTTGTAATCCTAATCGCTCATGCATGTAATGATAAGCTGGCTTAGAATATCGTCAATGGCGAAACAATAAAGAACACAGATATATACAAAGATAAATCGGGTCATAAGAAAAAGTACTCAGAAGGGAGGCCTGGAAATGCTCGAAGTCATGTTAGCGATAATTGTCCTGCTGGCATTCGACATCTTTCTGGCCTATGCACGACAGAGCCGGGGCAGATAACCACATAAAAAGCCGGCCACAATGGCAAAGGGGTCTCCGTTCGGAGGCCCCTTTGCTGTCTTAACGATTTGATTCTCGTGCATACTACAGCACAATGCTGATCAACCTGCCGGGCACGTAGCGAGTAGACCGTATTTCCTTGCCGTCCAGCATGGATTGAACACGTGGGGTGCTCAGCGCGGTCTGAATGGCTTCCTCTTCACTGGTGTCGGCTGGCAGTTCAATGCGATCGCGCACTTTGCCGTTTATCTGAATGGCGACCGTGATTACGTCGGAGGCCGCCAGATCGGCGTTGAACTGCGGCCACGGCTGCTGGTGAACATACTCATCACCGCCACAGCGCATCCAGAGTTCCGCCGTAATGTGTGGAGCAAAAGGGGCCATCAGCAGCAGCAGGTTGGTCGCAGCCGCAGAGAACGCGGCCGTTTGCGGGCCATGAGCATCCCTGTACGACTGCATGGCGTTCGACAACTCCATCAGCGCGCTTACAGCTGTGTTGAAGTGGAAGCGGTCAATATCGTCAGTAACCTTCTTTATGGTCAGGTGCACCTTGCGCAACAGGTCGCGATCCGAAGGCGAGTAGTCGCTAATATCGCGGTCGGCGCCTTCCATCCCGACAGTTACCTTGCCCTCAAACAGCCGCCAGATGCGGTTCAGGAAGCGAAACATTCCCTCAGCGCCGCGGTCGTTCCACTCGGCATCCTCGTCCGGTGGGCCGATAAACAGGACGAACAGCCTTCCTGTGTCAGCGCCATATTTCTCGACCATGTAGTCAACGGGTACGACGTTGCCTTTGCTCTTGGACATCTTCGCGCCGTCTTTTGTAATCATGCCCTGGGTGAACAGCCGCTTGAACGGCTCCTGCACACTTACCATGCCCTCATCGGCCAGCACCTTCACGACGAACCTGGAGTACAGCAAGTGCAAGATCGCGTGTTCAACACCGCCCGTGTACTGGTCAACGGCCATCCAGTAATCGGCCAGATCACGGCTAAAGGGGCCCGTATCGTTATGCGGGTCGCAGTAGCGCAGAAAATACCACGAGGAATCGACAAACGTATCCATGGTATCGGTCTCGCGTCGCGCAGGCCCACCGCAGTTCGGGCAAGTCGTGTTGACAAAGCTCTCCACGCCAGCCAACGGCGACTCGCCACCCGGCCTGAATTCGACGTCGGTCGGCAGGATCACAGGCAACTGGTCCACCGGCACAGGCACCTCGCCGCACTGCTCGCAATGGACCATCGGGATGGGTGCTCCCCAGTACCGCTGGCGCGAGATCAGCCAGTCGCGCAATCGGAAGTTTGTAGTACCTTTGCCGTGGCCCTCCGCCTCCAGCAGCGCAATCATAGCTACCTTGCTCTCGCCCGTGGGCATCCCGTTCAAGCGACCGGAGTTCACCATGACCCCAGGGCCGGAGTAACATGGAACGCTTGAGCCGTGCTTGTAAACCGGAGCGACCGCAGGGTCAGTGCCAGGCTCAACAACCTCAGTAGGCTCAACTACAGTGACGATAGGCAGGCTGTATTTCAAGGCGAAATCGTAGTCGCGCTCGTCTCCTCCCGGTACGGCCATGATCGCGCCGGTGCCATACGTCACCAGCACATAATCCGCGATCCAGATCGGAATCTGCTCACCATTAACAGGGTTGGTCGCGTATGCGCCGGTGGGCACACCTGTCTTTTCTCTGTCGGTCGACATCCGCTCAATCTCGGTTTCTCGGCGGCTTGCAGCCACATAGTCGTCTACTGCCGCACGCTGCTCAGGAGTGGTGATTTCGGATACCAGCGGGTGCTCAGGGGCCAGCACCAGGAATGTGGCTCCATACAGTGTGTCAGGGCGGGTTGTATAGACACGCACAGTTTCGTCGTGCCCTGTTACCGGGAAATCAACCTCGGCACCAAAAGAGCGGCCAATCCAGTTTCGCTGCATCGTCTTCACGCGCTCAGGCCAGCCATCCAGCGTGTCCAGGTCGTCCAGCAGCCGGTCGGCGTAGTTCGTGATGCGGAAGAACCACTGAGTCAGGTCCTTCTTGATAACTTCAGTCCCGCACCGCTCACAACGCCCGTTTACGACCTGCTCGTTCGCCAGCACAGTCTGGTCCTTAGGGCACCAGTTGGCGGCCGCCTTTTTGCGGTACGCCAGGCCCCGGCGGTGCATTAGCAAGAATATCCACTGGGTCCACTTGTAGTAGTCCGGCATGCAGGAGGCAACCTCGCGGTCCCAGTCGTACACGATGCCCATCTTATAGAACTGCTCCTTCATGCCCACAATGTTATCGATTGTGCGGACAGCAGGGTGTATCCCCTCCTTTATGGCGGCATTTTCGGCGGGCAGGCCGAAGGCGTCCCACCCCATCGGGTTCATAACATTGTAGCCGCGCATAGTTCGGTAACGAGCGATCAGGTCGCCGATCGTGTAGTTGCGCATGTGCCCCATGTGCAGGTCGCCCGAGGGATATGGGAACATCACCAGCGTATAAAACTTCGGCTTGTCGGGATCGGGCTTGACATAGTAGGTCCTGTCTACCTGCCACTCACGCTGCCAGACAGGCTCAATACCCTGCGGATTATATTTCTCGTTGCTTTCCATCACACCACTCCTTAATTACGCAAATTGATGCCCATTCGCTTTGTTAAACAAAAACGCCCTTCATCCCACAAAAGGGACGAAAGGCAAATGCTCCCGCGGTACCACCCTGATTGGCGCTCGGCGCCCACTCAATGCACTGTAGCGGGCGCACCCGGCCTGGCTATGTGGCGCATCATGCAGACGAACCTCTTTACCAGACGGCTCCCCGGCGAGTTCAGTCATTACCCTTCGGGCGTCCGTGACAGGGCTTGCACCGCTCCCTGCTCGCTGTATGTGGACCGACCTACTACTCCGGCTCTTAGCCAAAATATGCAACTTTCTACCAACATTATAATCAAGCGTCTCACGACATGTCAATCGGTCTACAGGCTTAGGTTCTGAGCCTCCGAAACCGGGCGCGCGGACAGGGCAAAGAATGATATAATCAGTAAGTATTTGCCGACAGTTCGTCTATTACTAAGGAGGAGTGGCCGGTGCCTAAGCCAATCTTATCCCTCGATGCAGTACGTCTCCACAGGACACCTCTCTATGACAAGAACCGCGTGATTGGCTTTGCGTCCGACAATTCTCCGGAAGTCAGGGGTACGCTCTATTTACAGGACGGTGGCACGATGAAGCTCTGGCAACCCCTTACGCGCGATGAACAACAGGAGCTTGAAGCACTGCTGGAGCGTGCAGCCGCCCGAATATTGTCGTCTATGACCGCCGCGCTTGGTCCAGACGAAGTGCAGGATCCACCTAACGGCGATATGTAGCGCGGGCAAGCTGAACAAAATTGAACAGCATGGAGGGCACTCACGCATGGGCCATCGAGCGGGGTCTATACTGACCCTTTTCATCGTAGCGATCTTGTTGGCAGCTTGTTCTATGGGTGAACTGCCGGCAGTACCAACTCAGGTGCCAACTGCAACAATCTTCGATCCTCCCGCGCCAAGCCCTACCAGCAAACTTCAGCCTACCAGCACTTCCCGCCCAAAGGCGACCGCGAAGCCAACGACAGGCGCTACACGAACCCCGCCTAAAGTGCCACAGCATTCGGCAACACCGCGGAGCACCGCGACCAGGCAAGTTGCAACCCTCACCGCGACATCTCTCCCAGCAGAACCAACGTCAGAACCAACATCCACGCCCGCCGATCTCCTCCCAACTGCGCAGCCCACACAAGAAGAGGCAACCCCAGAGCAGGCAACACCGGAAGCACGCGACTTTGATTTCATAGATCAGTCGGATTACGTGGACGAAGCAGGCATCGTAATCATCGTTGGACTTGTCCAGTACACCGGGGCTGGGGCTATCGCTGACATCGAAATCGCCGTCGATCTGGAGGACGCTGAGCACAATGTACTGGCAACCGAAAACGCCGAGACCGTGCCCCTGCTGGTCCAGCCAGACGGGCTGATTCCGTTCAAAGCGACTTTCCTCGACGCCCCAGACACATTTGAATACTTCAACACCACTGTCCAGGGTGACACAGTAGACGCCGCTACGCTGGACCTTTACACCACAGACCTTGAGGTTGTACAGAGCAACATTGTCCAGGGGAGTGATGCCAACACTCTGCGCATCGTAGGCAAGGTAAAGAACACCAGCCCGTACGGCATTTCAGGCACGGAGGTAATCGCCGCTCTTCTCGATGCAGACGGCAACATCATTGACGTTAGCTCGGCATTCACAACGCTAAACAACATCAACACAGGGCAGCAGAGCGCCTTCGAGATCAGATTTCAGAATGGAGACGGTGGGGTCAGCTATAAAACCGCCGCGAGCGCGATTTTGGACAAATAGGCAAGTGAACCGTTCAACGAGTAGCTGTTGCTATTTAGCCACCCGCCCGTGAGCCAGTTGCCACGCCTCGCGTTGCTTGACCGCAGCCACGCGGTCGGTTGGCTTGTATCGCGCCAGGAATTCTTCCCTGTATGCATTAAAGCTGCCGTCGAGAATAGCGGCACGTATCTCGCTTGCTGTGCGCGTCATAAAGCGCAGGTTATGGATGCTGTTCAGCCGGTAAACCAACAACTCTTCGGCCCTGTAGAGGTGGTGCAAGTAGCCGAGGGAAAAGCGCGAACAGGTGTAGCAATCGCACTCTTCTTCGATTGGCCGGTCCTGCAACGCATATCGAGAGCTTTTGATCGGAAGCCTGCCGTCGCGAGTGAGCAGGGCACCATTGCGCGCCACTCTTGTAGGCAGCACACAATCGAACATATCAATACCTCGGGCCACACACTCAACCAGATCTTCCGGCGATCCGACGCCCATCAGGTAGCGCGGTTTTGCGGTAGGTAGCAGTGGCGTCGTCTCCTCAAGAATACGATGCATCTCATCCTTAGGCTCGCCCACGCTAAGGCCGCCCACGGCATATCCGGGGAAGTCCATTGCGGCAAGCGTCGACGCGCTTTCTCGCCGCAAATCGGTGAATGTGCTGCCTTGCACGATGGCGAACAGTGCCTGGTCTTGCCGTGTGTGCGCGGCAAGACACCTCTCAGCCCAGGCGTGTGTGCGGGCCAGCGCTGCTTTGTTATATTCATGAGATGATGGATGAGGGGTGCATTCGTCCAACACCATTATGATGTCCGCGCCCAATTGCTGCTCTACTCCCACCACGATCTCGGGTGTGAAGCGGTGCATTGAGCCGTCAATGTGCGACTTGAATGTGACTCCATCGTCATCCAGCTTGCGATTATGCGCCAGGCTAAACACCTGAAAGCCGCCACTGTCCGTAAGGATTGGGCCCGACCACCCCATAAATTTGTGCAAGCCGCCAAACTTCTCGATGAGTCCCGCTCCGGGCCGTATATACAAATGATATGTGTTCGAGAGAATTATCTGCGCCTTCAATCCCCATAACTCGTCGGGCGAAACTGATTTTACGCTCGCTTGTGTCCCGACAGGCATAAAGATCGGCGTTTCGATCTGACCGTGTGGGGTATTGACTACCCCTGCGCGGGCTGTACCCACCGGCGTTTCCATGCTCGACTGTAACTCAAAACTAAACTGGCCCATGCTAAAGTGTGCCTCTCCAGGTAATGTTGCTATTCAGGTATTGTGCCCACGAAAATCACGATTTGCTTCTATAAAGTGTGCTGCTGTACAAGAGCTATAGATATCTCCTCCTGCACCCAGGCGTCCTCTTCAACCAACTGCCGCGCCTCAAGAGCCATGATTGCCTCTCTGGCCGCAAGTCGCCCTAACGCCCAGGCTGCGTGCCCACGCACCAACGCCGCTTCGGTGTTCAGAGCGCGAACCAGCGCGGGCACTGCTGCCGGATCACCGATATTCCCCAGCGCAACGGCCGCGTTTCTTCGGATGCCGGTCCATTTGGTGCGCTTCACGGGGCTATATCGAAACCGCTCCCTGAACTCAGCTTCGGGCATATCTAACAGGTCAATCAGCGAGGGACTTGGCCCAATGCCTTTGCTTGCCGAAAACTCAACATGATTGCCCGGTTCGGCTTTTCTGTTGACCGGGCAGACATCCTGACAAATATCACAGCCGAATACCCAGTCGCCAATTAACGGGCGCATTTCGCGCGGGATTGGACCTCGAAGCTCGATTGTCAAGTAGGAGATGCAGCGGTCATTGTCCAATACGCCTGGCGCGATAATAGCACCAGTCGGGCAAGACGGAAGGCACATTGTGCAGGAGCCACAGTGCGTCCGCACAGGGTCGTCCGGCTCCAACTCGACATCAAGCAGCAACTCACCAAGCAGTACCCAAGAGCCATAGCGGTGTGTCAGCAAGTTCGTATTCTTACCATACCACCCCATGCCTGAGCGCTGAGCCACTGCTCTATCCACGATTCGCGCTGTGTCGCTGAGTGCCCTCGCCTCGACACCTCTACCCAGCATTTCCTGTATCGACTTGTGCAGCGACCACAACTTTTCTTTGAACACGTCGTGGTAGTCCAGCCCCCACGCATATCTAGCGACCCGCCCTCGGGGCATGCCCGGTTCCGACTGCACCCTGGGCTCATCACTGGCGTAGCTGATTCCCAGTGAGATAATGGTCTGCACGGACGCCATCAGGTTGTGCGGGTCTCCCGCGACCGCAGCCCGCTCCAAAGTAAACCACGATAACCCCGAGTACAGTCCTTGAGCGATGCGCTCCTCCAGTGCGGCCTGAGCGGCAGGGAACGGCTGTGCTGTTGTGAAGCGAACAAGGTCGAAGCCAACCTCATGTGCACGCTCAGTGATATGCTTCTTCAGGTCGCTAGCGGAAATAGCATTATCATCTGCCGTCGTTTTTTCGGCAGACTCTTGTGTGAAACTCGTTTGCAAAGTCTTGGAAGTCTCAGAAAGAACGCGTGCCCCGTTCAGATTATGCGCTCGCGTCCTTATCGTAAGTTGTCAGGCTTGCGATTGCCCTCTCAATGATATCCTGCAGGAGGTCCATTTCTTCAGGTGCGAGACACGACCGGCAGGCGCCTGCATATGTTCGCAGTAGCAAACCATCCCAGTCATGTGTCTCGGGAACCATCTGCCTGGCACCGAACATACGCTTTAGCCACTGCATATCCTCTATAATCAACCCCGGCTCGTCAACTAGCACGCTCATCCCTACCACGCCGCCCAGATACGTGAAGCCATTCCGCATCATGCTAAGGGCTTCATCGCTTGTGGCTACAAGGCGGGAGATACCGTCTACGCCATTTGTAGACGAGGCACGGCCTTCAGACCGGGGCACAGGCAGCAGCGCGGTCCACTCGAGTCGCAGATCGCTACACGCATCACGGGCAATGGCATTGCCATACTGTTGTAGCGCCTTAACTACGTTGTGCCGGGTGTCAATCATAGCGCCGGATCCTGCTAATGTGTGCGCGAATTCATCGGGACGGGGTCGACATACCAATCAAAAGTATACCACAATCCAGGTCGTGACAGTCTGATGTCTGCTCAACGTAGCCTGGGGCATCAGTTCTAGACATCCGAAAAGCCGGTGGACGTTCACATCCCCCGGCTGTCCGAATTATTTACCCTTTCAGTTGTTACTTCATGCTACCGGATCCGTTAGCATATTCCGCTGCTGGAATGTCGCGGTTGGTGAGGGACATGCCGAGTTTTTGTTCGAACTCTCGAAGCAGGCTCTTGCTCCCCTCAAAGGCATCGGCGGGCAGGGCTTCTCCCGCCAGCAGGCGCTTCAAGACTTCAAGCTCGGTGCGTGAGAACGACTTGCCGTGCAGCTTATATTCTTCGAAGGCTTCCCAGGCCAGAGGCGCGACAGCCTGTGTGCAGACCGCCACCTGGTTTGCGAAGTCACGTATCTCCTTCTGAGCGTGTGCGTCCATGCGCAATCGCAGGAAATGGAGCAAGTTATGGAGGTTCATCTGCCAGTAGAACTCACTGTACAACGACAACGGGAGGACTATACGAGCAAGCTCGCGCGCCACGTTGTCCTGCAAGAACTGCTCATACTGTGCATATGCGCTCTCGCGGTTATCCTTGAGATAGTCGAGAAATCGCTGCACGACTTCAGTCGGCACCTCGTCTGTTGCCCGCCCTTGCTTGTTGTCTTTGCTTTGATAGCCGACGTCTTCCCAGGCAGGCTGATGGAACTCCTCTTTCATGATCGAGTAGCGGCCGCTCTCCTCGTTTATAGAGGCAGTACGATGGCGCATCCACTGTCGAACCACAAAGATGGGCGCTTTGATATGAAATTTCAGAACCACCATCTCGAACGGGGTTGTATGGTCGTGACGCAACAGGTAGCGAATCAGGCCGCGATCTTCGCGTACAGACTTTGTCCCGGCACCATACGACACACGCGCCGCCTGCACGATACTCTGATCGCTGCCCATGTAATCGACCAGCCGCACGAAACCGTGGCTGGGCACGGGCAATTCATTATCCAGAAGATCTTCAGCTGCCTGAGAAATAATATGACCCATGATATGCCCCCTTCTGCAATGCGAACCATTTGGGGCATTATATTACAGGGTCGATTGGGGCAGACAAGTTTTGCACTTGAGTACCGTGCTAACAAAGAAGTGGCAGGTAAGCGCACCCCACCAGGCAGTGTCATTCTGAGCGTAGCGAAGAATCCGTTTGGATAAAAATTAGTAAGGGGGTTGATTCTTCACTGCGTTCAGAATGACAAGGTAAACAGACACGCTTACCTGACACCTCTTTGTGAGCGACGCATTGAGAGCATAGAAGCTGTCACGCAAGCAGAAACCCCAGGCAATCCTGACGGATCATCCGGGGCTTCAAACAGTCTTTGGGCCCGAACCCGAAAGCTCAATCCCGCTGACTGACTTTACTATACTTCATTCGAGCAACCAATACCAGCAGTATTCAAGGCACTTTTGCCCATGGTGCATTATTCTGGAAGGGCCACATGGGGTCCAACCCTAAGACGCACCTTACGAGGGCGCGGGCGCAAACCTACCAATTGTGAGCAACAGCTTGTCTATATCAAATGGCTTCTGAATTATAGCATCAGCGCTGCTGCGTAAGGCGTTGCGCAGCATAGTCTCTGAAGCCGACATTATCACGATCGGCAGGTTGCGCGTGAGTGGGTTTCTCTTGACCATTTCGCAAACGGTGATGCCGTCCATAACGGGCATCATAGCATCCAACAGAACGACATCCGCGCCCTCCGTAGTAATAAAGTCATAAGCGTCTATGCCATTACCCGCGATTTCGGTATCATAGCCTTCACTCTCCAGGACCAGCGAACAAATGCCCGCTATGTCCGGATCATCATCGACTACCAGGACTTTCGCAATATTCATAACTGTCTCTCCCTCTTCCTCTCCCAAAACGAACGGTATAGCCGTTTCCCTTTGCAACAATCATGCCAGTTGCGCAGTCAACGCGTGTTATGCCTGTTTCGCGAGGCATATACAAACGAGGGACGCCCACATAGACGTCCCTCGCATAACAAGCTAAAACGACTACAGCGGTATATTGCCGTGTTTCTTCGGAGGGTTGGTATCGCGCTTGTTTCGCAGCATCTGGAGCGCGCTGATTAACTTTGGACGCGTCTGCCGGGGCTCGATCACATCATCAATGAAGCCGCGCGCCGCAGCCACGTAAGGGTTGGCGAACTTTTCCTGGTAGTCGGACACAAGCTGACCGCGTGTTGCTTCCGGGTCTGCACTGCTTTCTATGATCTCTTTAGATATGAGATTGACTGCCGCGTCTACTCCCATCACCGCGATCTCGGCTGTAGGCCAGGCATAGTTAATGTCCCCGCGCACATGTTTGGAGTTCATTACGTCATAGGCTCCGCCGTAAGCCTTGCGCGTGATAATAGTTATCTTTGGGACGGTCGCTTCGCAGTATGCGTAAAGCAGTTTCGCGCCGTGTCGAATTATGCCGCCATGTGCCTGTTGCACGTTCGGCAGGAAGCCCGGCACGTCGACGAACGTAATGATCGGTATGTTGAAGCAATCGCAAAAGCGCACAAAACGAGCCGCTTTGTCGGATGAGTCGATATCCAGCACGCCTGCCAGAACCAGTGGCTGTTGAGCCACGAGCCCGACCGATTGCCCACCAAGCCGTGCAAACCCAACGATTATGTTACGGGCATAGTGCTCCTGGACTTCCATGAATTCCCCGTCGTCGACAATCTTCTTGACGACTTGCTTCATATCGTAGCCCTTTGTCGGAACATCAGGGATGATCGTGTTGAGATCGTCATCCATTCTGCTAGATGGATCATCAGTGGGCACAAACGGGGCATCATCCAGATTATTTGAGGGAATATAGCCAAGCAAACGTCGCACCGACATCAAGCATTCTTCTTCGCTGTCCAGGGCAAAGTGGGCTACACCTGAAACCGTGTTATGCAGCATCGCCCCGCCCAGAGTCTCGAACGTAACCTCCTCGTGCGTGACAGTCTTGACCACGTTGGGCCCTGTCACAAACATGTAAGAAGTATCTTTCACCATAAGAATAAAGTCCGTCATCGCGGGAGAGTAAACAGCGCCACCGGCACATGGGCCCATAATGGCCGAGATTTGCGGTATGACGCCCGATGCAAGCACGTTCTTCAGGAACACGTCGGCATAACCACCCAGGCTCAAAACCCCCTCCTGGATGCGCGCTCCCCCCGAGTCATTCAGGCCGATCACAGGTGCGCCGTTCTTCATAGCCATATCCATGATTTTGACTATTTTCTCGGCGTGTGCCTCACTTAGCGACCCGCCAAAGACCGTGAAATCCTGCGAGAAGACATACACCAGCCTCCCGTCCACCCGTCCCCACCCTGTCACCACACCGTCGCCCAGCACCTGCTGGTCACCCATCCCAAAATCGGTGATGCGGTGCGTAACAAACATATCAATCTCTTCAAAAGTGCCTTCATCAAGGAGCAGATCAACACGCTCGCGTGCCGTCAACTTGCCCTTGGCGTGCTGCTGCTTGATGCGCCGCTCACCGCCGCCAAGGTATGCAGTTTCGCGCATTTCGCGCAGGCGTGCGAGACCGTGAGCGGTACTCGGCGGTCCCGGACTTGGCGCTGAACCGTTCCCGGGCTTGGAAGCCGGTGCTGTTTTGTGTTCACGCTCACCCGCCTGCATACTTTCGCCGGGCTGAGTTTCATCGGGGTTTAGAGGCATAGGAAAAGTGTCTCCTGTCATAAAGCTATACCAGTGAGCATTATAGCACGGCACGAAAAAGAGGACGTGACAGCCTTAGCCGCTCACGTCCTCTTTAGCCGACCCGCACGCTCTCAATTGGCGCTATTCCTGCGCCCACCGAAAGCAGCCCAGATGAAGTCTGCGATGCGTCTTCTGTACTCTTCGGGAGAAACCACAGGACCAAGCGAGTGGCCGCATTCAGGAACCACCCAGAGTTCCTTTGGACCGCTGGCCGCATCATAGATGCGCTGCGCCGATTCGGGATTCGTGAGGGAGTCGTCCGCCCCGTGAATTATGAAGAGCGGCCGGTTGCCGAGCTTCGCCGCAGCCTCTTCAGGGCGTACATCACTGGATCTCATGCCGAGCATAGTCTCTGCGTAGCGCACGATGAGCGGTGCGAGCATCGCAGCAGGTGCGCCCACGAACGCACGCAGTCCCGGTTGTATCATGTCCGTCAGGTTCGCATATGAAGAATCGGCCACAATAACCTTGATACTCTGATCCTCTTCCGCGGCCAGCAGAGCTGTGGCAGCGCCCATCGATATACCCAGCACGCCAATACGTTCGGGGTCAACATCAGGCCTGGAGCGAACATAGCGCACAGCATCCATCAAATCCCAGCGCTCTTTATAGCCGAGTGTGACGGGCGCACCACGTCTGAGACCGCTGCCCTGCATATCGGCCATAAAGGTCGCGAAACCTGAGTTATGCATCATCTGGGCATAGCCGATCATCTGCTCTTTGTATCCACCATAGCCGTACACAAGCAGCACACATGCTGCAGGGTGGTCGGAATCTGCCGGAGCCTGCACAAACCACCCGCTCAGTCTGCCACTATCACGGGCCTCAAACTCAACATATTCGGCTGGAATACCATTCTCCAGACGCAGTTCGTCCAAGCCGTGAGGTAGAGGCTGCGCATTCACCGGATACAAGATGCGCCGTGCCGCAAGGTAGGGTAAACCACCAAATACCAATCCCGCTAGACCGAATCCAGCGACAATGGCGCGACGCAGCAACCGTTCTCCTTTGCCCACTCCGCTCTCAAAGTGGCCCGCCCTTGCAACCCACTCCGGTGCCAACTTCCCGCCTATTTCGGCTGATTGTGCCATTCCAATACTCCCACTCAATGCCTGGTTACTCTATCAGTTGTCCCTGTAGGCCAACCCGCCCTGAATCCACATCTCTTGATCATAGTCTAGCGGCCTGTCCTATCCAAAGCAGGACGAACGTCATCTCTGGGAATAGGACCTGTCAAGGAAACTTGCAGACCTCAGTCTCTTATTGTTGACGCATCCATGATATATCATAATAACGATCCAAAGTAGTACGTGTGATGCCACTTGACGGTTCTCTGGCAATATGTCCATCACAGGCAAGAGCAAATAACGGGCCGCATTAACAGGGGTAGTATCAAAATGCTTACGGACATCGAGGTCGATAATCGAGAAGAATGGTTGCTGGAGCCGCTCATCGAAGTAGCCGCCGAATTGAATGCGGTTTCGGGGTGGACGTGGGAGCATTCCGGCCGCGTGGCGCGCTTCGCACTGGAGCTTGGTCGGAAGCTACAAATGAATCGAAATGATCTCCTGGCGCTCCATTGTGGGGCGCTCCTGCACGATGTCGGAAAGATGCTGCTGCCGGAAGGCTTGCTAAACAAGAAGGAAAAACTCACACGCGACGAGTGGTACGAGATCACCAAACACCCGATGAACTCAGCCCTGATTATCAGGGCCCAGGCGCTGTCAGCCCTCGTGGCAGGAATCGCGCAGTCCCATCACGAATGGTACAACGGCCAGGGTTACCCGCTTGGCGTCACCGGTAGCTCCATACCGCTGGGCGCTAGAATATTGAGCCTCGCCGACGCTTGCGATGCAATGAGCAGCGACCGTCCTTACCGCCCCGCACTCCAGCCTGAGCAGATCGTCAGCGAGCTTGCGAAGGGAGCAGGCACCCAATTCGATCCAGTGCTGGTTCACAAGCTCGGCCCGCTGCTTCAGGGCGACCACGGCGTCCACACGGCAGGACAGCGGCTGCGGTTGATCAGCACAGATGTCAGTATTATCCGGCAGATATGGTTCGCGCTCTACCCGCAGGGCTGGGACATAGAGATTTACCCGCTGGAGACCACCCAAGGCACCTTCAAACCCGCAGCAGACCCTACATCAGCAGTGAATAGCCAGCCTTTTCTGACGATCATCGACACCAAGAGTGCCGGACCCCTCGCGCACCACGCCGTCGGCGTGCCTGCCGAGCGCTGCCTCTGGATCGACCCAGAAGTTGACAGCTATCCTGCCCTGCACACCCCTCTCGATCTTGAGCAGGTGCTCAAGCAGGTTCAGCTCCTCACATCTGCCGGGGCGGCACATACAGGTATCCGGGTTCTGTTGGCCGATCCCTTCCACCTCTTCAGGCAGGCGCTGCGTGAGTGTCTGAGCGACTATGGCGATATACACGTCGTTGCTGAAGTCAGCACGGCGGATGGCCTGCGGCGGGCACGCGCGGCAAACGAACACGATATTGAAGTGGTCACAAGCGATTTGTTCGGCAGCCCAGGCGCGGGCCACACTGTTCAGACACCGGGTGGCAATAGCGGCCCACCCATAGTTCCGGCCATCGTGCTTGTTGCCGACGAGGAGCTTGATGACCCTGCCGTCATGTCCAGAGTACGTGAGCAAGGTACAATGCTCTCGACTGAAGCATACATCCATAGAGGCGCAAATGTAGAGATCGTAGTGGAAGCAATCAGGTTGCTTGCTTCCCAGGCTAGCTAGTCGCTCCCCAATTGTGATTGTCGTGCCCCTCGAACTGTCCATCGCCGCATTCTGCGCATCGCAACCCTTACTGTAGAGCCACAAAGTTCTGACAGTGTCACCGCCTTCCCTTCCCCTTGTCATCCTAATTACCGCACTAACAAAGAAGTGTCAGGTAAGCGCACTGCACCAGGCAGTGTCATTCTGTGCGTAGGGAAGAATCCGTTCGGATAGCAATTAGTATGGAGGTTGATTCTTCACTTCGTTCAGAATGACACTGCTGTGTGGCGCGCATAACCGACAGGCCTTTGCTTGCCCGGTACTGGCAATTATAGATGTAAGCGTAAATTCGCGCTAACTATCCCACTTATCTTTATCTAACCTACGGGCGCTTGCCCGGAGCACGTCCTTAAGGTAAACTACCTCACAGACAAGCGATCCCGCCGAGATGCATATTGACACTCGGCCAGTCAGGGTGTTTTTGGAGGAACCCTTCTTCTATGATAAAGGTACTTATCGCGGACGATCACAAGATGTTCAGGCAGGGCCTTCGTATGCTCTTCGAGATGGAACCGGATATAAAGATAGTGGGTGAAGCCCGAGATGGGATTGAAGTTCAGGAGCTAGTCGTCACGCTTGACCCAGACGTAATTCTTATGGATATCAACATGCCTGGAGCGGATGGTGTTGAAGCCACCAGGGAAATCCTCAAGACTCGCCCAGACTCAGCAATAATCATCGTGACGATGTTTCGCGAAGATGAGCATGTCTTTCAGGCGATCCGCGCCGGCGCTCGCGGCTACGTCTTGAAGGACGCCGACAGTAACGAGGTGACCCGCGCAATTCGTGCTGTGGCTGCGGGCGAGTCGGTGCTCGATACTGCCATGACATCCAAGGTGTTCAACCAGTTCAAGATCATGTCGGAAATGACACAGAAGACGAACGCCGAAGGCCTGAGCGAGCGCGAGCTTGAAGTCCTTACATTGATCGCCAACGGTGCAAGTAATCGTGAAATCGGCGAAACCCTATTCCTTTCCGAGAAGACAATAAAGAACTATATCACGTCTATTTTCCAGAAGCTGCAAACGGACGACCGCACCCAGGCGGCAGTCTACGCAATTCAGCATGGCCTGATCAACAAGCAGTGATTTACTTCCCGTTCAGTTCCGTCGCTGTTCAGAATATTCGCGCCGCAGAATGCCCCTTCTTACAGTCAGGGTTGTGCGAGAGCAACGATTAAGTGCGTACATTGACATAGAATGGTAAAGGCAGTACCATAATGTTAGTGTGCTCCATTCAGCACAACCCATAAAGAACACGTATAAAGAGCGTATTAATTCTCGAAAGGACCTTATACCATGCCAGTCACCAATGATGATGTCTTACGGGCACTAACGGTCGTCAAAGATCCCGATCTGGGCCGCGACCTTGTGACGCTCGGTATGATAGAAAACGTTAAGATAGACCCGGACGGCAATGTTACCTTCACAATAGTGCTCACAACTCCAGCGTGCCCAGTGAAGGAACAGTTGAAGCAGCAGTCCGAAACTGTGGTCAGTGCACTACCGGGCGTCAAGTCTGCTGTGGCGGAGGTTACCTCCAGGGTCCGTAGCGGCACTATGACACAGCGCGAGGGCATCCCCGGTGTGCGAAACACCATCGCTGTCGGCTCAGGCAAGGGCGGCGTCGGTAAGAGCACCGTAGCAGTCAACCTGGCGTTGGCGCTCGCCCGTGAGGGGGCCCGCGTTGGCCTGCTCGACGCCGACGTGTACGGTCCCAATATACCACTGATGATGGGTAGCACAGCGCATCCTATGCAGGGACCCGACAACAAGATACTTCCGGTGGAGGCCTACGGGGTCAAGCTGATCTCGATGGGCTTCTTTGTCGAGGCAGACAGCCCGGTTATCTGGCGCGGCCCAATGCTTACCAAGCTGTTAACACAATTTATGTACGATGTGAACTGGGGCGAGCTTGACTATCTCATTATGGATATGCCGCCGGGAACCGGGGACATACAGTTGACCACTGCTCAATCGGTGCCGCTGACGGGTGCAGTCATGGTGTCTACACCTCAGGACGTTGCGTTACTTGATGCCAGCAAAGCGCTAATGATGTTCAAGAAGCTAAACGTACCTGTGCTCGGTATTGTCGAAAACATGAGCACGTTTAGCTGCCCCCACTGCGGCAATCCGACGGACTTGTTCGGCCATGGTGGCGCACAGGCAGCAGCCGCACGCTACGCTGTGCCCTTCCTTGGTGAGATACCTCTTCACTTGCGGATCCGCGAAGGCGGAGACAGTGGGCGTCCTGTCGTTGTGGACACACCTGAGTCGCCGGAGGCACAGGCTTTCATACAGGTGGCAAAGAACCTGGCCGCACAGGTAAGCGTTATCGCCTACCAGCAGGCAGACGCCCAGAAGGGCGCTCCGGTTTCCTTCTTTAGCAAGCGATAACAGCGATCGCATAGTTCAGGCGATGGCCGTGCCGGTTCGGCGGTGTAAAACCTGGGCACAATAGGCGTCTTGATGTACAATTTGTACTGTCAGGACGCCTTGCGCGTGTAACCACTAAAGCCGACAAGCTGCTATCCGCGGGCCTGTCTATTCACGAGGTGTCATGCTTCCCCAACAAGCAGATTCTATAAACCCGACTACACTGCCCACAAACGTCATACAGGAACCCAGCCTCGCGCCGCGCGATGGTGACATGCTGTCACTTCCCTTCGACCAGTATGGTCGTATGCGGATTGCCCAGAACATCGCAAATGCCCTGTACACAGAGATTGAAGCACAACGCGAGGGACACGAAGGTCCGCGCAAACTGCGTGTGCTGGACGTCGGCGGCTACCCCGGCATTCTGCGCCACTTCCTCTCACCCGATTATTATGAGGTGTCGGTGGTGGACGTTGTGCCGGACGATGGTACCATACCTGGTTATACGCAAGGTTCGGGCATGGAGCTGCCGTTTGAGGACGACAGCTTCGATGTTCTCTTCTCGCTCGACACGCTGGAGCACATCCCCGGTCAGGCACGTGAGCGCTTCCTAAGCGAGATAAAGCGTGTGGCACGGCTCGGTGCCGTGCTGATAAATCCAATCCAGTCTATACAGGCCGACCTGGCTGAAGAAACTCTGGACGAGTATATCCGCTGGATTCTGGACGCCCAGCAGGAACAACTGGCCGAGCATCGTGAGTTCGGCTTGCCCGATTTTGCTGCCACCGAAGCTGCATTCACAGCCGAGGGCTGGCAGACCCTGACTTTCAACCTGGCGAACGTCTACAACTGGCTCTTCATGATGATCTCCAAGCACTACTTGATTTCGATGCGTGATGAGCGTGCTTCGGCCTTCGAGCGGACTTTAGACCGCTTCTACAACCTTACGTTCTTCGAAAGCGACCGCGCTGAGCCTGCATATCGCGGCGCGCTCATAGCCGTTCGAACGGGACTTGAGGGCGTGCTGACACGAGTAGCAACAGATTACCCACCCGTTCCCGATTCTGATGCGTCAAACGCGGTGCGGCTGCAGCTAACCGAAATCCTCATGAGTCTTCTCAATCTGAAGACCGCCAATCACGAAGACCTAAAGCTGCGCGAGCAAATGGAGCGCCGCGACAAACACATCGCGGGCATGGAAACGCGTATTGCCCTACAGGATGTGGAACTGAACCAGCGCAGCGTTGAAGTAGAATCTCGCGCGCTGCAGATTGCACGCTTAGAAGAGCATGTTGTCAATATTCAGGCAGCCTATACCGCTGAGTTTGCCAGCCAGAAATCGTATATCAGCCGCATTGAAGAAGACTTGAAGAGCAAAGACGAGCACATAATCTATTTGGAGAAGCTCCTGCAAGGTATCGAGTCGGGACGTGTTTTCCGGCTCACCCGCACGCTCTCTCGCTTCCTGGGACGCCACTAATCCGTGAACTATCCACCTGAACCGAGCCCCATCGACGAGCCAAGCACGAGTATACCGGACATTCTTACCCCCGCTGAACCTGGACTGGAGCGGTATACGGAGACCGATCCCGATTCCGTGCCGGTGGCGCTACCGTCTGTTACGGTCGTTGTGCTCAATTACAATGGGCTGAAGCACCTGGATGCCTGCTACAAATCGCTGCGTGAGCTTGATTACCCTGTCGACAAGCTAGAGCTTATGATGGTGGACAATGCATCGCGCGATACTTCGCTCAGCTTCATGCGGGATAACTTCCCCACAGTCAGGCTTGTAGAAACTAACCAGAATCTCGGGTTCGCTGCGGGCAATAACTATGGTGCCGAGCGTGCAAAGGGAGACTATGTTGCCTTCCTCAACAATGATACGCGCGTAGAGCCTGATTGGCTGATGGAGATGGTGAAGTCCGTACTTGCGGGCAGAGACGAAGGCGTCGTCTGCACATCATCGCTTATGCTCGACTGGACGGGGAAGAAGATTGACTTCCAGGCAGGGGGAGTGAACTTCCACGGCTTTGGGTTTCAGCCGTCGTATGGCAAGCCCTTTAGCGGCCAGGAAATAAAGCCGCGCGATTTACTCTTCGCGTGCGGCGGGTCGATGCTTATTGACCGTAAGCTCTTTCTGGAGGTCGGCGGGTTCGACCCCGACTATTTCGCCTTCTTTGAGGATGTTGATCTCGGCTGGCGACTCTGGGCGCTGGGGCATAAGGTCACGTTAACACCCACTGCCATCACATACCACCGCCACCACGGCACCGCAGGCAGCATGTCTGAACACCGAACCTACGTGCTGTATGAGCGTAATGCTCTCTACACAATTTACAAGAACTACGAAGAAAGCCATGTCCACACAATTCTGTCTGCGGCGCTTCTCCTGCTTGGCCAGCGCGCAGTCCGCTTCATTCAGGCTGGTGGAACTGAGCTAACCGATTACGATTTCACCAACCCGGAGCAGGAGCCAGAGCCAACCAGCAATATCCATCGTAACGCGGTTGCTGCGCTCCTGGCCGTCAACGAGTTCACAGACAACCTGGCCCGAATGCGTGAGAAGCGCGAGTGGCTGCAGGCTCGTCGCCGGAGAACCGATGTTGAGCTTTTCTCGCTTTTCGGCCAGCCTGGGCGTGTGAACTGGATTAATCACGAAACCGACGCAACTTATACCGCCACTCATTACGAGCTACTGAACGAGTTTGGCATCCAGAATCTGTGGAGTCACCTGCCCAAGGAAGTGCTCGTAATAAGCCCTGACGTGCTGCCGGTGGGCGATATCCCTGCGAGCGGCTCAGGCGTCCGTGCCTGGGCGCTGGGTAAGGGCCTTGAAGGCCACGGCCACAACGTCCACTTCACAATGCCTGCTCCTGCCATCCAGGGGCGTGAAGGCAGCGTCCCACCTGAGTACGTGGCAGGCGCGTGGACCACAGAAAATCTGCAATCAATCATTGATGCAATGGTTCCTGACGTGATTGTGTCGTGTGGATGGCCCAATGTCACCTGGACGCCCCGCCCCAATCTCCCGCTCGCAATCGACCTTACCGGCCCGCATCTGCTTGAGCGTGCTTATCAAGGGTACCGCGACGTGAAGACTAATTCCGCCGAGAAGCTAGCCGCTCTCGCAAAGGGCGACTTCTTCACGTGTATTGGCGAGCGGCAGAAGTACTATTTCCAGGCATGGCTAGCCCAGGCGGGCATCAGCATTGACGAACTGACCGATGACCTTCAAGTTATTCCGTATTCGGTCGATCCAAAACAGCCGAAGCATCACTGGCTCGATGATTGGTCGAACAGCGAGGTCCGCTTTGTTTATGGCGGCATATTCCTGCCCTGGCAAAACCCTGCTCCTGCATTGCTGACGGTTGCCGATACCCTCGAACAAGCGGGTCGCGGGACGCTCGAAGTCATAGGAGGCAGCCACCCATTCTACCCCGTTGATACAGGCGTTTACGGTCCGCTGCTGGAGAAATTAGCTTCGGCCCGGCGGGTCAGCATGAGCGGCTTATTGCCCCACGACAGGCTCATTGAGAAGTACACCCACGCCCACGTGGCGGTTGATATGATTATGCCGAATGTCGAGCGAGAGCTAGCATTTCCAAGCCGCACAATAAACTATCTTTGGTGCGGCCTTCCGGTCATCCACCCGGAGTTCAGCGAAGTTGCTCACCATATAAGTGATTACGAGGCTGGCTGGGTGGTGAAACATGACGATTCAGAGGCCTTGCGGAATGTGTTAATTAGCATATTGGCCAATCCAGAAGAAGCGCACAGGCGTGGAATTAACGCGCAACGGCTGGCACGGGAGCGATTCTCCTGGGACGACACCATAATTGCGCTCGAAGAGTTCGTCCGCAATCCTCGCATGAGAAGTGAGCGCCGCTCATTGCTTGATCAAGAAAAAGTCTCTGCGACAGGCGTAACTACTGCTACTGCTGCCGTCCAAACAGGACCGCCGGCAGGCTACGTAGTCCCCGACACGTGGGACAAGAAGCTACCGGCAAAGCTCGAACCTGTCTACGGCAAGCGCCGTAAACTTACTGCCCAGATTGGGGCGCGGACATCCGGGCTTCTGCGTGTACTTGCCCCCAGGGCGGGGTCGAGGATGCGCCCTGTGTCTGTAGATGGTCAAATGCGCTATGCACTTCCGGAGCTAATTTTCGGCCACAGCCAGGGCCAACGCTTCTACAGCACCCAGAATGGGTTGTCGGGGATTCGGTTCGTCATATCAACTTTCGGGCGACGAAATATGTCGCGCCTGGTGCTGCATATACGCCCTAATCCGGGCGGCTCATACGACATTTACTCTGTGAACTTGCCGACCCACTCGTTCAAAGACGGTCAGACTGTCGCGTTCCGGTTCCCGCCTATCGCCGATTCCGCAAACCGTTGGTTCTACTTCGTTGCCGACTCGCCCGATGCCGTGCCGGGTGATGCTATTTCACTCTACGCCGGTGATCGGCTGGAAGGACTCACTGCGCAGCGCTACGAAGATGGATTGCCGGCCGAAGGATGTATTGTAATGAGCGTCGAGTACAACGGTGTGAGAGCATAATGGACACCGGACCGTTCTTTGACCTGCCCGAAACCCCTCGAGCGCGACAGGTTTCGATTGTCATTCCCACCTACAACAACCTGAGCCTACTTCTCGAATGCCTGGGTTCGCTGCGGCTTCTTGATTACCCGGCCGAGCTAATTGAAATCGTGGTAGTCGACAACGCGTCCACAGATCGCACGCAAGCTGTTCTCAAGGATCGCTTTCCTTATGTAAAGCTGGTTACGCTCGATACCAACACCGGATTCGCAGTGGCCTGCAATAAGGGCGCAGCCGTGGCGTCGGGCGAGTACATAGCCTTCCTCAACAATGACGCTGTTGTGGATCCAGGCTGGCTGAAAGCACTCTTTGCTGCCCTTGATGCGGCCGGCGGCAAGGCCGTCTGCGCGGCATCCCGAATCCTGTCGCATAACGGGGAAGAGACCGAGTACGACGGCGCAGCATCTAACCTGTTTGCGGCAGGCCGTCCTACATCCGTATGGGGCTGGCCCGATAACCCTGAGGCACCAAGTACAGGGAGCCCGGTGCTGTTTGCGTCGGGCGGGGCCATGCTAATTCACCGCGCTACTTTTCTCGACGTGGGCGGCTTTGATCCGGCCTACTTTGCTTATTTTGAGGATGTCGACCTTGGCTGGCGGCTCTGGGCGCTTGGCTATGACGTTGTGTATGCGCCTGATGCAACTGTCCGGCATATAGGCGGCGCAACGGGGAAGCGCTCCGGCTCACATAGGCGTTATACCCTCTGGGAGTCCAATTCGCTCGCCACGGTGCTGAAGAACTACGAAAGCGGCAACATGGAGCGGATTCTATCAGCAGCACTCTTGTTGCAGTACAAAAGGGCGCTGCTCTCTGCTGGAGACGCGATCAAGCCTGCTGATTACCGGCTTAGCTCTCCTCCCGACAACAACGTCTCAAATGTCGAGCGAATGCCAAAGGTCAGCGTGGCCCACATTGTAGCGATCGACAGGTTCAATTCAATGTTGCCGCACCTCATGGAGGAGCGCCGCACCATTCAAGCAAAACGTGTGCGGTCGGATGCTGAGATTTTGCCCCTTCTGGGTCGCGCCTTCGAGCCACAATATGCGGGAACCCAGTACGCCGACGGAGCCAGGGCGCTGGCATCCACCCTTGAACTTTACGGCATCAGTGATATTCTTTCGCCAAACCGTGTCTTGATTGTGGGAACCGCCGACGAAGCGAGCTACCTGAAGGACCTTGCGAGCCGCCTGAAAGACAACAACCGGGTTGCCATTGTGCAGATTTCGCCCAAACCCAGTGAAAGTGCTTCTCAGCAATTCGACGGTTACACCCAACATACGCTGGATGCGGCCAATCCGATAGTTGTACGTCTCATCGGCTTTGCTGACGCGCTAATTGTCACGCCCACAGCCGCACAGCTCGATGCAGTACGAAGTGCAAGCGCACCCATAGCTGTCGTTGGAGCATCTTCGAGCAGCATAGAGCGTGCTATCGCTATCAACGACCCATCCGACGCTCGCGTAAGGGACTTCTGGCGCATATCCGCATAGGATATTCGGGCAACTAATTCTCACAAGCGGTCCTGCTAGACGGCTGTGTCAGCCTGACCTAAAGCTGCCCATATGTTATACTCAAGTCGGACTTTTCGTGCTCGGAGGGCGTAGTGGACCGGCAGAAAATCATGGCGGCAGTACAATCCATCATCGAAGCCATCGGCGACGACCCCGACCGCGAAGGATTGCGCGACACGCCGCGCCGCGTGGCCGACATGTACGCGGAAGTCTTCGCAGGCATGACTGTGGACCCAGAGAAATATCTCTCTGTCGGATTTGAAGAGCACCACAAAGAGATGGTCATACTGCGCGACATCCCATTCACGTCGATGTGCGAGCACCATTTACTGCCGTTCGTGGGCACGGCACACGTCGGCTATATCCCGGCGGGGCGTATAGTTGGACTGTCCAAGCTTGCTCGTGTGGTCGAAGGTTTCGCACGACGACCGCAACTTCAGGAGCGCCTCACCAGCCAGATAGCAGACAGTATCGTCGACGCATTGAACCCTGTTGGCGTCGGGGTGGTCATCGAAGCGCAACACTTTTGCATGATCATGCGCGGAGTCAAGAAGCCCGGCAGCACAATGGTTACCTCCGCGATGCGCGGGCTTTTCAGAAATAACCCGCCAACCAGGGCTGAGTTCCTGGAGTTTATTCACAGGTCGTGAGCCGGTGGATTGGACAGCGGCTCACCAGTCGGTTTGAACATTACAGATTATGGCTACTCACAGCAACCAACCGTCCGGTGAGTTTGCCTCACCTCTGAAGGAGATCGGCAAACGAACCCTTATCATGGGTATTATCAACGTCACGCCCGATTCGTTTTCAGGCGATGGCCTGGGCGATGATGTGGAGAGCGCCGTGCGTCGGGCCCGGCAAATGAAGCAGGAGGGAGCGGACATACTGGACATCGGCGGGCAGAGCACCAGGCCAGGCTCTCAGGCTATAGATGTTGTCGAAGAACTGCGTCGTGTTATTCCTGTGGTTGAACGGCTGGCGAGTGATAGCGAAATCGGCCTGCCTTTATCGGTTGATACAAACCGTGCGGCTGTCGCGGATGCTGCGGTCCGCGCCGGTGCGACAATAATCAACGACATTTCCGGCCTGCGTGACGACCCCGAAATTGCCGACGTTGCGGCGGCACACGGCGCGCGTCTGGTACTGATGCATATTCAAGGCACGCCCAGCACCATGCAGCAGCACCCGCATTATGAGGACCTGCTGGGCGAAGTCATCGCCTATCTGCGGCAGGGCGTGGATAAATCGATTGCCGCTGGAGTGCCGCAAGACCGTATCTGGGTGGACCCCGGCATCGGGTTCGGCAAGACATTGCAGCACAATCTTGAGCTAATAAGACGCCTGGGCGAGCTAAAGGTGCTTGGCTGCCCTATACTGATTGGGACGTCACGGAAAGGGTTCATAGGTAAGCTACTGGCACCACTCCACAACGGCCGGGCACCTGCGCCGGCGGAACGCATTGCGGGCACGGGCGCCACGATCGCACTCAGTATCGTACACGGAGCAGATATTGTGCGCGTTCATGACGTGGCGCAGGCTGCCGACGTGGCACGTGTAACCGACGCAGTTGTTCGGGGTTATGTTGAATAAGGAACCTGTCACAGGCCGGCAAGTGGTGGCATACCTGGGTCTCGGCTCCAATATGAACGACCCCGAGAGGCAAATTGAGTCTGCCCTGTCGGCCATCTCAGGTCTTCCGAGCACAACCCTCTTGCGCACGTCGCCGTTATATAGCAGCAAGCCCTGGGGCAAGACGGATCAGCCGGATTTCGTGAACATCGTCGCGGAAATCAGTACTGGACTGGACCCGAACAGCCTCTTGCGGCACGCCAAGCAAATCGAAGCCGAGCAGGGACGCACAGAGGGCGAACGGTGGGGGCCAAGACCCGTCGATATTGATATACTACTGTATGGAGATCGGAGGCTGCGAAGCGACATCCTGACTATCCCCCACATCAGGATGTGGGAGCGCAGGTTTGTATTGCAGCCACTGGCTGATTTGCGGCCTGATCTCATTTCGCCGGACGGCAGAACTATCAACGACCTATTGAGCCATGCTGATATCGCCTCGCAGGGGCTTTGGCGCATAATCGACAGCGGAAAGACAGGGCATGAAGAGAAGTAGCGTTATACTGGCACTGGTCGTCACAGCGATCTGTGCCCTAACATTCGAGAGCGCAAGCAGCGGAGTGCGTGCTCAATCTGGCAGCGACGGGTGGACGCGCCTGGGCAGCCTGACCGGTGGCGTCTGGGAGATCGCGTCAGATTCCGCGTCGCCCACAACCCTCTACGCACTTGCCAATGAAGGCATATCCAAAAGTAGCGATGGTGGCGCATCTTGGAGTATCTGTAACGGCGGCGCACGCTCTATGCGAGTGCTGACGCCATTGCCCGGGCAGACAGGCAACACTGTCCTGTATGCAACTACCAGCGACGGCCTGCGGACGAGCGAAGACGGCTGCCGAACCTGGCGCGACGTGCCCACGCAGGATGTCGCACCTTCCGGTGCGCACATTCGCTTCCTGACCACGTACCCGAACAATCATGCCGTGCTCTACGCGGGTATGGATGGGCTGGGGGGTCTCTATCGCTCCACCGATACTGGCAGCAGTTGGCATCCCGCAGCCCAGGGTCTGCCCGCTGGAGCATGGGTAACATCGCTGACCGCCGACGCGCTCCAACCACAGAACGTCTTTGTAGGGGTCCGCTACACGGGCCGCAATAAGCCGGCAGCCTATGTTTACCGGTCCACAGACGGAGGTCTTACATGGCGGTCGTCGTCAATCGGTATCTATATGACTCCCAATGACGGAGGCTACGTAACAGGGCTTGCCTGGAGCGGTGACTTGCTGTTTGCTGCCACACTCCACAATGGCATCTTCGCCTCCAGCGACCGAGGCAGCACCTGGAAGGCCTCTACCACTCCGCGCAGAACCGGTGCGACCGGCGCGACCGCGATGCCCATGACCATTGACTCGCTGCTATCAACATGGTCGGGTGCGCTCGTTATTAGCACAGCGGAAGGCGCATACCAATCGCTTGACGGTGGGCATAGCTGGCAGGCATTTGGACCCAAAGAGACGCTTAATAAGCACATGATCGTCTCGCTCGACATGAATACCGGTCGGGCGCTGCTTGGATCACGAGATGGCATCTGGGCCTACAATATCAACAGCAACGCGGTTGCAGTTCCAACCAATACCGCTGTGCAACCGCCGACCGCCACCGTAACGCCGCCCCCACCGCCCCAACTGCCCACGTTCACCGCAGTACCACCAACCCCTACAGCAACGAACACTGTTGCACCCCCCACGCCCACGCGCACCCCGGTATCCGGCTATAAGCCAAGCGACCCTGCCCAACCAATCGACTCAGAGGCGTTTACTTTCTTCCCGCAAACCAACCACAACCTGGGTCACGCCTTCCGCGACTACTGGCAGGCCAATGGTGGTGTCGGCCAGTTCGGCTTCCCGCTTACCGAAGAGTTCAATGAGAACGGCATAGCCATGCAGTACTTTGAGCGCGCACGATTCGAGTACCGTGACGGCCAGGTGATTCTTGCGAGGCTGGGGGCCGAATTGATCGCGGGCACGTTCTACAGGCCCATCCCCTTCTTCCCCAGCGTGGACGACGATGTCTACTTTGGCGCGACAGGACACTCAATCAGCGGTCCATTCCTCAACTTCTGGCGAGCCAATGGGCGGGAGCCTCTACTTGGACTACCGCTGAGCCAGAGCTTCAAGGAGGATGGCAGCGAATACCAGTGGTTCGAGCGCTCGCGCCTTGAATGGCACCCCTACCTGCCTGAGAGCAGCAAAATAGTGCTCGGCAACATCGGCGCCGATGCACTCAAGGCAAGAGGCTGGCTCAAGTAATTCTAGGGCAGATGTCGTTTCGCATGAAATAGAAAAGCACTAAACTCTATGAATCTCACGCAGCTAATAGATCATATGCGCACGTCGCCGATGTTTCGGGAGCGTATCACCTACTGGTATGACTCTCCGGCACGGGCGGCACAGACCGCGCCGTTTCCGGACTGGGTTGACCCCCACCTGATAGACGTCCTGCGCGAGCGGGGCGTGCAGGATCTCTACACACATCAGCACGATGCGGTCGAAGCTGTGCAGCGTGGAGAGCATGTCGTGGTGGTCACGCCGACGGCATCTGGTAAGACACTTTGCTATAATCTACCCGTCCTTAATACCATCCTGCAAGATCCGAACGCAAGGGCACTCTATCTGTTTCCAACCAAGGCGCTGGCTCAGGATCAGCTCGCAAATCTGCATTCGATCAGCACAGCACTCGAGCGTGAAATCAAGACTTTCACGTATGACGGCGACACCCCTCCCGCTGCCCGTAAGCTCGTGCGAACCGCAGGACATGTAGTTATTTCAAACCCCGATATGCTTCATACCGGCGTATTGCCCCACCATACCCGCTGGGTGCGCCTCTTCGAAAACCTGCGCTACATAGTGATAGATGAACTACACAATTATCGCGGCGTCTTTGGCTCGCACGTAGCCAACGTCATCAGGCGATTACTGCGCATCTGCGAGTTCTACGGCTCCCATCCGCAGTTCATCTGCGCCTCCGCGACAATAGGTAACCCCCGCGAGCTTGCCGAACGTGTGCTAGGCGTTTCGCCGATTACTATGATCGACAACAACGGCGCACCGCAAGGTCCCAAGACGTTCGTGTTCTACAATCCGCCCGTCATAAATAAAGAGCTTGGCATCAGGCGCTCTGCCCTTCTGGAAGCGACCGACATCGCATCACAGCTTCTGGCGAACGATATACAAACGGTTGTGTTTGGCCGCAGCAGGCAGTCAGTCGAGGTGCTTTTAACCTATCTGCAGGAGGCTGCATTCCGCCACGGTCGCGGCCGACTGGGAGACCCCAAGACAAGGATTCGTGGCTATCGTGGTGGCTATTTGCCAAACCAGAGGCGCGAAATCGAGCGCGGATTGCGTGACGGCACAGTCCGCACGGTGGTCAGCACAAATGCCCTTGAGCTTGGTGTAGACATCGGCGCGCTGGAGGCCGCCATTCTTGTGGGCTACCCCGGTACTGTGGCCTCAATGTGGCAACAGGCGGGACGTGCTGGGCGTCGCAACACGCAATCATTGGCCGTGATGGTTGCAGGTTCGTCGCCTCTCGACCAGTTCGTAGCAAACAACCCGGCCTACTTCTTTGAACGCTCACCGGAGAATGGGCTGATAAATCCCGCAAACCTTTTCATCTTGATGAGTCATCTACAGTGTGCGGCCTTTGAGCTACCTTTCAGGGACAATGAAGGATTTGGCACTCACAACGCGACCGAAACAGGTGAAATGCTCGCATTTCTCGAAGAATCTATGGTGGTGCGCCACGTGGGCGGCATGTGGCACTGGTCGAGCGAAAACTTCCCCGCGGAAAATATCAGTTTGCGTACCGCAGCAAGCGAAAACTTTGTTATAATTGACACCACCGATCCGACGCCGCGCATCATAGGGGAGATGGACCGGTTCTCAGTACTCACGCTATTGCACGAGGACGCGATATACCTGCACGAGGGCCAGCAGTTCCACGTCGACAAGCTTGAGTGGGACGAACAAAAGGCATACGTTCGCTCGGTAGAGGCTGATTACTATACTGACGCCGAACTCTACGTTGCGCTTAAAGTGCTCGACATGACGTCAGGAGAGCTGAACGACGCGCACCGTAACTACGGCGACGTAATGGTATCGGCCCAGCCGACCATTTACAAGAAGATCAAGCTCGGCACGCACGAAAACGTTGGTTGGGGTAAAATACATCTTCCGGAGCAAGAGCTTCACACAACTGCATACTGGCTTTGTGTGCCGCCTATAGTGGCTGAGAACATGGGCAGCAAGAACCAGTTGCAGGCCGGGCTTGTAGGCCTGGCGAATGTGCTGTCGCAAATGGCCCCGCTCTATCTGATGTGCGACCCACGCGACCTGGGTGTCGTGCCGCAGGTGAAGAATCCTTTTACAGGGCTAAGCACACTCTTCTTTTACGAGTCTTATCCGGGCGGGATTGGCTTCAGCAAGAAGCTGTACGAGATGCACATGCAGCTCCTTGAGGCGGCAAGTGAACTGATTCGCGCTTGCGCTTGTGATGATGGATGCCCATCATGCGTCGGCCCCGCGATGGAAGTGGGTGTCGGCGGCAAGGCGCACACGCTTGATCTGGTAAACGGCCTGCTGGTTGCCGATGCGCAATTAGAGTAACATTCGTCCTTTACGACGTCAAACGCAGTTAGTCATACTACACGGAGGTACTTAGTTATGATGCTACGCAAGAAGACCAAGGAAAACCCTCTTAAAGGTTGTCTCCTGTCGCTGTTGACCATTGTCGGTCTGCTCCTCGCCTGCTTCCTGTTCTGCACCGTTATGTTCCAGTTGAACCAGTCGAGTGTTGCCCAGACGAGCAGCGCCATCTTCTCTCTCTACTTCGGTTAGGCAAGCGCCGGGAATCCGTCTGCGCGTCGCTGCGCCACACCACTATCTAATGGAGGATGATATGCCCGATTCGCCGGGAGAAATGCGCGTCCTTATGACCCAGCTTGTGCCTGAACCTGCTGTCGAATTGCTCAGGCAGGCCATTGGAGCGTCAGGCACACTGGAAATTAACCCCGACCCGGATCGAATCTGGACCAGGCAGGAGCTTATCGACAAGCTACGGCAGGGGAAGTATAACGCCCTGTACTGCATGTTGACTAACCCCATTGATGGCGAGGTGCTCGATGCCGCACCTGATCTGCAGATCGTGGCCAACATGGCTGTGGGCTATAACAACATCAAGGTTGAAGACGCCACAAAGCGAAAGATCCCGGTCACGAATACCCCCGGCGTACTCACAGACACTACCGCCGATTTTGCCTGGGCACTCCTGATGGCTGCCGCTCGCCGTGTGGCCGAGGCGGACAGATTTACCCGAGCAGGCAAGTTCCATGGCTGGGGGCCGTTGATGATGGTGGGCCAGGAAGTTCACGGCCGCACACTGGGTATTATCGGATTCGGGCGCATCGGCAGGGCAATGGCGCGTCGAGCGACCGGGTTCGACATGCAGGTTCTCTACTATGATCGCTTTACCGCCGACCCTGAGACCGAAAGAGCGCTCAACGCGCGCTCGGGAAGCATGGATGAGCTACTCGAACAGTCCGATTACGTGACCCTGCACACCGACTATAATGCCGAAACGCATCACCTGATTGGCGCGCCTGAATTTGCAAAAATGAAATCTACAGCCTATCTGATCAACTCGTCGCGTGGGCCGATTGTTGATGAGGCGGCACTGGTGGACGCGCTCAAGAGCGGGCAGATAGCAGGCGCGGGCCTGGATGTATACGAGCGAGAGCCGGAAATACATCCAGGGCTATTCGAAGTCGAGAACGCAGTACTTGCCCCGCACATCGCATCTGCGTCGCTGGAAACCCGTACCTCAATGGCCATCACAGCCGCAGAGAATGTGCTTGCAGCTTTACGCGGCGAGAGACCCCCAAACATCCTGAACCCGGAAATATACACCTAGTTAGCTTCCAATAAACGCAATATGGTCCGGCGAGATAACCTCGGCGGGCCATTTTGTGTGCCTGCAGAACGTGCCAGGCAGCACACTCGCCTGCCTCAACACCTTTTTCGGGTTATTCACTTGCCGCGCATAAAGTTGAGTAGCGCAAACAGGGCGGCGTCCATAGTTGGGTATGTCCTGAGTGAGATGCAGCGTCTATTTACGAACATAGACACAAAGAAGCGGGTGTGCGATTCACCTAATGCTCGCCAACCCGGTTGGCTCGTGTCGACATGCTGAACGCCTAAGTAGGCCTTGAACTGTGCAAGCTTCAATACACCAAGGCGGCGACTCTTCCCGCTATCCACGAGACCGTTCGCGTGGTAGCGTTCAGGTGCGCCATCCCATGACGGCACATAGGTGTCGTTCCATGCGATAAGCGGCCGCAGAGCATCGTGTTCCATATCTGTGATCTATCACCATTGGTCGTTTGAGCTTGTGTGCATATTATACATCGCGACTTTCGCGCTCTGCTCGTATGCAACGTCAACTAAGCCGAAATGCACTATTGACAATTGGCCTACGAGGGTGTATATTTAGGCAAGACTAAATTAGACTAGGCTAAAATAGAGACTGCTTCTTTGGAGACGGAGATCTTCGTACTGGGCAGATGGCACCATCTGGAGAGCGCAAATGTCAGAAATACAAGTGGGCGACACGGGCACGGTGAGTGCGGCGCAGGATGTCCTCGCCGGAGGTAAGCAGCGAAGCGGCATCGGCAAATTGCTGCCGTTCCTGGGCCCAGCCTTCATCGCGTCAATCGCATATATGGACCCGGGGAACTTTGCCACGAACATTCAGGGCGGCGCACAGTTCGGCTACCTTCTCATCTGGGTAATTGTAGCAAGCAACCTGATGGCTATGCTCATACAAGCGTTATCGGCAAAACTGGGCATCGCCACCGGCATGAACCTGGCCGAAGTGTGTCGCGTTTCCTTCCCCAAACCTGTGGTGTGGGGAATGTGGGGCGTGTCTGAAGTTGTCGCGATGGCCACCGACCTTGCCGAATTCCTCGGGGCGGCTATCGGTTTCCATCTCCTTTTTGGCATTGATCTCTTTCCTGCCGCAATTCTCACAGGCATTACCACCTTCATTATACTCGGCCTGGAACGCCGCGGCTTCCGTACACTCGAAGCGGTGATCAGCGCCATGGTGGGCGTTATCGCAGTCTGCTACCTGCTGGAAACGATCATTGACAAACCCGATTGGGGCCTTATCGCCTTCCACACAGTGAATCCTATGTTCGAGGGCACGGAGAGCGTATTGCTTGCAGTTGGTATACTGGGTGCAACTGTGATGCCCCACGTTATCTTCCTGCACTCTGCTTTGATGCAGAAGCGCATCGTGGTTAAGGATCCCATTCTCCAGCGTAAGCTGTTCAAGTTTGAGGTCGTCGACATTTTGATCGCGATGGGCCTGGCCGGACTGGTGAACGCATCGATGCTCATCATGGCTGCGTCAACTTTTTTCAGCACGGGCAATCATAATGTCGGCAGCATCGAAGAAGCTTATCACACACTTGAGCCGCTGCTGGGTAGCGCGGCCAGCATCATTTTTGCGATCTCACTACTGGCTTCCGGGCTGTCGTCATCAGCAGTTGGCACGATGGCAGGGCAAGTAATTATGCAAGGCTATCTGGAGCGGAAGGTTCCGGTCTGGGTGCGTCGGCTTGCGACTATGGCACCGGCACTGATTATCATCTGGATTGGCTTTGACCCGACCACCTCACTTGTGTTCAGCCAGGTCGTTCTCAGCTTCGGTATTCCTTTCGCGCTAATCCCGCTAGTGATGTTTACCAGGCAGAAGAAGCTGATGGGTCCGCTGGTAAACCTGCTGCCTACAACAATCGTTGCTTCGGCGGTGGCAGCACTGATCGTGGGACTGAACGCGTATTTGCTTTACGGTGTTTTCTTCGGAGGGTGACAATGATCGAGCGCATTCTAGTGCCGCTGGACGGTTCGCAAATGGCCGAGTCGGTGCTGCCCGTTGTTACAGCCCTGGCAAGCTGTACAGGCTCAACGGTTATCTTCCTCCATATTATCGAGGAGCGGCCGCCCCGCAGCGTTCATGGTGAGCCTCACCTGAGCAACGAAGCGGAGTCGGAAGCATATCTGGTCAAACTTGGGCAGTCAATTCCGTCCACTGTGCGAGTCGAACACCATGTACATGCCACCGAGGAGCATGACGTGGCCCTGAGCATCGCCTCGCACGCCGCAGAACTTGATATCAGCATGGTTATCCTGTGCACACACGGGCGAAGCGGTCCACGCCGCGTGGTGTGGGGCAGCATCGCGCAGCAGGTCATACGGCGGACCACCGTGCCGGTCTTGCTCGCACGGCCGGACATGCACGTGCCAACGCGGATCACCACTCTACTTGTAGCACTCGATGGCACCCCGGCGGCTGAAGCGGCGATCCCCGTCGCGGAAGAGCTGGCGAAGGTTTGTGCATCTAATGTTGTACTGGCGCGCGTAGTTCCGACGGCGGGCACGCTGACGGGCGATGAAGCAGCCGTTGCGAGGTTAGTTCCAACAGCAACGGATGCCACGCTTGATGCGGAAGCAACCCAGGCCGTTATCTATTTAGACGAAGTTGCCGCGCGGGTTGCTTCGCATAACATACCGGTGCGCCACCGAGTCCTTCGGGGCGATCCTGTACAGATGCTAACGGAGGCAGCGGCCAAAGCGGATGCTTCAGTTATCGTGATAGCCACGCACGGACGCGCCGGGTTGGGCGCGCTCTGGATCGGCAGCGTAGGTGCAGGGTTGATGGGTAGCGCGCGCTGCCCTCTCCTGCTGGTGAGGATTCCGGATGGTCAGGCGGGCGACAAGGACTAATCGTCGGCAGGCAGGATCTCCATATTAACCCATCCACCTGACCATGCCGGATCATCGCCGTTAGGGTCATAATATTCCACGCTCAAGGGATATGTAGCGTCCAGATCGCCGGAAAAGGTGAAGCGTGTGAGCGAGCCCTTTCCGGGATACGGGTGCGGCAACCGGATGGAAGCTATTTCGATTGGCAAGCCGCGAAAGCCCGCACGGGCAAGGTGAACAATGTCGCCATGCGTCAGCGCCACTACATTATTGCCCGGGTATCCACGGCGCACACGGCCTACGAACTTCCGGATGCGCACCCACAGGTCGTCCAGCCCTTCGTCAGCTGGATGCAAGGGGTTGTCGTAGAAGTTGAAGCCGATCCCTTCGAGGTCGGAGTGGGGCCTGCCCTGCCACCCTGTTACAACCTCAGCGAGAAGGCTGGAGGTATGTATTGGCGCGTCGGGGTGCGCTGCGGCAATTACCTTCAGAGTTTGCCGCGCACGAAGTTGCGGGGACGTGAAGAAAACGTCCACAGGCTCTTCGGCCAGCACAGAGGCCGTAACATCAGCCTGTTGCCTTCCAAGCGCGCTCAGGCCAAAGCGCGGAAGTCGTCCATATAGTATGTCATCGGGGTTGTGTACGTCCGTATGCCGTACAAAATAGACAATAGTGCCGGCCTCTTCCGGTCGTTGCTGCCGGGTGTCATGGGCAGCGTTTTTATTCGCCAATGTTGTCACTCCATGTAAGTATTCGTCCTGTTAATTCTACCATCCCCGTTCGCGCTTGCCGTCGAGCACCTTTCGCGTTGGCACAGGTTGTGTCCTGTGCAGCCCCCGTGAGCTTACATGCGCATGACCACGCGGCGGAAGACTTCTGCATACTTCAAGCCGTGCGGCTCAGCGGTCTGAGCAGAGCGTGTACGTATGCGCTCAGCCATCTCGTCGGGCGGGCCAACCTGCGTTATATGCTCTTTGAGTGCCTCAATCTTGTCATCGATGGTTTCACTTATATCCACAACCACGTTCGACTGGTCACTTCCCCACAGATAGATCTCCTTGACCTTGTGCGGTTCCAGACCTTCGCGCGTCTGCTCCGGGAACTGAAGCGGGTCGCGCGCTGTTGGATAAATTGCGTCAACGGTCGCCTGCCCCACGGCTCGGTGATCCGGGTGGTTGATGAACTCGTTGTTGTAAAAGAGGGTCAAGGGGTCGTGCGTCATAACGACATAAGGCTTGTACATGCGTATCATGCGTGTGATGGCACCTCGCAACTCCAGGTTTGGCAGCAATTCGCCATCTGGAAAGCGAAGGAAGTTGACGTTGGTTACACCGACGCGCGCGGCAGCGGCTCGCTGCTCGTCCTCCCGCAATGAGCTAAGGCGAGCGTTGGTCATGTCGCGGTCAGGTGTGCCTTTGTCGCCACTGGTCACCACCACGAAAACCACATCAATTCCGCTGCGTACCCAGTGTGCCACAGTTCCAGCCGACGAAAACTCTGCGTCGTCAGGGTGAGCCGCCACAAGCAGCACACGCAGCTGCTCCGGCTCCAGTTCCTTATCCGCAGGTCCCGGGCGTACTACCTGAGTGTGAGCCTGAACGCTGCTATTTGCTGGTGCTGTTGTAGCTGTCTGGGTCTGACGCTGATCTGTCATGCTCTTCATACTCCTGCTCCAATTAGATAATTGTTTGGTTGAGAAATTATAGCATTATCGATTATGATTGGCTTCCAAAGGTCCTTTTAAGAGAGTAACACTCTTGCAAAGGAGCGTCAAGCAGAGTAAAATCGGGCCATGGACGAAATCGCACTAGCTGGTCTGACCTTCTTCGGCACTCATGGAGCCAATCCCGAGGAGACCGAACTCGGACAACGCTTTGGTCTTGACTTTTCACTTTGGCTGGATCTGAGCGTGGCCGCCAAGAGTGATACGCTCGACGACACCGTAAGCTATTCTGCAATTTACAAACTCGTGCGGAGAGAAATGGAGGGTACACCAAGCAAGCTCCTGGAGCATTTGGCCGGGCGGATTACCTCCGTGCTTCTTGCCCATGACACCCGCATACAGCGCGTCAAAGTCAGGGTCACCAAACTGAGCCCTCCTCTCAAGGGCATGACGACCGGCGAGGTTGCGGTGATACTTGACCGAACCCGCGCTATCGAGTGAGAACAGGCCGGTACGTCAGCGGGTGCACTTTGCCACATAAGAAAATACTTGCAAATTATGTCAACAGATGGCATGATAATTGCATAGTATTCTTGTTGAGGTGCCATACTGACAGGCGCTAGGTCACGCCTGATTCGAGGAAGGACTGCGAGAGAACCCAATAGACATGTTAGATTCAAACACAGCCAAGTACGCTAGCTCCGTAAAGGGCTATGGAGTACGTACTACATTGACATATCCGGGCCGCTATTTTGAAAATGCACGAGCTAATTCATCACCGGCGAGTCGAACTTCCGCCGGTTCAGAATCGAACATAGTTATAGATGGCAGAGATGTGCTTGTCGTGGAAGACGAGCCATATCTGTGCGATCTGATTGTCGACGTCATTGAGGCCGAAGGACATTCGGCGCGCAAGGCCGGGAACGGTCGCGTGGCCCTCCAGCGGCTGGAAGAGAGCAAACCGCGGCTTATTCTGCTGGATCTGATGATGCCGGTTATGGACGGGTGGGAGTTTATTGCTGCTTTGCGTTCTAATCCACGCTGGCTGGACATCCCGGTTGTAATAATCACGGCAGTCTATGACGTGGCCCGCACCCAGAAAGAGACGGGAGCGCAGGCAGTCATAACGAAGCCCTTTGACATCGAGCAGTTGGCCGACGTGGTGAACTATTACTCTGCTTAGCGAGGACGGCCTGCCTAATGTATAATTGAAGAAAGCACGCTCCACCCATTAGGATGCGCCAACTTCACAACACAGAAGGTCTAATCTCGATGTCCCGCAAGTCCACCAAAGGCTCCTCGCTGCGTCGAACACAAGCACAGAACGGGCAGCAGGCTGTTACAGTCGATTCAGGAGCCGTTTCGCCTCAACTGTCGGCACGCGCCGAAGAAGCCAACCCACGAAAACGATCCTCATTACTATTCTGGCTCGCCGGAGGCATCGTTGCCATACTGCTGGTCTATGTCGCGCTGATGGCGCTTGCGCCCGGACTGGTCCCACCATGGTTGCGCTTCAACCCTCCTCCCGCGCCAGCGCCATCAGCAGCTATCGGCACCAGCCGAATCAGCTATGTACGCTCGACCCCTGACGGCAAGCGTGATCTCTTCATCATTAACGCAGACGGCACCAACCCGCAGCAAGCCACATCCGACCTGCAGATCGAAGGCACGCTGGCATGGTCTCCTGACGGGCAAAAGATTATCCTGCAAAGCACGGTTGGAGGTTTTTCGCGCATTATTCGGCTCACAGTTGGCTCCGACAACAGGCAGATGGAGGCCGTGCAACTCACTGCCGATATCAACGCCGAAAGCGTCGTGCCTGTCTGGTCGCCCGACGGGAAGATGATTGCTTTCCAATCCAAGCGCGACGGCGGGATGTTCCAGGTGTTTGTTATGGACGCGGACGGCAACAACAAGCGTCGCCTGTCTGATGGCAAAGGCTATGCCGCGTGGCCTACATGGTCTCCCGATGGCAAATCTATCGCTTACGTGCAGGGTGAGCTGGGCGAAGCGGGCTCCAAGCGAGAGCTAATGGTCGTTCCGGTGGCTGGTGGTGGTGCACAACAATTAACTCACCTCGATACGAGTGTAACTCAACCTATATGGTCGCCTGATGGCGCGACAATCACATGCCGCCAGACGATGGGTCAGTACGACATCCGCTTGCTAATCATGAAACCGGACGGCAGTGACCAGCGAACTCTGGTGCAGAACGTCGCAAGTTCAGGCCATCAGTATTCCCCCGACGGTAAGAAGCTGCTCTACTATGCTGTGTCAACGCAAGAGGGCGAGAACATTTACACAGTAAATGTGGCCGACGGCAAGATCACAAACCTGACCAACAGCGCTGGCGCGAACTACCTCCCGACATGGTCACCGGACGGCAAGCAGATAGCATGGTCCAGCAAAACGAGCGCCACTGAAAAATATAAGATTGTCGTTGCTGATGCGGACGGCAAGAACATCCGCCTGCTCGCAGAGGGCGACAATGATCTCTATCAGCCGGCATGGGCGGTGGTGAAGTAGCCAATTGATGAAACTACCACAATCGTCGCACAGATGTCGTGCTGCCGCCCTATTCACCACGATTCTGCTCGCCCTAATTCTGATTGGCTGTAACCCGACCGGCCTCCCGAACCCCGCGACTCCAACTCCCCCACAGCTTCCTAGCCCAACGGAGATAGCAGCCCTCCCCCTGGAAACGCCCACAACTCCCGCCACTTCTGCGGCACCGACAGCACTACCCACGCGCGAGCCTGAACCCAGCAAAACAGCCGTGCCAACTAGCACCGCGTTTTTAAGGTCGCCACCGCCCGCCTCTCCAACGTCAGGAGTTGAGCCCACAACGGAGGCTGACAGCCTCAGCCCTACACCAACTTTGCTACCCAAAGCTGAACGTGTGAGCATATTTGAGGACGTCTGGACCACAGTCAAGGAGAATTACCTCTATCCCGATTTTCACGGCGCGGACTGGCAGGCGCTTCACGACAAATATCTACCGCTGGCTACCGCCGCAACTACTTCCGACGATTTCTATCAGCAAATCTCGGACATGGTAGATGAGCTTGGCGATGATCACTCCCGCTATCTATCGCCCAGCCAGGCAAAAGAAGAAGACGACCTGCAAAGCGGCAATGCCAATTACGTGGGTGTAGGGATTCTTTCCAGCCCTACCGACAAAGCCCTTATGGTGGTCTTTGTATTCCCCGGAAGCCCCGCTGAAAAGGCCGGGTTGAAGCGGCGCGACAAGATTATTGCTGTAGACGGCCAACCATTCAACGACCCGCGCACCGACCCAAGCCGAATCCGAGGGCCAAAGGGCAGCACCGTTCGCCTTACCGTGATCTCGCCGGGCGAACCACAACGAGATATCTCCATCGTGCGCGGCACAATTACGGGCGGCATCGAGCCGACAGTCAGCCGTCTAAGTGTTGAACCTACAATTGGCTACCTGATTATCCCCGACCTCTGGACCGACGACATGGGCGCCAGAGTAGCCGGTGACCTGAAAGACCTCCTTGACGACGGAAAGCCTCTGAATGGCCTCATAGTTGATCTACGAGGCAACGGCGGCGGGTTCCGCACCGTTCTCGAAGATATCCTGGGCGAATTCGTGTCGGGCGAAGTCGGCAAGTTCTTCAACCAGAAAGAAGAGCATCCTTTTGTAATACGCAAAGGCGATCTCAACGACCGCCTGAAGAACGTGCCTGTGGTTGTGCTGGTTGACAAAGGAAGTGAAAGTTACGCGGAAGTACTCGCCGGCGCCCTCCAGGCCAAAGGGCGAGTCAAGGTGGTGGGCGTGCCGTCGGCAGGCAACACAGAGACGATATACCGCTACGATTTCGACGACCAGTCGCGGCTATGGGTTGCTCAGGAAAGCTTTAAGCTGCCGGACGGCACAAATCTCGAAGGCCGTGGTGTTATTCCAGACGTAACCATAGATAAAGACTGGACGGAATACAGCGAGAAAGACGACCCGCATATTCTGGCCGCCATTCAACTGCTGACCAAATAACCGCAGGCACGCTCTCGCTTCAAGCTATGACCTGAGCCTGCCTGCCTGTCAGTCGCAAAACCAGCGAGGTGCCCCCGCATATGGAGCAACGCGAATTCCCAATCCTAGAGTTCAGTGATCAGCCTGAAGCCATGCTGGAGCCGAAGCGCCTGCTTCGTCCTATCGACTTGCCGGAGCGTGCGGTTGCTTGCTTCTTCCAGGATGTCATCAGCAGGCTTGCGAGCGACCACAAAGCAGAAATCATTACACACCTGCAGAGCGAAATGGGCACCAATCCCGTCTACAGGCTCGAAATCGACGGCCAACCCATCACGGTGTTTCACCCGGGCGTGGGAGCGCCGCTTGCCGCTGGCTTTCTGGAAGAGGTAATCGCCCTCGGTTGCAACAGGTTCATAGCATGCGGCGGTGCAGGCGTGCTCGACAGCAGCCTTGTGGTTGGGCACGTTATTGTGCCCTACTCCGCAGTGCGAGACGACGGCACGTCGTATCATTACCTCCCGCCGTCAAGAGAAGTCGCTGCGAGTCCGCAGGCTGTTGCTGCCATAGAGGCGACCCTGACAAAACACAATGTTGACTATATTGTCGCCAAGACCTGGACAACGGACGCCATCTATCGTGAAACATCCGACAAGATCAGGCTAAGGAAGCAGGAGGGATGCGTGGCAGTAGAGATGGAGGCGGCGGCATTCTTCGCAGTAGCGCAGTTCCGCGGCGTGCAGATGGGCCAACTGCTCTATGGTGGCGACGACGTAGGAGGCAGCGCATGGGATGGTAGACACTGGCAAAAGCGGTCGTCGGTTCGCGAGAAGCTTTTCTGGCTCGCTGCGGAGGCGTGTCTCGCCCTCTGACCGCAACGCAACCCCACCATTATAGTTTAGGAGCGATAGACCTTGGATTATTTTGACAACGTGCCCCAGATCGATCCCGAAAGCACATTTGAGCAATGGCAGAAGGGCGATGTCACACTAATTGATGTTCGTGAGCAGTCAGAGTGGGATCTGGGCCATATTGACGGTATACTGTTTGTCCCGCTCGGTCAGTTGCAGTGGCGATGGCGAGAACTTGACAAGGATAAGAAGTGGATTTGCGTCTGTCGTCGGGGCAACCGCAGCAATTACGCTGCCGCACTTCTCCGGGAAGCAGGCTACGACGTTGCGAACATGTCCGGTGGCATGCTTGAGTGGAAGGCTCTGAAGCTCCCGATCACCGACCCGGGCATCGTCCAGGAGCACTGATTTCCCTCCACCTGTCGTAAGGAGCGCATTCTCGCGCTCCTGTCCTCTGATCTTGCCTCTCGTTTTGCACATCGCACAGCCGCCTCAGGATGCTATAATTAATCGAGCGACCGACCGAGGGCACAACTCTCGTTAAGTCGTATCTCTCGACAGTCGAATCGTGCAACCCGCATGCTAATTGAGCGTCATACTATTGAGCATTTACAATTAGTGCTCGCTGACATTTCCTGGGCCATTTTCAGCCCTCATCACAATATCCAGCAATCTGGGAAAGCATCTAAATGAAGATAAGACCGGGAAATCACTTCTTGCAATTCTTCGTTCGCCACCGCGCGTTGCGCGTCGTAATGGCTTGCATCATTGCGCTGTCTGCCTTTGGTGCCGCAATCCAGCCGCAAAACAGTGGCTCCACTGCACAGGCAGCAGGCGACCGGCAGCGGACCGCCAGCGACCAGGATCTGTTCGGCATGGTAATCCGCGACCCATTCTATGAGTACAACACCGACCCCGCCAATTATCACGAGGCGCCTAATCGTGGCGCGCTTGAGCAGCAAGCAAAGGAGTTGGCTGGGGCGGGCGTAAAGTGGATCCGCATGGAGTTCTTCGCGGACTATGACGGCTCGGTTCCGGCCGGCGAAATCAACTGGTCCAAGTATGATTGGTTCGTCAAGGAGCTTGCACCGAAATATGGGCTTAAGATACTTGCTCTCCTTAATGTGGGAATGGTTGCCATAGACGGCAAGACATTGCGCCCCGTCATGTTCAACGACCCCCCTGACGGCGGCGGCAGCGATCCAAATGACGGCTCTAACCACTTCATCCGCGTCTTTACGGCCCGTTCGCAGGCAATCGCACTTCGCTACGGCACCTTCATAAGCGCCTATGAGATCGTTAATGAACCAAACATCAGTTGGGATCTCTGGCAGGATAGTCGTAACGGAGCCGCCGAAATCAAGCCCGACCGCTACTCCGCGCTAATCACCGGCGCATACCGCGCTATAAAGAACGTGGCTCCTTTTTCTGAGGTAATAGTCGGCGGCATCATGATCGGCTCACCTCCAGAGGGGCAAGATCACGACCAGTTCGATTACCTATTCCAGCTTTATGTGTCGCCCTGGGTTGAGCAATATCGTAATGGCAGCTATGCCAACCGGGCAGGCTGGAACAGCGTACCGTGGGACGGCGTGGCGGTGCACCCTTACTTTCTTGGTGCGCCGGAGCTTTTCTCTCTAATCAATGAGTTCTCCCGCAAGCTCCGCGACCGTGGTGACAGCCGAAGCAAGATATGGATAACCGAGGTTGGCGCGCAGGCCGCCCCGCCCAACTCCCGCGATCAGTCACCGTCCCAGCAGGAGATAGACCAGGCATATTATCTTCGGGCAATATACAGCGGCATAATTGAGAACTCGGAGCTACATAACAATGTAGCACACGTCTTCTGGTTCAAGTATGAAGATTTTGTGCCGGGCAACTATACCCACAACTACGGCCTGGTCAGGCTGGACGAAAACGCAGCACACGATAATTACGCATCGACCGGCCACGTCTGGGTACATAAATTAGCATACAAAGTCTATCAGGAATTAGCGTTCGGCTACGCGGCCACCGACCGTGTCAGCAAAGAAGAAGCAGTAGCGAACAATCAAATCTACTTCGACAGCACGGGCCAGGCGATAGCCCCCGAGTTCGCGGCATACTGGATTGAAAAGGGAGGACTGGAACGCTTTGGCTATCCCATCTCGCGCCCGGTCATGATACGGGGATACCTCAGCCAGTTCTTTGAGCGCGCCGTTCTTGAGTACCACCCTGAGAACGCGGGCACTAACTATGAAGTTTTGTTGCGCTTACTGGGCAACGAAACGACGGTAGATAGAGTCTTCGAGCAGACCACACAGGTGATGTCGGCTGACAGGCTCTACTTCTCCGAGACCGGGCACTCGCTCGGTGGTTCATTCCGCAAGTTCTGGGAGGAAACAGGTGGCCTGGCCGTCTACGGCTATCCGATCTCGGAAGAGATTTCCGAAAAGCCGACGAGCGATGGTCAGACTTACACGGTACAATACTTCGAGCGCAACAGGTTCGAATTCCATCCTGAGGCAATCGGCACGCCATACGAGGTGCAGCTTGGATTGCTCGGCGCTACCATACTGAAAAACGATCTCTGGTGGCGTTAGGTCGCCAGGCATTCTGCGCATGGCAAAAGGGGAAGCCAGACGGCCTCCCCTTTTTGTCTGCAACGCTCTGTGTCTAGAAGAACTTACTCAGTATCTCGACCTTTTTCCCCTCATAATCTTCCTGGGTAATAAGGCCCGCATCCAAAAGCATTTTTAGCTGCTTCAACTTGCTCATCGGGTCATCTGCGTTCGACTTGGCGGCAGGTCTGGAAGCAGGTGTTGATGCCTTCGCTGCCGGTGATTTCGGTGCGGCTGCGGGCGCTTTTGGCGCGGCAGACGACTTACTCTTCCGGGGCGCACGAGTAGTCGGCACATCATATTGGCCGAGATTTATGTCCGTTGGCCTATCCGCGTCAGACTCAGCATGTCCTTCGAGATCGAGCCGCTGAGTTGCAAGACTTCCGGTGTCGTCATCGCCATCCGCACTGTCCGAGAAATCGAGGTCATCGAGTCCGCCCAGCCGTCCAGATAGCAGTGGGCCGCTGGTCAGGGAGCCGGGCATCGGCAGCGGCCCACTCTGCACACGTGCCGGAGGTGGTAGCATAATATTCATTATGTCGCCCATCTGCATAGGAACATCCTCGGCACTCTCAGGTTTACTATTTACGCTGAGTGCCCCCGGTCCAACCGGAGCGCCATCGCCATCAAGCACGCCGTGCTCGGTAAATTGCGGAAGCGGCGAAGAAGGCAGGGCACCGAATACCCCGTCGGCAAGCGGGCCCGAGTGGAAATCAGGTGAATACGAAGAATCATGCTCGCCGTTATACTGCGGGAGATCTGCCAGCGCTCCGCTCGTGGTGTAGCGCAGCGGCGGGCGCGATACCGGGACGGCCGGTGTAGCTTTTGGCGCAGCGTCAGATGCCGAAAACCCTGTGGTCTCCACCGACTTGCCCGGCTTGTGAGCACCGGATATTTGGTTGCCCTTGAGTGTTTGCATCTCGTCGGAGATCTGATATTCGTTTTCTCGGGAAGCAGCTTCAGGTGACTGTGAGTTCTGGTATCCCAGAGGGCCGGAGAAAACCGCGATTTGCTCAAGCGTTGGCAGTGGCGGCGCAGTGCGCATGTTCGGCTCTGTGTCCGTGTCCCTGAAGACGACCGGCTGTGCTTCTGCGAGAGCAGGGGCCTGGAAAGCCGCCGCAGAGAATTGCATTGGCCGCGTAGGCGCGCCGCTGGCGGTCAGCCCCTGCGACTGCTGCAAAATGCTTTGCAAAACCGACTCAGGCGTCGGCACAAATCCTTGTCCTGCATGTTGAGCAGACAGAGGAGATGTGGGCAAGGGTGCGGTCGGCAGGTTTATTGTCGGGTTCCGCTCGTTCGGCGCCAACTGCCCGGTCGGGTTGCCCATTAGGGTTCCGGAATTAGTGGTGCCGCTTCCTTGATAAGGCATCTGTGGCACCACGGAAGACATAGTGGCCGCTACTACGCTCTGAGTTGACGGTCGAATAGGGACAGGTGCGGCTGTGGGAGCCTGTCCACCCTCCATTAGACCCTGCGCTGCATCTGAGCCTTGCAGCCGCTCACCATGCTGGCAAGCAATCTCATAAAGTCTCCAGGCTTGTGCCTTCGGAAGACCATCCACCGCTAAATTCCAACCCTGGATTGCACCCAGTATCAAGCTGACCCCGTTTCGCCCGTCCTTCATCGACGCTTCGCGGACGTCGCGCCAGTAGCAGTCGTCCAGCTCAACCTTGCCAAGGACCTTCTTCTTGTAGAGCATGAGCCGCTTGTTGGTGGCCACTGCACAGTCGGGCGCATGGGTAATATTGCCTTTACCCGCAATTGCCACGTATTCGATAACCTCACCTGTTGTCAAGATCGCGGAGGCTCGCTCGTAGCTTTGCTTCACAAGCACTGGATCCTGCCCTTCCGTGACTAGCTTCTTGAGCGGATCCTCGGGTGGTGCGGCTACGATAACTGGACGCGGCCCTGCCGCAGCAAGCGCTGCATCGCTAAGTGGTGCGCCGCATCTGCTACAGTATGGTGACCCTGGAAGATTTCCAGCCTGGCAGTTGGGACATGATACCTGGAGTGGAATTTTCAGTGGCGCCACTATCTGCCTCCTATTTGCTCGTTGTTTATCATAAGTCCGCCTGGTTTAATAGCTAGAATAGCAAGTGGAGAATACGTCTCCGGCTAGTGGGAAACCGACATGGACGTGGGCAGCAGGGCAGGTGAACGAATCCGTCAAGACTAATATAGTCGTACTCAGACGCGGATGGAATCCTACTTTCGTGCTAAACATGGGCAGTACCTTTATCTGTGTCCCAATACTACTACGGCTAATTCTTGCGCAGACACGAAAAAACCACTCCTTGCGGAGTGATTTTCGTGTGACCTCTATTGTGCGTTACGTCTACTTGATAGACGGACCGGAGACCCAGTCATAGCCGATCTCGGGGTCGTCATGCTGAATGCGGCCCTCCTCGGCGGTGTCGTACACATTAGACGTGACATAGATCAGGTGCGCGGTACCACCGATAGCCTTGCAGCCATGTGCTACACCGGCAGGTATCTTCAGGATCTTGTAACCGTGGTCTTCGCCCATGAACAGTTCCTGCAGCACTCCCCGGGTGGGCGATCCCTCGCGCATATCGTACAGCGCAACCTTGAGCACCCCGATTGGCACGTACCACCAGTCAATCTGCGTCTTATGTATGTGCCACGCCTTGGACACGCCAGGGTGCATTAGCGAGTGGCTCAGTTGCGCGAAGCCTTCCCCAAAGAATGGATCGGTCTTGCGAATTAGCTCGCGAAAGTAGCCTCGCTCATCGGGATGGGTCACCAGTTCTTTGATAACCACGCCATCAATCTGCGGCATTAGTGTCTCCAGGTATCATAAATAAGTTGATCATAGTTAGCAGTTTCGCGCCGTAAACGAACGCTAAGCGGCTAAATGTTTGTATCGTCGGGGCCGATCGCTTTCCCGGCCAGTTCCGCGAAGATCTGCGGCAGATCGCGACCAAGGTTCGAGTTGGCAAGCACTCGCGATGCACCGGCCCCTTTGGCTTTGCGGCGTGAATCAGCATCCATATGCGGCCCAAAGGCTACTATTTTGATGCCTAATGCCTTAGCCTCCCTTATGGCCGCCTGCCAGTCTCCACGTGAGGACATATCAACAATAAGAATGTCACCGGCCGGTAGCGACGCGCCGGGCCTCACAGTCGAATAATTAATGCCCGCGTGCCTTGCCATGTTCTGAAGCTGTACGCCAAACATAAGGTCCGTACAGAAGAATAGAGCCTGCGGTATATGCTCCGCAACAGGCTCTTCGAATTCGTCCGTACCGGTTGAAGGCGATTTGTCCATAGGTTTCGTTGGTACTCTAGCAGTCTCTGGTATCGCTATAAGGTCACAGCGGCACATACAATGTTCATGTGCCCTGGTAAGGGTATCAAATGTAGGCGCCATCGTCAAGAACGTAGCGGCAGCCCGCAAGGCTGCACGGTGGCAGTCTTCTTGCTTCTGTTTGAAGCTAACTGCTCAGTCCGCAAGGGTAACCTGCTATAATAGAGTTGTACGTGTTAGAAATAACACCAATTTGCCATGAGATACAAACGCAAGACAATATGATAAGCACAGAAATACTCACCGAACAGCAAAACGAAATACGCGCAGCCGAACGCGAAACCCTGCGCAGCCTGCTGGCCGCCATCGAACCCCTTGAGCCGTCGGCAGACGACCAGGCTGCGCTTCGGCAGGCTGATCTCGACCTTGAGGAGCTCTTCCTGCTCGTTGTAGTGGGCGAGTTCAACGCTGGAAAATCGGCCTTCATCAATGCGCTGCTGGGCGAAGAAGTGCTGCCCGAAGGCGTGACGCCCACCACGGCAACTATCAACCTTCTCCGCTACGGTCCCCAGCCAACCGTGCGCCAACCCGAAGATTTCGTCACGGAACGTACCTATCCAGCGGACTTCCTTAGCGAAATCAGCATAGTGGACACCCCGGGCACAAACGCCATAATTAGGCAGCATGAGCAACTGACGCGCACATTTGTCCCACGCTCGGATCTTGTGCTCTTCATCACGTCCGCCGATCGCCCCTTCACCGAGTCGGAGCGCGGTTTCATGGAGACGATTCGCGAATGGGGCAAGAAGATCGTGCTCATCTTGAACAAGATCGATCTGCTCGGCAGCCAGGCTGATCTCGACAGGGTGACGCACTTTATCGAAGAAAACAGCGTGGTTCTCCTCGGCCAGAAGCCGGAGATTTTCCCCGTGTCCGCCCGCCTGGCAAAGAGGGCACGCGCTTCCGACAATTTTGCCGAGCGCGATGCCCTGCTCCATGCGAGCCGCTTTGATGAAGTGGAGAAATATATCTTCACAACGCTCGATGAAGCAGGGCGCATACGTCTGAAGC
>JBDTQH010000046.1:0-46435 GCA_039932335.1 Chloroflexota bacterium
TGGTAACAACAGGATCGGAGAATCCCATCTTTTCGTCAAACTAGCACCATTCATTACGCAGTAGCTTACCCCTCACGCGTCGTGCTGATGAGCGTGGCGCGCACCTCGGTCAAGTCTAGCCCCGATTGCTCCATACCGAGCAGCACGGCCCCGATTACGGGCGGTGCCTCCAGCCTCTTGAAGCGCGCAAACGGCGCGACGGCAAGTATAGTCTCGCGCATGGGCTGTGTGAACATCTCTCCACCCTTGAAAAGGCTGCCGATGAGCACCACGTCGAAGGCCGTGCGCTCAAAGCCAAGCTGCCTTATCACACCAACGGCAAGATCGCCAAGCTCCCGTCCCGACCAATCTATCACCTCGCGAGCCACGGCATCTCCGGCACGTGCCGCCTCGAAGACCCTGGGCGCAACGTCAGGCCCTATATGATAGTGGCCCAGCGATATACCTTCCAGCAAAGCGTCTATGCTCTGCGCGCCTGCGTATTCCACCAGCGTAGCGGTCAGCATCGTATCCGGCCCTCTCTTGCTCCAGGCCGCAGCCACGCTATGCAGCGCCTTCATCGCCAACTCACCCGCACCGCCATACTCACCGAACAGGCTGCCGTCGCCCGTCACCCGCCCCTCACGCCCCTGGCTGTCTCGGCCACGGCAGTTATTACTGGTCCCCGCCACCAGCGCCACACCCCACCCGTCGTCCGTACCCGCCAGCAAACCAAGCACAGCATCGTTAGTGATCGCGGGCGCTACGCGCAAATCCAACGCTCGGTGTATCGTGTCGAGCATCTGCGGCTGCTGCGAAGGCCAATCATAGCCGCCGATACCAAAGCCCGCACCCACAATCTCACCAATAGACACCCCGGCCATTGCCAGAGCCTGCTCAGTTGCCTCGCGTAACGCCATAGCCATTCCTTCATGGCCGACCCCCTGGTGGTTGCCGGGACCGGCCTTCCCTAACCCCAACGCACGGCCTGCCTCGTCCGCGATCAAAGCATGGCTCTTAGTTGCGCCTATATCAATACCGAGATAATAACCGCTCACACCGATTGTCCTTTAGAAAGCCTGACACACAACGGCAACCCGGGCAAATTAGCTGCTTTGCCGCCTGCCCATGAACGGGGATGGGTAATGCCGCAATCATGATGGCAGAATAGCCCAGCCACGTCAAGAAGGCACTCCCGCCAAATTCTAATAATTTCTTAACTAACCTGTACATTATCTCCAATGTTAAAGAGGGATAATTATATTGTAACGAGAAAGCATTAAATGCATTCGACAATAATTCTAGACCAATATTCAGGAGAAGTAGTAAAGATGGAGCGCACAACACGCACAATGAAAGCCGGTCTTGCGGCACTGCTGGTGGTCATGATCCTGACCCTCGGTGGTATGGCCGTAACAAGCCCTGCTACTTACACCAATCTCTTGATGCTCGTGTCACTGGCGAACGCGACCGCAAACGCACAAAAGGTCGCGGTGAACACCGTACCCCAGGTCGACAATAGCAGCGCCACAGCACAGACAAATGCGGCACAGCAAGTCCCAGCACAGCAGCAAAGCAGAGTTGTCGACGCCCGGGACGCCGTCCGCGTGGCAGGTCCTGCCGTAGTAACTGTGGTCAACACAATGCAGCAAGCGACCACAGGCCGCGGCAGGTTCGGAGGTCAGGGACAAGGCCAAGCCGCCCCCGAAGCACTCGGTTCCGGCGTCATTATCGACAACCAGGGACATATCGTGACCAACCAGCACGTAATTGATAACCAGCAGAGCTTGCAGGTCATCTTTGCCGACGGCACGCAGGTTCCCGCCACACTCGTGGGCCAGGACGCTTACTCCGACCTCGCGGTCATCAAAGTTGACGCCAAAGTCCCGGCCGTAGCAAAGTTCGGCGACAGCGACAAGCTTGAGCCAGGTCAGCCCGTGGTAGCCATCGGCACAGCCCTCGGCACGTATAACAACACCGTCACAGAAGGCATCATAAGCGCTATGCACAGGGCACTTGGCGATGGCGGCACATCAACACAGGATCTTATCCAGACCGATGCGGCCATCAACCATGGCAATTCCGGCGGCCCGCTGCTTGACCTGAACGGCAACGTAATAGGCATAAACACAGCAGTCGTGCGCGACAGCGGCATAACCGGCGACGTGGCAGAGGGTCTCGGCTTCGCGATACCGAGCAACACGGCGAAGAGAATTGCTGCCCAGCTATTGCAGTCGGGCTCAGTCAGCCACCCCTACCTGGGCATTACCTACCAGCTAATCACGCCGCAGATAGCTACTGAAAACAACCTGTCCCGCCAGGAAGGCATCTTCGTGACTGACGTTGCCACAGGCAGTCCGGCCGACAAAGCAGGTCTGCAAGCCAACAGCATTATCACCCGCTTCGAGGGCACCGACCTCTCTAACGCCACCGACTCAACGCTCGCACAGCTACTCAGCACACACAAGGTAGGCGACAGCGTAAAAGTAACAGTCATAGCCCCCGGCAGCACCGCCGAGAAAGAAATAACCATAGTGCTGGGCGAACGCCCAACCGGCCAGTAAACAACGAGTAGGGATGCAGCGTCGCATCCCCATTCTAACCTCCCTCCTCACAAGAGGCCCTGTCTTTCGGCAGGGCCTCTTGCTTATGCAACACAGGCATAGCTATAAGCATTCCAAGGGATTGGCAGGGCGCTCGCTGTCCAGAGTTAGGTGTCTGACCCTCGACCCAAGCAGAAGGGGTTGACAGGGGTCTCCCTGTCCGGGGTGTGGGTGTCCCCCATCTCCCTTCTACATAAAAAGCCCCCTTTCACCGCGAAGCGGGAATGAGCGCAGCGGTGGCGGGGTTGGGGGTGAGGGGTCTTCGCGTTCTACCCATCCAGCGCGAGTAGCTGGATGCTTCAACCATAGGGCTTAGAACGCCCCACAACACTACTGATGATCGGCTGTTGCCCGCGCCTTCTGCCGAGCGCCCTCAGGCAATGCAGCCTGCTCCCCGCGAGGCTGTTGTCCCGCCGGCAGCATAATAGTAAAGCGCGCGCCCTGCCCTGGCGTGGACTGCACGCTGATCATTCCGCCGTGCGCCTGCACAATAGCCCTCGCTATCGCAAGCCCAAGCCCGGTGTTCCCGTTCGCCCGCGCACGCGACAGGTCGCCCCTGTAGAAGCGGTCAAAGATGCGCGCCTGATCCTCCGGCGGGATGCCCGGTCCGGTATCAGCGACGTCAACCCGTACCGCCGGAGCAAATGGATCGTACTTTGCCGACAGCGCCACCTCACCATCAGGCGGTGTGTAGCGAAGCGCATTGTCTACAAGGTTCAATATCACCTGCTTCAGCCTGTCCGGTTCGCCCTGTACCTCCACGGGTTGCGAATACTCCACCGAAAGCCTGACCTGCTTCGCCTCTGCCAGCGGTCTCATCTGGTCGGCCACCTCAGCTAACAGCTTGCTCACATCGAGTGGACGCAGCGTCATTGGCGCGGTACTGTCCAGCCTTGATAGCGTCAGCAGGTCGGAAACAAGCCGCCCCAACCGCCCAAGCTCCGTATACATCGAGCGCACCGACCGCTGTATAACCGAAGTATCCCCCCTGTCCGCGCCCATAAGCAGCATCTCGCTCAAGCCTTCCAGCGATGTGAGCGGCGTACGAAGCTCATGCGATGCATCGGCCACAAATCGCCGCTGTGCTTCCAGTGCGCTCCCGAGCCGGTCCACCATATGGTCAAAAGCAGAGCCAAGCCTCGCCACCTCGTTGCGCCCGGCAGGCAGATGCAAGCGGCGGTCCAGGTCGCCCGCCGCGATAGCCTGGGCTGTTCGTGCCATACGCTCAAGCGGGCGCAGCGTGACTCGTGTAAGCCCCAACCCGGCGATCATTCCTATGGCGCTACCCACCAGGATACCGAGCAGGATGTAGAGCCGAAGCTGGTTGAGAACAGCATCACCCGGACCCAATGAAGCGATCTGCTCCACAAAGAGAGGCACATCGCCCATATCCGCATATCCACGCAGGGTTATTGGCGTCAATATTACCAGGTGCCTCTCGCTGCCCGACTGCGTATCTATCCAGCGAGTAGACGTGCCATCCTGCACAGCCGCAGCCCACCCCTCCGGCAGGGGCGGTATCTGGGTCAGCGTGCCTGTTGTGGACGTTCCGGACGCGCTAAGAACCTGTCCGTTCGCATCGAGGACAGCCACGGAAATATTTATGTCGCTTAACTCACGCACCAGTGAGCCGGCCACCTGCGATAAGCTGGAGCGCGGCGGGAGAGGCCGCAGCAATGTGGGCCTTGTAAGGCGGTCCATGCGCTCGGCGGTATTTTGCACCAGAAAGCTGTCCAACTGCGCGTATAAAGCCCACCCCAGTAAAGCCAACGTCGCCGCTACGAGCACCGCATACATGAGGCTCAGTTGCAGCCCCACAGGCACATTCCAGATAAATCCGCGGATGCGGTTAGCCAATTTCATTCGGTGGCTCCAGGCCGTAGCCGACGCCTCGCACACTCCGTATGAGGTTTCGGTCCTCGTCACCCAGCTTCTCGCGCAGGTGACGGATATGAACATCAATCACGTTTGTATCGCCCATATAATCATAGCCCCACACGCGATTGAGGATTACCTCACGCGGGAACACCTGGCGGGGGTGCGTGAGGAAAAGCTCCAGCATATCGAATTCACGCGGCGTAAGCTCGATAAGCCTGCCGGAGCGCGTCACTTTTCGCGACTGCTTATCCATAACTACATCGCCGCTGCGCAACACCTGCTGAAGGTTGATGCCGTTCCTGCGGAGTATAGCTCGTACCCGCGCCATCAACTCTCGGAAGCTGAACGGCTTTACCAGGTAATCGTCGGCCCCGCTGTCGAGTCCCTGTATGCGGTCTTCCAACTCGCCACGAGCCGTCAGCATAAGGATACCGACATTGCCTTGCGCCCTCAGCTTCTTGCAGACCTCCACGCCGTCAATGCCGGGCAGCATAACATCGAGCACCACCAGGTCGGGGCGCATAGTCCTTGCCTGGTCGAGCGCCTCAAACCCTGTTCGGGCTACCCCAACCTCAAAGCCCTCATAATTCAACCCCATCGTCAACATCTCGACAATGAACGGTTCGTCATCTACCACCAAAATACGTACAGAGCGTTCTTGCTCGTCCATCTAATCCTTCTTATGCAGGCCAATCGACCGCCAACCGCACTAACTGACGACTACCAATACTCGGTATTCGCTACGCGCTACTCACCCCTCCATTATATCCCCACATTTGCCAAAAACCCCACCCGGTATGAGCCGGGTGGGGAATTAGCACGTCGATATTCTTACTGGAAGTTAGGCGCGGGTACTGTAACAGGTGTATCAGATGTAGCAGGCGCTGTTGCCGCTCGCAACACAGCTCCTGTTACTTCGCTCAATTCTCCTGCCAGCCGGGCCGACGCTGCTGCATCGGCATAGTTGCCTGCCTGGTAGGCATCATAGGCTGTCTTGTAGGCATTCTGCGCATCAGTCAGGTAGGTTGCTGCATCACCGGCGCTCGATGCGCTCTTGACCAAAGCTCCCTGCCTCACAATCTCGTTGTATGTCTTGTTCAGAATGCGGCTGGCCTGCGCCTGTGTAGGTGCAGTTGCTGCGGGCGCTTGCCGGTTCGGGTGCTGCGGCCTCTGGCTGTAAGAAGGAAGCTTGTCGGCTCCCAGCGTCTGCGCCATCTGTGTCTCAGCGACCATAGCAAGTTGGCTGGCAGCCTGAGCGTAAGCTCCGGCCTGCTCGTACTTCGAGCCGCTATTGGCGGTCTGCGCGCTCTGAAGTAGCGAGTCCGCTCCATTGACCCAGCGCTGTACATCGGCGGTGTCCATCTTGCCGTTCGCATAAGCGAGGTCGGCCTTAACCTGTGTAATCAGATTGGTGGTCCTTGTGATCTGCATACTGGTGCCCTGCGCACTATCGCCGCCCCAGCCCTTCCCGCCGAAATCGCCAGGTCCGCCGCGCATGCCGCCGCCCTTCATGCCGCGTCCGCCCATACCTTCCATTCCGTGCTTGCCGAAGGGCAGTCCGTTGGAAGGATCGGCCGGTTTGGTTCCGGGTTGTGACGGTACAGCCGTGGGTGTGGTAGATGGTGTTTGTGCCGATACATTACTTGTTCCCATTACGCTGCCCGCCAGGACCCCAAGCCCCAACAGCGCTCCAGCAACTGTTACACCCATTATCGTTTTCATTCGCATTTTAAAGTCTCCTTGTCTGGATGCGGACGTTCCCGCCCATAACTACTGGTAGAGAGAAGCACACGGTCTCTACTTACCACTTTAACGCCCCAAACTTAAGACTCGGCCTAGGAAGGATTAAGATTCGGTTAAAACAGCCGCCCGCAGACCGTGGCACCTTAATCAACACTTAACTTTTCTTCCCATTTCCGTTAAGCTTAAAGGGTTACACTTACTGGAGACGCTAGCCAAGGCAAATTCCCAAGAAACAGAGAAGGAGAAACATCTGCTCTCGCGCGAGGCAGGAAACAGATTTATGGAGATTGTAAAGAGATCAAGTAATAAGAGTATGCGCATAATAATACTGGGTATGTTAGCAATGCTCGCACTCGTCAGCCTATCAGCCTGCGGAGGCACTACAGACGCCCAGCCAACAGCAACCACAGCCGTCCAGGAGGCACTACCCACAGCCACAACAGCTACGCAGGCGGCAGAACCCACAGCCACAATGGAAATGGGTAACGCGGTAGATGCCCTGCCCGAAGCGACTGCACCCGCAGATAGCCAGCCCACAACTGCTCCCGCGACCGGCGGCGATGTCACAGAGGTGCAGGCAACACTCAAAGAGTGGTCTATCGCGCTAAGCCAGGCTGAAGTACCGGCGGGCAAGGTGCGTTTCACCGTTACCAATGCGGGCCAGATGGCACACAACCTCACCGTCACAGATAGCTCCGGTACACTGGCCAAGACGCCCAACTTCAACGCCAGCCAGGGCACTCAGACGCTGGAAATCGACCTTAAGCCGGGCACCTACACACTCATTTGCAGCCTGCCGGGCCACGCCCAGAGAGGCCAGAAGATCGATCTGGTCGTCAAATAACAACCTGCGGCACAATATACAAAAGAGCCTGTTCATCATCACGAACAGGCTCTTTTGCTATCCTTATCCTCTTTGAGTTCTCTATTGCCGAACAGGTACGGCCTTCCTCATGGTCATCCTGTGTATCGTGAACCCCAGTAGGCTCACGCCGCTGGCCCAGTACATCGCCACCACCCACAGGTTGCTGCTGTCCGTGCCGCTCAATAGACCGTGCAGCAAGCTCATCGCGAACACGCCGTAGCTGAGAAGGTGGATCAGGTGCCACGTGCGGTTGCCAATCTGCTTGCGCACGTAGAAGGTGAAGGTGACCAGCACCGACAGATAAAGCCCAATCTGCCCCAGCGCCACCCACAACGGGCGATAAGGAGCATCGACAATCGGGATAAGCAATTGCGCGACACTGTACGGCAGGTAGAGGTTGCCAAGCAAAACCACCACGTGGAACACCGCGAAGCCCAGCCCGAGCAGACTGGTATACTGGTGCAAATCGAACGCAGTAAACACTCCGGGCCAAACGCGCGCCATCTTATTTGTGATAAACAGGCCGCTAACCATGGATACCCACAGCAGACCGAACGCGACAAATGCGCTTGCTCTTGATAAATACCAGTACACAGTAGGCTCAGCCCCAAGCAAAGATCTGCCGAGCACCGGCACCCAGGTTGGTATAGTAAAGAGTGCCACAACAGCACCCGCGAAAATCGCCACCGCCAGCATCCAGAAGGGCAACCCCGCCAGTACGGGCATACCCGTCCCCTGCTCATCCGCAGGTGCCGGGTTAGGTTGAGGCATCACGCCCTGAGATTGCTGAGGGTAAAGCATGCGGTTTGCCGCCGGTGGGGCAACAACCTGTGTTTGTGGTTGTTGCTGCTGCTCGGCATCCATATGCCACATTTGTCTAGTTTCCATTTACATTGCTCCAGATATACTTCCTGAACCGCGCGCTCTGCAATACCTGGCCGTTCTCCAGAATAACCATGCCCGCCAGCGTAGGACGGTCCTCAAGCCACGCGAGGCCGTCGGTACTGCCCAGCAGCATCACGGCCTTCGCGCTTATCTCCGCGGCGCGTGCCGTGGGCCCAATGATTGTCGCGGACACAACGTCGGTTTCAGACGGCGCGCCCGTGCGGGGATCTATGATATGGTGACGCCACGTGCCACCCTGCTGCCACTTGCGATAATCGCGCCCCGATGTCGCCACCCCGCCCGACTTTATGCAAAGCAGCTCCAGCAGATTATCGTCTGCATCATCCGACTCGGCACCGGGCTCAAAAGGCGCATCGACCCCGATGGGCCACCCTCCTGCCTGAAATACAAGCCCCCCAACGGCTATGTCGCCGCCCGCATTCACAAGCGCCGCTCCATACGGTGCGAGCCTGCTAACGGCCTGGTCAGCGGCCCAACCCTTGGCTATCCCCCCGAAATCGAGCCGTACTCCCGCAGGCAGACTGACAGAGCGCGTCGAGGGGTCTAATTCTATCTTTACCGGGCTTACAGGACCTGCTCCGCTTGAAACCGTACCTGCTGTGACTGCGCTCGCATTCGCCCCATCCTGCTTCATGCTGTCGAAACTCGTCGTGTATCCGGCTGCTTCGAGCGCGTTCAACACAGCAGGCGTCACTAAGCCCTCGGTGTATTCCTTGGCATTCAAAGCTAGCTGAAGCACCTCCCACAGGGTTTCGCTCACATGCATTGGTGCGGAGCTACCTGCGCGATTCAACACGCTAAGCTCGCTGCTTTCCCTGAACCTGCTCAAAGCCTGTTCCCACCCGGCGAACCACCCCGGCACTTCGGCAAGGAGTAGCCCAACCGCAGGGTCGTCGGACTCTACAGCCGCAAGCATGTGCGAGCCCATGGCCCTGAACTCTATCTGCTGTACTCCGTCTGCGCTCTTAACCGGGTTGTCCATAAGCGGCATCATCTCGAAGAATGAGTGTTGGTAAAACCACGCCCGCGCCCGAACGTGTTTTGCGGGCTTTGTACCTGCGGTAAATCTGAGCCCGGCGACTGCTCGGAAGGCACTGTAAGGCTGTTATTGCTGTCCGCAGGTGCATTCTCGAAAGGGGCCGTCACTGCAGGTTGTGGGTCGTTAGTCTGCGCCGCTCCCGACGCTGCTGATGGATCATTGAAGGGCAAGATAGCCCAGCCTGCGAGCGTCGCCGCCACCGATGCACTTGCGATCAACGCCTTTACGCCCGCTGTGCCCGCCTTCCGCTTATTAGAACTTTGCTTCATTCTAGTATCCTCATTTTCTGTATGTATATCTCTTTTGACAAGCTATCTGAAGTGCCCTGATTTATATCTATCTGTTTCGCCTGTGGAACCGCTGCGGGGGCTGGTTGGCGCCTGCCGTCGTTCCGTTGTAGAGCACCTGGCCGCTGCCTGCATCGACATAAACCATGCCTGTGTCTAATTGCACCTCGTATGCCGTAGTACCGCTAAAGTTAACCAACCTGGGTTGCCCCACAAGCGAGGAGCCGGGCGCACTGTTCAGCGCGATGCCGGCAGCGGCATCCGAGCTAACCGAGTAGTCGCTCTGAATGTCGCCGTTATTGCCTCCAAAGTTCGGGGGTTGAGGCAAACCCGACCCGTCCACTATGCCCTGCTGAGGCGATCCCTGCGCGTTGCTTTGCTGCGCTACCTGAGCCTGCGTATTAGTAGGCCCGGCTACCACGACATATGCGCCCAACGCGCCAAGTGTTACCACAACAAAAGCAGCTACCCCAACAGCGAGTGCGATAAAAAGCCGCTGTACCATACTTTCTCCTGACCTTTCCTACCGCCAGAGCAGTTCAACTACCCGCTAATGCCAGACAATACAGCAGTTTGCGGACCGACACCTGTTGGTGTCCGATACTACAAGTCTAGCCAGTGGGGATTAAAAAAGAACGCCGTGAAAGTTAAGATTGTATTAAGAGGTCACGCGCCGACTGGAAGAGATAAACTGCTGCAACAAGTCCCGTTGCCGCTACAGTTGGCTAAACAGCCTTTCGCTGCCTACGGCGCGCCCAGACCACCAACCCCAGCAGACCAAGCAGCCCTGCACCACTCAGGAGCGCGCCATTGCGGAACGAATCAGGCTCGTAGCGCAGCTCAACTGTATGGCGACCGGCAGGCACCACGACGCCCTGCGACAGATAATTGGCGCGCAGAATCGGGGTGGCCGCGCCGTCTAGCGTAGCGTGCCAACCGGGATAGTAGCTTTCCGCCACTACCAGCAGGCTCTGGCGGGCGGCGTCTACGGTCAACTTGATATGGCCCGGCGTATATTCCTCAACAGTAACAGCACCGGGAGTGCTGCCGTCAGACCCACGAGCTATACCCGCGACTGTGTCGGGCGGCGCTTCAACCAACGCCGCACCTGCTTTTATATTGTCCCATGCCAGGCTCGTCATCCATTGTGCGGCCTCCGCCTCGCCCGGCACAGCCGACACATAATCGCTGAGATAGACAAAGCCGGGCACTCCCTTTGCTTCCCAGAGGCCAAGCCCCTTCGCCCCAGCGATCCGCTCAAAGTTCGGTCTGCCAGGGTCTGCTGCGGCAGGCCGGTTGGGATCAACACCATCCGGGAAGATAAAGTAGCGTATGCCAAGCGCGGGTGCGACCTGCAACCTGATATTAGAAAGGATCATGTTGTAGCGGGTCCACTGCACCTTGCGATAATCGGGGTCAAGGAAGGTAGATGCACGCAAGGCGCGCTCGCTGATCATTGGGTCCTGTGCACGCCAGTCGCGGAAGCCATACACAAGGTTAGTGTGTGTGAGCAGCACCTCGCCCTGCGCTATCATCCGCTCATTGGGCGGCACAGCCGATAACCGGCTGATAAACTCGTTCTGCGGGTAATATTGCTCGGCTGGAGCCGTGCCGTTATACGTGATGAGGAACATCCATGAATCCGCCACCAGCAGAGCACCCATAACGAGCGGCACCGCACGCCACCAGCGCGGACGTGTCGCCCACAGCAACACGGCTCCCACCAATCCCACCAGCACAGCGGCCTCCCACGATGCCCAGTAGAGGCGATAATCCGTGTTCGGTGGGTAGAGGACGCCATACTGGTGCGGTCCCGGCGGCTCCCCAACGTTGGGTGGAGGCACAAGCCCCACCATGTATGCCGCCATGAACGCCGCGCCGCCAGCAAGCAAAGCAAGCCCGACCACATAGGTCCATCGCCTCGATGGTTGCTCTTCTGCTGTGGTCCTGCCACCACGTTCCTGGACCCATCGCGAGAACCAGTCCCAGCCGAATGCTCCCAGCACAAGCAGGGCAAACCCTATCCCCAGCAGAAAGCGCTCGTTTACCATCTGGCTGAAGCCGGGCAAGCCGCGCAGAAACGTGCCAACTTTGTCATCGTAGACCACCAGCCAGCAAAATAGCGCGATCGCTGCCCACGGCAGCACAAGCCGCACATTAATTTGCCGCCACACAGCTCCTATAGTCGCCGGTATTAGACCAAGCAGCGCCACAAACCCGATATAGCCGCTGGTCTCGTTCGGTAGTTGCGATGTGCCAAACACGCCGTCCGATACCTGCCCCCAGTATCGAGGCAGCACCCAGTTGACTATCATCCCGGCATCAAGGTGTATCTCGGCGCGCACATTGCCGAGGGGGCGAATGGCAGATATGTGGCTAAGGCCGAGCGCCTCGAAGAACGGCAGCAATTGAGCAGCGCAGATCAACACGCCCACAGCAGCCGCAATCGCCAGCCAGCCCGCCTGTTGAACAACACGCATGATATTATCCCGCGTACTCAGGCGGCCTGACGCTTCTCCCCGCCATGCCCTCAACGCCTCTCCCATCAGCAGGCCAAGTGCCCAGAGTGCAGCCACAACAGCCACAATAAAGAAGAACTCAGGGCTGCCGCCGAGAAGCGCGCAGGCGAGCAGGGCAGCAAAGCCAACCAGCGCGCCGCGCCGCCTCTGCTCCAGCCACAGGTATACCGTCAATGCCAGCCACGGCAGCAATATGGTGGAATTGGTGTGACTCCAGGGCAGCCAAGTTATCAGGCTGGCCGAAAACATGAAGCCAATCGCCCCCAGCAGCGAAGCCCCCGGACGAAGCCCCAGCGCTCGCAAGAAGAACCACATACCCGCGCCCGCTATCCACACCTTGAGCGCCAGGATAATGCCAAATCCAGCGCTAATCGGCATGAGCGCCAGGAGCCAGTGGAGCGGATAGAGCACGCCCGTTTGATAATAGGCGAATAGAGGATAACCTCCCAGCGGCCCCGACACCCACAGCGGGAAGCGCCCAGCCGCCAGTTCGTGCTGCATCCAGTTTTGCCAGGGCAACTGCTGGAACAGGATGTCGCTCCCGCCCAGCCGCGGGTCTATGTTCGGGAAGTCGGCGTGCCAGGGCGGAAAGATGAGTAGCTGCTCCATAGGCGCGGCCACTCGCCACGGAGGCAGCCCCGGCGACATAAACAGGAACGACAACACCAGCAACAAACCAAGACCCAGCACATCAGGGCGTCGGCGGACTGCGCGCGCAATACCTGCGAGGCGCGTTCCGGAGGACGACTTGAATTGTTGCGAAACGTGTGCGGTCATGCGAATGGAAGGCTTGTAATATCTATGTACTCATGAAGCATGGCCAGTTAAGGGCCATGGCAATAATAGCATAAGCACAGCCTTACTTGCTGTCTCTGCTTAAGGCAAGCGCCCCACATGGAGTGTCATTCGAATGTCATGCCAACAAAGTTGTGTCGGATAAGCTCATCCCACCAGGCGGTGTCATTCTGAGCGAAGCGAAGAATCCGTTCGGGTAGAAATTAGTATGGAGGTTGATTCTTCACTTCGTTCAGAATGACAATGGCGAGGGAGCGCGGCTACGCTGCCCCGGCCTAGTCTGTCCACGCCCCTGTACAACCCTCCTACCGGGCGGCATGATAAAAGGGCCGTGCCTGCGAAACAGACACAGCCCTTTATGCTATCCAAACCTGTCAGATCAAACCGGCCTTATGGCTTCGCCTCTACAGTGCAGCCGGGGAAGAAAGCATTGGCAACGATCTTCGAGGTCTGCCCGCGTGTGGCGTTGTTATTCGGTCGGAAGTAAGGTAGGTTGCCTGCGCCGCACGGCTCGCCTGCGCCGCCGCATGGGTAGCCGTTGATGATCGTGCGGTGGGCAAGGCGCTGTATATAGTCATAGAACGTCGAGCCTGAAGCTACGTCCTGGAATAGCCGAGTACCAGCCGGATCGACGAACCCCGCCGCACTCGCGACGATCTTCGAGATTTGCCCCCTTGTCGCGTTACTGTTGGTGCGGAAATATGGTTTGTTGCCCGGCGCTACGCACGGTTCACCCGGCCCGCCGCAAGCATAGCCATTAATGTAACCCCTGGATGCAAGACGCTGCACGAAATCGTAGAATGTCGAGCCTGGAGCTACATCCTGGAACATCTGCGCGCCCGCTGGGTCGCTGAAACCGGCCGCATTAGCAACGATCTTCGACAATTGTCCTCGCGTAACGTTGTTCTGCGGGCGGAAGGTGCAATCGCTGTAGCCGCCGATTATCCCTCTGCTGGAGAGGCAGCTTACAAACGGATAGAAGGTGCTGCCGGGAGCCACATCGGTATACACGCCGGGCGTGCAAACGATAGGTGTAGGTGTTGGAGGTGGCGGGCCGCTGCTGCATCCAGGGAACTTGAACGAGCCAATGCGCGTGTTCCAGTACTGGTCATTGCTGTTGTTGTATTCGTTCGTGTACCAGAACGTGCAGTCGTCGGTGGGATCAACAGTCATATCACTGTAGTCCCCCCACCTGCCGATGCCCACCTGCGAGCCGCTACCCGAAAAGAGAGTAGCCTCACCCTGTGCCATTGTGCCTGCGGGATCGCCCGCCAGCCGTCCGGCGTAGCGCACACCGGGGTAAACGGTTGCGCCGGTGCCGCCGCTCGACACCGTGTAACCCATCGCGATATTCCCACTTGCGTCCATCGCGATGCTACCCATCCACCTGTGTATGTTGTCAGCCGGGGCGAATGTGCCCTGCTGGAAGACCGTCGGTGCGCCGGTAACGTTGCGAAGCTCATACCATCGCTCACCGGCGTAACCACCCGCGTCAACATTGTGCAGCAACAATAGCGACTCGTGGCTGCCAAAGTTGCGATAAGCGGCGCGGTACATAAAGCGGTCGCCAATAGCGTCCAGGCGGGTTGTGGTGCCCGGCTGCGGTATACAGTACTGGCATGCAATCGCCGTAAAATTGGCGACATCAATATTGGTTGGTCCCGACCAGGTAGAACTGCCGGGGTTTGCCCAGTCAACATGGAACTTGAAGACCTGCAACGGATCGCCCATCAGCGAGAATGGGTTGGGAGCACCTGCGGGTGGAGGCGTTGTGCCATCCAGATCGGCAGGCATCGCGAGGCCGGAAGACGGACCTAGTGGACCTGCGTTGGTCTGCACGTTGGCGTTCTGTCCCAGCAGCATCTTGGAGCGCTCGAACACATAAGGACGCCCGCCCGCATAGGTGTTGCCGTTGAACTCGTTGACGCCCATATAATAGCCGTCAGGCCACATGCCGAAGTGTGGGTAGTCAGGGAATACAGTATTGCTCATGAAGAACGAATACACCCAGTAAGTGCCCGTTGGATCGCCCGTTTGCGAGATGGCGATGCACTCGTTATAGGGCGCTTCGGCGGTGAACTGGCTCAGCAGCCACCTGTCGGCAAGCTGGTCGTACAGCACAATGGGGTCGCCGTCGTTCCTGGCGGCGCACTGCCCGCCTGCGCTCGACCAGAGCGCATTGATGTCCACAGGGGAGATTAGCGGATTACCGCTCTTGTCCCATATCTGGATGGCCGAGTTAACCATCTGCACGTAGTGGTTGGGGCCAACTTCGCCGTTGGTGTCCGGCGGTATACCGCTGCCCGCGGTCGCCAGGTTCATGCCCTCGAAGTTGCGTATTGGTGCAGGCATGGCCGCGGGAGCAAGCGCCCCGGCGGGATTCAAGACCGATTGGATTACACTGTCCGGCCCATCCACATGGTTGTACAGCGGGATTCTTTCATTTTCGTTCGCACCCTTTGGTTTTCTTCCGGCCTCGGCTGCAGGTAAGCTGCGCAAAGGTGGCGATAAAGCGGGAGCGACTTCCTCGCTCTCCATGATCCCGTTGGCGCTGGGAGGGTTGGTCCAGATGTCGTGAGCGGCAGCATTAGAAGATGCTACCCCGTTCTGCCCCGATGTGATAGGGCCGAGAGGCCGCTGTGATGCGCCCTGATCGGAGCGCGCATTCAGCAGAACCCCCAGCACCATTACGACGGCCAGGATAAGCGCCGCCGAAAGTGCCGGGATTATTCGCCGTAATCGTTGCATTTCTTTACTCCTTCTTGCTTGTTCCCGTGCGCGGACATAGTCTGCTCCATATGAAGCCAACTACTGGTATGGGAATGTGGGCAGAGACTGACCGCGAGTTGTGTACGTGCCTGTGTACTTAGCAGCCCTTACTATTCACAGCACGGCCATGGCCTCAGGTGCCCCATGCGACTCCCGTACATGCCAATATGGTACGGTACACATAATTATACTGAACATGCATGGAATTGCTAGACCTATTTCATAAATAGGTCCGTACAAAACATTCTATCGGCGGGTTCTGTTCTCGTAGGTGTCCGGAGATGCTGTAGCGTGGTGCAGGGGCGAAGCCCATGATGGAGGGCGTGTTGGGGAGATGGTATCTCATTGGCTATTTCCTGGGATTTACAAATACCTACTTTAAGAGCTCCCCTGCCAGGGGCTGGGGTGAGGGATCTCTCCGCCTTACGCATTGAAAATGAACAGATACTGATACTACTAAAGTCGCATTGACAGCAGCAAAGCAACATGTTACACTTAAGCAAGAACCCCTCCCAGGGGGGTAGGGTGAAACAGGAGAAAGTTATGAGATCAGAAACAACCAAACAAGAGGCCTTGCGGCGTCTGGCATACATCGAGGGGCACCTGAAGGGTATCCGCAAGATGGTCGAAGAAGACCAGTATTGTGTCGATGTGCTCAAGCAAACCTATGCCGTGCAGCGTGCCATCGACAAGTTCGAGAGCTTGCTATTGAACGGCCACCTCAACTCGTGCGTCGTCGAAGGCATACACGAAGGCCGTGAGAAAGAAGTGCTCGGCGAGCTTGAAGAACTGTTCAACCTCTCGCAGCGATAACGATATATTATTAGTAAAGTCCCTATAAGAGGCTGTAAAAGACATGGCTACAGAACTGCAATCTAATACACAGCTCCAACCGGAGCAACCATCCAACAAAACAGAGGCACCAGCCCCAACTGGCCGGACAACCGAGCTAAAACTCCCGGTCGGGGGGATGACATGCGCATCCTGTGTGCGCCGTGTGGAGCGGGCCTTGCAAAAGGTAGAAGGTGTCACTGATGCCGGCGTTAACCTCGCGACCGAGCGCGCCACCGTCAAATATGACCCCACGCTGGCTACTATAGACAGCTTGAAAGCTGCCGTCGAAAAAGCAGGCTATACGGTGCCCACCGAAGAAGCCAGCTTACCGATAGATGGTATGACTTGCGCATCCTGCGTGCGCAGGGTCGAGAAGTCGCTGGCAAAGCTGCCCGGCGTCGAAAGTGTGGCCGTGAACCTGGCTACAGAGCACGCTACCGTCAAGTACAACCCCGCGATGGTAGGCAGCGGCGACTTTCGCCAGGCCGTCGAGCGAGCAGGCTATGCCATCAGGGCAGCAGAGCAGCCTCAAGCACAAACAGCAGCAGGTGCGGAGCCTGTAGACAAAGAGCGAGAACGCAGGCAGCGAGAAATCAAGGATCTGCGCAATAAGTTTGTTGTCAGTTTGATAGCAGCCGCGGTCATCATGGCGGGTATGTTCCTGCCTCTCCCCTGGCCGATGGAAGCCCGCTACTACGTCATGTTCCTGATCGCCACCCCCATACAGCTATGGGCGGGCTGGCAGTTCTACCAGGGCGCATGGAGGGCCGCGCGCCACTTAACAACTAACATGAACACGCTGGTTGCGGTCGGCACCTCGGTGGCCTACCTCTATTCCGTGTTCATTACATTCTTCCCCGATGCTGTGCGCACGGCGGGACTTGCCCCCGAAGCGTACTACGACACCTCAACCGCCATCATCGGCCTCATACTGATGGGCCGCTGGCTGGAGGCACGCGCCAAAGGGCAGACGAGCGAGGCGATAAAGAAGCTGATGGGCTTGGCCCCACGCACGGCGCGCGTCATACGCAACGGTATAGAGGCAGACCTGCCCATCGAGCAGGTGCAGGTTGGCGATGTTATCCGTGTTCGCCCCGGCGACAAAGTGCCTGTTGACGGTATTGTGCTGGAAGGCACATCGGCCCTCGATGAATCGATGCTGACAGGCGAGAGCCTTCCCGTCGAAAAAGGGCCGGGTTCCCCGGTAATCGGCGCTACTCTCAACCGTACCGGGTCGTTCACGTTCCGGGCAACCCGGGTGGGCAAAGACACCGCCCTTGCACAAATAGTCAAACTGGTCGAGGACGCTCAAGGCTCAAAGGCCCCCATCCAGAGGCTGGCCGATCAGATTTCGTCCTACTTCGTGCCCGCTGTGCTGGTTCTGTCGCTCATCACGTTTGGAATATGGTACTTGCTCGGTCCGGAACCTAAGTTCACCTATGCGCTCGTATCGATGATCGCTGTGCTCATCATAGCCTGCCCATGCGCGCTTGGTCTCGCGACACCGACCGCCATTATGGTCGGCACGGGCAAAGGCGCGGAGTACGGCGTGCTTATACGAGGCGGCGAGGCCCTCGAAGGCGCTCATAAAGTAAACGCTATCGTCCTCGACAAGACAGGCACCCTCACACGGGGCAAGCCATCCGTCACCGATGTAGTCGCAACCAATGGGCTAACCGAACACGACCTCTTGCGGCTCGTAGGAAGCGCGGAACAGGGATCGGAGCACCCGCTTGGTGAGGCAATCGTCTCACGTGCAAACGAGCTTGGCCTCCAGATGGCGCAGGTGAGCGGCTTCAACGCGCTGGCAGGACACGGCATCTCGGCTACAGTCGAGGGCCGCGACTTGCTGGTAGGCAACGTCCGCTTAATGGAACAATCAGGCATCCACCTCAATGGCCTTGGAGAACAGGCATCCGCACTCGCGCTGGTTGGTAAAACACCGATGTACGTCGCGGCTGACGGCCACGCGGCAGGGCTTATAGCCGTGGCCGACACCCTTAAGCCCGAGTCCGCCGAAGCGGTGCGCGAGTTGCAGGCGCTGGGCCTTGAGGTCTGGATGCTCACCGGCGACAACCGCGCCACAGCTGAAGCCATCGCGAAGCAGGTCGGCATTACCAACGTTATGGCAGAGGTGCTGCCGGGCGAGAAGTCGGCCAAAGTGAAGGAATTGCAGGCTCAGGGCAAAGTAGTGGCAATGGTCGGCGATGGCGTGAATGACGCGCCCGCGCTGGCACAGGCCGACCTGGGTATAGCAATCGGCACCGGCGCTGATGTCGCCATGGAAGCATCGGATATAACCCTGGTGGGCGGCGATGTGCGCGGTGTGGTGACTGCCATCGCCCTCTCTCGCCGCACAATCGGCACGATACGCCAGAACCTCTTCTGGGCCTTCTTCTACAACGTGATCCTGATACCCGTGGCGATGGGCGTGCTCTTCCCGCTGTTCGGACTGCTCCTCAATCCCATCATGGCGGCAGCAGCGATGGCTATGTCATCTGTCAGTGTCGTCACTAACTCGTTGAGGTTGCGCAGTTTTGCGCCTCCGAAGAACGCTGAAGAAATAATACACCCCCCGCTGCGCCAGCGCATAGCTGATGTAAGCTACCTGGCCGGTATTGGCCTGCTGGCCCTGGTTGTGGGAGCTATCTCGCTCTTTGTGTTCCGCCCAGCTATGGGTATGGACAGTAACGCGCAAGCGATGGGAGGAACAGCGGTAGTTAGCAATATGGGTATGAATCAGGAGAGCCAGGCGGGCCGGAATGGAACGCAGGCCGCGAAGGTTGTTCTCGATACTGGTGGCGTTGTAGCACCCGGTAAAGAGACCATCATCAAGCTAAGCCTGACAGACGCAGCGAGCGGCGCACCGGTCGCGCCCGCCATCTCTCATGAGAAAGAGATGCACCTTATCATCGTAAGCCGCGACCTGACTTACTTCGCGCATGTGCACCCCCAAGCTACCGGCCAAACAGGGCAGTACGAGGTGGCGCACACCTTCCCTCAGGCCGGCGACTACGTTCTGTACGATGAGTTCGAGCTTAAGGGCACGATCGATGAAGTACACACGTTCGACCTGAAGGTGGGCGATGGAAACTCAGCCGCTGCCCAGCATCAACCCGATATGGCCCCTCAACAGGTAGGCGACTACAAGGTTAGCATTGGCCCCGGCGGTCTGGTCAAGGCGGGTGTGCTCAGCAGCTTTGTGGTCACAGTCGAGCAAAACGGCCAGCCGGTCACCGACCTACAGCCCTATCTGGCAGCAGCAAGCCATGTCGTAGTGCTGGACGAGAGCGCGGGTGGTTTCGCCCACGTGCATGCTATGGCAGGTGACGAACCGCAGGCCGACGACATGAGTGCCCCGCCTGCTCAGTTCGGACCGACTTTCTCATTCAGCCACACGTTCGACAAGCCCGGCATGTATAAAGTCTGGTCGCAGTTCCAGCACAATGGGCAGGTGCAAACTGTTAGCTGGGTGGTGGAGGTCCGCTAACCCTTATTCCGGTAGCAAAGTGGGCCGCGCACTCCATGCAGGCATAGAAGGCACGGCCCGCGTAACTATACAAACGTAAATCACTATAATCGAAAGGAACAAACTACAATGTCACAAATTACTCTAAACGTACCCGATATTTCATGCGCACACTGCGAGAAGACCGTCCTTGGCGCGCTTCAAGACAAGCCCGGCGTGAAATCCGTGCAGGTCAACATCCCCGGCAAGGCCGTATACCTCGACTATGACGAGAACGCATTTAGCCTCGACCAGGTGAAGGAAGTGCTCGATGAGGAAGGCTATCCCGTCGCCGGCACAACCGAAGGCACAGCCCAGGACGCCCCCAGGCGGAACTTTATTCCGCTGACAGGGAAATAGGTAGGGACGGAACGGAAAGTAAAACGTAAAACGTAAGGACCAAAACGCCAAGTCGCCAAGTCGCCATGGTTGTTATGGGCTTACGTTTTACGTTTTACGTTTTACTTTCCTCCGCGAAAGGACAACCCCCATGTCACTCAATCTCTACATGGTCGGATTGATCGCTGAAGATGTTGAAAAGTCGGTGGAGTTCTATCGACGGCTTGGCGTGGGCTTCCCGGAAGAAACCGGCGGAAAGCCGCACGTCGAGGTCAAGATGGACGGCGATCTGACCTTCTTCGTGAACGCTCGCGGGCGCTTGAAGGAGTTGGACGATGCGCGTGTCATCCTCGAGTTCTACCTGAAGGAGCGCGCCGAAGTGGACGCGAAGTACAACGAACTTGTCGGCTACGGCTATGAGAGCTTCCACGCCCCATATGTAGCCTCAATAGGCATGTACTTTGCGCTCGTCAAAGACCCCGATGGCAACACCGTCTTGCTCTCGGCGGACTGATTCATGGGCGTTTGTTGTCCGTTACGACCGCCGACCGCAGACGGCCGACCGCCATAACGGACAACTGACAACTGACAACGAGGTCATTTCCCATGCTCAAACCGGTAGCGCAGGAATAGATGGTCCTTCCCGCGCTTGACCACATTCAGGTTGCCCCAAAGCGGTTGCGCTGGGGCGAACGTCTTGCCCTCTACCAGCCCAAGCTGCTTGCCTGACCCATCCCGCCCTGCTATCTGGGGAGCGAGCGTCAGAAACTGCTCATCTATTCTTCTCTCAGCATAAAACTGAGCCAACAGGTGCGGACCACCTTCGACCAGCAGGAGGCTACCTGGCTGAAAATCCTCTACCGCCTGTACCACTGATGCGGCACTGACGCCATTCTGGCCGCCATTTCCGCCATCGTTACTAGCATCGACGATTCGGACTGCATCCGGGAAACCGGTCTCGCGAGCACGCATCGCACCTGCACCTGTCGTCACCACCAGCACCGGCCCGCCATCTCTGAATAGGTCCATGTGCGGGTCTAGTTCGCCGCTATTCGTGACAATGACGTTCAGCAGCGGTGACTTCTTACTCACACCGGCGCGCAACTCCGCATATGCAGAGGCCAATGGCGGGTAAACCTCCTCGGCTGTCATTCGAGCGCCTCCACTCCGGCGCAGCGTGCCCGCCCCTACGATCAGGGCATCGGACACCGACCGGAGTACGCCCATCAGCATGACATCCTGCCGGCTGGAGCCGCTGATGTCTTTGCCGCCCGTGTGCCCCGGCACGCCCAGCGATACCACGCCATCAAGCGTGGTAACGAGATTGGCGAGGACATACGGCTTATCCCGGCGTAGCGGGAACCGCAAGGCTCCATACAGGCTCTTGAGCGGCTCCGGCAGCGGCAGTTCTGTGCCGGTGCTTCCGTCGAAAAGTGTCTCCAGGGGGTCGAGAGGAGCGGGCTGTGCTGTCATTGTCGTGTCACCTCTGTAAGCCGCAAGCTGTGAAGAACTCAGACCGGAGAGCGGGATTGTTCTCATATTCGCCTCGCCAGAACGTTGTGCGGGTCAGCGATGTGCTCTCGTGCACGCCACGCATTTGCATACACATGTGGTTAGCTTCCAGGTAGACGGCTACTCCGTGCGGCTCAAGCATAGCATCCAGTGTATCCGCGATCTGCTGCCCCAGGCGTTCCTGCACCGTGAACCGCCGAGCATACAGGCGCACCAGCCGCGTTAGCTTGGATATGCCTATGATGCCCTCATGGGCTATGTATGCGACATAGGCTTTCCCGTAGAAGGGAAGCGCGTGATGCTCGCATAGCGCGTAAAACTGCACCGGCCCCTCGACCACCTGGCTAAGCCTGCAGTCCGGCCCTCCACGGCATTCTGTATGAAACACCTTGAGCAGTTTGGGGTCGCCGTCATACCCATTGGTCGCCTCGAACAGCCCCTGTATGAAGCGGCGCGGTGTCTCCTCGGTGGACGGCGTATGCACATCCATGCCTAGCGCCGTGAATATCTCGGCGGCGTATCCCTCAAACTTGCGCGTCTGCTCATCGGATAAGTGACGCTTGTGCCGGTCCATGCTCTCGATAAAATCTTCAGTGTAGTCTACATCGTGTATCATTTCGAGCTTACCTCCGGTAGTCGTCCTTTTAAATCGTCAGGTCGGAACGGCCCGGGCTCTGAGATAAGGCGGCGCGCCGCGTCCACCTGGCCCCAAACGTTCCAGAGCAGCACGCCCCGCACTTTGCCATCGGCCAGGTAGTAGATGACGCCTTCCCGGTAAGGCTCTTTCCAGTCGGCTACCATCTCCATGTGAGAATCCAGCTCACCTACCGCCTCGTATCCCAGGTCGAATATGTCGGTATAAAAGAATGGAAGATGATAGTAAGGCTCTTGCCGGCCCGCCATTGCACGCCCGGCCATGCGGCCCATCATATTGGCGTTGTCTTCATGCTCTATGCGCCGCCTTTTGCCGAGCGTGTGGTCTATGTACTGCACCACGTCTCCTGCCGCATAGATGTCAGGCTCGTTGGTGCGCAAGAACTCATCCACCACCACGCCGTTCTCTACCGTGAGGTTCGCGGCCTCGGCCAGGGCTGTGTTCGGCTCTATGCCGATGCCCGCCACCACCCCATCCACCTCAACCACTCGTCCGCTCCCTGTCTTGAGTGCAAGCCCATTTTCACGCGGCTCAAGGCCTACCACCCTGTCGCCCAGCAATAGCTCTACGCCCTTGTCGCGGAAGTAACCGTTCAGGAAATCAACCACATCCGGCGGATAGATGCGTTCGCCAATACCTCGGCCCGGCACGACCATTGTTACCTGCTTGCCATTCATAGCGAGAGCCGCCGCCATCTCCGAGCCGATGAATCCGCCGCCAATCACGGCAAATCGCTGTCTGTCTTCGGCCAGCGTGCTGAGACGCCTGTAATCATCCAGCGTGCGGAAGTATATGATATGGTCGCCGCCGAACGGCAATGTGCGCGGCCTGCCGCCTGTAGCGATGAGCAACTTATCGTAGCTGTAAGACGTGCCTTCCTCATCAACGACGCGCTTTTCAGAAGGGTACACAGCCGTGACGGTATGCGCCAGGTGCAGATCCACCCCCTCGGTTTTCATCCCTTTCCATACTGTCTCAAGCGGCTTACCCTGCCACAGCTTCTTGGATAGTGGAGGACGCTTGTATGGTGGGTCCGGCTCCTGTCCAACGAGGCCGATAGAGCCGTCCTGGTCTACATCGCGTATGCCTTTGACGGCAGCCGCCGCGGCCATCCCGCCGCCCACTATCAGGTATTTATATCCAGGCATTTTCTTTATTTCCTTTCATATATGTGTCTGCCTGTAAGCTGTCGCCGGAAAAGCAACGGCTTACAGGCATGACATTCCGCCATCCGTTTTGCTCAGTCGAACCGCTTTCGATCAGCCTCTTCCCCGATCTCTCGCACCGGTTCTACGGGCACTCCTCTTCGCAAGACCCACAGGCCCATAGCAACGAGCGCCAGGCTTCCGAGCGTCAGCAACCAGGCAAGAGGAGCCGAGTTGTAGCCTTGCGCGCCTCCGGTCCTGGGCATGCCTGCTACAGTCGCGCCGCTGAAGTTATCCGGGAACTGGCTAACGATGCCATCACTGAGTGCGTCAGCCATCATCAGGATGTGTTCCTGCACCTTGTCGTAGTCGGCTATGTCGGCAGCATAATCGCCCTTCAGTCGGTCTACCGCTTCGGTCAGCGTCTGGTCCAGGTGCATCTTCATTGACATCTGCATTGCATCGAGCGGCCAGCCGTTCGGGTTGGCGCTATTCAGGAAGGCAGCGATGTCGTTTGCGTTAGCATACCAGGCGTCCGATGCTGCCTGCACAGCGGCGTTATCACCTGCTTTGGCAGCAGTCAGCAGCGAAGCAGCACCCAGAATGTGATCCCTCAGTAGGGCGGTAAGTTTATCCCCTGCCGCATCACCATAGTACGGCTTGATGGCGTTGCCCAGGTCAACCTGGTTTTGCAGCAAGCGTTGCGTGGTAGCATCTTTGTCGGGCGAGTCTGCGGCAGCGCTGAGTATGAAGAGGCGTGTCCAGGTAATATGGTCCTCCCACAGCTTGCGCATCGCCTGGTGCAACGACACGTCAGCGTCACTCGGCGCAGCCGTAAACCTGTCGGGGAACTGGCTCATGATGCCTGCACTGACTGTATCAGCCAGCCCAAGTATGTGCTCATACACCTTGTCATAGTCGGCAACATCGGCGGTGTAGTCGCCTTTCAAGTGGGTAACCGCCTCCTGGAGCGTCATATCGAGGTGCATCTTCATCCCCATCTGCATAACGTCAAGCGGCCACGCTTTGGGATTGGCGCTGTTCAGGAAGGCGGCGATGTCGTTGGCATTGGCATACCAGGCGTCCGATGCTGCCTGCAGCACTTTGTTATCGCCGCCTTTAGCCGCCTCAAGTAGCGTGGCCGCCTCCAGTATGTGGTCTTTCAAGAGGGCAGTGAGCTTATCTCCTGCCGCATCGCCATAGAACGGCTTGATGGCGTTGCCGATATCCTCCTGGTTGCGAAGCAGACGCTGAGCAGTAGCATCTTTGTCCGGTTGGTTCGCGAGGGCGCTCACAATATACATTCGCGTCCAGGTGACGTGGTCCTCCCAGAGTTGGCGCATTGCGTTGCGGAAATCGAGGGCGGATGTCGTGCCGGTGGCGGCTGTTGCCGAGGTCGATGAGGTCGCCGAGGTTGCAAGAGTAGTAGTGGCGGGAGTTGCCAGGCCCCCAATCAAGATCATAAGGACCGCCAGTGTTATGCAGATAGTTGCTCTGCGATGCAAGACATTCATGGCTTTTCTCCTGTTGTAAGGTAATTGTCCATCTCTTCGCATCGCCGGTTCACCTGCACACGCTTGTTTATGGTAGAATATAGATGCGAGAGGGCGGAACTTTCTTCACGGATGGTTTAGCTCTTCGTTCGGCGTAGTGGTGTTGCGAGCACTCCTACGCCTTTTTCTTTCTTATGCACTCCGTACCATAGACACCTCCTATTGCTCGCCTGATGTTTGGATTGCCTCTCCTCGCAAAGACGCCTGCATAAACTCCAACCAACCCCATACACCGTCCGAATGGTGCCCGCCGGGGGTAAGAGACGCAAGCGCCGATAATGTATCCGTGCTGAGCAGGGTTTGCAGATTGTCGCCCAGGTCGTCAACTACGGCAGCGAGGGCTATGCTGTGCCTGATGTACCAGGCAGCCACCTCGACGAGGAGGCGCTGGCGAGTGCGAACCGCCAGGGCATCGTTGCCTTTAGCGATCTCACCCGCCAGTAGCTCCACCCCGTCGGCCACCAGCACCAACCAACCGCTGGTATGTTCTGGCACAACATGATAACGGAAGATGTGACCCTGACAGCTACCACACTCACGCGGGCATGCGTTGAGGCAGAGGGTAATCACTTCAACGCCGCGTGCCTCTGCACCTGCCAATTCTTCTGAGAGAGCGGCAGCTTCTCGCGGCCAGATTGCCACGAGCAACCGCTCTTCAGCGCTGTTCACGAGCGTTCGAGCATGTTCCAGCAGCAAATCGTAGCCCTGCGTGTTCCAGATATATTCGCGCTCGGCAGGAACGGCGATGTCCTCCAGCTGCCGCCGGGCATCTTCAAGGTCATCCCTGAAGCGGTTATCTAGCTGCTCTGTTAGCTCAGAAGGTGCGACCGGGGCGTAGCGAGTGCCGGATGGCATGTCGAGCCGCATAACAGCGCCCCGCTCCTCTAGCTTCTGGAGCACTGAATAGACGTTGGCGCGCGGCAATCCCGAAGCCTTCGCCAACTCATAGCCATTGAGCGGGTTACGTTGTAAGAGAGCAAGGTAGGCGCGAGCTTCGTACTCGCCAAAGCCAAGACGCTGCAAAACCCCTACAATATTGTCGCTATCTTTCATAATGGCCTCCATTAGTAGTTGCTGTAACAACTACCATTATCATAGCGCAACTCTTGTAGAACGGATATAGTACTTTAGTACTATATGCACCCCGGCGGCGCATCTGGCACCTACAGGACTCAATGCCCTTGAGCCTACGTCCGAAGAATGCAATTGCCAGGGCAGCCTTACTGGAGTTGGGGGATTGCACTCGTAGTTGATCTCTTGACGCCAACTCATTGCAATCCACACCTGAGATTTGGTAAGTTAGATGCACCAATGTCCCGATGCTTGTAAGTACGGGTCGTAGCATGCCGTACCATGTGGGCTGGCAGAAGTCGCGTGAGGCAAGGGTATCAAATCCAAACCGTGCGTCTCGTGCTTGATGCTTCACAGAGGGGAAGAAGGAAAAGTCCATGCAGATCAAGCGTAGACAGGTGCGGAAAATCCCCAGGTGGTCCGAGCAGACCTACGAGCGGTTGATCAACTCGCTGGGCGGCATTGTGTGGGAGGCGGACGCACGGACCTTCCGAATCACATTCGTGAATGAGGAAACTGAGCGGGTACTCGGCTTTTCTGTGGATCAGTGGCTCAACGACCCCAACCTCTGGCGAGAGCATGTCCACCCTGCTGATGCTGACAGAACCCTCTCGCTGGAAGCCATTGTCGCCAGCGGGCAGGAACAACAGACCTTTGAGTACAGGCTGATTGCAGGCGACGGCCATATAGTCTGGGTTCAGGACATTGTCACCCTGATAAAAGAGAATGGCGTGCCAACCAGATTACGCGGCGTGATGATGGACATTACTGAACGCAAGCGTTTCCAGGAGGCCCAGCGCCTCACCGAAGAGCGATTCCGCTCTCTATTCGAGCAGTCTCCTATCGCAATTCAGACCTTCCAACCAAACGGCGATGCGATACAGGCCAACCAGGCGTTCCTCGACCTCTTCCGCCTGACCGAACAGGTCGCCTATCCATACAATCTATTGAAGGACAGCCGTATTATGCAGCGGGAAGGAGCAGATGCTCTCCGCAAAGCGTTCGGGGGAGAGGCCACCCGGGTCCCGCTGATGTATTTCGACGCAGTTGCATTTGGAGAAAGACAGATGGGCCGCGGGCGCTGGATAGAGTCCTTTGCCTACCCTATCAAAGACGAGTTGGACGACGTGCGCGAAGTGGTGTTAGTAGTCGAGGATGTCACCGAGCGCAAAGAAGCGGAAGAGCGCGCTCGCATGCAAGAAGAGCAATATCGCGCGGTGTTCGAGGCGACTACCGACGGCTTGACTATTAATGATCTGGATGGAAACCTTGTTGCTGTAAACCCTGCCTTCGCCTCCATGCATGGCTATACAGTCGAAGAGATGCAAGACATTGACCCGCGTACGTTCATCCACCCCGACGACCACGCACAAGTTCCGCTAGCCTTTGCTGCCTTCAGGGCAGGAAAAGAATACCACGAGACGTTAGGGAGGGATGTTCGCAAAGACGGCAGCGTATTCCCCATCGAGTTACATGGCACACGCTTCATATATAGAGGAGAGCCGCATATCCTCTGTATCGTGCGGGACATCACCGAGCGCGTAGACTCCGAGGAGCAGCTTAAGCTGAAGGAGGAGCAGTACCGCGCAATCTTTGAGGCAACCAGCGATGGACTGGTGATTTCCGACCTCGGAGGCAATGTTCTCGAGGTCAACCCCGCCTTCGCTGCGATGGAAGGGTACACGCGCGAAGAACTGGTGGGGATGGATCCAAGGAAGTGGGTACACCCTGACAGTCACGCCAATCTTGCGGAATACCTGGAGAAGGTCAGCCGTGGGGAGAGATTCCGCGTTGAGGGGCTGCAGATTCGCAAAGACGGCACGGTATTTCCGGCAGAGGTACACGAAGCGCCCTTTATCTATAACGGTCGCCGCCACACCCTGGCCATAATACGCGACATAACCGAGCGGGTGCAGGCGCGGGAGCTTCTTGAGCAGCGTGTCGAAGAGCGCACGCGCGAGCTATCCACGCTGCTGGAGGTCTCCAGGAACGTGACGTCCACATTGGAGCTAAAGCCGCTGCTGGCCCGCATACTGGAGCAACTGAAGCTCGTGGCCGACTACAATCGTGCCAGGATCACGGTTGGCGGCAAAGGCGAAGTCTCTGTATCGAGCGCATGGGGCAATGATGACGATAGCGCACACGGCGAGCCGGGGGCAGAAGAGCCTATTGAGGCGGGGCAGCTGGGCGGAATTGGCGATACACTTGCGCGAGGCGAGGCTGTAATTATTGACGATATTTGGGACAGTGGTCCTGTCGCGCGTGCCATGCGCGAAGCCCTGGCGGGCGAACCGGATACCGCAAGCGGCGCGGTCGAGAAGTTGGAGACCATGCTGGGCGGCGAGCGGTCGATGATGCTTGTGCCTCTAACACTTAAGGACACAATTGTGGGCGGGTTGATCCTCAGGCATAAAGAGCCAAGCTACTACACGGAGCGCCATGCACAACTGGCAATAGCTATCGCCAACCAGGCTGCCATCGCCATTGAGAACGCTCGGCTGCTCGCCGAATCGCGGGACAAAGCCCGGCTGGAGGAGCGCCAGCGCCTGGCGCGTGAGCTGCATGACTCAGTTACCCAGGCTCTCTTCAGCATAAGCCTGATCGCGCGCAGCACGGAAATAATTATGCAGCGTGAAGGGACACAGCCCGTACAGGTGATGGAAAAGTTAGCCGACCTGCGCCAGCTGACGCAGGGTGCTCTGGCCGAAATGCGCGCCTTGATATTCGAGTTGCGCCCCGGCGCGCTGGAGGAGGTAGGGTTGCTGGAGGCAATACGCAAGCACGCCGCCGCAACCGCGGGCCGGGAGCGGATTTCGATTGCAGTAATGTCGGGCCAGGAAAGAGATTTACCCAGGCTCAAACCTGCCGCTGAGGAAGCCATCTATCGCATAACGCAGGAAGCCCTGCATAACATTGTGAAGCACGCGAGGGCAAGCAGAGCAGAGGTATATATCGGCGCGACCGATGATCAGATTATGTTGCGAGTGAGCGACAATGGCGTGGGCTTCGACGCAACCAAAGTGCCTGTCGGGCACATGGGCCTCGGCACAATGGGCGACCGTACACGTGCCCTGGCAGGAGACTATAAGGTAGACAGCCTGCGAGGCGAGGGCACGACTATCACTGTATGCGTGCCGTTGGACATGTGGCTGCTATCGAAATAAATGTCACGAGCAATTGCTAGCTTTCCTGCTTCTGGTTGCATGCCAGCAAGTACAATCCACCCAGCAGCACGGCGACCAAGGACATTGATATCTGAGCGGCAGGCTGCCCCGCGATGCGCACATCTTGCGTGTGCTTGATATCGCTTGCCGATGCGCCGAGACGCCTTGCCATGCCGACCGCGCCACTATCCATCACCTGATTATGATTCCAGGCGAATAAGAAGTATGTAATAGGCGCGACGAAGTTCATCCAGAGCCGAGACGTACTGACATTCCACTCGTACTCTACCTCAGTACCGCCCGCTTTCTCAGTAAGCGTCCAGCGCCCGCTGCCAACCAGCTCCCCAACCGTGGCCAGCTCAATAACATTCGGCCGCTTGCGCCGCACGACCCAGCCGTCCATTTTGAGATCGTAGGGCAGCGCGGTCTTGAAATGAGTGCGCCATATGTCGCCCAACCCGTCCGCGGCGCCCGGTTGAAGCAATTCTGTTTTCGCTACATGCGGCCACCACGCCGGGTAACTTTCAGGTCGAACCAGTATATCCCACACCGAGTCGATCGGTGCATCTACATGCCACCGTGTCGTGAATAAATACCGAGCCACTATTTCAGCACTCCTTGTATCTGTGATGCGCCGAACAGGTTTATACTATCCCAGTCTATAGCTTTAGGGCCAATTATACCAGCAGTAACGTGGGTGGTGTCAGGGCAAATGCAAAGTCGGTTACTAAGGTGCCCTCATGGCGGTGTCATTCTGAACGAAGTGAAGAATCAACCTCCATAGCAATCTGCCAGGCGTAGTGATTCTTCGCTGCGGCTCAGAATGACAAACTCTCGGCGCTGGTAGGTTCACCAGCATTTTCGACTTTCCATCAGCCATGTGGGCGGTGTGGCTATATTGCCCGCAGTATCATTGCTCACCGTTCGGCTATGCCTATCGGTCAGTGGGCAATCTCTACATTGAGGATGTCTGTGATACCGGGGAATATGCGATCCTGGGAGTTCAAGGACTGTTTGATGCCGTTCACGTTTGGCTTAATCAAGCTAACGGTCAACCCGAAGTTCATTGGGATTATTGACGCCTGTCTGAGTAATAGCTCGTGCGCCTGGCGATAGAGGTCCAGCCGTGTGGAGTCGTCCTGTTGTGCATCGGCATCGCTCAGTAGCCTGTCGTAATCATCGTTACGCCAACCGGTATGAGCGTAGTTGGACGCCCTACCAAATCCAACTGAGAGCCAGTCGTGCGGGTCGGGATAATCTGAGCAAAAGTTGGAAAGGAATATGGCCGGTACTTTAGCCTGGTCACTCAGCTGTGAGATATACGTGCTGAATTCAATTGATTGAAGCTGCACATCAATATTGAGGTTCTTCTTGAGACGATCTTGCAGCCATTCCATGCCTGCCTGGCGAAACGAAGGATAGGTCAGCGTGAGCGTCGGGAATCCCTTTCCGTTGGGATAGCCTGCCGATGCCAGTAGTGTTGCCGCCCCGGACGCATCGAAATAAGAGACGCTGAGATCGGACGAGTATCCGCGCTGGTCAATAGGTATAAGACTGGGCGTGCCCTGACCCAGCCCATGCAGAACATTCTTATCCCAGTCGTCGCGATCCAGCGCCATGGCGATCGCCTGCCGCACTCTGAGATCATCGAACGGGGCTATTGTCGTGTTTATGCCGAAGTAAGTTGTGCAACCCCTGGGGCTTCCAGTGACATCGGATTGTAACTCTGAATCGTTCGCCACCGCGCTATAACTGCTGTCGGCAACAATCAGCGCGTCCAGCTCTCCCGCCTTGTACGCCCCCAGGGCCGCTGACGGGTCTGCTATAAAGGCGAACTTTATTTCGTCAAGTTTAGTACGGCCGGCCCAATAGCTCGGGTTGGCGATCAGCTTAATGCCCTGGTCATCATACTGTTTCAAGATAAATGGGCCGTTCCCTACCATATAGTCGCCGCTGGGCGATTTAGCCCAATCGGCGCCGCCCGACTCTACAAGATCCTGCCGCACAGGGAAGCCTATCCAGAGGGTAAGCACGCCCGGGAAATATGCGGCAGGGTGAGCAAGTGTAAATACGATAGTCCTGTCGTCGGTTGCTTTTACGCCAAGGTTGTCCATCAGCTCCTGGATTTTAGCCGTATCATCAGGAGACGCGGCAGCCAGTTCAGATGCGCCTGCTATATCGTAGGCAAGTTGGCTGTACAATTTACGGTCGAGACGTGGATCGAAGGCGCGCTTCCATGCATATTCAAAGTTGCTTGCTGTCAGTGGCGTGCCATCCGAATAAGTGAGCCCATCACGCAGCTTTAGCGTGTACTGCAGGCCGTCAGACGACACTTCCCACGAGTCGGCAGCGGCAGGCACCAATTCGAGCTTCTCATTCAGCCCCAAAAGCCCCTCGAATACAAGACGCGAGATGTCTATCTCTGCATCAGATGAAGCTTCCTGCGGATCGATGTTGTCGGGCTTGGCTGGCAGGCCCATTCGGAAGCTGCCCTGAGCGGTGGTTGCATCCGAAGTCCCGCCCGGCTCAGCGGTGTCCGACGCACCCGCTGCGGAGCTGTCGGAGGTGGTCGCCGTACCGTCAGCAGAATTGGCCTCTTCTGTGCCTGCTGTGGGGGCGAATGCCGCAATGCCGGGTGGTGTGGGTGTGTTGGTGGCCTGTGAATTATTACCGTTCAGCATTCCCGGCAGCACAAGCACCAGTAACAGGGCAACAAGTGCCAGCCCGCCCACTACTCCTATAACGCCCAGTCGCCTGCCTGACTGCGCTGTGGGCTGCTTTACTACAGTTGGCTCTTTTGGCGCATCATCTACTGCTGCCCGCACTTTGTCGGGCACGGCAGCCTGCCTGCGAATGGCATCCGCTTGCTCGGTTGCACTTGCCAGCAGAGCAGAAACATCTCTATAATCCGACCTCTTCGCCTTTATCTGGGAGAGCGCTGGAATAGCGTCGTTCCAGCGGCCTGCCTTGATATAGGAGGAAGCCTCACTGTAGAGACGGGCAAGCTCGTTCTCTTGCAGGCCGTCGCGCAAGATTGCCGCCGCGCCTTCATGCAAGTCGTCCAGCGCCAGCACTTGCCGCGCACTCTCGATTGCAGCCGTCCAGTCGCCGCGAGCGGCGGCCTCTCTCGCCTCAGTATAGAGTGCTTCAATGCGTGCCTTGCGTATGTCGCCTGCAGATGGTTCGGGAATGGGAACTGGAACAGGCTCTACCTGCCGCATATGCTCCTCGACAACTGCTGCAACGGCAGGCGGCTCCTGCACAGGAGTATGCTCGATGGGCGCAACAGGTTCCATCTTCGCGACAGGCTCGGCAACCTCGGCAGGCGGCGATACCTGCTGAGGCTCCGCTGTAACAATAGGCGCGGCTGCCAAAGGAACGGTAGAGGGCACCGCCGAGATATCGAAGAGGTGACCTTCTGCGGCCCGCGTATAAAGCACAGGGGTGGCCCATTCAAGCCCATGATCTTCGGTGAAGATTGCCATGCGCGCTTCAAATAGTGCGTTCTCGACCGGGTGGCCCTCGGCTATGGCAGCATAAAACGCCTGGCTGAATGTCTTAGCGGCACCGTCGGTAATCTCAAACTGCATAGCGACCACGGCCGGGATGCCCTGCTGTACCAGGCTCTGGGCTGTTCCGGAGAAGGGGTCCGTGCGGTCGGCGCGCGCCCCCTCGCAGGCGTTGAGGATAACAAGCGCCAGCGTGCGGTAGTTGTGCAGCAGCCAACCAAGTTGCTGCCCGCTCACCAGCCTGCCGCGCCCCCCCTCGTCCTTCAGGACGACCACGCCCTCCTGTGTCTGCCTGTCGAATGCGCCGTGGCCGATGAAGTGGAGAATATGGTACTGGGCCGACTGCAGCTTCTTTCTAAGGGCGGGCAGCGTTGCCTCTGCCAGCAAATCTATCTCTACAAGACCACGCGCTTGCAGCGGGCCGAGCGCCTCCTGTATTTGCGCCCACTCCTGCTCAACGTCAAGGCGTGGGTAATCTCCTGGATTGGAAATCATTACGAGGACGCGCAATGGCAGCGTGACCGCCACGGGGCGGGTGCGCTCAGGCATATCGAGGTAACGCACGAGAGCGAGGTCATCATCGAGAGCGAGGAAGCGGTTGAGAGAGGTGCTGAAAAGGTACTCCCACGGTAGATCGGCAAGCTCAGGTGTGTCTGTGAAGCGCAAGCGGACGCGCATCCGCAAATCCTGTTGAGCAGTCGCGCTCAGGCTGCTTCGCCAGCAGCCCTGCACATCGCCGTTGAAAATAGCCTGAAAGAGATTGCCGCCGAACCGCTTGGCTGCCGCAACATCAGGCGCATCGATTCGCCGCACACCGCGCCTACCGGGCCGCGTGGTGAGGATAAAGTTCTCCAGCTCAATATCAGAGAAGGGCAGGCTAAACGTGGTGGTTGCTTGCCCTTCCGACGAGTCGGCACGCACGCGATAGCCATCCCCATCGGGCTGAAAGAAAAGGTCAAAGTTGTGATAAGCGGGGTCGGGCATACCCATCCCTCTTACAGGGAGAGCGGGCGACTGGCTATGGGCGGTCGCCGGAAAGCTCCGGCGAGGGTGGGGGAGCGTCGCCGCGCAGCACAAGCTGTACGTCGCGGTTCCAGGTGAGCCTCAGCGTAAATTGGGCCTCGGCGGAGGTAGAAGCCAGGAAAGCACCAATATCGGCGCTGAGTTTTATTCCAAATTCAAGGCTGATTTCGTCGGGAGGGTCGCCGATCTCGCGCATGCGGATAATTATGCGTTCTGCCGCGGGCCTGATATTGCTGATGGCTTGCTCATACGTCACGCGCGCACGCTCAAGCACATCACTTGTGTGCCCGCCACGCAGTGTAGAGCTTGAGCCGCCCTGGTCATCCACCTCAACCAGGAGGACTTCACCGTCCTCCATGGGGAACTCAACAACCCGCTTCATAAAAGCCTCCACCCCGATATGGGGTGCGCGACATCGAAAATGCAGCTTAGTATAGACTATACAAGCTAAAAAGCAGCGAGTCAACGGCCAAACGTAGCATCAATAGATGCCCGAATTAGTGCTGCTATTATGCGGTATAGGTGGTAGCTTTGGTAAGTGTTCAGACTTATGGTGCAGAGGGGGTGCAGGGGCGAAGCCTATGACGGGGGTATGGGGGTGTCCCCCATTCTTCTCTTCAATGCTCCTCTCCCACGCGTGGGAGGGGTATGAGCGTAGCGGGGGGCGGTGGGTCATGGCTTACCGACATTTCAGGTTATTCCACCCTAAATCTGAACATATACTAGCTTTGTGTCTGTTGACAATGGAGTCTGCGCTTGATATATTTCGTGTGTGATTGGATCACGATTGCAGCCTCCGAACGTCATGCTGTCCGGTGATCGGTGCTTCTTCATCCTCAGGCCGGCCGCGTTTTCCCCGGGCAAGCAAGCGGGAGATCCACCCATGAATAGAGACAATGATGTCCTCGCTCTACGCATCCTGTGTCATGAGCTTCCATGCCCAGTACCCCTGCAACCCGAACTCCAGCCTGAACGATAATGGAAGATAATGCCCGCCCAGACGATGCGTGGGCCGCTCCTGCCGGAAGGCTCGTCTCTATGGCAACCCAACCTACCCTACGTCTGCAAGCACAGCCAACACCCTTCATCGGACGAGAGCGCCAGGTGGCTCAAGTATGCGCGCTGCTCGGGAAGAGCGCTGTTCGCCTGCTGACGTTGGCCGGTCCCGGCGGGATAGGCAAGACACGGCTCGCCCTGGCGGTTGCCGATGCCTTGCAAGGCGAATATCCCGACGGCATATACTACGTGCCTCTTGCTACGCTTGCGGATGCAAGCCTGGTTGTGCCCGCTGTGGCACAGACCCTCGACATGCGAGAATCAGGCACACCGACTGTGCAACCCCCACTTCTCTCGCGCCTGCAAGATGCCATTGGCTCGCGTAAGCTTTTGCTCGTGCTGGATAATTTCGAGCAGGTAATTGGTGGGGCAGCCGATATAGCCGTGCTTCTGGGCGGTTGTCCCCGCCTAAAGATACTGGTGACAAGCCGAGAGGTGCTTCGTGTCTCAGCCGAGCAGTGCTACGATGTCCCGCCTCTGGCGCTCCCTGATCTCCAGCACCTTCCGCCACTCGAATTCCTGGCTCGTATCGAAGCGATACGCCTCTTTGTCGCAAGGGCCCAGGCGGTGCAGGCCGATTTCGCGCTGACCTCCTCGAACGGCATGGCAGTGGCAACCATCTGTCACCGCCTGGATGGATTGCCCCTGGCTATTGAGCTTGCCGCGGCGCGCGTCCGCCTCCTGCCGCCCGTAGCGATGCTGGCAAGGTTAGAGCGTCGCTTGACCTGGCTTACCGGAGGTGCTAGAGATGTCCCGACCCGGCACCAGACTTTGCGCGCCGCTGTCGGCTGGAGCTATGATCTACTGGAACCGGACGAGCAGCAGCTATTTCGGCGGCTGGCCGTCTTTGTCGGTGGTTGTACTCCGGAGGCTGTTGCTGCACTATATAACTCCGCCTCTGTGCAGAGTCCGGGAAACCTTGAGGAAGAATTGCTGAAAGGGCTGGCTTCTCTCCTGCACAAGAGCCTCGTGAGGGAGGAGCATACGGGATCGGAGCAAGGCCGCCTTTACATGCTGGAAACCATCCGCGAATATGCTCTTGAGCAGTTGGCGGCGGGCGGAGAAACAGAGGCGATGCGGCTGGCACATGCGCAATACTACCTGGCTCTCGCCGAGGAAGCCGAAACCGGGCTTGTAGGCTCTGATCAGCTAGCCTGGTTCGTGCGGTTGGAAGAGGAACACGATAATCTGCGCGCCGCGTTGGGCTGGGCATTGGGTGGTGCCAGCATGGAGATGGGTGCGCGGCTGGCAGTACCCCTGTGGCGGTTCTGGCTCACGCATGGACACCTGACCGAAGGGCGGCGCTGGCTGGACGCAGTGCTGGCGAGCGATCCCTCTTTACCTGTGGAGTTGCGTGCGCGGGCTTTGAACGCCGCTGGCAGGTTGGCGCTGCGCCAGGGCGACTATGTGCCGGCTCAAAGTGTGCTGACAGAAAGCCTTGCTCTCTGGCGTAGCCTGGGCGAGAAGGCCGGGGAAATGCAGACGCTCGACAACTTCGGTTTGATGGAGCTGTACCAGAATGACTTGGCCGGTGCGCGGAGCTACCTGGAGCAAAGTCTGGCAGGGTGGCGGTCGCTGGGCGACAAGCAAGGTGTGACCAATACTCTCAACCGCCTGGGACTGGTGCTGCGGTACCAGGAAGACTTCGAGCAGGCTGCTAAAATCTACGGAGAATGCGTAACACTGTCGCGTGAGGTACATGATAAGTACCCGATGATTGCCTCGCGCCACAACCTGGGGCAAATGGCGCATCACCAGGGAGACGACGTCCGCGCGCATCGTTTGCTGGCGGAGAGTCTTGTGCTTGTGCGGCAATTCAACGACAAACCCAATATATCAGTGTGCCTGGCGGATTTGGCGGGCGTATGGGCGACGCAGGGCCAACCGCTGCGCGCTGCCCGATTGTTCGGGGCGTCCGAAGCGATGCGGGAAAATATGCAGGTCAACATGTACGAAGCCCAACGCCTCGCCTACGAGCAGGATGTAGAGCGCGGGGCGGCACAGGTCGATCAGGCTAAGTGGGAGGCCGCATGGGCAGAAGGCCGGAATATGCTGCTCGATGAGGCTTGCGCGCTTGCCATGGAAGAGCTTCCACACAAAGCCGCTGCCCCGGAACGGCCTGCGATACCAGCGGCTGTCGAGACGTATAACCTGAGCGAGCGAGAGCTTGAAGTGCTGCGCCTACTGGTTGACGGCCTTACCTATGCCAGGATAGCTGAACACCTCACGCTCAGCTTCCACACCGTGCATGCCCATTTGCGCTCAATCTACAGCAAGCTAGGCGTCACATCGCGCAACCAGGCCACGCGCTTCGCCACGGAGCATGGGCTCGCCTGAGCCATAATCAACCGCTTCTCCTTCCATTAATCCAACAGTAGATCCAAGCTGTGGGAGACTCTCCCATAGCCGTTTCATCGTGCCTCATATAGCCAATTCATCGCCTGAGAAATAGCCAATCGCCACACCGCGAATAGCCAAACCTGGCGATGTTCCCGCTGTGCACTGCTGCTATTGTGATCTGAGCGCTGAATCCGGCAGCACGCATAGATAAGCAATGCAAACTAGCTTCCTCATTCCAGACAAGGGGGCAGACGCACACCAACAGGAGGCACATAATGGATACGAATAACACTTATTTAGCCGGCACGAGACGCCGAACCATACAAGGCAAGCAGATTTGGCTTCTCCCTTGCATTACAATAGCCCTACTACTTGGCCTGGGCATGCCGGTCGGCGCGTATGCCGCGCCTGGCGACCTCGATACGACGTTCAGCGGTGATGGCAAGCAAATCACCGATTTCTTCGGTCTATCAGACGCGGCCAACGGGGTAGCCGTACAAGCCGACGGCAAGATAGTTGCTGTAGGATACGCATCAACTGCCACAAACGGCTACGATTTCGCCCTCGCAAGATACAACGCAAACGGCAATCTCGACAGCAATTTCGACGGCGACGGCATGGTCACCACCGATTTCCAGGGAGGCAGCGACCTTATTGGGGCTGTGGTCATACAGTCCGATGGCAAAATCCTGGTGGCAGGAACCGCCGTAACAACCGTAGGCGGCAACGACTTTGCGCTGGCACGTTACAACCCCGACGGCAGTCCAGATAATACCTTCAGCGGTAATGGCAGGGTAGTCACGGATATTAACGGTCACGACGAAGCTGTCGGCATGGTGATTCAGCCTGACGGCAAGATTATGGTGGCTGGCATCAGTAATTTTGGAGTTGCCACCGATTTCGCCCTCGCACGATACGACGCCAACGGTACGCTCGACACAACGTTCAGCACGGATGGTAAGCAAACCACCGATTTCGGGGCCGACGATGTGGCTTTTGGTATGGCTCTGCAGACCGATGGCAAGATACTGGCCGGGGGTTATACGAGTACCACCGTCGATTATGACTTCGCACTGGCCCGGTATAACGCTAATGGCAACCTGGACACCTCTTTCAGCTTTGACGGTATGGTCACTACCGATTTTGCAGGTAATGACGACCTCGGCACAGACGTGTTAGTGCAGGCGGACGGCAAGATAGTCATGTCGGGAGCCGCCAAGAATACAGACCAGAACTTTGGTCTCGCACGATATCTGACTGATGGCACGCTCGACACAACGTTCAGCGGCAACGGCAAAATACAGACCGACTTTGGAGCCAACGAGGGGGCCACTGCCGTGCTCTTGCAGTCAGACGGTAAGCTCTTGGCAATAGGATTCAGTGGCTCCAACAGCATCGCACTGGCTCGATACAATACGAACGGCGGACTCGACACCACCTTCAGCGTTGACGGCAAAGTCACCACAGTTTTGGGTATGGCTTATGGAGGAGCGTTCCAGGCGAATGGCAAGATCGTGGTCGCCGGGGGCAATGCTGACGATTTCATACTCGCACGCTATGAGAACGACCCTCCGCCCACCCCTACTCCAACTGCGACAGCTACACGGACGCAAACACCCACCTCTACTTCGACAATAGTTAACACGCCGACATTCACCAGCACACCGCTGGCCACGCAAACACCGGGCGGTCCGACAGCTACCAATACGAGCACACCAACCAACACAAATACGCCGCTACCCACTCAAACACCCGGCGGACCGACGGCTACGCCTGAGCCGAGCAATAGTAGCACGCCTACCACTATCGTGACGGCCACGCCCACCAACCGGCCGGACGGTACAGCCACTCCTACCGCCTGTGCATTACAGTTCGAGGACGTGCCGCCCGCCAACACTTTCTATGCAAACGTGCGCTGCCTGGCTTGCCTGGGCATCATCAACGGCTACGCTTGCGGCGGCGCGGGCGAACCGTGCAACAGCAACAATGATCCCTACTTCCGGCCTGGCAACCTTGTAACCAGAGGACAGATAGCAAAGATAGCTTCTATTGCAGCCGGCTTCAACGAGCCTGTGAGCGGGCAAACCTTTGAGGACGTAAGCCCCGGCTCCACTTTCTACGACTTCATCGAGCGGCTCGTAGGGCGCGGGGTCATGAACGGTTACACGTGCGGCGGCGCGGGCGAGCCATGCGTAGCGCCCGGCAACAGACCCTACTTCCGCCCAAACAATGATGTGACGCGAGGACAAACGTCCAAGATAGTAGCTAATACGTTCTTCCCCGGCTGCACGGTACCTGTGCGCTAGCGCACAGGCACTACCTCTGTATTGCGAAGCCGTGTAGGCACAACACGGCCCTGTTCAAGTTAGATGAACAGGGTCGTATGGCGGGAACACAGGCTGGGTAGTGTGTAGCCACAAACAAAATCAGGCAGTCGCGGAGTCGGAAATAAGGCGTAGATTTGAGTCATGGAAATGCAAACCGGAATCCGATGATGCTATACCGTGGGAGTTGCCCGGCTTCACTCTTACGGCACACGTACAGTGCGTGGTTGTTGCCGACCCTGGAGGCCTGTGACATGGGCAATCAGGGAAGCGTCGCGAGATGCTTCGACATGAAAACCAACGACCGGGGTCAGACTGGGCAGGGCATCGCCGCGCCACCATATTGCTAGAGCCATAATTTCGTCTCCTTCTGAACAATATCAAAATCTTGTGAGGCACCGCAGACCGGTCGCTAGCGGATCCCCAGGCCCCGAGTCTGCCCGGCCTTTTGTCGTTCTGACGCAGACACTACCTCAACGCCCTCAACTCTGCTAACCCTTGTTGAGGAGCGCCGCCTCAAACGCATGCTGATGACCTTAGTGAGGGCGAGCCTGGCCAACCCAACCAGCAGTGGGTAGATCGTCAGCCACAGGGGCCAGGGAGATCCATCGGTCTGTACTATTCCTGGCCTGTACTCAAGGCGCTTGGCGGCCAGTACGGCTGTCGGGATATTCTCCATAAGAGCCAGATCATAGAGTGGCGCATCAAAAGTAAAACGATCCGGACTGTCTGCGTGAAGATAGAAAAGCTGAGCGGCCTTTCCGTTCGACCCCCATGCATTGATCTCCGCCGCAGCAAGTTGGCGTGCCTGGCTGCCCGGCACGATCAAGCGATCCATTGCGGGTACATCGCTGTAACCCCAGCGCGGCACAAGTTGTAAACCGTGACGGGTTGTAATGAGCTTGCGGGTTTGAGAAACGCTCAGCAACCTGGTGGTGTAAGAAGCAGCATAGGTGTCGAAAGTGGAAGCCAGGTCAACTTCACCGACGCCGTCGTACAGTAAGACGCCGGCAGAGGGGTGCTCGGAGTGGAAAGCAATGTTTATTAGCCCCACCATTGTCAAGACAGCCCCGGCCGATTCCTGTTGAACCTGCGGATTATTCACAAACGCGTAGCTAGGATAATGCATTTCCTCGGAGATGGCCTGCGCCACGCTATCCCCGTTATGCTGAGCGATGTAGTGAAGCACTGCGTCTATGCCTGACGTAATACCGGCTGACGTCATGTAGTCTCTGCCGTCCACATAGCGCACGCCCCGCACCCATTTCACGGCTGGATATTGTTGCTCAATGCGACCAATGTCTCCCCAGTGCGTTGTTGCAGTGCGTCCATCAAGTAAGCCCGTCGCCGCGAAAGCTTCCGCCCCCACACATATGGAGAAAATGAACGAACCACGCGCCGATTGTTGCTTGATCCAGGCTAGAACCGGCTTATTTTGCTGACCAGTCACAGCCGGAAAGGCCGGTATCATAACAACATCGGGGGACTTGCCCAGCAACCTATCGAGATCGGCATATGTGAAGTCAGGCATTACCTCTAATCCACCCAACAGGGAGGTTATTTTGCGTTCCGGCGCTACAGCGTACACATTGTAGGCTTCTGAGGCGGAGAATATCTCATATGGGATGAGGAAATCAGTGCTCTCAGTCTCATCAGCGGCAAGAACGATTGCTACGGTCGGTTTTGTCGGGTCAAAACTCTTTGTGCGCAATGCCCCGGCACCTGTCTCCGGAACGGCCAAGGGTGTAGGTTTGGAGCTAGCCAGCATTATAGTAGAATTCCATCCAATCGCTGCGAGCGCCACAATGGGCAATGTAAACGCAAGAGTGTATGCTATGGCCCCGATAACGATTTTCAAAGGCTTTATCACCAGGTTTCTCCTTATATAGTGGTTGGTCCTATTAATTCGGTTGCTGCAGGTTGCATGACGGCAACCAGGCGCGCCCTATATTCCCGGGCTATCGTGGCGACCCCTCGGGCGCGGGAACTCGGGCCTGGTTGACAACCTGCTGCACGGCGTCGGTTACCACCGCAGGATGGTCCAGTTGAATGTAGTGCCCGCTCCCCTCGACCACGACCAGGCGGCCATTTGTGCTCATCGCTGCCTGCCGATGCTGGGCTTCGGGCCACCGAGGGATCGTATTCATGCTCTCGTCGGCTGCCAGGACGATCAGCGGCCTGTCGCCCAGCGAGGGTGCTGCGCGGAGTTGGTCGTTGTCAGCGGTCATCACCAGCGATTCTGCGGCTGTGGCGTCCAGACCACGCTGCCCTGTGGCGAACAGCGCGAGCTCCGTGCGAGTTTGCTCTGACAGCGTCAATGGTCCCCACTGGCTCGCGCCGATGAGACGGACGAGACCTACTCGACGCAACACCCCATAGAGGCTCCACTCGCTCCCGGTCACCTGCTGCAAGTCCTGTGCGGTGCCCTGTGCAACCGGGGAGTCAGCATACTCACTCCTGGCATCTACCAACACCATCCCGGCGACCTCCTCCGGATGCTGCAGAGCGAACATACGCACGTTCTTGCCGCCAACAGAGTGCCCTACCAGCACGTAGGGGCCGGCGATGCCCGCATTGGCAAGCAATGTGTGCAGCTCGAGCGCGATTTGACCGGGGGTGCGCGGCTGCGGGCCGGGGTCGCTCCAGCCCATGCCGGCTCGATCATACGCACATACCTGGGTGGTCTGTCCCATCTCCTTCTGCACCAGGTTCCAGTCGAGCGACATGCCACCCAGTCCGGACTCTAGCACCACAGCCGGGCTGCCCGTGCCAACACACTGGATATGCAACCGGTAGCCGCCCACGTCAACGAGCCTTCCCGGAGGTGGATACGCCTTTGCGTCCCCTCCTGCCGCAATCGCTTCGTAGCTGGCCCCGGCCAGTGCCAGACCCACAATCAAAGCCAATACCACGCCTATGCCGCGAATAAAGCCGCGCAGCACTCGCCTACCTCGCTGCCCTGCGCTAGCCTGGGTCTGTGTCGTTTTGGTCGTATTACCGGTGTTAGTCATTACTGCCATTGCCGATCCCTCCTAACTATTCGCGTTCCATATGTCTCTGTGTCCATGTCGTTGATGTGGACACTTAGCCTGCTTAACTTGAACCCTCATTGGACGCCGCAGGCGTGTAGGGCGCAACATCGACCAGGGTTAGTCCCAGGTCGCGCATCTTCGCGATAAGGCCGTAAAGCGCGGTCTGGTCACGGACTGCTCCCTTTAAGGTCGTGGCACCGTCCTCGGCATGGGCGATTCTCATGCTGTCAAACCAGGTCGACCAGCTATCGTCAAGGTATTCTTTTACAGTAATTTGATAGTGTAAGGTCATCGTTCGCTCCGCTCTGCTGTATCATCAACAGGTTCAGCATAGCGGGCGGATGGGAAGAGCGTACCCAACTTAAGGTGGGTCGCAGGGTGGATTCTATTAGGGGAGATGGAGAACTGAAGCTAGAGCAGGCGCAGGTCACGCGCTCGTGCTACCGCCTGGGTGCGGCTGGTGACCCCGAGCTTACCGAAAATAGTGTTGGTGTGGGTCTTGACGGTGCTCAGGGCGATTACCAGGGCGCGGGCAACCTCGACGTTAGACTGGCCCATTGCGATAAGCCGCAGCACTTCTAGCTCCCTCTCACTGAGGGGTTCATAAGGTGCATGGTGGGGGCTTGGCGATGTGACGCCGGAAATCGACTTGTGTTGCTCCGCAGTTCCGGCCCCCTGTTCATTGACAAAGGCAGCCAGGAGTAAATGAACGTAGCCCGGCATCACCGCTTGCGAGTCCACTACCCGTAGCAGTGCCTGCATGGTTGGGCCTTCATCCACAAAGCGGCGAACGTAGCCCTCGGGCGCGGCCAGAGTGAGCGCACGTACGAGCGTTGTGATTGCATCTGCCTGGTTCCCCTCGCACCAAAGTGTTATGGACCGTACTATTAAGATTTCCAGCACACTATCATGGCGGGCCTTTTCCGCGGCATCCTCCATGAGCCGGTCCAACAGGTGAACTGTTTGCTCAAAGAGGTGGCTATCCGGTACGTCGCTTGCACGGGCAACCCAGACCCGGGCCAAAACCAGGTATTCTGCTTCGCGTGCGAACGAGATAACATCATCTGCATGTAATCCGCTTGCCTCCGCCCAGGCGACGGCAGCCGGTAGGTTGCCTGCCTTGAGCGCAAGATGCGCCTTCACGGCCTCTGCGCGCGTGACCAGATGCGAGGCAAAACCGCGCCGGCGCACCAAATGCATAAACGCAATTAACGTCTCCTGCGCGGCAGCGTGCTCACCGCGTGCCTGCTGTAAGCGTGCTAGAGCAATGTAGCCGAGTGTTACGTACTCAGCGTCCACGGTCCCTGTGCCAGGCTGCATCTGTATCGCTCTTGTAAGATACCCCTCTGCAGCATCCACCTCATTCCACTCGCGATGCAGATCGCCCATACCGACGTAATAGGGAAGGGAGCCGTGCAAACCCTGCAATACTTCTTGCCCGGTGGCTATCTGCACGAGCTCGCGATAGGTGGCGGCTGCCTGGCGTAGCCGGCCTTGCAGTTCCTGCAGGCGAGCCAGGTTGATGACTGCTCCCAGAAGCCCCAGCAAGTTCCCTGAAGCGCGGATGGGGGCCAGTGCCGCCGCAGCCCGCCGCTCGGACGCTAGCGTCACATCGCCTGTTACTCGAAAGGCGCGAGCGATATGCAATTGGGCCATGGTCCGGGCAATTACCTCTGTCTCCGGCAGCAAGCGCAAAACCTGCTCACCATAGTCGGCGCAGCCTGCCAGATCGCCCGTAGATACCGCAATGTTCGCGCGCATAGCAGCAGCGTAACCCTGAATGATTCGAGCGTCTGCCGGTGTGGTATCCGGCCCGACGCAGCGCTCGGCATCCTGTAGCCGGGCCTCGGCCCCCTCTAAGTCACTCGTGAATAGCAGCGCAAGGGCATAGAAGGTGGAGAGCAGAGGGCGAACACGAAGCAGGTCTTGCGGGAGCCGGCTCAACCAGCCTAACGCGGTCTGTACCTGGCCGCTAACGATGGTGTTCAGGCCATGCTGCTCTATCAGAGCGGCCGCCCGCAAGCCGTCCGGCTCCATCAGGGCGTGCTGTACGGCTTCCGCGGCCAACCCTTGCTGCTCATACCAGGCACTGGCACGCTCATGCAAGCTGACAATAGCCGCGCCGGTTGCACTTCGTGTCAGGCGCTGCCGGAGCACATCGGCGAACAGATGGTGGTAGCGATACCAGTGACGGTCCTCGTCGAGTGGTACAACAAACAGGTTAGCGCGCTCCAATTCTTCAAGCATGCTCTGGCTTGACCTGTTGGAGAAGACAGTCGAATCTGACGCCGCCTGTTCGGGCAACCCTTTACTGACTCCATATTCGTATCCAGAAGCGGGAGTATTCAGGACGGCATCACACAGCGGGGCGCACATCCGGTCGAGGATAGCCGTCTGCAGTAAGAAGTTTTGGACGTTGGCCGGCTGACGCTCGAATACCTCAGCGGCCAGGTAATCGACTATATAGCGATTGCTGCCTGAGAAGGTGCGTATGAAAGTGGTGGGGTCGCGGTGATCGCGAAGCGCCAGCGCAGCAAGCTGCAGCCCTGCGATCCAACCTTCGGTGCGCGCCTCGAGAGCAGATAGATCGTCAGGAGTAAGCTCCAGCCCCATAATCCGGTTTAGAAAGCTCGCAACTTCCTCGGGGGTGAGGCGCAGATCGTCTGCGTGCAGTTCGGTCAAATCCCCGCTCGCTCGACTTCGGGTGAGCGGCAGGGCTGGATCTGCGCGCGTGATGATCACCATGTGTAGCTGTGGCGGCAGACCATCGAGCAGCTTACCAAGGGCGGTATGTATAGCAGGGTTTGTTATAACGTGATAATCCTCAAGCACCAAGGCAACATTGAGTCCGGGGGTGCCTGCTATCTGCGCTGTGAAGGTGTTCAGCATGCTGGTCAGAATGTAGTCGATTGGCAAGGGCTGTGGCGATTGGAGCAATGCCAAAGCCGGCATACCGGCGCCAGGTGCGACCCCGTCAATGGCGGCAAGTACATAATTCCAGAATAGTAACGGATCATTATCCGCAGAGTCGAGCGAGACCCAGGCGAACGGTATAGCGCTGCCGGCAGTTGTGGAGCGCCATGCACTGAGCAGAGTCGTCTTTCCAAAGCCCGCCGGTGCCGCAATCAAGGTTAGTTTACCCTGCAGGCCAGCCTCTACCCGCTCGAACAGGCGCATGCGGGTCACCAACTGAGCGCGTGCAGGGGGCGGGATAAGCTTAGTGGAGAGCAGACTGATGGACGCTCCATCAGTGGAGGTTGGGCCAGGCAGCCCACCCGATGGGCCTGTGGCGGCAGGTGCGGCTGCCAGAGTTGCCGCTATGGTCTCCAGCCGTTCAAGAGTGAGATCAGACGTCTTACCAAGATAAGCTCTGTGCAATGTGCCTTGAGCCGTGTGATAGGCTTTCCAGTACCACCCGCCGCGGGCTCGCGTCTCTTTGCGCGCAGTGAAGCTCCCCGCTGGGCTTGTAAACGCGAATGCGGCAGCACTCTCCAGCCAGGCAAACCAGGCGGGGGTGCCCACTGTGATAAATCTCTCGCCGTCTGATGCGAGGATCAATTTGTCCCCATCCACCCGAGTGGTCGTGCGCGCCATGTACTGCCCTGTAGCCCTTCCTGTATGTTGGTGATTGTTGGGGATGTTGTGGTAGTACTATACTGGGGGTCATGTGCTTAGGCAAGTCTCATCCTGGAATTAACCCGATCTGGTGCCTATTCCAGCTTGTGGGCCAGAGTCTTTCTCTCGTTCACTTTTCTGAAGTGAGGCCACTCTTCTTAGAACCCAAAAATGAGACATTGATTGTGCAACGCGTTTTGGCACATGCACCCTGTTGCATAGTCAGGCAAGAGGGCTTTATAGAGGACAATAATCGGAGAATTCTTGGCATTACCTCCAGGCAACATCAAAACCCTCCAATACCCGGCAGAGAAAGTCGGGAGTGACTAAGAGTATAGACTCAGGCCATTGCGATACTTGGGGTGCTGCAGG
>JBDTQH010000047.1:0-43472 GCA_039932335.1 Chloroflexota bacterium
TCCGACCTGCGTGCCACGCCCACCACGCGGCGACACGAGCCGTGCAGCGACATGGCAAGGGAGCCGCCCATCAGCCCCAGGCCAACTATTGCGACAGTTGAATCGCTAAGCGACATATGTGCCGGCCGCCGCGTGTTGAGGTTTCCTGGCCGATGCCTGCGCGAGGTCAATGCCTCGATCCACCGCAGCCGCGACGCGACCAAGCGCGTCCAGCAGAGCAGCGCACTTGTCGGGCCTGAGCGATTGCCCGCCATCCGACATAGCCTGCTCTGGGTGACTGTGCACCTCTACGATAAGGCCGTCGGCTCCGGCAGCCACTGCGCCCAGTGACACAGGCGTCACAAGATCCCACCTGCCTGTGCCGTGGCTGGGGTCAGCTATGACGGGAAGATGCGTGAGCGACTTGAGCACGGGTATGGCATTGAGATCAAAGGTGGAGCGGGTTGCTCGCTCGAACGTACGAATGCCGCGCTCGCACAGCATCACCTGGGTGTTGCCCTGTGACAACACATATTCGGCTGCAAGCAGTAATTCTTCTATGGTCGAGCTCATGCCACGCTTGATCAACACGGGCTTGCTGCACCTGCCTACTTCTTCAAGCAAGCGGTAGTTCTGCATGTTGCGCGTGCCGACCTGCAATATATCCGCATAGTGGGCGACTAAAGCAACCTCGTCAGGAGCCATCACTTCCGTGATGATCGACATACCGAACTCGCGCCGCACATCGGCCAGGATTTTCAGGCCGTCTTCTCCCATTCCCTGGAAGCTGTAGGGCGATGTGCGCGGCTTGAACGCTCCGCCGCGCATAATCTTGATGCCCATCTCGCGCAGTTGGGCGGCGATCTCGAAGGTCTGCTCGCGGCTCTCTACCGAACAAGGGCCAGCCATTACGGTAACATTACGCCCACCGATCAAGGAGTCGTTCACACGGATGACCGTGTCTACTGGCTGGAAATCGCGGCTTGCCAGCTTGTACGGCTGAAGGATGGGCACGACTTTTTCAACGCCGCCCATCGACACGAATAGCTCAGGGTCGAGCGGGCGGTCGTTGCCGATTATGCCCACCAGCACACGCTCAGCACCGCTCGAAACGTGCGGCCTGAAGCCTAGCTCCTGTATCCTCTGTATAACAGCGCCGACTTCGTGGGGGTCGGCTCCCATGCGCATGACAACTATCATCTTCTTGCATCCTTTCGCGTGTCGTTTACGTTTGCGTTTGCCTCATGCGCTGGGGCGACTTCACTGGCACCTACCGTGCGCAACGATTCCGTTCCTCTGAGATAGATATGCTTTATGTCCCGCTGCCCTTTGCTCGTGTTCCAGAGGAGCATTATCCTGATACAGCGAGCGGGCGCGCCCGGCTTGTCCATCTCAATCGAGCCGAGCATTGGTACGTATTCCCACCCCATCAACCGTGCAGCTTCAGCGGGGAAGGATGTTGTCAGATCGGGGGAAGTAGTGAAGAAGGCGCTGGCGAGGTCGTCAGAGTGGATGTCGTTCGCCTGCAGCATCGCGATAACAAGCTCTCTTGTAGCAGTGTGAATTTCTTCGCGGCTGTTGCCGGAAGCCACTGTGGCCCCACGTACCCCACGGCACACAAGCCCTCTTTCGTGTCCTGATTGCTCCATATTGTTCCTTTCCAGCACAAACAAAAAGAGCGTTGGCTTCTGCCACGCTCCTTCTACTCTTTCCGGGTTATGAAGTTCTTTTTAGCTCTTTGTTTCGAGTGCGTGGCAATTAGTGGTCGGTACATAGTAATACCACCAGTAATAGCTAAAGCCGTACTCGTTGCCCTGGGTCGCGGACGCACACGCAAGGCCGCCGGTATAGCTACCGGCCTCTTGGCTGTACATGTCGCGTTTTGTATTGCTGTCCGCCATACAAACTCCCCGGGAAAGTTGTCTAATTGTAGCATAAGGCTTTGATGGAGTCAACAAGGTTTTCTTGCTGTAAATGTTCAGATTTTCGGTAGAGCAAGCTTACATCTCGGTAAGGGAAGACCCACCCCCAACCCCTCCCACGTGTGGGAGGGGAGCCTAAAAAAAAGAGATAGGTGTTAGGGGACACCCCTATCCCCGGCAGGCGTTCCCCCTGCACCCCCTTATTAGGCTGACACTACATCCAAGACCCGGACAGGGAGCGCCCCGTCAACCCCTGGTCCCTGAGACCTGACACCTGATAATTACCGCACCGGCACGGGACGGCCCGCATCTACTTGCGACAGAAAGTTGCCTAGTAGGGCTTTGCCGCTCTTTGTCATCATTGATTCAGGGTGGAATTGGACGCCTTCTACTTGCAGGCTCTTGTGGCGGAGGCCCATTATGAGGCCGTCGGCTGTCCAGGCTGTAACCTCAAGCTCGGGTGGGCAGGAGGCGGCATCCACGATCAACGAATGGTAGCGCGTTGCCACGAACGGGTTTGGCAAGCCGTTGAACACGCCCTGACCCGTGTGGTATATCTCGGATGTCTTGCCGTGGCGCAGCTCAGGCGCACGCACTATACTCCCCCCGTAGACCCGCCCTATCGCCTGGTGCCCCAGACACACGCCCAGCACAGGCACTCGCCCCGCGAATGTACGTATCGCGTCCATTGACACCCCTGCCGACTCAGGCTCGCCCGGCCCCGGCGAGATAACCACGCCGTCAGGTGCTAGCAACGCGAGCTCGGCTATAGTGGCGGCGTCGTTGCGAACCACCTGCACATCAGCGCCCAGTTCGCCGAGGTACTGGTAGAGGTTGTATGTGAAAGAGTCGTAGTTATCTATCAGCAGTATCATTTCGTTACCTCCGCGATTTCTTCGCCCTGCTCCATCTCGGCAGCCAGTGCTTCCTCTTGCTCTATCTCTTCCGCGAGGTCGATCGCGGAGAGAAGCGCGCGAGCTTTATGCTGCGTCTCTTTGTACTCGGTCTCAGGTACGCTGTCGGCCACCAGTCCCGCCCCTGCCTGTACAGACGCCACACCGTTGCGTATCACGAGCGTGCGTATTGCTATGGCAGTGTCCATATTGCCGTCATACCCGATATATCCCGCCGCGCCCGAGTACGGCCCGCGCCTGTCGTGCTCCAGCTCGGAGATAATTTGCATGGCCCGCACCTTTGGCGCGCCTGACACAGTTCCAGCAGGGAAGCAAGCTCGCAGCGCGTGAACAGGTCCAAGCCCCTGTCGCAACTCGCCTTCGACCTCAGACACAATGTGCATCACATGGGAATAGTGCTCCACTTGCATGAAGCGAGGCACCTTCACACTGCCGATTGTGGCGATGCGGCCAATGTCGTTGCGGCCCAGGTCGGCAAGCATAAGGTGTTCGGCGCGTTCTTTCTCGTCGGCAAGAAGCTCATGCTCAAGCCGCACGTCCTCGGCGCGGTCGCTGCCCCTTGGACGCGTGCCCGCTATCGGGTGTGTGGTCACTTTGCTGCCCTGCACCTGTACCAGCATCTCGGGCGATGCGCCCACAAGATAGAGGTCGCCGAACTGCAAGAAGAACATGTATGGCGATGGATTCACCATCCTGAGCGCCCTGTAGATGTTGAATGGGTCGGCCCCAGTTTCGCGCTCGAACCGCTGTGACAGCACCACCTGAATAACGTCGCCCGCAGCGATATGCTCCTTCGCGGCCTCCACCATGCTCTCGTATTCAGGCTGGGTCAGGTTGCTTGTCACAGGCGCGCCCGTTTTGCCGCCCGCCTGCAACTTCACAGCAGGCACAGGCGCACGCAGCCGCCGCATCACGCGCTCAATCCGCCTGCAAGCTGCATCATACTCGCCGTCGGGGTCGCCGTTTAGCGGCACCTGTGTGAGCACCTGAGCGGTACGCTGCACATGGTCGAACACCACCAGCGTATCGTAGAAGGCGAAGGCCGCATCGGGCAGACTGAGCGGGTCATTGGAGGCGGGTTGTACAGGCTCCAGCGAGCAGGCTGTTTCATACCCGGCGAAACCGACCGCCCCGCCCGAGAAGCGGGGTACACTCGCGCCGTCCGGCATCACAATGCGCCTTGTGCCGAGCAGTTCTTCGAGTTTGTCCAGCGGCTTTATTCGGGCCAGCTCTTCAACGCCATCCGCGCTCTCTATGCGCGCGTTATCGTCCTTCGCCGTGAATACCCGTGATGGATCCGTGCCCAGGAAGGAGTACCGTCCCACCTGACTGCCGCGCTCCACGCTCTCCAGCAGGAAGCAATGCTGGCCGCGCCGTATCTTCAATAGAGCAGCCACCGGAGTGTCGAGGTCGGCAGCAATGTGCCTGCCAACCAGTGTGTAGGGTGTGCCACCCGCGTTGTCATTCGCGTAACGGGCAGCCATTTCCAGAAAGACTGCCTTGCTTATTGAGTAATCTTGCACCATGACGTTCCTCCGCCGTTAAAAACAAAAGCCCTTCATCCGCAAGGGACGAAGGACAGGAATCCTCGTGGTGCCACCCTTATTCCGCCGCTGTAGCGACGCTCTGCAGATACCTAGTTGGCCCACTCTTTACTTACTATGTAGGGCCATCTGCCGATATCCCGCTCCCTGATAACGGTGGAGTTTCCGGCATAGCCTACTCGCCAGGGCTTTCGGTATGCAACTCACAGCTCCATTCACCCGCCGCGCTGTCGCCGGACTTCCACCTGCTCCGGCTCTCTGTAGACCCGCTCCGCTAGCTACTAGTGCTGTTCAATGTCTTTTCTGCTATTCGATTGGTTTCTATAGTCTAAATGTTAACGGTCCGGGTTGTCAAGGGGTTGGGGGACCGCGTTGTCAGTTGTCAGTTGATGACTGCCGACCGCCGACCGCATCTAAACGGTGCCGCATATTACTTCACAAAGCACATGCAAACTTTAGGATTCTCAGCGAAACTCAGCGCCCTCTGCGCCTCTGCGGTGAATCCGTAAGAAACCGACAACTGACAACTCGGTCAGCGCCAGCTGCTGGCGCTTTGCCGCCAATCGGCGGGGCGTAGAAGGAGCGCCGAGGGCAGCGAGGGGTCGTGCAAGTGGAGGTAAAAGTGGCCTATCCCGGCCAGGCCGAGCATCAAACCGGGCGCTTGGCCATGTCCGGTGCCGCAGGGCCACGTCATGCTGCTGCTAAAACGCGCTATGCCTTGGTTTGCTATCATGCTCGCCAGCCGGGCGAAATCATCGCCATCATCAGCCGGTAAGCGCGCGCCCTGCATGAGCACGTGAGCATTGCCCGCCAGGCCGTGACAAAGCGAGTAATTGCCTTGCTCCAAACGCAGGTCGCTTTCCAGGGAGCGCGCTGTTGTACGGAGCGCGGTCTGCGCCTCGGACGTGTAGCGTGCATCGCCCAGCAACTCAGCAGCACGCAAGCGTGAGAGGGCTATGCCGGGAGCGCCATGACACCAGTATAGAGCGAACGAAGGCTTTACAGGGCGGCCATGTGAGCGGAAAGGCTTCTCACGGAAGTCGGGCCAGTTGGCTTCGGACGCGTCGAACCATGAGCGCTCGTAAGTGAACGCGCCCTCCGCCGCATGGCAATAGGTGTCCTCGCCCGTGGCGGCCCACAATTCGAGGAGCGCCAGCCCGATACCCGCTGCTCCGTGCGAGAGTCCTGTGAGGTTCTGGTGATACTTGGCGCCCGGCAGCGGCCACGAGAAGCAATCACCCTTTCTGTTCGCCGCCTTTATGAGAGCATCCCCCAACCGCACTGCGAATGGACGCAGGGCCTTATCGCCACGCATCTCTTCGAGCAGCAAACAGCCCAGGATAGCGCCTGCGCTCCCGGCCAGTAAATCGTGTTGCGCCCCCGGTCCCATCTCAGCACGCCCAAGCGCCAGCCTCCAGCCACTCTCTATAAGATCGTCTTGCCTCGTAAGCAGCCCAACGCGCACCGCCGCTACAGCAATCCCCATCCAGCCCGTATACAGCCCAACACGGTTGCCTGGAGCAATACATTCCGCTTGTGACAGCGCCTGCCGCATCGCGCCGAGAGCGGTAGCCCGCAGTTCTGCGCCCCCGGTCGCTTTGTATAGCTCCGCAAGATAGAGTGCCACCCCGGCTGTGCCAGTGTAGACGTCGGGGCCAAGCGCCGCATATACACCGCGTGCTGACCCCACCCTCGTTTCCGCACCAACCCAGTTACACAGTCCATCATCCCATACGGCGTCACGCATCAGGTGCTGCCCGATGGCGTGTGCGGTTTCGATGTAGGACACATCGCCGTCTGATGTGTCTCTTACCTGCGTGCCCACATAAGTAGATTCCGGCTTCCCATCAGGCGGGGCAAAGCTGTAGCTGTCCTGCGAGCCTGGGGCAAGAAACGGCGCGCCCATCTCGACGCCTTCCTCGCTGAAGCGGTCAAGCACGCGCTGCAACCGCGCCTCTGTGCCGGTTTTTCCCGCGTCGTATGCCTGGGCCAGACCCTCGGCCAGCATCCTGCAGCGATGCAGACCAAAGCTGTCACCATCGCCGGGATCCTCGGCGAGGCCAAGCCCCATTGCAAGCGTCTTTGTAAGCGCAGGCACACCCGTTCGTAAGTAGGGCCGCACACCGGCATAGACTTGCTGCATAATATCCGCCAGGGCAGGGTAGTAGGACTGGATAATGTAGAGCACAGCGGCATCGCAGCGAGCGAACCCGGCGGGGTCGTTGACTACTTTGAGTCGGAAGGGAATAGCCGCGCTGTTGAGCAGGCCCGTCGCGCTCCGCATAAGCAGAAGGGAGCCTGCAGGCGATATATTCCAGTAAAGCCGTGCCAGTCGCTCGGAACCGTCGACGGGCAGCTCCCGGTCACCCATCGCCATGTAGAACCCGGCAGAAAGCGACGGGTTGCCTTTCGCGAAGCGCAGACTCACCTTCGCTTCGGGCGTTATCTCGGAGTTACCGGAAGACCGGCATTGGTCCGGGCGCGCAAGCAGATGAAGCCCGCCCTTCTCAGCGTCCACTATAGTGTCGCTGATGGAACTGGCAGCCCAGCCACTTTCCCAACAGCCGTTCCCCTGATTCGCGTCGACTAACTGCTCGACAAAGCGGGGCACACCTGCCATGCGCTGGCCGGATTCGTGCCGCGCCACAGGTATGGCTCTGCCTGTGCAATAGAAGCTGTAATAAAGACGCCATTGAAGATTGTAGGTGAGATAGCTGCGCGCCGTGCGTGGGGTAAGGTCGCGCTCGACGTTCCGCCGAAGCCGCGGGGAGAGCCTGCCGAACCACGAGAATGCAGTTGGGGAGTGTACCTCGGTGGCCTCAACTGCCTCGCGTAGCCGGGTTATGTATTGCTCTCGGTTCATAATGTGCTGCCTTGCCCAACCGGAATGCCCAGCAAATAAAGAGACGCCTCGGCGGGCCGCTGCAAGATGTTCGCGCCAAGTTGCAGCAGGCAGAGCGCATCGCTTGTCAGCCTTGATGATGCCTGGCTGCGTTCGTAAGCGGTTTGCAGCAGCCTTGCCCCGGCATACTTTACGGCGCGCAACAACCGCATGTCACGTTCGTGTCCCGGCATACTTGACGCCCTGATATACGCACTCCAGAAGGCCCGTATCGCGGGCTGCATCTTCTCGAGGGGATAGCGAGCAAGCTGCAAATAGTGGTCGGGCGGCTCCGCGCCTGTAATTGGTATAGATAGCAGCCAGAAGCTGAGATAGTCACCGAAAATCGAGCCTGCATCCCAGCAAGGGTCGCCTACACACGCCAGTTCCCAATCGATGATCTTCAGGCCAGGCGCGCCCCTCCTGTGGCCGTCGAGGGGAACGGCGAGCAGATTGTCCCATTTCACATCGCCGTGCATAAAGCATTCCTGCCGCCACTCCATGCGCAATTCGTCCAGCAATTCGCCGAACCGCCACGCCTGTTGAATAATCTTGATAAGATGTGTGTTCGCGCCGCTGATTTCCTCGAAAAAGCGCAACTCGGGGTGATGCACCGACAGAATAGAGGTGGGCCGGCTCGCTATTGCTTTCGCTCCATCAACCATGCTGCCGCTCAAAATGTCAGCGGCGTTGCTGCGGTGAAGCAGGCCGAGGGCATGACCGGTGGCGGCAGCCAAACTTGCGGAGAAGCGCCCCAGCCTTCGGTGACGCGCCCAGAGTGTCTCGGCATCTGCCAGCAGCTCAAGTACGAGGATATGTTCGCCCGGGTCGTAATCAAAGAAGTGCGGCAGGTAGCAGTTTATGTCGGCCAACTCGTCTGCCTGAAGCAGCTTATAGATGGCTGCTTCGTGCTCAAGCGTGGCTATGGTCCCGATGTCCGTGGCTTGCTTGACCATATAGCTCGGCCCCGATCTGCTCACTACTGTAAAGTCGCTGTTACGCGCCGAGGCGTCCGTCACCCGCAGATCACCCTGGACGATCTGCCGCCGCGAAATCAGGCCGCGCTGAACAAGATACCCCGCAATGTCCCGGTGGTCGAGCATAGGCTACATGATAAAGAATATTTGGGTGGGAGGCAATGGGGACGTACTGCGTATTGCGTATGACCGCTGACGGCCGACCGCAGACCGCGTTGTCAGTTGTCAGTATTACGGCCGTCGGCGGTCTGCCGTTGGCGGTCAGTTGACAACTGGCAACTACGCAGTACGCAGTACGCCCTAGCCCCAGCAGTAAGTGTCCAGAATAGGGGTAGCGGGGTGCAGGGGCGCGGCCCCTGACGGGGGGTTGGGGGTGTCCCCCACTCTTCCCTTCTTCTTTAGACTCCCCTCCCACACGTGGGAGGGGTTGGGGGTGGATCTTTCCTTACCTGGATGTAAGATTGCTCCACCCTAAGTCTGAACATTTACCCCCAGCACATTATTTGCGCGAGATTGGGCACGAAGACTATACTATTGATTGGCGTGCTGGGCACGCTGCGCCCGGGATCAATCTTTCTAAGGCCAACCACTCCCACACAGGAGCCAATTAATGAGCGCCATCAGGCCAGCGGCTGAAGGCTACGAGCCTGGCCCGGCCACCAACAACGGGGCTGCTGAGGACGAGCTTGCCCTGGTCGATGCTTTGCTGGACGGGCAGGAAGCCGCCTTCGTAAAGCTGCTCAACCTGTATCATGCTTCCCTGCTGCGCCTGGCGCTGATCTATACTCGCGACCCTGCTGTTGCCGAGGAGGTCGTGCAAGAGACATGGCTGGGTGTGCTGAACGGGTTGAGCCGCTTTGAGCGCCGCTCCTCCCTTAAGACATGGATATTCCGCATCCTCGCCAATCAAGCAAGGACACGCGGCAAGCGGGAAGCTCGCGCGGTCCCTTTCTCAGCACTCGGCGGCAACGAGGCTACGGACGACGCTGCCTCCGGTTCGCCCGAACTAAGCCCTTTGGAGAGGCTAAATGTGCCAGGCCAATTGTCGTGGCCGCCTCGTAGCTGGCAAGATGTGCCGGAAGAACGCCTGTTGTCGCGGGAGACGCGCGGAAAGATCTTCGAGGCTGTGGCCGCGCTGCCCACGTCACAGCGCGAAGTTATCACTCTGCGCGACGTAGAAGGGTGGTCTACCGAGGAGGTACGTAACGTTCTGGACATAACCGATACTAATCAGAGAGTGTTGTTGCATCGCGCCAGGACGAAGGTACGCCAGGCGCTCGAAGAATACCTAAGGCACGATTAGACCAAGTATGAGCCCACATACTCACATAACCTGCCAGGAACTTGTAGAGCTGATCACCGAGTATTTCGACGGTGCCATGCCCAGCGATGAGCGCGCCCTCTTCGACAGGCACATGCACGCCTGCGGTGCATGCCGGACCTACGTCGATCAAATGCGCACGACAATTGAGCTTATGGGCAACCTCACCACAGACACTATCCCGCCCCAGGCCGAAAAAGAGCTGCTAAACATCTTCCGCCACTGGAAGCGGACGCGGGACGGGGAGTGAGGCGTGAGGCGTAAAACGTAAAACGTAAAACGCAAAACGTGAGTGCGGGGTTGAAACGCCAAGACGCCAAGCTATTATGGGATTACGTTTTACGCTTTACGTTTTACATGAGGAGACACAGACTCATGTCCACAGCACAGCACTATGACGCTATCATTATCGGTTCAGGGCAGGCGGGCGGGCCGCTTTCGACTGCGCTTGCCCATGCTGGGCGTAAGACTGCCATTATTGAGCGCGAGCACGTGGGTGGCACGTGTATCAATGAAGGTTGCACTCCTACCAAGACTATGGTTGCCAGCGCCCGGGTTGCTTATCTTGCCCGGCGTGGAGCAGACTACGGTGTGCATACGGGCCCGATTAAGGTCGATATGGTGAAGGTACGCCAGCGCAAGCGCTATATCGTCAATAGCTTCCGCAACGGCAGCCAGGGACGCATAGAGCGCGCAAAAGGTGTCGACCTCATATTCGGTGAAGCCGGTTTCACAGGGCCGAAAGATATAGAAGTGAGGCTGAACGACGGCAGCGTAAAACACCTCACCTCTGACCTCATTTTCATAAACACGGGAGCGCGCCCCGCTGAAGTGCCGCTGGATGGCATAGACACTGTAGAGACGCTCAACTCCACTTCCATCATGGAGTTGGATTCTGTGCCAAAGCATCTGATAGTGTTGGGTGGCGGCTATATCGGCCTGGAGTTCGGGCAGATGTTTCGGCGCTTCGGGAGCCGCGTTACCATTATCCAGCGTGGTAAGCAGCTGCTAGGGCGTGAAGATGCCGATGTTGCCGACGCCGTGGCCGAGATATTGTCCCAGGATGGCATTGACGTGATGCTCGAAACGGGCACGGTGCGTGTGATGAAGCAGAAGAACGGCGCGATACGCCTGACCGTCACTACCAACGGAAAAGAGAAGGCAATTATCGGCTCGCACTTGCTTGTAGCGATCGGTCGCACACCCAATACTGACCGCCTCGGACTTGAGTCGGCAGGAGTGGAGGCAGATAAGAGAGGCTATATCAAGGTGAACGAGCGGTTGGAGACCAACGTCGCGGGCATCTATGCTCTTGGCGATGTAAACGGCGGCCCCGCCTTCACCCACATCTCCTACGACGACTTCCGCATTATCAGGACGAACGTGATCGAGGGCGGCAACGCGACAACTACGGGCCGCTTTGTGCCATATGTAGCGTACATCGACCCCCAGTTAGGGCGCATTGGAATGAGCGAGGACCAGGCGCGTGAGCAGGGCCGGAGTGTGAAGGTAGCGGCTATGCCTATGGGCAACGTGGCGCGCGCTCTTGAGGTGGACGAGTCGCGCGGCTTTATGAAAGCAGTCGTCGATGCCGAAACCAACGAGATTCTTGGTGCTGCTGTGCTTGGGATAGAGGGCGGCGAGATAATGTCCATGCTGGAGATAGCGATGATGGGAAAGCTACCCTACACAGTGCTCAAAGATGCTATCTTCGCACATCCCACCCTGGCCGAATCGTTGAATAATCTCTTCGGATCCTGGAAAGAGTAACGGACAGACTGCCTTAGCCCTACCCTCGGAACGGGCCTATGCGCCGGGCCAGGCCGCCAAGCAACGGCACGATATGTTTCTTGCGCGACAGTATACCGGGCCGGTGTATCGTATGGCTATCTTCGAGAGGAGCGCCGAACGTCTCGGCTACTGCCTCCTCATGCCCCACGACCAGGATAGTGGTGCTCTCTTTGATAATGTCAATTACCGCGAAGAGTACACTTGTATAACCCCGCTCCCGAAGGTTGACCATCGCCTCGAGCAATTCATCTCGGCGCGACAATACTTCAGCCTGGCTCGTTGTCTCGAACGCGCCCACCCCGAAATGATGACCCTCGATGCTGAACTCCTTGAAGTCAGACATCAGGATCTGCTCGGGCGTGCGGTCTGACACGTCGGATGCAAGGGTAAGGATGCGGGTTCCAAGCTCCTCGATATCCACGCCCGCACGCTCGGCCAGTATGCCCGCCACTCTGCGGTCCTCGGGTGTGGTTGTCGGGCCTCTAAAGAGCAAAGTGTCGGCCAGTATGCCCGACAGCAGCACGCCCGCGATCGACGGGGGCACAGGCACATTCGCCTCAAAGAAGAGCTTACCCACGATAGTGCTCGTAGCGCCAACAGGCTCCATGCGCATGAATGGTGGGTTGCGCGTCTGGAAGTCGGCCACCCGGTGGTGATCGATCACGCCGATAACGTTGGCTTCTTCGATACCGGCTACCGACTGGCTGCGCTCATTGTGGTCTACCAGCACTATCTGTTTGCGAGCCTGCCGTAGCAGACTGGTGCGGCTCACGATCCCAACCACTTTATTGCCGTGGTCTACAACCACAAGAGCACGCACTCGGCCCGCACGCAGAATCTCGGCCACATCTTCAATCAGATCGTCCGGCTCGCAGGTGACTACCTCTTTACGCATAACGTGGTAAATAGGCGTGCTGAGGTGAATCAGCCGCACGGTAGTATAAGTGTGGTGAGCCACGGAGATAACGGTAACCTTATGCTGGCGGGCAAGCTCGAGTATCTCTTCCGATACAGGGGTGTCACCTGTGATAACAAGCGCTCCCACCCCGAACTCGATAGCGGCACGCTGGGCATCTGTACGGTCGCCCATCACCAGCAGGATGTCGGGCGCGATTCGCTCAAGCATGGTATCGATCTCCATCGCACCAACCATCACGCGGTCGCGCAAGACACGGTCAGGCGCATCAACCAGCACATGCCCGTCGAGAGCACGTAACACGTTGTCGAGGTTCAGGTGTACATGGTCCAGTTGGTCGAGATCAAGGCCGCTGATAAAACTGCGGGCGAAATCTTCTATGCCCGTGATGCCGCAGAGACTGCCCTCGTGGTCAACCACAGGCACAGCCCTCACGCCTTCACGCTGCAAAAGCTGTCCCACCTCATAGAGCGACGTATCCTGGTGCACGAAAATCGTGGGGCTTGTCATCACATCAGCCACACGAGGGCGCACATCGGTCATGAGCAGCGGTGCGCCAACACCGAAGCGATCGAGTATATAGGCGGTCTCCGGGCGGAGATCTCCCTGCCGAGCAGCCACAGCGTTAGGCTGGCTCTGGGCGTGTAGCAAAGCCGTATAGCCAATCGCAGAGCAGATGGAATCCGAGTCGGGGTTCTTGTGCCCCAGCACATAAATAGCAGGAAGAGTTTGCACCTACTAAGTATATCGCATACAGGTCGGGGTGTCCTACCCTTCAGTTAGTTGAAGTGAATGCTCGGAACAGGAGTAATCAACCTACATCGGCAGGGCGGTACCTTTGCGCCCATACTCGGAACACTCATCTTCTTGTGTGGATTTTTGTCTGCGTTTTTGTCTGCACCGGCTGTGTTGACGGTGCGGGTAGGTGCCCTTATAGTATGGATGACGATTGGCTGAGCAAGGGTGTTGAGTTCCAGCAGCACGATTTCAGGCACAGGTGTTTGCTTCCCGTGCCTGCCTGCCACAAGCGCGGCGGCATGGAAGCCGGGTAAGCGAGAGGGCCCAGGATATGAGCAAGAGCGCAGCAGGTTGGGGAATCTGGATAATTGGCGGCATCCTGCTCGTGCTCGCCTTCGGCCCGTACATAACGCAAGGCGCGCCCGTAAACGCAGAGGCAAGCCCTCCTGCTGTTATGGGCGGGGCTACGGCCACTCCGACCTGTACCCCAATATGGAGAGTAGTGCACGGCCCCGATGTTGGTGAGGGCGATCTGCGGGATGTGGCTGCCGTCGCTGCGGATGATGTCTGGATGGTCGGCTACACAGGCGGCACGTCCGGCGATCCTTTAATTATGCACTGGGATGGCGCGCAGGTTAGCAACGTCCCCTATCCCACCCCGGGGGCCGACACCACCCTGGAGTCTATAAGCGCAGTCTCGGCGAACGATATCTGGGTGGTGGGCGACTATGGATATAGCCATATGCTCACTCTCCACTGGGACGGCAGCACATGGACAGCAGTGCCCAACCCCGAACCCGGAGGCAGCGGCTTCAAGGCTCTCTTCGGTGTAGAAGCCATTTCGAGCAACGATGTATGGGCGGTCGGCACGTACTATGGTAACGATAATCACGGTGTAATTATGCACTGGGACGGCATTCAATGGAGCGTGGTGGACGAGGCTCTGCTCGCCCCTAGCCTGGTGTTTAGCGGAGTGTCGGCAGCGTCGGCCAATGACGTGTGGGCGGTTGGCTTCAGTTCAGCAACAGGCTCTATTGTCTCTGCAATGTGGCACTGGGACGGCAGCAGTTGGACCAACAAGTCTAACATCAATGTGTGGGGTCTGGACGATGTGGATGTGCTCTCAAGTAATGATGCCTGGGCGGTCGGGGGCCTCGAGATAATACATTGGAATGGAGTCGGTTGGCTGCCCGTCGCTTCAGGCGGGCTTGGCGGCGGGCTTAACGGCATATCGGCCATAGCAGCCAACGATGTATGGGCTGTTGGGAACGACATTGTGCATTGGAACGGCACACAATGGACGCGAGTGCTCTATATCTCGGGATACCTTAATCAATTGGCGCCCCTGGCAGCCGGTGATATATGGGCCGTGGGAGATTATTACTCAGGGGATAGGCATGTGCCCTTGATAGAGAATTACTCATGCAATATCCCGCCCACTCCTACGCCTGTACCGCCTACAAGCACACCTACACCTATCATCGACACTCCCACAAGCACGCCAACGGCTGTAGCGTGCCAGGTAGGTTGGAATATTATTCCAGGCAACGATCTGACAGTGGAGGGTGTGGACGCTGTTTCGTCTGACGATGTGTGGGCAGTTGGCTCTGGACTAGCGGGATCCATCGAACACTGGAACGGAGTGTTCTGGAACATGGTATCCAGTCCGAATCCAGGCACACTTAAGAGCGTGGCGGTCGTTTCTTCCGACGATATATGGGCAGTCGGCTATCACACAACCCCCAATGCTGCTCAGACCACCGCCATGCACTGGGACGGCACGCAATGGAGCCTTGTACCTACCCCTAATGTGGGCGAGGCCTCTACTTTTCTGCTGTCAGTATCTGCTGTGTCGTCCAACGACGTGTGGGCAGTAGGATACTCGGGTAATGAAACCGTCACTATGCGCTGGGACGGCTCAACGTGGACTATGGTGGCAAGCCCTAATCCCGGGTCGCTCGGCAACAACTTGCAGAGCGTATCGGCTATAGCAGCCAACGATGTGTGGGCTGTTGGTTCCTATCTGGGCGGCGTTGACAGTCCGGGCGGCATGGTGAGCCACACGCTGACTATGCACTGGGACGGATCGGCGTGGAATACGGTGCCAAGCCCTGACGGCAGCACTCTCAGCAGCTACCTGACAGGGGTATCGGCCATAGCTGCCAACGATGTCTGGGTTGTGGGAAACTACCGGACAGGCAGCAGCGCATACCAGCCGCTAACAGAGCACTGGGATGGCATGCAGTGGAACCTGGTACAAACCCCCGGCATAGGTTTCTTCAATGTGTTGAGTGGGGTAAGCGCCGCATCTTCAACTGATGTGTGGGCAGTAGGCAACTATGTAATTCCCGGAGATTACCATTACCACACGCTGACCCTGCGCTGGAACGGCACAGCCTGGAGCATCGTTCCCAGCCCTAATGTAGGGGCTCTCGATAACACGCTTGTGGCTGTGGCCGCCGTGGCCCCCGGCGAAGCATGGGCGGTGGGGCAGTACTCAGCGAACGATGGATACCACCCGCTGACCATGAAGTACAGCGAAGTATGCCCGACACCGTTGCCTGTCACCCCCACTGTGACGTATAAGGCCACCCCCACGCAAAGTGCGCCTACAGCGTCCGTTACAGCCGTGAGCACGGTTACGGGCACACCGCAAGCCACGGCAACGCCCTGCACGATTAGCTTCAACGATGTGCAGACCGCCGACTACTTCTACGAACCTGTGCGCTATCTGTACTGTAAAGGTGTTATTGCGGGCTACCCGGACGGCACATTCCGGCCATACAACGACGCCACGAGAGGACAGATTAGCAAGATCGTGGTGCGGGCAACCGGGATGCCAATCAATACGCAGGGCGGCCCGCACTTTACAGATGTGCCTGCCGCAAACCCTTTCTATGAGTACATAGAGACAGCCTACAACGCTCACGTACTGTCAGGGTACCCCGATGGCACGTTCCGCTGGAGCAACAACATCACGCGGGGGCAGCTATCGAAAATCGTGGTGAACGCGAAAGGCTGGAGCATAGATACCACGGGCGGCCCACACTTCTCAGACGTGCAGCCAGGCTCTACCTTCTACGGCTACATCGAGACAGCATACAACCACAGCCTCATTTCAGGCTACCCGGACGGCACATTCGGTCCAGGCAACCCCGCTACGCGCGGGCAAATAGCCAAGATTGTCTACTTAGCGGTTGCACCGCCGTAGGCGAAGTACCGGGTACCGAGAAGAGGGGTAGTCATCCGGCCTGGATAACTACCCCTTTTACGTTTTACGTTTTACGCCTAATACCTCGGCAGCGACTTGTCTACGTCGGTTGCCCAGGCGATTATCCCGCCTTTGAGGTTGCGGAGCTTGCGGAAGCCTAGGTCCCGCAGGGAGTTGAGGGCGCGGGCGCTCCGGACGCCTGTTTTGCAGTAGAGCACTATCTCGTCAGCGGTGGATAGCTCGCTGGCGCGGTCCACCACGCTGTTCACGGGGATCAGTTTGGCTCCTTCGATATGGGCAATCTTCCATTCGTTCGGCTCGCGCACATCAAGCAGCACCATGCTTTCGCCCTTATCCATAAGCGATTTCAGCTCTTTTGGCGAGATATCGAAGTCGGTCTCGCCACGCTCTTCGCGAGGGTTGATACCGCAGAACTGCTGGTAATCTATCAGCTCCGTGACTGTGCGGTGCTCGCCGCATATCGGGCATTCCGGATCCTTGCGCAGCTTCATCTCGCGGAAGCGCATATCAAGTGCATCGTACAGCAGCAGCCTGCCAATCAACGGCTCGCCTACGCCCAGCAGCAGCTTAATGGTCTCGGTAGCCTGTATAGTGCCTATTGTTCCAGGCAGGATACCAAGCACACCACCCTCGGCGCACGACGGCACAAGACCGGGAGGCGGCGGCTCAGGATAGAGGCAGCGGTAGCATGGGCCATGCTCGGCCCAGAAGACCGAAGCCTGCCCCTCGAAACGGAAGATCGACCCGTAGACGTTCGGCTTGCCGAGCAGCACACAGGCGTCGTTCACGAGGTAGCGCGTCGGGAAGTTGTCAGTGCCGTCAACAATTACGTCATATGGCGCGAAAAGCTCCAGCGCGTTCTCAGAGGAGAGCGGCACATTATATGTATCGACCTGTACGTTGGGATTGATGTCGACGATGCGGGCCTTAGCGCTATCCAGCTTGGGCCTGCCTACATCGGATGTACCGTGTATCACCTGCCGCTGCAAGTTGCTCTCATCTACCACGTCAAAATCGACAATGCCGATTCGCCCTACGCCCGCTGCCGCCAGGTAGAGCGCTAGAGGCGAGCCGAGGCCGCCCGCACCGATTAGCAGCACGCTGCTGGTCTTGAGCCGCTTCTGGCCGTCGACGCCCACTTCAGGCACAATCAGGTGACGGCTGTAGCGCCTGATCTCTTCGCGGGTTAGCTCTACGTCCTCCAGGTCATCGTCTGTGTGCGAACCAAGGCGGCGCGGCGCGGCCAGCCCGGTCGCCCCACCAGCGATGGCGGGGATGATGTAGAGGGTATCGCTCTCGGCAACCTGGGTGTCGCCCTTTTGCAGATAGCGCACGTCTTCATCGTTCAGATATATGTTCACGAAGTTGCGAAGCTTGTTCTGCTCGCTATAGAGCTGCTTTCGCAGGTCGGGATACTGGCGTGTCAACTCGCCCAGCACGTCGTTGACGGTCCCGCCTGGTACATCTACTTCTTCCGTCAGCGCGGTATATTGCCGTAATGCTGTTGGTATTACTATTTTTGCCATTTTATCGTTCTCCCTTATTATTAGACGCTTAAAGTTAATACGCATAAAGCGTGGAATCTGTTCAGTTGGTGCACTTTATTTGTGCGTTGTGTGGATGTTTTGCTCATTGTTGTTATAATGTCTCCTTTATATTGTACCGTGCTCCTCAACCTGATTGCATCCTGGCTATACGACTGCTATTTCCTCCTCATCAAAGCCGCTGCGGTCTTCTCGCAGCTTCCAGCCGCGCATCCCTGCCGATTTGCCCTGCCGCACAGACACGATGATATAGCTCCATCCGGTCCAGGCGGCGTGGTCGCGATCGTACTCGGATGGTCGTGCTTCTTCGTTGGGGTGCGAGTGGTAGACGCCGAGCACGTCCAGCCCTTCGCGCCGAGCCTGCCGTTCGGCCCTGAACATGTCATCGGGCGTGATAAGGAACCTGTGATACTGCTCGTCTGCCTCAAAAGAGTTTTCGATACGCATCGCGCTCTTGATAACCCGCCCACCGTCACCGTCCTTGCCAAGCAAGATGCCGCAGATTTCGTTCGGGTAGCCAGCCTCGGCGTGGGAGGTTATCTCGCTGTGTACTGCTTCTGTAAGTGAAAATGTCATCCTACTGCCAATCCTTGTCCAATCAGTGCGTGGCTGAAATCGGCCACGATGTCTTCTATATCCTCTATACCTACCGACACTCGCACAACGCCCGGCGTGATGCCCGCCCGGCGCAACTGTGCGGGCGACCACTCTCGGTGGCTCGACATGAGTGGGTACGACACTTCTGTAAAAATGTCGCCCAGCGTGGTAGCAGGCAGCGCCAGCTTGAGACCGTCGAAGAAGCGAAGCACATCGGCATATTCCGCGCCCGCAATCTCGAACGCCAGCATCGCGCCCCAGTACGGCCGCGCCAGTAATTCTTCCGCCAGGGCATGCTGTGGGTGGCTCGCCAGGCCGGGATAATAGACGCGAGCAACAGCAGGGTGCTCGGCAAGCCGCGCCGCAAGGATCGCAGCATTCTCCGATTGGCGTGTCACCCTCAAAGCCAGCGTGCGTAGACCCCTCGCTATGAGGAACGCCTCGAACGGCCCCAGTATCGCGCCTGCCAGCTTGGAAATCTGACGCAATGTGCCTATCCGGTCAGGATCGGCAACCGTGACAAAGCCGCCCACCACATCACCGTGACCGCTGATATACTTGGTGGCGCTCTGGATTACAATGTCCGCACCCAGGGGCAGCGATTGGAGGAGCGGCGGAGGAGTGAAGGTGCTGTCTACGATAGAGAGAGCGCACACTTCACGCGCCGCCGCGCAGATGCCGGGAACATCTGCCAGCTTGATAAGAGGGTTCGAGAGCGTCTCGAAGAGCACAGCACGCGGCGTAGGCTCGGCCTTGAGCGCAGCCTTCACAGCTTCGAGGTCGGTCATGTCCACGAACCGGGTCTGTACGTCGAATGAGCCGAACAGGGTCCCCAGCAGGGTGTGGCTGGCCCCGTATAATTCAGTGCCCGCCAGCACTACGGCTCCCGGCTCCAACTCGCAGAGCAGCAACGCGGCGTGCAATGCCGCCATACCGCTGCCAAAGACGACCGTTGCTCCTTCGGGCGCGCCCTGCAAGGATGACAACGCATCTTCGAGCGACGTCAGCGTCGGATTGCCGTAGCGCCCGTAAACGTAGCCCTGGCGCGTGCCCGCAAGCACACCATCCAGCGCTTCCGCATCATCGCTGAGGAAGGTCGTGGTGGCAAAGATAGGCACAGCCGTTGGCCTGGTTCCTTCCAGCTTCAGATTGAGGCCCGTATGCACCGCCCGTGTCGAGAAACCGGGCTGCCTCTCCTGCTCTATACCGTTGTCATGCTGTTCGCTCACTCGGTGATTCTCCTTGTTACGAGAAATGTGAAATGTGAAATGTGAAACGAGAAGGGCATGAAACGTACTCTAGAAACATGAGGCCGCGACGTTGTGTATAGCAGACCTCTTCTATCGTTTCTCACTTCTCATTTCTCATTTCTCCCTCCCACCAACCGCCACAATATCTGCCAGTACGCCGCTTGCTGTAAGTGCGCCGCCTGCACCCTGGCCTCTTACGACCAGGGGTTGTTCGTTGTAGAGGGTTGTGCGGAACATGAAGAGGCTTTCGGTGCCGCGGGTGCTTGCCAGAACGCTATCAGCCGGGACCGGAGTCAGACCGACCCAGGGCTTTTCGTTCGGCTTGATAATAGCCAGGTAGCGCAGCACTTTGTCCTGCCTCCTTGCGTCTGCTACTTTCTCCGCAAAGAAGTCGTCAACACCCGGCAGGTCGCTCCAGAACTGTTCGAGCGACACATCACGCAGCCCTGGAGGCAGCAGGCTGTCCACCTGCACATCGGCAAGGTCAAGCCGCATGCCCAGCTTGCGGGCGAGGATAAGCGCCTTGCGCTGCGCATCGATGCCGCCAAGGTCAACGCGAGGGTCAGGCTCTGTATATCCTCGCGAAGCAGCCTCTTGTAGCGCCTGAGAGAAAGGTATGCCGTCCATAATCGAGCTTGTGACAAAGCCCAGCGTGCCGCTTACCGACGCCACTATCTCCTCAACGCTATCGCCTACCGCCACGCGCTCCTCCAGCGGTCCGATCACGGGCAGGGCAGCGCCGACCGTGGTTTCGTGCCGAAGCTGGTTGGTGCCGTCGCCTGCCTGCCACAGTTTGACGAACTGACCATAGGGCACTGTGAGGGGCCACTTGTTCGCCAGCACAATATGGTGGCCTGCCTCGCGAAGGGCGAGATGTAGGGGGTAAAGCTCCTGTGACGACGTGAGGTCCACGACAACCGTGCGCTCAAGCCCGAGCACTTCCAGCCTGTCCACAAGCGCAGGGCTGTAGGCTTCACGTGCAGGGAGCAATACAGCGCCTTTTGAAGCAGGGCGCCAGCGCAATAATTGCTGGCCGCCTGCCCTGTGATGGAGGGCTGCAACGCAATCGTCGGGCGAGAAACCGCCGGGGGCGACCCACAGGCCGCTGCTGTCGGCTATCCCGCAAGGCAGCAGCCACGGGAAGCGGCTCTGCGCGGGAAGCATCTGCGCCACCAGAGAGCGGCCTACGTTCCCAAATCCAAGTTGTATCACCCTGAGCGGTTCTTGCCTTGACGGCATCAAAGTCCTCCCAACGAATTATCCTGAAACCTATAGTCTGACGAAGTGGCCGCCGCGTTACACCCCGTGACCGCTTGCGTGCCCTTTTCTAGAAAGCGTCCAATCGCCTCTGTAAGCTGATCGTATTCGATCAGGAACGCGTCGTGCCCCCACGGTGACACGATCTCGGTATACTCAGCGTGGCGGCCGTGGGCGGTTAGACGCTCTGCCGTCTCCTTTTGCAGATGCGTAGGGAAAAGGATATCGCTGCTTATTCCTATCACAAGCGTGCGCGTTTTATGGCTAACCTTGCGGAGCGCCTCGTCAATACCACCGCGGCCATAGCCCAGGTCATGCAGGTCCATTGCCCGAGACAGCACGAGGTAACTGTTGGCATCGAAGCGCTTGACCAGCGACTCACCCTGGTAATAAAGGTAGCTCTCCACCTGAAAGCGGCTATCAGGACGGTGGTATGCCTCCGGATCGTCGTCAACCCGCTCGCGGTGGAACTTGCGCCGCATCGACTCTACGCTCTGGTATGTAATCATGCCGACCATACGCGCAATCGAAAGCCCGCGCTCCGGCACGTGTCCGGTGCTGTAATAATCGCCATGCTGCCAGGCGGGGTCCAGCATGATGGCTTCGCGCCCCACCAGGTTGTAGGCGATGCCTTGCGCGGTGTGCTCCATAGATGCGCCAATGGGGATGGCGGCGTCCACGAAATCGGGGTACATAACCATCCACTCAAGCACCTGCATCCCGCCCAGCGAGCCGCCGGCGACCACGGCCAGTCTACGCACGCCCAGCCCTCGCAGCAGAGCATATTGCAGGCGCACAATATCGCGAACCGTCACCTGTGGGAAGCTGCTGCCGTACGGCTGTGCGGTAGAGGGATTGGTGGATGCAGGCCCGGTCGTTCCCTGGCAGCCGCCGAGCACATTGGCGCAAACGACGAAATGCCTGTCTGTATCGAACGCCCGGCCCGGTCCAACCAGCGGATCCCACCAACCCAGCCTTGTCTCTTCCGCGGAGTACTTGCCCGCCGCGTGGGAGTCGCCCGTGAGCGCATGGCAGATGAGCACAGCGTTGTCGCCCGCTGCATTGAGCGTGCCCCACGTCTCGTACGCGACATCGACGGGCGTGAGATGCGTCCCGCATTCCAGGCGCAATCCCTCTGCGAGCGTCCAAATACGCCTCGGCCCAACAGGCACAGCACCCCGCACACCCTCCAACCCGCGCGCCGCGACGGAAGGATCATCGTCCGGTATCGCAGCGCCTGTATGTCCGTCTGTTCGTGTCATACTTTCAATCTCCAAGATCAGCATCAACCCTGATAGACTCCTTTTGTAGCTCGGTACTCGGTACTCGGTACTCGGTACTAGTCGATAGCTCCTGATGCGTGCAGCAATTCGGCCAGCAGCAATGTGCCGCCTGCCGCGCCGCGTGCAAGATTGTGTCCGAGCGCTACAAACTTATAGTCGAGTATGGGGTCGGGCCGAAGTCTGCCTACTATAGAAGCCATGCCGTTTTCGAGATCGCGGTCCACCCGTGGTTGTGGGCGGTTAGGCTCCTGCAAATAGATCACGGGCTGCGCGGGGGCGCTCGGCAGGTGCAACCCGGCATCTTGCAATGGGTGCCATTCCGCCCATGCCGCCAGCAATTCATCTTGCTCGACACGGCTCCCCAGCTTGACCGCCACGCACTCGAGGTGACCGTGCACGGTAGACACTCGGTTGCACTGGGCGCTGATCTTGATGTCCATCGGCTCTATGCTACCGGCCGCAAGCGTGCCAAGCAGCTTCTGCGGCTCTGTCTCCAGCTTATCTTCCTCGCCACCGATATAGGGCACCACGTTATCAAGCATGTCGAGTGCGCTCGGCCCGCTTAGTCCTGCTCCCGATAACGCCTGCATGGTGGTTACCTGCACCGCCTCGATACCGAACTTGCGGGCTAATGGAGCGATTGTGAGCGTCAGGGCGATCGTGGAGCAGTTGGGGTTGGTGACTATGCAGCCGCGCCAGCCGCGCTCGCGACGCTGCTTCTCTACGAGGGCAATGTGGTCGTGGTTCACCTCTGGAATCACCAGCGGCACATCAGCGTCCATCCTGTATGTGCGGGCGTTTGATACCACTGCATAACCGGCCTGTGCGAAGGCAGGCTCGACCTGCTCTGCTACCTCGGCTGGGAGCGCGCTGAACACGATATCGCAGTCAAAGGCCGCGCCAGGCTCGCATTCTAGAAGCCGCATATCTGCTAGCTCCTGTGGTACAGCAGCTCCATGCAGGTCGCCGCTTCCTAGAGGGTGCAGCACATCACGGAAAGGTGTGCCTGCCCGCCGCTTCGACCCGCCGAGCGCGACCACCTCGAACCAGGGGTGCCCTACCAGTGAGCGTACAAGGCGCTGCCCGACCAGCCCGCTCGCGCCGAGGACGGCCACTTTTCGCTTGCTTACAGGCATGCCACACCGTCCGTACTGGCGCGCAACGGCTTGCGTACTGCGACCTGCAACACTAGCTCGGGCTCTTCGGCAAGATCGTCCTCACCATATCCACCGTCAAGCCCGAAGGCTTTATGCAGCAAGCGTGCGGCGTCAACCAGGCGCGACTGAGGAACCAGGCAAGTGATCCGCACCTGCGAGGTCGTGACCATCTCGATCTTTATGCCCGCTCGCTCAAGGGCGGCGAATGCCTGCGCGGCAAGCCCCGGAACGTGCTGCACACCAAGCCCTATGACCGAGACCTTACCCAGGGTGGCGTCACCCTCGACAGCAGAAGCGCCCAGTTGCAGCGCGGTCTCTCGAGTAATACCGAGGGCACGCGGCAGGTCGGACTCGGCTACAGTGAAGGAACAGTCAGCCCGCTCACCGCCCGGCTCGGTGGAGTGAGCGATGGCATCCACATTGATCCCTGCATCGGCCAGCGGTCCGAACAGGCTGTACAGCGCGAACGTGGGACGAGGCAGCCCGAACACGGTAAGCCGGGCCACATTTGTATCGTGCGCTATACCTGAGACTTTGTTTCTTATTTCCATGGTTCCCTCCTCAGAGGTCTTTTGCTCAATATCTACTTGCTCGCCTGGAATGGACAGGTCGGGCGCGATAATCCAGGTGCCCGGACGGTCCCTGAAGCTCGACGCAACCAGTATGGGCATAGAATAGATGCCGCCAAGCTCGACCGCCCTTGGATGCATGACGCCCGCGCCCTGCTGCGCCAGTTCAAGCATCTCCACAGGGCTGATGCGTGCGAGTTGGCGTGCCCCGGGCACAATGCGCGGGTCGGCGGTGAAGATGCCGTCTACATCCGTATAGATCTCGCATCTGTCTGCGCCCAACCCGGCGGCCAGCGCCACAGCCGTTGTATCGGAACCGCCGCGACCGAGCGTTGTTACCTCGCCGTCCAGCCGCTTGCCCGTACCGCTCACACCCTGGAACCCGGCCACGATGGGCACTTCGCCCGCAGCAAGGGCGGCCCAGAGGCGGGCAGGCTTGAGGTCGGCAATGGCAGCGCGGCTGAAGTTGCCGTCGGTGAAGATGCCCGCTTGCGCGCCGGTGAGAGCACACGAAGGAACACCTACCGCCTGGAGCGCGAGCGCCAGCAACGCACACGACACAACTTCGCCCGTGGAGACAAGCAGATCGACTTCGCGCCCGCTCGCCTCCGCGTTGAGGGTGCGGCCAAGCGCCAGCAGGTCGTCGGTGGTGTCGCCCATGGCGCTCACTACGACTACCAGCCTGTTGCCGGCCTGCCAACGCGCCTTGATGCGCTGCGCGACTGCCTTGATGCGGGCGGGGTTTGCCACCGAACTGCCGCCATATTTCTGTACTATCAAGCTCATGCCGTGTATTCCCTGAACTTAAATTGAGCCAATAAAAAAACGCCCCCGGGAAAGGGGGCGTTGGTCGACTCTTCTGTTAACCTGCCTTTGTGTCTACCTCAAGAGGTACAAAAATACCCCTCAAGGCGAGGGGCAGGTTGTGCATAATAGCATCAGACCAACCACTCCCTTATCTTACAGAATCACTCTGTCGGAATTGGCACCTGGACCTCCGTTGGTCTGGTTGCCGGGCTTCATCGGGCCGTTTCCCTCCACCTCTCTGGATAAGAGTCTGGTTGCTATTTGATTGTAAAGGTTTCTCGAGTATATCACGCACCCGCAAAGGGTGTCAAGGTTGATTCTTATTGTAAATCTTCAGATTTAGGTGGGAGCAGCGAGACATCTCCGTAGGGGAAGACCCACCCCCAGCCCCTCCCACAAGTGGGAGGGGAGTCTAAAAGAAAAGTGTTAGGGGACACCCCTAGCCCCGGCAGGCGTTCCCCCTGCACCCCCTTATGCCAAGCTGGCACTAAGCGCAGGCCCCCGGACAGGAGGCCCCTGTCAACCCCTTCCCGGGCGGTCTGCCGTCTGCCGTCGGCGGTCATACGGAGTACGCAATACGGCTCACGGCACTGGTGCGATGTTGACGTCCAGGAACATGCTCTCGCCGGGGAGGACGTCGCGCCACTGGTGAACTAATTTCTTGTAGGCCTCTCCTACCGGCCTTATGTTGCGGTCCAGATCGAAAAGGCCTAGCGGGTTGACGTTGCCGTTATCCTCGCGCAAGGCTGTGTCCCAGTCTACCTGGTCGGTAAGGCTGTACCAGGTGAACCCGACTATGGGCACTCCGTCTTGCTTGAGACGTACCATATTGGCCCACTGCTTCCAGAGCCATGCCGGGGCATTCACAGGGTCGGCCAGATTAGTTTCAGTGTGCATTACAGGCAAACGGTAGCGGTCGTAGTATTGCTTGGTAATCACGTAGTAACCGAACACTTCCCCTGCCATGGTCACCCTGCCGTCATCATGGACGAGATGCTCGTTAGTGATGTAGTAGTCGTTGCCCATAACCTGGAACGGCTTGAGTGCCCGGCCATGTTCCATGAACCATCGGAACTCGTCACGCGTCATGCCATTATCGAGCAGGTATTCGTACATGCACCAGCAAACTTCGTGCTGCCCGTAACAAAGGTCGAGCGGGAGATAACGCCGGTGGTTCAAGTTGTGGGCTGTCTCCAGGGTCTCGCGCTTAGGGCTGGCAGGGTGAAAGTACTCGCTCGACTCGCTCTGGACGAAATAAGCACGAGGCTGCACCGCCAGGATAGCTTCCTCCGCCAGTATGTTCGCTTGCACCATATGCTTGGTAGCACGGACAAACCCCTCATCACTGGTTAGCCGTTCATTCCACCAGCCCAGCTTGCCCGAGAAGTGCGCGCAGACAAATATCTCGTTCACAGGCGTGTAGAGACGCACCCAGGGAAAGCGCGCGGCGAACGCCCCTGCATAATCCCCGAAGAGTTTGGGCCAGTCGGGGTTCTGGAAGTTGCCAATCCAGTCGGGCACGCCGAAGTGACAGAGGTCCACAATCGGTGTGATGCCAAGCCGCCTTAGCTCGGCAAAGGTCTCGTCGGCAAACGACCAATCATACTGGTCCGGCCCGCGGTGTACCTCAAAGTATGGAGGGCCATAACGAAGGAACTCCAGGCCCAGGTCGAGAACACAGCGGAAGTCTTGCCGCCAAAGCTCGTAATGCCTGCACTTCGCCATCTCATCTACACGCAGAGTGCGTCCGTCACGACCCAATACAGTGGGATAGCTGTTCTCGATGCCTGTCGCGAAGGCGAAGCTGCGCGCATTGGGCTGCGGTCTGTGAGCTGCCGGTTCAAGTTCCATATGACATACCTCTTTGTATTTGTCTCAGGGCGAATGAATAAACAGCAGACAATGTGCCACCCAATTTCGAGAGACAGCACCAGTATGGCAGGCAAAGCAAAAGGAGGGATACAGCAGAACTGCATCCCTCCTATATTGCGCCGGGCGTTTGAGTTGTGCCGGGCTTATCCCACTACAAGTTCGCCAACGGACTGCGCGGGGTCACTCATGTATTGTTGTAGCTCGTCAACGAGGGGGAAGGCTCGCCAGCGATTGCCGCTGCCGTCTCGCGCCAACTGGTACATGCCGAGATCCAGCAGGTACTTCTCAAGCGGGCGGCGTCCCCAGCGGTAGCGCCAATCTATCATAGTGAACAGCGGAAACCAGGTGTAACCCAGCACGGGAACGCCGTTGGCGCGCAGGCCCTTTATGGCTCCCAGCGATGCCTTCAGCCAGGCCGACCTCTCTGCTTCGCTATCCTTTGCGCTCGTTTCGGTGATTATGATGGGGGCTTCATAACGTGTGTAGAAGTCCTGTACCATCGAGCCGAAGCCCGAGCCGTCGTGCTCGATGGTGCGCACGGCTACCTTGCTGTGCCCGTTCAGATAGAGTTCCTGGGTGGACCACTGGGGGTAGAAGTTCAGGCCCATTACGTCTATATTGATGGCCTGCTGGGCAATAGCCTCCAACTCGCGGGGCTTGACACCGCAGGCAATCAGCCAGGGGAAGAGCGGGTGCTCCGGCGTGACCTTCCCGGTGATCAGGTCGAACACGATAAAGCCTTTCAGCCTGTTCTCGTTGGCCAGCGTTTGCAAGCTGGGGTGAGCCGCCCGGCAAATGCCCGCCGCTTCCACGTGTACCATCCTCGCGCCGGGATCAACGTTCTTTAGCGCCGAAACTGTGGTGATAATGCCCCTTGCCAGCTGCATTATCATCTTGACGTAGCCGCGCTCGCCATGCATATAGGGAGGCCACGTGCCGTTCATGCCGGACAGGAGTGCGCTTACCAGCGGCTCGTTGCAGGGCGTATACCAGCGTACCAGGTGCTTGTAACGCTCGGCGAAAGCGGCCGCATAGTTGGCGACTGCACGCGGATAATCGTCGTTGGCAAACTCGCGGCGCAGCCAGAAGGGTGTGCCGTAGTGCATCAGATCGATAATAGGCGTGATGCCAAGCTGCTCCACCATGTAGGGGAGAACCTGGTCTGTCCAGCGCCAATCGAACTCGCCCGGCAGCGGCTCAACCCTGTACCAGGGCACTCCCCAGCGTAGCGTGTGTATGTTAAGCGCCGGCGCGAGAGCAAGGTCTTCCCGCCAGTGCTCATAGTGGCCCATCAGCGCGTACTCATCTAGCGGTCTGTGGCCCGGCCTGGTCTGCGGAACAAAAGTATCTTCTATGCCGCTGGCCCAGACAAAGTCAGCAGCGCGCGGTCCCAAATGCAGCATGTGGTCCATTTCCTTAGTATAGCCTTTCCCTAATTCCTGACGCCGAGTTAAACATCATGGGCACACCTCTATTCCGCGCACCAGCAGACGCGCAAATACCAGAGCGTCTATAGACTGCGCCGGTTCCTGCTCTTATATAAGAAAGTGCGTTTCAGAGTTCTCAGTGGCCTAATGATAGTTTAGTACGCCGGAGGGGCTATGTCAACCCCCCTTTAGTAAGGGACAGGGCTGATGCAAAGTCAGAAATGGTGGCGAACCGACCACCACCTGGACTTTGTCATTCTGAATGCGTCGCTAACAAAGAAGTGTCAGGTAAGCGTGCCCTAATGGTGGTGTCATTCTGAACAGAGTGAAGAATCAACCTCCATACTAATCTCTACCCGAACGGATTCTTCGCTCTATTCAGAATGACGCTGCCTGGTGGGGTGAGCTTACCTGACATCTCTTTGTTAGTCTCGTACTGAACGAAGCGAAGAATCAACCTCCATAGCAATCTGCCAGGCGTAGTGATTCTTCACTGCGTTCAGAATGACACCGCCACGAGGGCACGCTAGAAACCGACTTTGCATCACCCCTGAGTAAGGGAAGCACGCCACTTTTGGGGGTATACCAAAGCGTATCCCCGATGGAAGAGCAGGCTTCGCAGCCTTTCAGAGTTCCTGGTTCAACGCGCAACAGAGCTATACGTATGTCCCGCCCTCAACGGCCTTGCACACGTAGAGCTTGCCATCCAATCCGGTGCGCTGCCTGTATTGGTCGATGACATGATGTTGGAACTCGTCAAGGTGTCGTGCCTGCACAATATTGACTGTGCAGCCGCCAAAACCAGCGCCTGTCATGCGCGCACCCGCCACACCGGGTACTTCGCTCGCAAGCTCTACCAGCATATCCAGCTGGGGCGAGCTAACCTCGTAGTCGTCGCGGAGGCTGACGTGGGAGGCGTAAAGTAGCTTGCCGAACTGAGCCATGTTGTCGTCTTTGCCCAGTCCGGCGCGCATGAGCTCAGCAGCACGCAAAGTACGGTCATCCTCGCTGATTACGTGGTGGGCGCGCCTGTAGAGCATTTCGGGCAGGGCGTCCTTGTGCTCCTCCAGTTGTGCCAGGCTAATATCGCGGAGTTGCGCCCCTCGGCCCAGGTTAAGCAGAGGCGCAAGGATGCGGACCGCCTGCTCGCACTCGACTGTGCGCTGGTTATATGCGCTCGTGATAAGCGAGCGCGGCACCGCGCTGTCTGCCACCACCAATTTATAGCTGATCTCCTCCAGCCCGAGCGGTACCGCTTCGTAGGCAAGGCTGCGGGTATCAATGAGGAGCGCGGAGTCGGCCTGGCCAAGCGCAGAGATAAACTGGTCCATGATGCCGCTCTTTACGCCTATAAACTCGTTTTCGGCACGCTGGCAGACCAGAGCAAGATCGACCCTGCCCATCTCCACACCCGCCAGCCGTGTGAACGTAAGGGCAGAAGCAACCTCGATAGCCGCCGAGCTACTCAGGCCGGATGCCCTCGGTACGTCGCCTTCTATGGCAAGTTGAGCGCCATGCATAGCCGACACGTCGATATAGCCACGATCAGCCAGCGCCCAGGCAACAGCCCGCACATAGTTGCTCCACGTTTGGCTCTTGTCGGTGGATGGCTCGATATTGTCCAGGTCGAAGCTGGCCCAACGGTCGTAATTGACGGAATAAAGCTCCACGGTTCGTGAGCCAGGCATGGGTTTGGCCGCGACCAACAACGTACGGTCTATTGCCGCAGGGAGAACATACCCGCCATTATAGTCTGTATGCTCGCCAATGATATTAACCCGCCCTGGGGCGCGCGCCACAAAATCGGCCTCGCTCCTAAACGCCTCCCTGAAGCTCTCGCGGATATTTGCCGCCCTTTGTGCCTCGTCTGGCTCCCGCTCCGGCCCACTCCCCTGATCTCTCATCCTCTACCCCTGGTATCAATTACTGGTCAACGATGTAAACATGCTTCGTAACTAGGCAAGCTCCCACACGCCCGCGGCGCGCGCTGCAGCGTAGGGGTCGGCTATCTCACCCACTATTTCGGCTACGGGCGTGGCGAGGTAGTCCCGGTAGAGATCGACAAGCGCGGTGGGTGTACGCACCAGTTTGTCGCCCTCCCAGGATAGCGTCCACATACCGCATGGATTGATATTGTTGTTACGTACACGCAGTGCAGTGTCCCAGTCAATGTGGTCGAGCGCGCCGTAATAGGTAAGCCCCGCAACCGGAACCCCGTTGGCCCTTGCTTTGCGGGTTTCAGCGACAAGATGCTGGAACCACTTGATGCGGTCCTCGACCGGACCGCCCCAGTTGGTCTCGGCCAGGATGACGGGGATGCCGTTGTACCGCTCAGAGTACTGGCGTGACATCTCCGCCCAGCCGAACAGCCGCGATTCATCTTCGATGGGCGACTCGTCTATGCGTTCACCATTCGGCCCGCGCCGCAACTGGTGTTCGGAATGGCGATAATAATCCAGTCCAAGTATGTCGAGCCTGACGGAGTTGTTGAGGAACCACTCCATCTCCCATTCTTCAACGCCGTTCTTGACCATGTAGTCCCACATAACGTGCTGGCGGTTCACCAGGCCCTGATACATATCGTGCATCAAGAAGCGCCGCTCCGTCCGGAAATCGGCTTCTTCCTGGAACGCGCCATCCAGCGAGTGATAATACTCGCACGTATCGGCAATCATCATCATGGCGGAAGGCTGCACGCGCCGGATCGCCGCCATCGAGCGGCAAAGGCCCTCGGCCACATTCTTGAAGGCACGTGCCGCGTTCCTATCGCCGCGCCGGAAAGGATACCAGATCGCCCATTCCGCGCCAAACGATGCCTCGATATACGGCTCGTTCGTCGGGGTATAGTAGAGCAGGTGGGGGTATCGCTCTACAAATGCCTTTGCATACCACTCCTGATATTCCCCGAAGATGGGGTTCAATATGCCGTCCGCTATCCATATGGGGGTGCCGAAGTGGAACAGGTCTATTATGGGTGTTATGCCAAGCAGCCCCATCAGATCAATAACCTGATCTGTCCATTGCCAATCGTAAACCTGCGGGGCGGTATTCACCGTATGCCAGGGTATGCCGTAGCGCAGCACCTTGATGCCAACATCGCGCACCCGCACGAGGTCGCTGGCAAACCACTTGTAGTGCTGCATCTGCTCTAACTCATCAGTGCCCACCTGCGGAAAGGCAGTACACTCGAACCCTGTCATCCATTGAAAGTCGGTGTTGTTCATTGTTGATCCTTGGGGCGCGTCGCTTCGCTTCGTATTGCGTACTGCGTACTGCGTATTGACCGTCGACGGCAGACGGCTGACCGCGTTGTCAGCTGGCAGTTGTCAGTTGACGGCAGGGCGGCAGGGTAAGCTGGTAACCCTATAAAACCTTGGCGTCTTGGCGTCTTGGCGTTTCAACACCGTCCTTACGTTTTACGTTTTACGTTTCACGCTACCCGTCTCACGTTCCCGGCATTGGCTGTGGGTCGGTGGTGGGGCCTTTTATTACCGGTTTTCCAGCTTGCCAGTCGAGTTTGTCTATGTACATGAAGCGGTTGCTGCCTCTGAGGCCGGATGTCAGCACATCCCATACATGGTAGACAATCCATGTTTGGTCGCCAACCTGCAGCAGTGACTGGTGGCCGGGGCCTATGACGAGCGGCTTCTGCTGCATACGGCTGGCGAGGATGGGGTTTTCGGGCGCTTGCACGCAGGGGCCGGTTGGAGCTTCGCAACTGGCATAACCAACAGCGTATTCAAACCCTGCGTAGTTATTGGCAGAGAAGAAGAGGTAATACTGGTTATCGTGCTTCCACATAGTGGGCGCTTCGATTACCCTGCCTTCCCACCCTACGTTGTTCTCTATAAGCGGTGCAGGCTCCCCGGTCAGGCTGAGGCCATCCGGGCCAAGCTCTTGCACCCAGATGCGCGTGGGCATGCCGCAGCAGTTGCCATCGTTCTTGTAATAGAGGTACAGCTTGTCGCCGTCCCTGAAGGGGTCGGGGTCGATTGTTCCGCCCAGGTCGGCCTGGCACACTAGCGGCGCTGTGTTATTGTCCTTGAACTTGGCGTCGGGCTTATCGGCGGTGGCTGCGCCCACACATTGCTTGTTGGAGGCTTTGTCTCGAGCCGTGTAGTACATAACGTATTTATCGCCTATTTTTATCACCTCAGGTGCCCACACAAGTGACCCGCCTAACTTCGCCCAGGTCGGCAAAGCCGGCATAGCATCTGTCAGCAGCTCCCAGTCTACAAGGGTGGTGGAGCGTGCTGCCTGAATGTTCATGCCTGATGTGTTTGTGGCGTATGCATAGTAGGTGCCATTGTCGTCCAGCACGAACGGGTCGGGAAAGTCGCGGCGCAGAACCGGGTTCGTGAAGGTTGTGCCCGCCGGAGGCAGCGTGGCTTCGGTGCGTGGCGTAGCCGTGATCGCGCCGGTAGCCGCCACCGCCACTGTGGCGGTGGCGGCTACCGGCTGCTCTGTGGACGTAGCTTGCGCCGCTGCGGCTGTAGGTGAGGCGACGACAGCCTGTTGCGTGGGTGTGACGGTAGGGCTTTCGCTGCCGCAGCCCGCTAAGCTGAACAATGCCAGCAGGCCAAGGAGAAAGGTGGTAATGCGTATAGCTGCGTTGTGGTTTCGTTCGGCGGGTGGCATATCGCGATCCTGATACTATGAATGAAATGTGACGTCCGAGGCCCGGTTAAGGTTAGCCCTTGAGGCCGGTCGCGGCCACGCTCTGCACGATGTAGCGCTGTAGTACTATGTAGATAAGCAGCACAGGCACCGCCACAATAACAGCGCCCGCCAGCATCAGTCCGTACTCAGAGCTATACGCGCCCTGCAGTGTACGCAGTCCGGGAGGCAATGTCTGGAGCTTGGGATCACGTAACACGAGCAAGGGCCAGAGGAAGTCGTTCCAGCTTCCCAGGAAGGTAAGGATTCCCAGCGTCGCCAGGGCAGGCTTGGCGAGAGGAAGGACCACCATATAGAAAACCTGGAACCTGTTCGCTCCGTCAATCGAAGCGGCTTCCTCAAGCTCTTTGGGTATGCCCTCAAAGAATTGCCGCAGGAAGAAGACGCCGAACACGCCCGCGAGTCCAGGCAAAATTACACCCCCCCAACTGTTGAGCAAATGTAGATTAGCGATAGTCAGGAAGTTGGGCACCAGGAACATCATGCCGGGCAGGAAAAGGGTCAGCAGCATCAAGGCAAAGAGAGCTTTGCGGCCGGGGAAATCCATGCGTGCATATGCGTACGCCGCAAGCGAGTCGATGGCGAGCACCAGAAATGTGGTGATCAGGGCGATCGAGACGCTGTTGAAGAACCAGTTCCCAATAGGAGTGGCAGGATTGTCGAACAGCTTCTGGTAGTTCTCCAGCGTAAATGTGCGTGGTATCCACTCGATACTCTGCGTGAACCATTGAGATTTGGGTTTCAACGAAGTAGACAACATCCAGAGCAGGGGCAGAATTATCAGTGCTGCTATGAATACCATCAGTATATAGGCAGGGAGCAGCCCCAATATCTTCCGCAACAATCGTCCCTGGTTGGGATCATCTTTGCGTACCTCGGTGTTGGGTGTGGCTGTTGTTACGGCCATACTCTTTCTCCTTCTGGACAGAATACAAATCGCATAGTTCGATCAGCCATTCTCAATGTCTGGTTGCGTCTTACTGGTCTTCGCGCTGACGGAATATCTTGAAGTTGAAGTACGACACCAGGACCATGATGGCAGCTACGACGAACGACATGGCGGCGGCGCTGCCCTGCAACGGACGCACAAAGCCCTGAATATAGATCCGGTACATGACCGGCGTCGTAGCCAGTGTGCCGTTTGCCTGGGGAGGTCCACCTCCTGTCATCAGGAAGGGTTGGCCGAACAGGTTGAACGACGCAATAATGGTGATCGTTACGACGAACAAGAGCACAGGCCGCAACATTGGCAGCGTTATCTGGAAGAACGTCTGCAATTTGTTGGCGCCGTCGATGGACGTGGCTTCATATATCTGCTCAGGGATGTCCTGCAAGGCTGCCAGCAGAATAATCATGTTGAAGCCGATGGTCCACCACACAGTGGCTATCAGAATCGAGATCCATGCCCATGGCAAGCTTGATAACCAGCGCGGAGGATCAAACCCGAAGTCCTTGATATAGTAGTTGAGCAAACCGCCCGAACTCTGGAAGATCCACCACCAGAGCAGACCAACCACCGACACCGACAGCACCCACGGAGCAAAATAGATACCTCGGAACAAGTTACGTCCTGGTATCTTGCCGTTGAGCAATACTGCCAGCAGCAGGGGAATAACCACCAGCGGTGGCACGCTTATGATCACGAAGATCGCGGTGTTCTTCAGTGAGTCCCAGAACTCATTGAAGGTCAGCGTGCCGGGCGCAAAGAGGTCTACATAGTTGCTGAGGCCTATGAATTCGTTCTGTTGGGGCCGCAGGTAATCGTATCGCTGCAAGCTGATGAAGATACCATTGATGAAGGGCCAGCATACGAATGCGCCAAAAAAGATCAGGTGCGGCAAGATAAAGAGGTAAGGCGTCCAACTGAACTTGCTCTTGGCAGTAGTGGTAGGCGCTGCAGCAATAGTTGTTTCAACAGTCCTGGTTGCCATATACAGCCGCCTTTCTCAGAGGTACAAAGTACAAATCACGAATTGAAGAATGCAACCCGCGATTTGTACTTTGTACCTCATAATAACGCTACTTAGGGTTTCGGTGCGTCACCGTAGTTCTGCTTATTCTGCTTAAGAATATCGTTAGCCTGCTGTGCCGCTGTATCCAGGGCCGCCTTGATATCGGTGGCTGTGCCTCCGATAACAGCACCAACCTGAGTACCCAGAGGCGCGAAGGCGTCAGAGATACCGGGGATGGCGGGCGGGAACACAGGGTTCGCGACCGATGGGCCTACGACTGCGTGAGGCAGAGCCTTGAAATCGGCGCTTTCGCGTGCCTTGTTGTTGGCGGGGATGTTACCACCCTTGGCCCACTCAACCGAGTGGTCAATCAGGTACTTGTAGAACATGCCGCCCACAGCATCCTTACAGGTGTCAGGGGTCTTGGTATAGGTGAATGTAAGGAGAGGACCACCTGCCCACACTGCGGGCTGAGAGCCGATCTGAGGTACACCGGCTGCCTTGCCTGCAAAGCCCACAGCGGAGCCTGTCAGACTAGGCACCTGCCAGATACCATTCCAGATCATACCTACGCTACCGGCCTTGAAGGCGTTGAGGTCAGCGTCCACTTCAAGGTTCTTCTGTCCGTACTTGTCGCTGGCGTCTTTCATCCAGGTAAGAGCCTGCACACCGGCGTCACTGTTCCAGGTGGCCTGGGTGCCGTCAGCACTGAACTCGGAGCCGCCGAACTGGTGGAGCAACATCTGGAAGATCTGCTGTACCGGGAAACCTGTGGTGATCAGGAAGCCGTTGTTGCCGTCCTTGGTCATGGCCTGGGCAGCAGCCTCGAAGCTAGCTTTGTCGGTCGGCGGGGCGTTGATGCCCGCTGCCTTCAGCATATCTTCGTTATAGTACATGGTCATTGCCACAAAACTTAGCGGGATTGCATAAGTCTTGCCTGCGATCTGGCCGGCGTTCCAGGCCACCTCCGGGTAATCGGCTGCGGTCACACCGATCTGCTTCAGAATATCATCCGGGATTGGGCGAAGCACGTTGCGGAACGCCTGGGTTGCTACCTGGTCCTCGTTGATGATCGCGATGTCAGGAAGTGTGTTCGAGGCGGCAGCGGTGCCGAGCTGAGTAATGTAGTCGGTAAACGATCCTGTTGTGATATTTACCTTTACATTGGGGTTGTCTTTGTTGAAGTTGTCGGTCAGCGTGGTCATAGCCTGACCATCCGGACCGCTCAAGGGGGTCCAGTAGTTGATGGCCGTGTTCGAACAGGTACCAGGCAGTGTTATAGGGCCGCCCGAAGTAAAGCCCGTGCCTGTGCCGCCTGCCCCAGGCGTCGAAGCAGCGCCGCCTGTGGTCGCGGTTGCGTCAGTGGTGCCCGAACCGGCGGTTGTAGCAGTGGCGTCAGTAGTTCCTGAGCCGGCGGTCGTAGCTGTCGCGTCAGTGGTGCCCGTGCCCACCGTAGCGGTCGCGGTTGTTTCACTGCTACCCGTACCCGTTGTTGCTGTTGCAGGGACGGCAGTGTTGTCTCCTCCGCAAGACGCGAGCGACAATGTCAGGACCGACAGCACCATTGCCATACTAAGTCTCTTTTTCAAGTCATGCGACATCGCAATTCCTCCTTTGTGAGCCATAGAATCAGTTGTGGTTATATTGCTGAATGCAAAATAGAAGTTATCGCTACCACCTCCCTCAGTTGTAATATCGTGGGACCAGTGCAGTCAGGGTACGAGGGAATCACGAGTGGGTTGATGTAATCTATAACTCGTAAGCAATCAAGAGAACTGCTGCTTGTTTTCCCCCACCAGTATAAGCCTGAACGAACAACACTTGCAAAACGCGAGATCAATATCTTACCTTTAAGTACCGAATTGTAGCAAGCTTGACCAATTCATCTGATAAGGGGAGCAGATATTGTTTAGACGTCAGTGCAAGCAGCGTGCCACCATGGATCGAATCTAGTCAACGCCCGCACAGATCTGGAACAATCATTACCATGGCAGTCTGGCAATTAGTAGGGGCTGAGCTTACCATGATCGAGTACGCTTGAATCCCATAGTCACAGCGATTATCATTCTTATGCGTGTCTTTTAGCCCCTTGCGTTATATTATTTCATCAAGACAACATAAACCCACAACTGCTTGAACGATATTCTTCGTAGTTTGTTATTCGCCATCCCTAGTTCGTTTCCAGATTACAGGCCCAATGGAGGTTCACCGTATGCGTCGTCAAAGCTCCCTCTCAGGCACATGGCAATTCCAGGTCGATCCAGTTGGATCCCTTACCATCTCCTCAATTGCACCCGACCGCGAAATCCCGGTGCCCATGCCGTGGCAGGCAGTATTCCCGGAGCTAGAGCAATACAGTGGTTATGCATGGTATTCGCGCTCCTTTACGCTCGAAGAAGATTGGCTGGAAGGTGAATTGCTGCTCCGCTTCGGAGCCGTGGACTACTGGTGCCAGGTGTTCGTCAACGGCACACTTGCAGGTGAGCATGAGGGAGGTTACACACCCTTTACTCTGCCGGTAGGCGCCTTTGTCCATGAAGGGGAGAATAAGCTTGCGGTGCGCGTATATGATGTAGCGCAGAGCGAGATCACCATCGACCGCTGGCCCAAGTTTCCGGCAAGGGAAACGACGGACCAGCCCCCGTTTGATGCTAATGAGATACCACACGGCAAGCAGGAGTGGTACATCAACGCAGGGGGCATCTGGCAGGACGTAACCATCACCGCTGTCTCGCGCACTTATATAGATACCGTGCACGTCACGACCGACATCCACACCGGAGAGGTGCACCTGAAGATCATGCTCGCAGGCACCGGCACAGGGTCGGACGCCACCGCGCTTCACGCGATAGTCTCGGATGGGGAAGGCGAGGTCGAGGCAAGCGTACCTCTGACAGGCGACGGCACAGCATACACGCTGCCGCTGAGGGTCGAGCAGCCTCACCTCTGGAACACCGAGGATCCCCATCTCTACACCGCCACAGTAACCCTGCAAGCCGGGCGAGCAGGCGTTGTGGGCAGTGAGGACAGCCTGACAGTGCGCTTCGGCTTCCGTGAGGTAAAGACGGATGGGGGACGCTTGCTCCTTAATGGAGAGCCGATTTTCCTACTCTGCGCGCTCGACCAGGACATGTACGCCGACACCATTTACACTGTCCCCTCTGAAGAGTACCTGCGCGACCAGTTCCGCAAGGCGAAAGAGCTTGGCCTCAACAGCCTGCGGTGCCATATCAAGCCGCCCGACCCACGCTACCTCGACCTGGCCGATGAAATGGGTATCCTCATCTGGACGGAGATCCCGTCGTGGCGCACATTCTATGTAAAGGGAACTCGGTTTAAAGAGCAGCTTGACCTGGGCGAGACAATCCAGCACAGGGTGGAACGCACCATGGAGGAGATGCTTCAGCGCGATTTCAACCACCCGTCCATTATCATCTGGACCATCGTCAACGAGGACTGGGGCACCACGCTCCCATTGAGCGCATCGGATAGGAAGTGGGTGGTCGAGATGTACGATAAGTGCAAGGAGCTTGATCCTACACGCCTGGTGGTTGATAACTCGGCCTGCCCCCATCCTTGGGGGCCGAACATCCATGTCAAGAGCGACCTGGATGACTTTCACATCTACGCCAACATCCCCGAACAGGTCCAAAGATTCGAACGCACTGTGGAGCAATTTAACCTCCGCCCCCTCTGGACATATTCCAGCTTCGGCGACGCCCAGCGCACAGGGGATGAGCCGCTAATATTATCCGAATTCGGCAACTGGGGCCTACCATCGCTGCACAGGCTGCGCGAGCCGTATGGGGGCAAAGACCCGAACTGGCTCAAGACAGGCCCCTGGTGGAACTCGTGGGAAGGGGAGGCGGGCTGGCCGAGCGGTGTGGAAGAGCGTTTCCAACGGCTTGGCCTCAGTGCGATATGGGAAGATTTCGAGCAGTTCGCGGTTGCTACCCAGTGGCACCAGTTCGCCGCACTCAAATTCCAGATCGAGGCGATGCGCCGCCAGCCAGCGCTTATGGGATATGTAATTACCGAGTTGAGCGATATCTACTGGGAAAGCAATGGCCTGCTCGACTTCAACCGCAACCCCAAAGTCTACCATGATATCTTCCACCAGGTGAACGCACCGGACGTGATAAGCGTCCGGCCCGACTGCTACGCCTACTGGCAGGATGAACCTGTTACTGCCCGGCTTTTTGTGTCGCACTATAGCGGCAAGGAGTGGAAGGGTGCGCAGTTGCAGTGGTCGATACCGGGTGGGGATGCGGGTAACGCAGCTGTGCGCGGCCTGAAACGCGGCGAAGTGGCAGCGCTGGGCAAGCAAACCTGGACGCTGCCGGAGGTGGATAGGGCGAGGACAATCACTGTTCAACTGTCAATTCAGTCTGAAAGCGGCGAGGAGTACGCGAAGAACAGCGTTGATCTGCTGGTGCTTCCCACTTCGGCCCGCGCTACCGACTACCAGACGCCCGTTACTGTAATGATGCAGGACCTGCAGAGCATAGCAGGGTCGATACAGCCGTTCGACCGCCCACCGGAGGGAATCGACTTTATGCAGCCGGGCGACTCCCAGGATAAAGTTGAGTCAGATGAAGAAACGGGCGCTATGAGTCTTGTTCTCCAGAAATCGATGAAGAAGCTCGGATACAACGTATCCACAAAACTGAGCGCCGACACAGAGATAGCTATCACCAACTACCCCAACGAACGCCTGCTGAAGTGGGTACGTGAAGGAGGCAAGCTGCTCTACCAGGCCGAGGGAACAAGCCCGTTCTACTGGGTGCAATCGCGCGCCGGATCCTACGGGGGAAGCTGGCTCACAGCCTTCAGTTGGCTGAGGCCTGACGTTCACAAGCGACTTGAGGTGCAAAATCCCTTGAGCATGCCCTACAAGAAGGTAATACCAACGAACACCATCCTCGGCCTGCCCGTGGAAGATAGCGCCGTACAGGGCGACTTTCTGGCGGGCCTTGTATCGGGCTGGGTGGGCCACCCTGCCGTCCACACTGTGCAGTTCCGCTACGGGAAGGGCACTGTAATAATGACCACCTTTCGCATAAGCGAAGGCATCGCAAGCGATACGATAGCCACCGCGCTCATGCTCGACCTTATCGACCACCTCCGCTCGGATGCCTGCCAACCGATCCTGAAAGCCAACTATTAGCAAGCAGACATCTACAATAAGTGAAGGAAAAAAGCCGGGACACGCACAGTCTCGGCTTCTTTTCTTCTGTGCGCCCGTATACCCACACACCTAGTGCAACGGCAGGGAAGCTATTAGGGAATGAAGAGAGGATTGTGGGGACACCCCCAACCCCGTCATGGGCTGCGCCCCTGCACCCCTCTTGCTTTGATAGCTCTTCTGCTGGTGCAGCAGGACTTCACCTTTCACCCATCACCCTGACATGTCCAACACGATAATATTCCCTGCCTGAAAAGAAATAATTCTACTTGACAAATCAAGCGGCAGTTTGCTATTGTTGCTTTACTTGAAAGGAGCTGAGCTTTGCTGTGCCATGCTAACAATTGTCTAAGTTGCAAGACTATACATGGCCAACAAGCACATCCCCCCTGACGGTACTTATGGTACCGCTCCTAGTCATCTGCCCTCAAAGGGTAGTAAAGGACAGATGCCGGCAAATCAACCCTCACCTACGGTAAAGCTAGCAAATAGGAGAAGGAGCTTAGAAAACATGAGAACTCGGTTCAGGCAAATCGGTGTCATACTTGCCTTGATGTGCGTGGCAGTGTTCGGCTTGCTGATCACTCGCCCTGAAGCCCAGACCAATACGGGCAATAAGGCGGCTACAGCACCTAACAAGCAGGCGGCAGCACCAAGCGGGGCAGGCATTGCTGCCACAACATTCCAGGGTGGGCAACCCACAACAAAGACATACGCTAACGGCGTCAAGGTGGTCAGCGAGGTCAAGCACGACACATCGCCTCCACTGCGCGACATACCGGCCGCCCCTATGCAGCCAAAGAAAGAAGAGAACGAGAACGAGCTGCCTTTCCTGGTCGGCTCAACCGATATCAAGGACCCGGTTGTTCAAAACTTCTTTGGGCCGCTTGTAATGCCAACCCCTACCGTCACCTTTGAAGGCGTGGGCAACCCTACCGCCTGCGGTGGCTGCCTCCCGCCTGACACTAACGGCGATGTAGGACCCAACCACTACGTGCAGACGGTGAACACGTCGTTCGCTGTGTGGGACAAGAGCGGTACCGTGCTCCTCACCCCCAGGGCCATTAACACCCTTTGGGCCGGATTCGGCGCACCCTGCCAGACACACAACGACGGCGACCCGATCGTGTTGTACGATCAGATAGCCGATCGCTGGTTCATCAGCCAGTTTACGTCCAGCGCACCTTACGGCATGTGTATCGCCGTTTCCCAGGGCCCGGATCCGACACTCAGCTATCACCGCTATTACTTCCAGTTGAGCACCGTTGACTTCTACGACTATGAGAAGTACGGCGTTTGGCCGGATGCATATTACATGACAGCCAACGTGTTCGAGGGCGCGGGCGGATACCACCCGGCAGCCATCGCATACGACAGGGCAGCAATGTTGACAGGCTCGGCGGCCACGTTCCAGGAATTCAATCCCGGCAACTATTACGCCAGCCCACTGCCCTCCGACCTGGACGGCCCCACACTGCCGCCCGCAGGCGCGCCTAACATATTCGCTTCGATGTCTAACACTATCGGCCAGCTCTACTTCTGGAAGTTCCATGTAGACTGGGCGAACCCCGGCTCGTCCAGCTTCACCGGGCCAACCATCGTTGAAGCAGCCCCGTTCGACCCGAATATGTGCGGAGGCGCTCGCCAGTGCATACCTCAGCCTAGCACCGGTGTTAAGCTTGATGCCCTGGCCGACCGCGCCATGTATCGTCTCGCCTACCGCAACATGGGCGACCACGAATCGTTGATGTTCAACCACACCGTAGACGTTGACGGCACCGACCACGCAGGTGTGCGCTGGTACGAGTTCCGCGACCTCGCGAACGGTCCAACAATCTATCAGCAGGGCACATATGCCCCCGACGCTGCGAACCGCTGGGCAGGTAGTATAGCAATGGACGGCGACGGCAACATCGCGGTCGGCTATAGTGTGTCCAGCAGCTCAGTATTCCCGTCAATCCGCTACTCCGGCCGCCTTGCTTCCGACCCGCTCGGCCAGCTCTCGCAGGGCGAGGCCACACTCATGGCCGGTACAGGCTCGCAGACCAGTAGCTCCGGCCGCTGGGGCGACTACAGCATGATAACGGTCGACCCGTCCGACGACTGCACATTCTGGTATACAAACGAGTACTACCCGACCACAGCCGCCGCCACCTGGAAGACACGCATCGGCTCGTTCAAGTTCCCCGGCTGCGGAGCCGCCACTACCCCAACACCTTCCAGCACAGGCACACCTCCTACCGCTACAAGCACGTCTGTCCCGACCAACACACCTCAGCCGATCCCGACAGCGTGCGCCAACTATAGCGTTGCTACATCTGTGGCTACGATTCTGGCGGGCACACAAGACCTCGGCGTTCACTGCGACGACTGCGGCGTGCAGATCAGCCTGCCTTTCCCGGTCAAGCTCTATGACCAAACCTTTACTGCTGTCAATCTAAGCTCTAACGGTGTGCTTGGGTTCGGAAGCAGCAACTTTGCCTTCGGCAACGCTGCCTTGCCGGTACCTGTGTACACCTACGCGATTGCCGGCTTCTGGGACGACCTTACCACCAATAGCGGCGGCGATGGCGTATACAGCACAACAGTAGGCACAGCACCTAACCGCGCCCTCTATATTGAGTACCGCGCCAAGTCGCTGGACGTCAGTGCAGCGCCGGTAAACTTCGAGTTTGTTCTGCACGAAGGCTCGGCTAACTTCGAGGTAATCTACGGCGCGGCAGTTGCAGGCAACGGCACCACGGCTACTAGTGGCGTAGAGCGCGATATGCAGTACTACACACAGTATTCGTTCAACACGCCTACTCTTCTGCCGGGTACGATGCTTTCCTACACCATCGCTGCTTGCCCAGCAACATCCACGCCTGTTGCCACAGCCACACAGCCCGCGGCTACATCAACTGTACCTGCTGCTACAGCAACCGCAGGCAGCGCAACAGCTACCCCAACAGCATGCACACTTGAGTTCGCTGACGTGCTGCCCGGCAACACCTTCTACCCCTTCATCAAGTGCCTTGCTTGCCGTAACATCATCAACGGCTACCCGTGCGGTGGTACAGGTGAGCCTTGTAACCCTAACAGCGATCCCTACTTCCGACCGTCCAACTCTGTCACACGAGGGCAGCTCTCCAAGGTGGTATCCCAGTCGGCTGGCTTCTCTGAGCCACATACCGGCCAGACCTTCGAGGATGTGCTGCCTGGCTCTACCTTCTACGATTATGTAGAGAGGCTAGCAAGCCGTGGTGTGATGGGAGGCTACCCGTGCGGAGTAGATCCTAGCGAGCCGTGCGTATTGCCAGGCAACCTGCCTTACTTCAGGCCGAGTGCCAACGCTACACGCGGTCAGCTAACCAAGATCGTGAGTAATGCAGCAGGCTTCACTGATCCTGATCCTGCCACATTCACCTTCACCGATGTACCGGCAGGCTCAACATTCCACGTCTATGTGGAGAGGTTGTTGATCAACAGGCCGGGAGCAATGAACGGCTATCCGTGCGGCAGCCCAGGTGAGCCGTGCGACAGCCAGAGCAGGCCGTACTTCCGACCTAACGCAACGCTATCAAGGGGGCAGACATCGAAGATAGTGGCCAACACATTCTTCCCTAACTGCCAGACACCCCAGCGCTAAGCCCGCTGCTAAACCAGGCTAAAGAGAAAGGCCGTCCCCTGTGGGACGGCCT